>JBBQMD010000027.1:0-39446 GCA_038328575.1 Phycisphaerales bacterium | reverse complement strand
CTCGCCCATCAGCATTTGACCGAGCGACTTCAGACGAAAGCGACCATGGCCAAGAGCAGCAGCAAGAAATCGTCCGCAACGCCATCGACCGGCTCCCGAAGCGCGAGCGCTCTTCGCGCGGGATCGAGCGGGAAGCGCCCTTGGCCGGCGAAGGCGGCGGCGGGGGCGGGCGGTGTGAAGCCGAAGCGTGGCGGGAGCGGGGCGGGAGCGGGAGCGGTGAAGCGCGGCGGGAGCGGGGCGGGCGCGGGAGCTGCGAAACGCGGAGCGAAGATGCTCGTGAGGAGCCAGCCGAAGAGTTCCGCGAAGAGCTCGTTGAAGCGGCCGGCGAAGGTGTCAGCGTCGGCGATGACTAGTGTGTCTGCGCCGAAGAGGGCGGGCGTGGGCAAGGGGAAGTCGGGCACGACGAAGAGTGCTCGATTGGTGGCGGAGCAGCGCGACGCGGTGAAGGTGATCAGGACGCGGGCGCGGCCCGGCGCGCGGTCTCGTCCCGCCGGACCCGCGGCGAAGGGCAAGGGGGCCAAGGGCGCGGCTAGCACGGGGAGTTTGTCGGGAGCGGGCGGGGGCGTGAGTACGCTGCCGTATCGATTGCCAGTGAGTTCGCCGGCGTTTGCGATTGAGGCGGCGCGGTTGCTGCGGGGGCTGAACTGTACTGACATCATCGTGCTGGACGTTCGCACGCAGAGCCAGCTTGCGGACTACTTGGTCCTGGCGAGCGGCACCAGCGATCGGCAGATGGCGACGGTCGCGGACGCGGTGGCGGCGCTCGCGCGCGAGCGTGGTGAGCCGGTGAAGTCAAGCGCCAGCGACACGCGGACGACCTGGAGCGTGGTGGACTGCATCGACACGATCGTTCATGTGTTCGAGCCGTCGACGCGCGCGTATTACGACCTAGAGACGATCCACGAGGGTGCCAAGCGAATCGACTGGGAGGATGGGGCGCCGAAGCTTCGCTCCGGGGCGACGAGCGGCGGCGAGCCGGAAGCGGGCGAGGCGCGGCGCGCCAGTGATGAGGCGCGGGTCCGCGCTCGTTCCAGGACTCGCACCGAGCGAGAATGAACGATCGGCCCGCGATGCGACGGATCGGTTCCACTTTTCAGCTTCGAACTTCGAGAACGTCCATTCATGCTGCGACAAGTTCTGCATAGCAAAATCCACATGGCCCGCGTGACGGCGGCGCTGCCGGACTACATCGGCTCGATCACGATCGACGAGACGCTGTTGCGGGCGTGCGGGATGCGGGTGAACGATGCGGTGAGCATTGCCAACTGCCGCAATGGCGAGCGGTTTGTGACGTACATATTCATGGGCGAGGCGGGTTCGGGGAAGATTGAGATCAACGGCGCGGCGGCACACTTGGTGGAGCCGGGTGATCGCGTGATCATCATGCATTATGCGCAGATGAGCGATGAGGAGTATGCGGAGAATCGGCCGCGGGTGTTGATTATGAATGATGACAACACGATTCGTGAGGTCATGCGGTACGAGCCGATGGGGTGAGCGGGTGAAGAGGGGCGTGAGCATGGCGAAGCGAGTTGGGAATGTCGCACGCACGCGGGTGGGGAAGGCTCGTGGGGGGCGGGTGGCTGCGCGGGGGGCTGCGCGGGGGGCTGGCGGGGGTGCAGGCGCGACGAGGAACAAGGCGGGTTTGACGGGTTCGGCGAAGCGCGACGGTGTCGCGACTGCTGGCAACGCGCGAGTCGCTGGCGTCGATGCCAACGTGGATGCTGGCGCGAAGGGCGGGCAGGTCGCAACAGTCAAGGTTCGTTGTGGCGGGGTCACGGCGTTTCGTGCGCAGGTGCTCATTGGGCATGGGCTGATTGGGCGCGGGCACGAACAGATTGCGCGGGCGATGAAAGGGCGTCGCGGGGTGTTGATCGTGGCGGACTCAGGGGTGCCTGAGGGTGACGTGCGTCGGCTACGCGAGATTGCGCTTGGGGCGGGGGCTCGGGTTGAAGTGTGTGGAGTGGAAGCGAGCGAGTCGGAGAAGTCGCTGGCGACGCTGGAGCGAGTTCTGGCTCAGGCGGCGGGCATGAAGCTGGAGCGCGCGGACTGCGTGGTTGGGCTTGGGGGCGGCGTGGTGACGGATGTTGCGGGGTTCGCGGCCGCGGTGTATCGGAGGGGTGTTGAGATTGTGCAGTTTCCGAGTTCGCTGCTGGCGATGGTGGATGCGGCGGTGGGCGGGAAGACTGGCGTGAATCTGCGGGTTGGCGGTGCGGGGGTCGATGGGGCGGGCGGAAGCGAAGTGCGGCTACTCAAGAACATGGTGGGCGCGTTTCATCCGGCGCGATTGGTGGTCTGCGATTGCGCGTTGCTGGCAAGCCTTCCGGAGAGGGAGCTTCGCTGCGGGCTGGGCGAGTGCGTGAAGCATGCGTTGATCGGCAGGGCGCTGGGGGATGCGAAACTGTGGGCGTGGTTGCAGGGGAACGCAGAGGGTGTGCTGCGGCTTGAACCGGCGACGCTGGTTGAGTTGATCAAGCGGAACGTGGCCTGCAAGGCGCGCGTGGTGGAACGAGACGAGCGAGAGATGAGCGCGAGCGCCGACGGGGGGCGCATGATGCTGAACCTTGGTCACACGTTTGCGCACGCGATTGAAACTTTGCCGGGGTTGTCGTGGCGTGATGGGGAGAGCGGGGAGACTCAGCGAGGGCCGCTGAAGCATGGGGAAGCGGTGGGGCTTGGGCTGGTGTGTGCGACGGTGGTGAGCGAGCATCTGGGGCTGATGGTGGCGAAGGGCGGGACGCTGGGGGCGGTGTCGTCGCAGGTTGTGGCGCTGTTGCGCAAGGTTGGGCTGCCGACGTCGGTTGCCGGGTTGCCGGCGGCGGCGGAGGTGGCTCGAAGGATGATGGACGACAAGAAGGTGAGCGGCGGGCGGATGCGGCTGATTGTGCCGACGACGGGCGGGGGCTGCCGCGTGGTGGACGATGTGGCGGGGGTGGTGGTGCGGCGGGGCATTGAGGCGATCAACTCAAGTGACTGAGGCTGCGTGCGTTGGCACGGGCGTTGCGATGGGACTGGTGGCGGCGGAGTCCGCCATTTACCAGCGAGGATCGCTATGCACGTTCGCGAACACAAAGCCGTGACACCTGGCCTGAATGCTCTGCCCCCGGTGACGCGCGAGCCGACGCGCACGGTGGGTGTTTTCCCGCTGCCGGTGCGGGATCTGCGGCAACTGGGGGGGCGGATCCGTCGCCTGGCGAACCTCGCGGCGGCGTGTCACGAGGCTCGGCTGATCGGCGGGGGCAACGCCCGCCAGGCGGATGCTGCGCGGCAGCGCACGGATGACTCGGGAGCATGCGCATGAACTACGGGCTTTACCTCTCAGCGAGCGGCATGCAGACGGCGATGTACCGCATGGATGTCTTCGCCAACAACCTGGCGAACATGTCCACCGTCGGCTTCAAGCGCGACATGCCCGCGACGCGCCAGCGCGATGTGGTGCGGATTGAAGATGGCGTCACGAACCTGCCCAGCAACAAGATGCTCGAAGCGCTGGGGGGGGGCGTGATGCTCGCACCGACGCGTGTGGTGCGCGAGCAGGGCGTGCTTGAGCCGACGCCGAACCCGCTGGACGTGGGCATCCAAGGGACCGGGTTCATGGTTGTGCGGCAGAGCGCGGGCACGGGGCCGGACAACTTCAAGCTCACGCGCGATGGACGCCTGACGATCAATCGCCAGGGCACGCTGGTGCAATCCACCAGCGGTTTCCCGGTGCTGGATTCGAATGACCGGCCGATCACGCTGGAATCGCGTCGGCCCGTGCGTATTGATGCTGATGGCAACGTCAGCCAAGACGGCAAGCTCGCGGGGCGGATTCATGTGGTGGACATCGCAGACGCTGGCGCATTGAGGAAGCAGGGCGACAATCTGCTGAGCGTCCCCGCGGACGTGATGGCGCGGCGCACGCTGGCGACGAACTCGACGATTCAGCAGGGCACGGTGGAGCGATCAACGGTGGATCCGATCCGCGCGACGATGCAGATCTCGAGTGCGGAGCGGGCGGTGAGCCGCGGGGCGAGGATGATCCAGATCCACGACGAGGTGATGCAGCGCGCCATCAACACGTTTGGAAAGATCGCCTGACGGAGAAGGGGACGGCGCGTTCGGCGCTGATGCGCTGATCGGGCGTTGAACTGACATTGACACGAAGCGTGCGCGGGCATGCGAGCCAGAAGAAAGACACGACCATGAGCATCACCGCCCTGCAATCCGCATCTTCGGGCATGAGTGCGTTGAACACGCACCTGGAAGTCATCTCGAACAATCTGGCGAACGTGAACACGCCGGGCTTCAAGGCGAGCCGCACGAACTTTCAGGATCTGCTGTACGTGGAGAGGGCGCAGCCGGGCACGGAGAACGCGGCGGGGGATCAGCGTCCGCTGGGGCTGTACGTTGGTTTGGGTGTGAAGGCGGCGGCGACGCAACTGGACTTCAAACAGGGGCCGCTGCTGGATTCCGGGCGCGAGCTGGATGTTGCGGTGCAGGGCAACGGCTTCTTTCGCGTGCGGGTGCAGGATCAGATCGGCGACGGCTTCGCGTACACGCGGGCTGGCGCGTTCTCGCTCAACTCCGATGGCGAGATCGTGCTCGCGTCGGACCAGGGACGCAGGCTGGAGCCGAACATCGTGGTGCCGGAGAACGCGGTGCGGCTATCGATCAACGAGGACGGGCGCGTGTTTGTGCAACTGCCGAACCAGGTGGCCCTGGAAGAGGTCGGCCAGATCGAGCTGGCGACGTTTCTGAATCCGGCGGGGCTGAAGCAGATCGGCGAGAACCTGTACGCCGAGACGGTTGCGAGCGGGACGCCTGTCATCGGCAACCCGGGGAGCGACCAGCGCGGGTCGCTGGTACACCGGTTTCTGGAGAGCTCGAACGTTGACCCGACCAACGAGCTCATCGACCTGATCCGGACGCAGCGCGCGTTCGAGATGAACTCGAACACTGTGCGGGCGGCGGACGAGGTGCTCAAGACCGTGTCGAATCTGCGCCGCTGAGTCTGCTTCGTTGTCAGATGGTTTCTGGAGTTACTCGTATGGCACGCAGACTCGCATCCATCCTCGCGTTCTCGCTCGCACTGGTCTGTGGCGGCATCGCCCAAGCGCAGACGACCATCACGCTTCGCGCTGCGGCGGAGATTCGCACGACGGGTGCGGTTCGCCTGGCGGACATCGCCGAGGTGATTGGACCCGAGAGCGAGCGGCTACGGGAGGCGGTGGTGATCAACGGCGACGCGATGAACGCCGCCGATACGACGCGGGGCGTGGGAGTCACGATCGAGGATGTGCGGCGGGCGCTGGACAACCTGCCGCGCGTGGTGAACTGGGGTCGCGTCACGCTGACAGGTTCGACTTGTCTTGTGCGGCGCGCGTCGATCGAGCCGGAGACATCGCCGATGCCCGCGGCCGCGGAGCCGTTGCCCGGGCGCAAGATTGAGTCGCAGATCGCCAGTTTGGTAGATGGCTCGACGGCGCGGGGGGTGATTGCCGAGCGGCTGGCGCGGTTGCAGGGCGTGGATATCGCGGACATGCGCATCAAGATCGTCGCGACGAATCGGGCGGACGGGGCGTTTCTGGATGCGCCGGTTGGCGAGGGCGATCGGCTGGAGGTGCAGCCGGGCGCGGGGCTTCGCTCGGCGCGCACGGCGCTGACGGTGGATGTGTATCGGGGTGACCGGCTGAAGGAGACGCGCATCTATAGCACGGAGTTGCAGGTGCGGCGCGAGGTGCTGGTCGCGGCGGTGCCGATCGAGCGTGATCAGACGTTGACGCAGGACGACGTGCGGGCGGAGTCGCGCTGGTTGAATCCGGGCGCGGAGTCGGGCGCTTCGCCAGAGCAGTTGCTGGGCGGCTCGGCAAAGAAGCGCATTGAGCCGGGGCGGGTGCTGGCGCTGGCGGATTTTCAGCCGCCGGTGGTGGTGCAGCGTGGCGAGCAGGTGTGGGTGCATTGTCTGTCGGGGCAGTTTGTGGTGAAGATCAAGTGCCGCGCGATGCAGGCGGCGCGCGATGGGCAACTGGTGCAGCTTCAGGCTGAAGGTGCGAAGAAGCAGTTCACGGCGCGGATGTCGGGTCGGGGGGTCGCGGTGATCGAGCTGGCGGCGAGTGAGGACATTGAGCCGCGGGATCTGATAATTTATCGCGCGACGGATGAGCAGGGGCGTGCGGTGCCAGCGGCGCCGGCGCGCAAGAGGCCGGCTGCGAGCGGTAGCAAGGGTGAGATCGCGGTGATTGGTGCGGGCGCGCCTGCGCGAGCGACGGTGATTGGGGCGGGAATGCTTGCGGGTGAACCGGATGTACGCAGCCGCGCACGGCAGCCGCGAGCCGTGGCGAAGCGGTGACTGAAAGTTGTTGAATGAGTCGAGCCCGCGGGCTCGCGATTCCGGTCTGTTTGCCATTTGCTTTGAGACAACCATGAAGAACAATCGATCGATCTATATGCCGTTGATGGTTACGCTGGTGTGCGGCTCAGGCGTGAGCGTTGCACCGGCGCAGAATCTGTTCACGACACCGATGCCCGCGCCAGCGACGCAAGCGCCCGCGCAGGCGCCAGCAGCGCCCACGGCGCCATCGACGCCGGAAACACCGTCAGGGCCAGGCGGAGCCGGAAACGGTGGCACGCCGGGCGCACCGGCTTCAACGCCGGCTGCACCGGAAGCTGCGCCCGCGATGACTGGCGCGGCGTTAATGGCGCCGCCGAGCCTGCGAGAGATGTCGCTGCTGGTGGTGGTGCCGCCGGAGGCGCGGAAGTTCCAGATTCATGACAAGGTTGACATCATCGTCAACGAGACTTCGAATCAGAAGCACGAGCAGAAGCTGGACTCAAAGAAGTCGTATGACCTCGCGGCGACGCTGCGACAGTTCCCCTCGCTGCAGGCGTTGTTGCTGAAGAACACGCTTCAAGACGGCATCGACGGCGATACCCCTGACGTTGGCATCGGCAGCAGCAATACCTACAAGGGCAACGGCACGTATGAACGCAAGGACAAGTTTACTGCCCGCATCGCGGCGGTGGTGATCGATGTCAAGCCCAATGGGCTGCTGCTGGTCGAGGCGCGCAAGGCGGTGAGCAGCGACGACGAGTCGCAGACGATGGTGCTCAGCGGGCTGTGCGACCCGAAGGACATCAGCAAGAGCAACACCGTCCAGTCGTCGCAACTGGCGGACCTGACGCTCCGCGTCAAGAACCTGGGCCAGGTAAGGAACTCTTCGGAGAAGGGGTTGATACCGCGGGCGTTTGATGCGATATTTAACTTCTGAAGGACGGCAATCGGGGACGGCAATCAGGGGACGGCAGTCGGGAATCGGCAATCGGCAATCGGGAATCGTAGAAGGCAGAATGAGGAGCACCCCGGAAGGCCGGGGTGCTTTTTTGGCTTTTAGTTAGATAGCGGTGACGGATGCGGTTGGGGGGAGGGCGAGAGCTTGGCTGCGGGCGATTAGGCGGGCTGGGCGGCGAGGAGGTTGACGGAGCCGCCGCGGCGTTTTTGGGGGGTGGCGTCTTGCTCGGGGACTTCGACTTCGGCGTAGGCCTCGCCGAAGCGGAAGAGGCGGAAGCTGTTGAGCACGACGAGCACGTCGCCCACGAAGTGGAACGCGAGCGCGACGAGCGTGTCGATGTAGCCCGAGGACGCGAGAGCGAGGCCGACGACCGCGACGATGATTGAGATCGCGATGTTCTGGCTGATGATCGAGCGCGACATGCGGGCCAGCTCGATCATGAAGGGGATGCGCGACAGGTCGTCGTTCATGAGCGCGATGCCGGCGGAGTTGGTGGCGATGTCGCTGCCGCCGAGGCCCATTGCGACGCCGACATCGGCGGCGGCAAGGGAGGGGCCGTCGTTGATGCCGTCGCCGACCATGAGGACGCGCCGGCCCTGCTTGACGAGGCTCTGAATCTGCTCGTGCTTCTCGGCGGGGAGGCACTCGGCCTCGACGCTGTCGGCGCCGACGGTGACGCCGACGCGTTGCGCGACGCTGAGGCGGTCGCCGGTGAAGATGGAGATCTTCTTGATGCCCAGCTCGCGCAAGCGCTCGATGACGCCCTTGGTGTTGGAGCGAACTTTGTCTTCGAGGCCGACGCAGCCGAGGTAGCGTCCGTCCTTGACGACGTGAACGCCTGTCATGCCTTCGATGCGCTGGTTGATCTGCTCGACATCGTGCTTGATGGAGGGGAAGAGTTCTTCGAGCCAGGAGGCGCGGCCGACAAAGACTTCGCCGAGGTTCGTGGTGGCTTTGACGCCGCGGCCGTGGATCTCTTCGAACTGAGCGTTGGTGTCTAGGGGAATGCGGGCGGCGGTGGCGGTGGCGAGGATGCTGCGGGCGAGCGGGTGGTTGGATTGCTGCTCGCCGTTGGCGGCGGCGGTGAGGAGCTCGGCGCCTTCGACGCCCGGGGCGGGGGCCAGGCGGGAGACGACGAAGCGGCCGGTGGTGATGGTGCCGGTCTTGTCCATCACGACGGTGTCAATATCGGCGCTGGCTTCGAGAAAGCGGGCTTCCTTGATCATGATGCCGAGGCGCGCGGCGGAGGCGAAGGCGGCGACGAGTGCGGTCGGCGAGCTGATGAGCAGCGCCGAGGGGCAGGCGACGAAGAGGACGTTGACGGCGCGCTCGAGGCCGACCTCGGCGCTGGACAGGAACCACGTCAGGAACGCCAGCGAGAGGACGATTGGGACGTAGAAGCGAGCGACCTGCTCGATGAGGAGCTGGCGAGGCGTCTTGGCCTTCTCTGCGGCGGCGATGAGCTGCGTGACCTTGCCGATGGTGGTATCGCCGCCGACCTGTGTGACGCGGATATCGAGCGAGCCTGAGAGATTGGTGGTGCCGGCGTAGACGGGCTCGCCCATCTGGACTTCGTGTGGGGCGGCTTCGCCGGTGAGCGAGGCCTGGTCGAGGGTGGAGCGGCCGAAGGAGACGACGCCGTCGATCGGGAGGTTTTCGCCTGGGCGGACGCGGACGACGTCGCCGACTTTGATCTGGGAGAGCGGCACTTCGCGCTCGCCGGCGTTATCAACGAGGCGAGCGATATCGGGGGTGAGTTGGACGAGCTGCTCGATCACGCGCTGGGCGCTGAAGGCGGTGCGGCGGAGGACTTGGTCGGCAACGAGGAGGATGAAGGCCACCCAGCCGGCGGCTTCAAACTTGCTGAGGGCGAGCAGGCCGACCAGCGCGAGGGCCGCAAGCGAGCTGCTTGAAGGCTGGCCGAGGCGGATCTCTTTGAAGCTGGCGTAGAAGAGCGGGGCGCCGAGCATGAGCGCGGCCAAGACTGCGGGGATCTGGGCGATTTCGGCAGAGACCAGATCAGGCACGAAGAACCAGCTCGCGAAGCGGGTGACGAGCAGCAGGCTCATTCCGACGAAATAAAGCGTGAGGTACCGCTCGGATTGCAACTCCGAGAGCTGATGGTGTGAGCAGCAGGCGATGCCGTCTTCGCTGGGTGCGTGGGAGTGTGCGTGCTCGTGCGAGGGCGCGGGAGCGGAGTGAGCGTGCCCGTCGGGGTGATGCACAGCCATGTGTCCCTTCCATCGATGCGCCGGAGAACCCGGCGGAGAAGCGCGCTGCCGGTCGCGGCAGCCAGCGTTCGGAGCGAACGGTAGACCGGTGACGCGCGGAGCGACAGCCGGACATACGACGAATCACCCGGGGTGGTTCGCGTGGATTTCAATCGGAGTTCCGCGATTTCGCGTCTTGCGCCGTCTGGCGGGCGTGTGTTTCGCTATTGTTGCCTGACCAGTCGTGTTCGCCCGCTTGCTTGAATGACTTCGCCCCACCACAAGCCGAGCAGCCACCAACCCGCCGGTGAAGACCGCCCGGAGGTCACGATCCTTGGGCTCGGGCAAATGGGATTGGTCTGCGCGTCGATCCTGACCGACCCGGAGCGATTGAGCAAACCGCTCTCGTCGCGCCCGCGCGTCACGATGTGGGGCCACTCGGCGGAAGAAGCCGGGCTTGTTGCGCAGGCGCGCTTTAGCGAGCGCCTGCCGACGCTGCGGCTGCCGGACGAAGTTCGCGTGTCGCTGCGCGATGCGGACGCGCTGGCACGGGCGGAGCTCATCGTGTCAGCCGTCCCGGTGCAGTATTGCCGGAGCGTGTGGGAGCGGCTGGGAAGGTTTGTGCCGCGGACGGCGGGGGTGCTGTCGGTGGCCAAGGGCATTGAGAACGGGACGCTTCTGCGCCCGACGCAGATCATCACGGAGGTTCTGCGCGACAATCCGGACTTGCGGCCGCGCAGCATCGGGACGCTGAGCGGCCCGACCATCGCGGCCGAGCTGGCTCGATGTCTGCCGGCGACGATGGTGTGTGCGAGCGACGACGAAGCCTTCCGACTCGAGGTGCAACGCCTTTTCGCGACGCGTTGGATGCGGGTGTACACCACGCCTGACTTGGTGGGGGTTGAGCTGGCGGGAGCGTTGAAGAATGTGATCGCGATCGCGGCGGGCATTCTTGATGGCTTGCAGGCGGGGTATAACGCCAAGAGCGCATTGCTGGCACGCGGCGTGGCAGAGATCGCTCGCCTAGGTACCGCCATGGGGGCTTCGCAAGACACGTTCTTTGGCATTGCCGGTACCGGCGATCTGGCCACGAGTTGCTTCTCGCCCGAGGGGCGCAATCGCTCGTGTGGCGAGGCGTTGGGCAAGGGCCTGCGTCTGGAAGACTATCTGGCCCACCAGCGCTCGGTCGTCGAGGGGGTCTCGACCACCAAGAGCGTCGTGGACCTGGCGGAGAAGTATCGCGTGGATATGCCGATCACGCGGGCGGTGAACTCGGTGCTGTTTGAGGGGCTGGACCCGATTGAGGCGATTGGGCGGCTGATGGCGCGGGAGCAGAAGCCCGAGCGCGTGAGCTGAGGTGCGCGGGTGGTTGGCGCTGGTGGCCTGTGTGGAGGTTGCTGATCGGGAGTTGGTCGTGGTGTTCCGGAGGTGTCGTCGCGAAGTAGACAGAAGGGCTCTTTCATGGCTCGTGGTCCCCGATCGGTTGCTTGTGCCTTTGTGTGCCGCGCTGTCGCGATTGGCTTATCGCTGACAGCGATTTCGTCGGCAGCCGCGTGGGACGCGGTGGGGCATCGCGCGATCACTTGGCTGGCGCTAGACGGGCTGGACCCGGCAGTGCCGGCGTTTCTTCGCGAGAAGGACACGGTACACGCCATCGGCTGGGAAGCGGCGGAGCCGGACCGGTGGCGGGGCGTGCGTTCGAGCTTTCTGACGCATGAGAATGCGCAAGATCACTTCATTGACGTGGAAGATCTTGAGGAGTTTGGCCTCACGATCGACACGGTGAACCCGCTGCGATATCGGTTTGTGCGCGACATGGCGGTGGCTCGGGCGGTGCACGCCGGCGAGAAGGGACCTGCGGGCACTGGGCAGTTCAAGCCGAGCGATCGACCGCCCTACAACGAGAAGCTAGATACGACGGGGCAGAAGGAATGGGCTGGTTTCCTGCCGCACGCGATGTGCGAGCATCACGCGAAGCTGATCTCGAGTTTCAAGACGTATCGCACGCTGGCGAAGGTGAATGACCCGGCGCGCGGGCCGCAACTGGAGATGGCGAAGGCGAACATCATGGTGCAGATGGGCATCCTGTCGCACTTTGTGGGCGACGCGGCCCAGCCGCTGCACACGACGAAGCATTACAACGGCTGGGTCGGTGAGAATCTCAACGCGTACACGACCAGCAACAAGTTTCACGCGTTCATTGATGGCGGGGTGATCTCGCAGGGGAACATTTCGTACGAATCGCTGAAGCCGCAGATGAAGTTCACGCACGCGGTTGCCGATGGGCTGAACCCCTGGGGCGAGGTGATCATGCACATCAAGCGTTCGCATGCTCTGATGGAGAAGACGTATGAGCTTGAGAAGGGCGGCAAGTTCAAGGAGGCCGAGGGCAGACAGTTCATCGAGCGGCGGCTGATGGACGCGGGGGACATGCTCGCGGCGTTGTACAACTCTGCGTGGAGGGCGAGCGAGCCGAGCGAGCGCGAGGTGAGCGACTTTCTGAAGTTTGATGGGTTTCGGGCGGGGGAAGTGCCCAGGACGGGCGTCGCTGGGTCGCCCGTCAATGCGCCCGCCGGGTCGCCCACGTCGAATCAGACGAGCGCGCCGGTGCCGGTGACGACGCCCGCGGCGCCGTGATTTGATTCGGGTTGCGGAGACGCTGCGTGGATCGACCTCGCCTGACATGCCTTCAGTGTCGACACTCGCTCGATGGCCTCGTGGCAGACGAGCGCGGGTCGTTTTCGTGCCCCGAGTGCGGGGCGAAGCGGCGGGTTGTCGTTCGAGCGAGTCTGGCCGACCAGCAGATCGCCGCGGCCCGGGCGGCGCGCACGCGTATATCGCTTTCAATCTTGGAAGTGCGGATTTTGCAGTCTATTCTGCTCGTTGTCGCGCTGGTTGCGAGCGCCTTCGCTGCCTCATTCTCGTCGGTCATCGGTGCGCAGCGGATTATGCCGGCGCTGATCGGCGTCTGCGTGTTTGTCGTCGCAGCGAGCGCGATTCACGGCGTGGGGCGGGTCGTCCTCCGGCGGTCGCGCCTGGTGTACTCCCACGACCGCTGCTCTGCGTGCGGCTACGACATGCGAGGAAGCGACATGGCAGGCACCGGGACGAAGTGCCCGGAGTGCGGAGTGGAATGGAAGCGTCTGCTCTAAGCCAGCATGGTGACGGCGAGTGCTCGTGTGGCTGCCGATGCGCCGAGCTGGCTTGGCGACGACTCGCGCTGTCGGCTCGCACCGGCGCTCGCACGCTTCTACGGTACCGTCCATGCGTTTCACCTTTCTTGGCACCGGGACTTCCAGCGGCGTGCCCGTCATCGGGTGCGATTGCGCCGTGTGTATGTCTGCTGATCCGCGCGACAACCGGCTGCGCTGCGGGGCGGCGCTCGAGTTCATTGACCCGAGCGGCCGCCCGCGCACGATCCTCATCGACGCGACGCCGGACCTTCGCCAGCAGGCGCTGCGGCACAAACTAGCGCGCTGCGACGCAATCCTCTTCACGCACAACCACGTTGATCACACGTTTGGGCTCGACGAGGTGCGCCGGTTCAACGCGGTGCAGCACTCGCCGATTGACATCTTCGCCGAGCCGCACACGCTGGAGCACTTGCGGCGGGTGTATGGGCACATCTTTGACGCGGCGCGAAATGTCAACGACTCGTTCGTGGCGAGCGTGATCTCGCGCTCGCTGGAGCCGGGCGTGACGCTTGAGCTCTACGGCCTGCGGATTACGCCGCTGCGGTTTCTACATGGCAAGCTGCCGATTCTGGGGTTCCGGTTTGACTGGGTAGAGGGTCGGGGGACACTGCGGAGGCAGCCGGGGGCGCAGGGGACCCGCCTCGGAGAGGCGGGCCACCAAGAGATGGGCCACCTAGAGGCGGGCCACCACGAGGTGGTGAGGGGCAGTGCATTGAGTGCGGAACCCGCCGCGGCTGGGGCGCCGCCGCTGGATACCGATGCGCTGACGCCGAGCGCTTTGAAGCCCGCCTACAGCGACGGCCCAATTCTGCCCTTGGCGTATTGCACGGACGTCAGCGCCATCCCGCCGGAGACGTGGCAGCACCTTGAGGGCCTGAGCGTGCTGGCGCTGGATGCGCTGCGATATCGGCGGCATCCGACGCATTTTTCGTTTAACCAGGCGATCGAGGTTGCGCAGCGCGTGCGGCCGCGCAAGACGTACTTCATTCATATGACGCACGACATTGCGCACGCCGATGCCGAGTCGTCGCTGCCGGAGGAGATCCGCCTGGCGTACGACGGGCTGACGTTGACGGACCATTCGATTGATGTCGCGCAGCGCGGAGCGTCTGGGTTTGGAGTTCGCCCATGACCGGCGCGCGGAAGCCTGCGAAGACTGTGAAGCCTGCAAAGGCCGGGGCTGCGAAGTCAAAGGCGGGTGCCAGGCCCCCCACTGAAGACGCGCATCTGCCCGGGCTGCGGCCCGATGCTGTGGCTGTGAGCACTGGCGCGAGCGCCAGTACGCTGAGCGCCGATGCGCCGCGCGTGCTGCTGTTTACTGATGGTGCATGCTCCGGCAATCCCGGGCCGGGCGGCTGGGCGTATGTCCTGAAGCACCCGGCCAGTGGCAAGGTTCGCAAGGACGCGGGGGGACAGGCGCAAACCACCAACAACCAGATGGAACTCACCGGCGCGATCATGGGGCTCAAGGCGCTTACGCGTCCGAGCGTTGTTGAGCTCTACAGCGATTCGGAATACGTGCTCAAGGGCCTGCGCGAGTGGGTCGCGGGATGGAAGAAGCGCGGGTGGAAGACCGCCGCGAAGCAGCCGGTGAAGAACCGCGAACTGTGGGAAGAGCTTGATCGCCTGCGCGGCGGACATCAGGTGACCATGCACTGGGTGCGCGGGCACGACGGGCACCCGGAGAACGAAGAGTGCGACGAGATGGCGGTGCGGGCGGCGAAGGCCGCGGCGGGCAAGCCGGTCGCTGCCGCGCACCGATGAACATCGCTCTTGTGCAAGCAACCGGCAGAGGGCGGCGGCACGCCCATCAAGGGCGACAAGGCTTTCGAGCTGAAGCAAGGCGGCGTCACGAGCTGATTTGCGAGTGCGAAGAATCGCGACGCGTTCAAGGCTGACCCTGTGAAGTATGAGCCCGCCCGCGGGCCGACGCGTCAGGCTCGCTTCGCCTGCGCGGCCAGATCGTCGATGCAAAGTGCTACCTCGGTGCGATGAAACCCGGCGACGGGAAGATGCACAAGGCGTGCGCCACGCTTTGTATTCGCCGGGGAGTTTTGGCCGTGCTGATTTGCCAAGCCACGGGCGAGGCCCCGAGTTCGTATGTTCTGCAAGGCCCGAGCGGCGCGCCGTTCCCCGTGTCGCTTCACCATCTCATCGCCGACCCAGTCGAGATCACCGGCGAGATCTTCATCATCGCAGATGTAAAGTTTCTCACCATCAGACCCGACGGCGTCCGACGCCTTTAATGTCAATCCTCATCCGCACTGACAGCTTCGGACAGAAGTAGTTTGCCATGAATGACACCGCTTCAACCACCCGACCCGCACCCCCCGCCACCCTCGCGCCCCCCGCGCCCCTCACGCCCTCGACCACGCTCATTCGCCCCGCCGCGCCCGACGCGCAGAGCACGCTCAGCGCGGCCACAACGCCCGAGTTCGTCGGTGCCATCGTCCTGGTGCTGCGTGAGCTGCACATGATGGTGAACGCCATCACCGACGATGTCTACACCAGCCCTTCGTCGCCTCAGTTCATGCGCGCCACCATCGGCGGCCACCTGCGCCACAGCGTTGATCACCTTGCGGCCCTTGCCGATGGAGTCACCGCTGGCGTGGTTTCCTACGACCGGCGCGCACGCGGCACCGCCATCGAGAGCGACCGCGCGGCCGCGGCGAACGAGATCGCTCGACTGATCGATGCGATCACGGCGCTTGCGCCCGCCGATCCTGCGCTGCCGCTGACGATCGAGGTGATGGCGACGCGGGCCGGCGCGTTTCAGATTGTCACGTCGACGCTCGCGCGTGAGCTGGCCTTCGTCCTCAGCCACACGGTCCACCACCAGGCGACGCTTCGCGGCATCGTCGTCGCCAGCGGCGTCACACTCCCTGCGCACTTCGGCTACGCCAACGCGACGATCGTGCATAAGCACCCGCAGAAGGAACCCGCCATTTGTGTACGCTGACCTTGCTGCGGAGCGGTCATGGATCGCACGCGTCCGGGGCTGATGAGCCGCGGGCGCGGCTCGTGATGAACCGCGATGAGCGGCGCACTCGACCGCATGCGCACGGGCCGCGCGTGATTCAGTGCGTGTTGCGCGTTGCGATCATGCCGGTTGATCCGCTCTCCGGCGGCACGTGGATCGGATGCAACGACCGAGGCGTCGCGGCGTGTCTGCTCAACTCCACCCAAGACGCCCGAACGTTTCCGCCCGGCCACGGCTTGCGATCGCGCGGAACTGTGGTGCCGATACTGTTGGCTGCCTCGGACCTTTCAGAGTCGCTGGAGATTGCGACATCGATTGACGCGCAGAGCTTCTCGGCGTTTCGCTTGCTCATCACCGACGGGCAGCGGCACGCCGTGGTGCGGGCCGATGGCGTCGCGATGATCGTCGAGGCGAACGCGGGCATTGGTGAGGGCGTGATGCTGACGAGCTCTGGCCTTGGCGATGAGCTGGTCCAACAGCCGCGCCGGGTTGCGTTTGAGCGGCTCTTGATGGACGCGCACGCTGGCGCAGCGCCAGACTCTGAACGCGCGCAGCGCGCCCAGGATGGCTTTCACTCCGGGACCGGCGGCGAAGAGTCCGCGCTGAACGTCTGCATGGCGCGTCTCGACGCGCGGACAGTGAGCATCACCGCGATCGAGTTCTTCCAGCATTCTGCGGCCATGGCGTATTCGCCGCTGGGCGAAGACCTGCGGCCGGTGGGGACGCCAGAGCTTGCATCCATCACGTTTGAGAATGCCGGGAGGCTCGCGTGAGCCGCGTTGATATCGCTCACAATCCGAAGCACGCGCACGTATCGGCACCTCCGTACATGCAGATGTCGCGCTCCGAGTTCGCACGCCTTCGCTTGATCGCCTGGGTCGAGCGACAGCGACGTTGGGAGTTCTGGTCGGCGTGGTGGGTCTACTTGGCCCTGTTGCCCTCGATCGTCTGGAACGCGTTTCGCTCGGGCCATCCGATGGGATTCACGGGCGTGAACCCCGCGATCCCTGCTGGCGGGGCGGTTGGTGAATCCAAGTCGCAGATTTTGTCGACGATGAAGAGCGACCGGGTGCTGGCGTTCGAACTGCTGCCGTCGGGGGAGGTGGCCAGTCGTGTCGCGATTCTTGAAGCGTTCATGAGGCGCGTGGCGACGGGCTATCCAATCATCCTGAAGCCCGACATTGGCGAGCGCGGCACCGGGGTGCGACTGATCCGAGACGCCGCGGGCGCCCGCGCGTATCTCGAACGCTTTCAATCGCCCGTGCTCGCGCAGGTGTATCACCCCGGCCCGCACGAGGTCGGCGTGTTTTATGTGCGTATCCCAGGAGAAACCCGAGGTCGGATCCTCGGCGTGACGGCGAAGCACTTTCCGGTGATCGTCGGAGACGGCTTGAGCACGATTCGCGAGCTGATCTGGCGGCACCCACGACTACGCCTCCAGGCCCAGGTGTTCCTGAAGCGGCTGGGAAGTGACGCGGCCAAGGTGATTGCGGATGGCGAGCGAAAGCAGTTGGGGGTGATTGGGAATCACTGCCGCGGGACAATGTTTCGCGATGAACCAGGTTTGGCGACCAGCGAGCTGGCCGCGGCGTTGGACGAACTGATGGATCAATCCACAGGGTTGGATTTTGGTCGGTTTGATCTGCGGTACGCGGACGAGGCGGAGCTTCGAGCGGGGCGGGGGTTCGCGGTGATCGAGTTTAACGGTGTCTTTGCAGAAAACACCACCATCTATGACCCAAGTTGTGCATTCTGGTCGGGACAGCGAAAGTTGCGCGAGCAGTGGCGATTGGCGTGTGAAATCGGGGCTCGGCGGGTCCGTGCGGGCGGGCGGGCGACCGAGCCGGTTGAACTCCTGCGGATGGTCTTTGCGCATCGGGCTCGGGCCGGCGCAAACGAGGGCTCGGATTGACGGTGGGTTGAGCGGCCGCCCATCCGAGCAGATAGAGTTGTGTGAGTCCGAAGTCCGTACGACGCAACCACTTTCTGCGAGAGCAAGCCATGAGCGACCGCAGCACACTCGGGACTTCACCTGACGGACGAGCGCGGATCTCGGTGCGCGCGTTTGCGAACAAGGGGCTGGCTTCGACGGTCTCGCCGCTGATTGGGTACTCGCTTGACCATCTGCTGAAGCTCGACGGAATGCAAAGCCTTTACGATGATGCCCTCGATCATCACGCGGGGTCGTTCGCGGGGCGGGTGCTGAAGTCGCTGGACATCACGTCGGAAGTCACCGAGACGGACCTGAAGCGCATTCCGACCACCGGGCCGACGATCTTTGTCGCCAACCACCCGCTGGGTGGGATCGACGGGTTGATGTTTTTAGAGCTGATCTCGCGGACCCGGGCGGATGTGAAGCTCTTGGCCAACTCATACTTGTCGATCCTGCCGGAGCTGGCCAAAGACATCATCAACGTTGACGTGTTCTCGGGCAGCCAGGCGGTGAACTCGACCGCGATCCGCTCGTGCGTCCGCTGGCTCAAGGGCGGCGGGTGCCTCGCGAGTTTCCCCGCGGGCGAAGTTTCTAGCCTTCGACTGCGCGAGGGCGCGATCAGCGACGGCGCGTGGGCGGCGTCGGTGGCGATGCTGGCCCGGATGACCGGGGCCCAGGTGGTTCCCGTCTACTTTGACGCGCGCAATAGCTGGCTGTTCCAGACGCTGGGGCTGATGCATCCGATGTTGCGGACAGCGTTGCTGCCGCGTGAGATGCTGTGGAAGCGCGGGGCGCACATTCACGTGCGCGTCGGGCGGGCGGTGCCTGCGGAGCGGCTGGGGCGGTTCGACTCGGACGCGGACGCGGCTTCTTATCTGCGGGCCCGCACGTACCTAATGTCGGACTCGGCGCCGAAGCGGGCAAAGGTTCGCGCTCAGGCGGAGATCGCGCCGGAGATGAGCGGCGAACTGCTGAAGCGAGACGTGGACGCGCTGCCGGCGGGGCGGACGCTCGCGACGATCGCGACCATGCGCGTGATGATTGCGGATCATGACGAGTTGCCGCACGTGCTGCCGGAGATCTGCCGCCTGCGCGAGATGTCGTTTCGCGATGCGGGCGAGGGTACTGGCAAGCCGTTTGACACCGACGCTTTTGACCGGACGTATAAGCACCTGTTCGTGTGGGACGACGTGAAGTCCTGCATCATCGGCGCGTACCGCCTGGGCCTTACTGACAAGCTCATCGAGCAGAGCGGCGTCGCGGGGCTTTATACGTCCACGCTTTTTCGCTATGACGAGGCGCACCTGAAGCTCCTGACGCCCGGGATCGAGCTTGGGCGTTCGTTCGTGCGCCGTGAGAATCAGAATGACTTTGCGTCGTTGCTGCTGCTGTGGCAGGGGATCGGGCACTTCGCGGCCGGGAACCCGCAGTATCGGATGCTGTTTGGCACCGTCAGCATCTCTGATGACTATCCGACGCTGTGCCGCAAGTTGCTGGTGAACTTTGTGAACGAGTCGGTGGGACCGGGTGAGTACAAGGGGCTGGCGAGCCCGACGAGCCCGCCGAGGTTTGGGCGGTTTCGCCAGCGCGAGACCGAGCTTGCGTCGCAGACGATTGATAATCTGGACGATGCCGACGCGCTGGTGGCGTCGATCGATCCGAACGGGCGCGGCGTGCCGGTGCTGCTGCGACAGTACTTGGCGCTGGGGGCCAAGTTGGTGGGGTTCAACGTGGACTCGGCGTTTGGCGACGCGCTGGATGGGCTGATTGTCGTGGACCTTGCCAAGGCACCGGCGCGACGCGTCGTGCGATACATGGGCATCAAGGGGCACGCCGATTTCCTGAAGTATCATGGCATGGCCCCCACGCCCGGCGGCTCCGCCATGCGGGCGACGAAGCGAGCGTGAGTCGATTAGTAGTGCGCAACGAAAAACCACCGACCTGAGGGCAGGTCGATGGCGCGGTGTTCAAGCAGATTGTTGGCAAAGGTCGCGCCGAACCCGGAGCAGGTCGGCGACGCGAGTTAGCCCGGGAAGGCTTTCTTGTAGTCCTCGCTGAACTTCTTGAGGCCGCTCTCGGTGAGCGGGTGGTTCAGCGCGGTCTTGATCACGCTCAGCGGCATCGTCGCGACGTCCGCGCCCGCGAGCGCACAATCGACCAGATGCTTGTTGTGGCGGAGGCTCGCGGCGAGGATCTTCGTGCGGAAGCCGTAGTTGTCATAGATCTGGCGCATGCGCTGGACCAGCTCCATGCCGTCCTCGGCGACGTCATCAAGGCGGCCGACGAACGGCGAGACGAGGAACGCGCCCGCCTTGGCGACCATGAGCGCCTGCAGAGGCTGGAACACGAGGGTCATATTGACCTTGGTGCCCTGATCGCTCAGGGTCTTGCAGGCCTTGAGGCCGTCGATGGTGGTGGGCAGCTTGACCACGATGTTGGAGGCGATCTTGACGAGCTCTGCGGCTTCCTTGATCATGCTGGCGTACTCGGTGGAGATCACTTCGCCGGAGACGGGGCCTTTGACGACCTCGCAGATCTCCTTGAGGCGCGCGTGGTAGGTCACGCCCTTTTCCTTTGCGATGAGCGAGGGATTGGTGGTGACGCCGTCAAGCACGCCGAGGGCCGCGGCTTCTTTAATCTCGTCAAGGTTTGCGGTATCGATGTACAGGTCCATAGCTTGGCTCCGGAGGATAACTGCGGGGTCTTGAAGTCAATCGCAAGTGTACACCTTTGCGGCGGGAGATGGGTCGCACCGAGGTTCAGTCCTGCACGGACCTTGGACGCCAAGCGGAGAGATTGGTGACTGGCGCGTGTCGACGACGAAACGGCAAATCGAGTAATCTCGGTGCATGAAACGCACGCTTCCGGTCCTGGGGCTGGTCATGATCGCGGGCGCGGCGCTGGGGGGGTGCGCCGGCGGATCTGGCGGGACTTCTCGGGCAGGCGATGACGCAACGCCCGTGTTGCGAGCGGCGGATGAATCGCGTCGCGTGGCGATCTTCAATGAGCGGGGCGAGCGCGTGACGTGGGAGGACATGCTGCGCGATGCGGCGATTGCCGAGGCTGTGTTCCTGGGTGAGCAGCACGGGCAGGAACTTGGGCTCTCGGCGGCCGCGGCGTTGTGGCGAGACCTGATCGCGCGGGAGGCCAGCGGCGGCGGGGGCTTTCGCGGGGCGCTGGCGCTGGAGTTCATTGAGCGCGATGATCAATCACGGCTCGACGACTTCCTGGCTGGCTTAGGCGACGAGGCGACGTTTGTTCGTCGGGCGGGGCGATCGAGCGCCGGCGCGGACGGGGGCAACTGGAGCGCTGGCCATCGCGACATGGTTCTGGCGGCGAAGGACGCGGGGCGGCCGGTGATCGCGGCGAACTCGCCGCGGGCGTATGTGCGGCTGGCGCGGACGAAGGGCTTTGCGGCAATCGCGGCGCTGAGCGAGGAGCAGAGGCGGCTGGTGACGGTGCCGCGAGAGATGCCGCGTGGTCGGTATCGGGAGGACTTTGAGCGGATGATGGGCGGCGGGGACGCGAGCGCTACTGCGGCACCGACGGGGGATTTCATCCAAGGCGCAGCCATCGCGGCCCCGGTCGTGATGAGCACGCCGCGTATGGATGTGGAGGGGTTCTTTCGCGCCCAGAGCGTCTGGGATTGGACGATGGCGCAGAGCGTCAACGACGCGATCGGGCGCGGGCTGCGGCCGACGGTGCTGGTCGTCGGTCAGTTTCACAGCGACTTTCGCGGCGGGCTTGTGCAAGCTCTCGATGCGATTCGCCCAGGTCGGCGCATCGTAACGGTGAGCTTTCAGAGCGGCGTGTCTCGCTCGGCGATGAGCCTTGAGTCGGAGCACCTTGGGCGCGCGTCGTTTGTGGTGGGGACGGGGGAGTAAAGACGCGGGCGCGAAGGTGGCGCGAAGCAGACGGGAACTCTTTCGGCAACAAGTGCGACGACGTGTACACCGGGGCAGCGAAATCTGGCTCCGATGAGAAGCGGCGGTTGCCGACTATCCTCGGGCGTGATCGACACGCATTGCCACCTGACGTTCCCGGAGTTTCGCGACAACGTCGATCAGACGATGGCGGATGCGCGCGCGGCGGGCGTGAGCGGGTGCATCACGATCTCGACGACGGCGCCGGACGCGGTGGTGGCCCTGCGCATTGCGCGATCGCGCGCCGACGTGTGGAGCACCGCGGGCGTTCATCCGTTGTACAGCGATCAGGGGCCGCATGATTGGGGCGCGATCAAGGCGTGCATCGCTGATCCGAAGTGTGTGGGATGGGGCGAACTGGGGCTCGACAACCATCATGGGCGGCCAGCGAAGGACGTGCAGCTTCGCGTGCTGAGCGACCATCTTGAGGTGATTCGGCGCGTGGACGACGTACCGGGTGACGGCGGCACGGGGGCCGGCAAACCGATCGTCATTCATTGTCGCGAGGCGTTTGCTGAGTTGATTCCGCTGCTGCGGTCTAGTGGAATTGACGGGAGACGCTTCGTGTTTCACTGCTTCACAGGCACGGTTGACGACATGCGAATGTTGATGGATTTCGGCGCGATGGTGAGCTTCACCGGCGTGATCACGTACAAGAACGCTCAAAGCGTCCGCGACGCGGCGGCGTTGGCCCCGGCGGATCGCATCATGGTAGAGACCGACTCGCCGTTTCTGTCGCCGGAGCCGATGCGGTCAAAGCGCCCGTGTACGCCGGCGATGGTCAGGCTGACCGCCGAGGCGCTGGCGAGTGCGCGGGGCGTGGACTTCGAGACGCTGCATCGGCAGGTGAACGAGAACACCGCTCGTTTCTTTGGGATCGCGGTGAGCTGAAGTGAGCGCGAGGAGTGCTGGCTCGGCGCAGGCCCGAATCGGGCGTTGCTTTCGTGGAGCCCCTTGGTCCCGCATCCCCTCGCTGCACCAACCCCCCCACTCTCTCGACCGCAGATCAGTCGCGCTTCATGTTCACGTATTGCAGCGGGACGCTGAGCCCGGCACCGTCGAGCAGCTTCATGACCGCCTGCAGGTCGTCGATCTGCTTGGCGGTGACGCGCACTTCCTCGCCCTGGATCGAAGCCTGCACTTTCATCTTCGACTCTTTGATGCGCGCGACGATGTCCTTGGCGATCGGCTGCTCGATGCCTTCCTTGATCTTGACGAACCGCTTGAGCGCGCCGGCGGCCCCGCTCTCGGCGTCCTTGAACTCGAAGGTTTTCGGGTTCATGCCGCGGCGCATGATGCTCTGAAGGAACATCTCGCGCATGGCGGCGTGCTTGGTGTCGTCCACCGTCATGAACTTGAGTTGCTTCTCTTTCTTGTCCAGCTCGATCTCGGCCTGCACGCCCCGGAAATCGAAGCGCGTCGCGATCATCTTCTTGGTGTTGTTGAGGGCGTTGTCGAGCTCGGCCCAATCGACCTTGCACGCGATATCAAACGATGGCATGGGTGCTCCTTTGAGGCCGCTCAGCGCGGCCGGATGATCTCCGGGCCGAGCGTCTGGAACAGTTTATACGCGCGGCGGGCGAGCGCTGGCGCGTGCGCCAGGCGAGGAAGATCGACCTTCCCCGCGACCGCTGGCAGGGCAAAGAGCGTCATGAGCCGGAGGGCAACGCTGCACCAGAAGAGCGTTGCGTATGCCTCCATCCCCGTGCCCAGGGCGCCGAGCAGGGCGCCGCCGGCGAGCGTTCCGATGCCCATCGCCAGCGTGTTGCCCAGGAAGTACGTCGCCATGAGGCTGGTGCGCTCGCGCTCGTGAAGATGTTCGAGTTGCAGCAGCCACGAGGCCAGCTCGTATGCGCCCCACGCGGCGCCAGCCATTGCCTGGGCGACAAAGAGCACGCGCAGATCGCTGGAGAGGGCGAACATCGCGATCGGCGGGATCGTGCCCAGCGCGCCGATCCAGAGCAGACGCCGCGCGCCGATCAGTTGGCCCAGCGCGCCCCAGACCGGCAGCGAGAGCATCTTGCCAAGGATGACCGTGCCGATGAGGGCGGCGTAGACGCCGTAGCTCAGGTGCAGTTGCTCAAGAATGTATGGGTTGATGAACGGCGCCGAGAGGCTCGCGGCGCCGCTGAACAGGAACATGTAGACCAGCAGCTTGGCGTCGCGCCCGCCGCCCTTGGTGAGCATTCGGCGCACGAGCTCGAGCGGGCTCACGCGTCGGTCTTCGTGCCCCGGGCGGGCTGGTTCGTGGATCTTGACCAGGTACGAAAACGAGATCCAGCGTGCGATGCCCGCGCCTGCGAACATCGCGGCGAACACGAGGAGCCTCGCGTCGCTGACTTGTCCGGGCGGCGCGATCCAGACCACGCCCTGAAGCAGCGCACCGCCGACGATGAAGCCCACGAGTTGGCCCGCCTGTACGGAGCGCTGGCGAATGCCGAAGTAACGCGAGCGCAGCCTGCCATCGAGACGGCCGGGTACGAGCGAGCTGATCCAGGTGGTCCAGCTCGCGCCGGCGGACATGCCCGAGGCCCAGTAGACAGTGGCGCTCAGGAACACCGCCCAGGCCGGGATCGCGCCGACGAGCGCGCCAACGAAGAGCGGGATGAACGAAGACGCTTGCAGCCCGACGCAGATGAGCGACCAGCGTTTGGCACCTCCGACCAGGGGCACGGCGCGGACCGCGAGCATCTGCACGATGCCGGCGACCATCTGCGGGAGCGTCGCGACGAAGCCAGAGAAGACTTCGCCCAGGCCGACGGCGAGCACGAACGCCGGGATGTAGAGTTCGCCCATGCCGACCATGACGCTGTAGAAGCCGCCGTCTACAACTGAGCGGCGCATGTCTTGGCGGCGGAGTGAGATCGGGCGAGCGGGGTGATGCGGCACGCCAGAGCGTAGAGGCTAATCGCGCGGTGCGCGAGGGGACGGGTCAGGCGGTGGGGTGCGACCGTGCGCTTTTCGGACTGTGGCGCGCGGCTTTCGGACTCCGCAGATGCAAAGCTGCGCAAGCGGTGCGAGCCGCGACGCGCCGATGGGCACGAAGCGCTCCGACGACCGAGCACCAGGTTGCCGGAAGCGCGCCCGCAGTGCATGGTTGGTTCACGCGAGGCGAGGCCACCGGCCAACGCACCGCTCACCCGCACGCGGGTGTGAAGAAACCTGAGATTGAGGAGAGAGAGCATGAACTTCAAGAGCATCTGCGCTATTACTGCCGTCACGCTTGTATCTTTCGCGGGCGGCGCGAACGCCGACATCGTTGCCACCGGGCTTGTCACGGCTGACAATCACTATGCGCTGTACACGGGTGACCCGTCCAGCGTGACGCTGGTTCAGCGAAACGAGTTGGGCGCTAGCGGCGCACCGGGAACGTACAACTGGTCACGGCCCGAGAGCGTTTCGTTCACCGCCGGCTCGTTCATCTACATCGCGGCGTGGAGCGACAACGCCATCGCCCAGGGCTTGCTGGCGCAGATCTCGCTGAGCAACGGCGACACCGCCAACTCGGGTGACGCTCGCTGGCAGGTCTACCGCTCGAATCAGGATCTGGGCGACGGGGCCGCGGCTCCTAGCAACGCGCAGGTCGTGGGATGGATCGGCTTCGCGACAACCAACAATCTGTGGGAGACGCCTTATGTTGGCGGTGCCAACGGCATATCGCCCTGGGGCACCGTGCCCGGCATTGGGTCGACCGCGCGCTGGATGTGGACGCAAATCCCTGGCGATGGTGATCCGCTCAGCGGCGGCTCGGGCTACGGCGAAACGCTCTTGTTCCGCATGGCCATACCCACGCCCGGGGCGATGAGCCTGCTTGCGATGGGCGGCCTGCTCGCGATGCGCCGGCGGCGGGCGGCGTCGTCGAAAGCGTGAGACAGAGCGGCTTTTCCGCCGGCAAACGCACGATCGGTGAGCGACAGCACGTTCTTCTCTTGAATCCCCGCGAACTGAGCGCGGGGACTTTTCTTTGGCCGCAGAGCGGGCATCTTGGTCGCTGGCGTGCGAGGCTTGGCCCGAACGGCGCGAGTCAGTGCGGAGGCTTGCCGTAGATCTCTTGGTTGCGATGCGAGAGCATGTACGGCCCGAGCACCATGAAGCTGCCGGCCGGCCAATCGCGCAGGAACTGGATCATCCCCGAAACGGTCGAAGGGGCCATGCCCAGAAACAGGTCGCAGCTCGCGGCGATCAACGAATCGGTGAGCACCTCGCGCCCGAGCCGCGCGCCGTCGGCGTTGTCTACGCGGTGAAGGCCGGTGCCCTCTGCGGCGCGGGTGGCGTTGGTGGAGACGACGCGCGGACCGTGGCGCGTGCGGAAGTGTTCCACGGCGCCCGCCCAATCGCTCATGATGAAGAGCTTGCGGTCGGGCTCGCCCAGCAGCATGCCGTCGGCGATGTTGACGACCTCGTCGATGTATCTATCCAGATCGGGGAACTCGCCGCGTTTGTCCAGAGCCCGCACGTGGCAGGCGAGAGTGCGTGAACCGGTGAGGTGCTGATCGACAAACGCGCGCACGTCTGCGAGGATCTTCGGCTGCGGGCGGAGGTACTTTAGAGCGAGCCAGCGGTACGCGTCCGGTAGCGACGCACCAAAGAGCGGGTGCGTGGGCGGTGCCCAGGGAAGGGCGTTGACGACGCCGCAGAAGAAGTCGGCGACCAGACAGCGTTCGGGGCGATTCAAGAACGTGAGCGACCACGTTCGGGAGCCGTCGCCGTCGAAGCGGTTGAAGATTGGCGCGTCCAGCGGCGTGTTGATCCACTTGGGCGGGTAGCGATCAGCGGTGTCGACGCCTTCAACATCCTCGAGGGTGCCGATCGGCTCGAAGTAGAGCGTCCAGGCGTTCTCGCTGATCGCCGAATCGGCGCGACGGAAGCGGCTTTCGTTGCCCCAGAAAACGACCGGGCGTCTCTCGGTGAACTCTGCGAGCAGGAGCTGGCCAAGCGCGAAATCGACATCGGCCCAGAAGCCGTAACCCCACTCGCGTATTACGAGGAAGCGGTCGTGCGCAGCCGGGGACGACGCGGCGATCTTCGATGTCTCATCGTCGCTTGGGCCCAGTGCAGCGAGCGCCTTCTTCGCGGGTTTGAAGTACGCGTTGATCTTCAGCGCCGCTTCGAAGCTCGACGCCGCGTAGTTGCGCAAGCCCAGGTGCTGCGCGACCAAGCCGATGACGTGATGTGCAACGACGCAGGCGGGATCGGATTGCAGCGCGTCGCGGGCCGTCATCTCCGCCTGCACCCATTGGGCGCGGCCGGCAAACGTCGCGGCTTTCACGCCGAGGGCTTCGCCCGCCTTGATGTCGGCGGGCGTTGCGGCGACCTTCTGGGCGGGACTGGAAGTCATGGCGGCGATGGTATCGGGCCAAGAAACACGAAGTTCGCGGCTTTCCCGCTTCAAGGACCGATCAACGCCGACGCTGCGCGGCTGGCCAACAATCGCGCCGTGAAGAGCAAGAAAGGCCGACGCATGGACGCACCCACTTCTGAAGTTCTGAGACCCCCTACGCGACACCGGCGTGAGCCCGAATCGGACGCTGGCGAAGCCCGGTCAAGCCGCGGCACAGGCCCGAAGGTGACCGCGGAGACGATGGCGACGAAGCAGCGCGATATCTCGGTCTCGGAGTTCTTCGCGAAGAACAGGCATCTGCTGGGCTTTGACAACCCGCGCAAGGCGCTGCTGACCACCGTGAAGGAGGCGGTGGACAACTCGCTCGACGCGTGCGAGGAAGCCTCGATCCTGCCTGACGTCACGGTGGTGATCGAGGACTTGCAGCCCGAGCGTGCCGCGGGGGCGAAGGCGAGCCGCTACCGCGTCACCGTCGTTGACAACGGGCCGGGCATCGTGCGGAAGCAGGTGGAGAACGTGTTCGGCCGGTTGCTCTTTGGCAGCAAGTTTCATCGCTTGAAGATGAGCCGCGGGCAGCAGGGCATCGGCATTTCCGCGGCTGGGATGTACGGACTGATCACCACCGGCAAGCCGATGACGATCCAGACTCGCCCGAGCGCCATGAAGCAGGCGCACAACATCGAGCTGGCGATGAACACCAAGACGAACCGGGCGGAGGTCACGCTCGACGAGGAGACCGACGACTTCCCGCTCCAGCGCTTGCGGTCGCTCTCACAGGCGCGTGAGCTGGGCGACGCGTTCCTCTCGCACCGCGATTACCCGACCGGCACCTCGGTCTCCATCGAGCTCGAGGGCAAGTATCAGCGCGGGCGTGGCTCCGTCGATGAGTTTCTCGAACTCAACGCGATCGCCAACCCGCACGCGCGCATCACGCTTGTGCGCCCGACGCGTGTGACCGATAACGAAGAGGAGTCGCTGCTGGTGCGTGGGCGTCAAGGCGCGGCCAGTCAAGAGGCGGCCAATGCGACTAATACGCCTATGGGCAGCGACGGGACGGCGGAGAACGCGATTCAAGAAGCGCCGGCGCTGACGCAGGACCTCGGTTCGATCGTGGTCTTTCCGCGGGCCGTGAACGAGCTGCCGCCGGAGACCAAAGAGATTCAGCCGCACCCCAAGGGGATTGAGCTGGGCATTCTGCTCCAGATGATGAAAGACTTTGAGGCGAGCGGGCGCGGCGGGACGTTGTACACGTTCCTGCAGGAGAAGTTCAGCCGCGTGTCGCCGCAGGCCGCGGGGGATTTCTGCAAGGCGATCAAGGCCACGAGCCGCACGAAGGTCAGCGATATCGAGCCGGCGCAGACCGAGGCGCTGTTCAAGGAGTTTCAGGAGAGCAAGCTGCCGCCGCCGCCGACGGACTGTCTGGCGCCGATCGGCGTGCAGCAGTTGCTGAAGGGGATGTTCAAGGGCGTGCGCGCTGAGTTCTACGCGGCGTCTTCGCGCGAGGCGGCGGTGTATCGCGGGCGGCCGTTCTTGATCGAGACGGCGATCGCGTTTGGCGGCGAGCTGCCGACCGAGGACACCTCGCGCGTGATTCGGTTTGCCAATCGCGTGCCGCTGCTCTTTCAGCAGAGCGCGTGTTCGAGCTTCAAGGCGGTGAGCGAGACGAACTGGAAGAACTACGACTTGCAGCAGCCGCGCGGGAGCGTGCCGGTGGGGCCGCTGGTGATCATGATCCACATGGCCAGCGTGTGGGTGCCGTTTACCAGCGAGAGCAAGGAAGCGATTGCGGACTACGACGAGATCCGCAAGGAGATGAAGCTGGCGCTGATGGAGTGCGGGCGAAAGCTGGGGACGTATCTGCGGAAGCGCGCGAAGATGAAGCGCGAGGCGGAGCGTCGCGACGTCTTTGAGCGGTACATCGGCGAGGTGGCCAAGGCGGTCTCGGCGGTGGACGGCAGCGACGCGAAGAAGCTGTACGACGCGTTGCTGGCGCAGGCCAAGAAGCGGACGGCGATCGCGGACGTGAAGCTCGACGAGGACGGCCGCAAGGTGCAGGAAGAGGATCCGGCAGATCAGGAAGGCGTGATCGTTGTCGAGCCGACTCCGGATCAAGCCGCGGCCCAGATCGCGCAGAAGCCGCGCAAGCCCAGCGGGATCAAGACCAAGGACGAAGACGAGCCGGCGCTGATGGATGTCGAGCCCGTGAAGCGGTCTTCGTCAAAGGGTCAGCCGAAGCCTGAGCGTGGTACGCGGAAGGGCCTGGCGGCCGAATCGCGCAAGACGAAGCCCGCGGCACGCGACGCTGTTTCGGGCGGGCGGGCGAAGTCGCGCGACGACCTGAGCGACATTCCCGGGCGGAAACAATCGAAGGCCGAGGCGGCGGCGCTTGAGGTCAACGCGGCGCAGGGGCGCGACGAGCCGCCCGCGAAGGTGCCCAAGCCACGAATGCGGCTAGACCCCAAGACGGGCAAGATGCGCCCGGCGGAGGATGGGCCGGGCCTGTTCTGATTGAGGTTTGATCAACCGACACACGCACACGTCGGCGGCGCGATAGCGCTGCCTTCAAGACGCTTGAGACACACCATGGCGAAGAAGAAGAGCAACTCGGATCCTGCGATGACCAAGCGAATCAAGGAACGCGATGCGCGCACGCTGGGCAAGCTGGTTGAGCTGGCGCAGCATGTGAGCAAGACCGCGCTGGGCGGGCGCGAGCCGAAGATGGAGATTCCGATGCGCACCAAGAGCAACACGCTCTGGAACAAGAAGCGCGGCATCCTGGAAATGGGCGACAACACCGCAGAACGCGAGCTCTTCAACCTCAATCAGGCCAAGCAGTTCATGCAGACGATGCTGCACGCCAGCACGATCAAAGACCTGATCGGCCAGGAGAAGACCAGCAGCCTCCGAGGCGTGTTCTACAAGGCCAAGCACACCGTCGCGGGGACAAAGGAGAACACCTTTGATCGCCAGGAAGAGAGCGACCCGATCCTTGAAGACCTTGAGGTCGCGCTCGGTCTGCTGCGCGAAGAGCTGCACGTCTTTGCAGAGAATCGCGGCTCAATGGTGGGCAACATCACTGTGACCGACAAGGGCGACGATATCGATTGCCGGCGCATGGGCTCCGGCGGTTACGCGATGCCCAGCATCGTCGAGCCGGACATCATCCAGTTCAAGAAGTGCGAGGCGAAGTTCGTCTTGCACGTTGAAAAGGGCACGGTGTGGAACCGGTTCAACGAGGACCGGTTTTGGGAGGAGCATAACTGCATCTTGACGCACGGGGCGGGCCAGCCGCCGCGCGGGTGCCGACGCCTGCTGCAGCGATTGAACCACGAGCTCAAGCTCCCGATCATCTGCCTGCTGGACTGCGACCCTTGGGGCCATTACATCTACAGCGTCATCAAGCAAGGGTCGATCTCGCTGGCGTTTGAGAGCTCACGCCTGGCGATCCCCGATGCGAAGTTCCTGGGCATTCGCTCCAAGGACTACGACGAGTGCGAGCTGCCCGAGAGTGTCAAGATCGACCTGACCGACAACGACATCAAGCGCGCCAACGAGATCGCGGCGTACCCCTGGTTCGAGTCCAACAAGCAGTGGCAGCGAGAGATCAAGGGCATGCTCGACAACGGCTTCAAGATGGAAGTTGAGTCGCTGATCAGCAAGGACATCAGCTACGTCACGGAGGAGTACGTGCCGCAGCGGTTAAAGGACGAGGATTGGCTGGAGTGATGCCGCGGGCGGCAATCGGGAGTCGGCAGTCGGCAATCGGGAGTCGGAAGCCGGAGATCGGCAGTCGGGAGTCGGCAATCGGAGATCGGAGATCGGAGATCGGAGATCGGAGATCGGAGATCGGAAACTCACGACTCGCGACTACTTCACCCACCCAGCTTCGTTCGGCGCGCCGGCTGGCGCTCCATCCACTCCGCGGCCTTTCGCACGACGTCTTCGTGCAGCTCCTTCGCGGAGCCCTGCGCGAGTTCCAGCTTGTTGACCATGACGCTGAATGCAAGGCGGCGGCCAGAGTCGTCGCTAGTAATGTAGCCGCTGAGGCATTGCACGCCGCGGATGAAGCCGGACTTGGCGTGGATGGTGACGCCCTTGGGTCGCTTGAGGAAGCGGCGGGCCATTGTGCCCTCGCCGGGCATCGGCAGCGAGCCGACGAACAAGTTTCCGATCTCGTTGTCGCGCGCCACGGCCGCGAGCCAGCGTGACATGAGCGACGGAGCGACGCCGTTCTCGCCGGACATGCCCGAGCCATCAACGATCACCAGTTCGCCCGCGTCAGGACCCAGAAGCTGCGAGACACGCATGCGAATGACCGCGGCGCCGTTGGCCCATGAGCCGGGCTGACCGGTCACCTTGTGGCCAATCGCCTTGATCATGGCCTCGGCGTAGAGATTGTGCGAATCGACGTTGGAACGTCGGAGGATGGGCGCCAGCGGCGTTTGCACCGCGACGAGCGCGGGCTCTTTGAAATCCCAGCGCTCCTCGGGCGTCGCGATGCGCACGTTGATGGGGACCGCGTTGCCGTTGGCGTCGCGCGCGACCATCGACTGATTCGCGGCGATCCGCTCGCCGATCAGGCGACCAAAGACCAACGCCGGATCGGCGACCGTCGCGGAGATCGGCTCTTGCGGAGCGCTCAGGATGGTGCCCGAGAGGATGAACGTGTTGCTGCCGCCGTCGCGATCAAGGCCGACGGCGGTTGTGCCGCGGGCGCCGACGGTGCGTGTGCGGTTGACGACTTCGATCCACGGCGCGTCCGGGCTCTTGCGGAACGTCGCTGGCTCGCCCACGCCCGCGGGGCGCGGCCAAACCTCGACGATGTTCGTATGGAAGTTCATGCCCGACACCGGCGCGCAGTACCAGCGTGAGAGTTGATTTCGCGGCCACGTCGGGTGAACCATGTCGCGATCAAAGCAGCGATCGTCAACGACGACTTCGCGAATACCGGTCACCCCGGCCGCTGCGAGCGGCTCGACGAGTCGCTGGAGGAAGGCGTCGGCGGAGAGGCCCTGCTCCTTGAGTAGTTCGGGGTCGCCCAGCGCCGGATCGCCGCTGCCGACGATGATGACGCGATCGCCCTGGACGTAGATCTCGGTGGTGAACTGCCAGTCCTTGCCCAGCACGAGGGCCGCGGCACCGGTGGTAAGAATCTTGAGGTTGCTCGCCGGGGCCAGGCGCTTGCGCTCGTTGATGCCGGCGATGACGTCGCCGGTCTCGACATCGATGATGCTCACGCCGACCTCGGCCTGGCCCATTTTGTTCTGGGCAATGATCGACGCGATCTCACGATCCAGGGGCGGCGTCTGGCCCAGCACAACCGCAGGCGCAGCGCCCGAGAGGGCGATGCCAAGCGTTGGCGCTGAGAGCGCGAGAGCCACGCGAATGACCGCGGAGCCAACGCGGGCGGTGTGAGCAGTGAACTGACGACACATCAAACGTGCAACGCCCATATCGACTCCAGCTCGCTCGGGGCGAGCATTAACGTGTGCCTGTGAATCATCGCGCCCGCGACGGGTCGATTCACTGGTGTATCGGCAAACCGCCGCTCGTTGCTTCACGCAAGAGTATCTTCCAATCGGCGACCTTCCCGTCGCGCGGCCAGATCGGGCATCCGGGCAAGACGCGGGTTGTTATCATCCGTTGCCGGTGCTCCGGGTGCTCTCGCCCGGCCTTTATAGAACCAGCATCGCCAACGAGCCACACCATGAACCAGCCCGACATACTCCTGGTGGACGATCACGAGCAGAACCTCGAGCTGCTCGAGGCCTATCTGGAGTCCATCTCTGCCAACGTGCGGCTGGCCAAGGACGGCGTCGAGGCACTGCGGATGGTCGAAGAGCGAGCTCCGGACCTCATTCTCCTGGACATCATGATGCCGAAGCTGAGCGGCTTTCAGGTCTGCCGTCGCTTGAAGTCCGACCCGAAAACCAAGGGCATCCCGATCATCATGGTCACGGCTCTGAACGAGGTCTCAGACGTCGAGAAGGCCCACGACTCCGGTGCCGACGACTTCCTGTCCAAGCCCATCAAGAAAGAAGACCTGCTCGCCCGGGTGCGCGTACATCTGGCCAAGGCTTGAGCGCGACCGAACGTGGTTGCGCGGCGATGCACCTAGCGAGCGCCGGTGTGAGCCGGTTTGAGTCGCCAGGCTTTCAGCGTGCGCGCGGCTTCCTGGCGAAGGGCTTCCAGGCGCGTGGGCGAAGCGTCGATCGGCGCATGGCGGCGTGTGGCCCAGTCCACATTCGCGGCGACGGCGCTATCGGCGTATCGCAGATCACACAGACTCACCTCGCCCGACTGATGCCCACCGACGACGTAGCGCTCGTCCGGCGAGAGCGCGACGCACGGAACCTGCCCACGCCCAACATCGAGACTCGCCAGCAGCGTCGCGAGGCGCGGGTCCCAGATCTTGACCGAGCCGTCGTCACCGGACGAAACGAGCAGGCTGCCAGAGCTGCCAAAGTGCATCCCTGCGACGACGAGCTGGTGCTTGGCGTTGCCGATCCGACGCTCGCCCGTCACCAGATCAAAGAACTCCACGCCCGCGGCGTATGTCCCCGCTGCGAGCGTTCGCCCATCGGGGCTGATGGTGACCGCCCACGGCGCGGCTTCAAGCGGAAGTTGCTCGCGAATCTCGCGCGATTCGACGTCCCAGACCAGGGCCGAGGCGCGCCCGCCAGCGGAGTACATGGTCCGCCCGTCGGGGCTGTAGACCAGCGACCGCGGGATGCCTTCGGTGCGCGAAAACTCCGCCTCGAGCATGCCGGATTTCACATCCCAGAGGGCAATGACGCGGTCGCCGCCCCCCGACGCCAGCGTTCGCCCATCAGGCGAGAATGCGACGGTGTACACCTCAGCGGTGGATCGCGCGAACGTCAGCCTGACCTCGAGCGTGTCGGCATCCAGAATGCGGATCGCGCCGTCAAAGCCGGCCACCGCGATCGAACGACCGTCTGCGGAGAACTTGATCGCGCGTTGGCGCCCCTGACTGGGCAACGTGGTCCAGAGGATCGGCCTGAGGGTGTGCGCGTCAAGAACTTCGATGCGCCCGTCGCCTCCGCCAGAGGCGATGCGCGAGCCATCGGGCGACACATCAAGGCCGAACACCCAGTTGCGAGTAACCGTCCGCGTGATGATCGATGGCAGACGCGCCGTGTTCCAACTACGGACGAGCCCGTCGGACTCGATGACCGTCACCTGGTTGCTTCCAGTCCACACGCCACGCGATACCGCCGTGGCCGCGAGCGCCACAGAGCGCGGCAGGGCGTCTGATCCGATCACGCGCACACCGCGCGCATCGGCGATGAGCAGGTTCTCGCCGCTCTCATCAAAGCCGAGCGAGCTGACCTCCAGCGGCGCTTCGGCCGACGCGAGCTCACGCGGCTCGCCCTCGTCACGCCACACCAGCACGCGACGATCGCTCGCACCAGAGTACAGCTCGCCGGTGCGCGGATGAAACGCGAGCGCCGTCGCGACCTGATCGTGCCCGCGGCACTCGCGGATCAACTGGTGCGTCTCCAGATTCCATATGCGAAGGACATTCGAGCGACCGGACGTCGCGAGGCGACGGCCGTCAGCATTGATCTCGATTGACACGAGCCCTTCGTCGTGGGTGATCCACGAGTGTTCGAGGCGTCGGCTGTTCAGCGACCAGATCGCGACTCGCCCGTCGATCGCTGCGGTGATCAGGTGCTCTCGATCCGGGGTGACGCGAACATCAACGATCGGGACGTAGTGAGCTCGCCACCAGTGTTCGACCGAGAGGGTCCCGTTGTCGATCCGAGTTTGCCGAACACTGCCGTCGGCGTGGGCGGTGAAGATCGTCCAGGGATCCAGGAACGCCATGTTGGAGATCGAGTCGCCCGCGGTCGCAGTCTGGAGCGAGATGCTCGCGATGGTGTGCCCGTCGGCACTGTTGAGAATCGTCAAGTCGCCGGACGATGTGCCGATCGCGATCTGGCCAGAGCCCCGATGCGCGACGATCCGGCGCGCCCGCGTCGGCGTTTGCACCGCCCACTCGCTGGCAAAGCGCGAGTACAGCTCCCAGAGCGCCCAGCGCGCCTGCCCCATCACCTCGCTCTTGATCAACAGCGGCCAAAGGAACGCCTCCGCCCCCGAGCCGTTGCCGACCGATCCCTCCACGCGCGCTCGCTCCACCGTCGCGGAGGCGAGCTGGCGTTTGAGCTGGAGATTCAGATCGTCAGCGCGCTTGCGCTGGTCCTCCGCGATCGCGCGGGCACCCGCCTCACTCTTGGCCATCACGCGGAACCGCTCGCCTTGAACCGCCGCATCGACAAGGTACGCGCTCAACGCGATGACCACCACCGCCGCGACACCCACCACGCTCCAGTGCCTTCGCGCGAGTTTGCCCAGCACGTACAGCGTCGAATCCCGGCGCGCGCTGATCGGCTTCCCCGCGAGGTAGTTGCGAATGTCCTCCGCCATGGCGGCGGCCGACTGGTATCGCCGGGCGCGATCGGAATGCATGGCCGTCGCGACGATGAGCTCGGGCTCGCCCCGACAGCGCGGGTTGAAACTCCGAAGCGCCGGCGCCGGCTGCGTCCGCAGGATTGTCGCCGCCTCCAACAGCGGCTTGCCGGTCAGATCATGGGGAAGTTGCTTGGCCAGCATCTCGTACAAAATCACGCCCAGCGCATACACGTCGCTCGCGGCGTCGATCTGCGACGCGTCCCCATCAAGCTGCTCGGGGCTCATGTAGCCAAGCGTGCCCACCACCTGGCCCATCTGGGTGTGCATCGTCGTCATCTTGGCGTCTGATGACATGAGGCGCGCAACGCCGAAGTCCAGAACCTTGACATGCCCGAGCGGGTCGACGAGCACGTTGGAGGGCTTGAGGTCGCGATGAATCACGCCGCGCTGGTGCGCGTGGTGTACCGCGTCGCACACGTCGGCAATCAGCTCCATGCGATCCGACACGCCCAGGTTGCGCAAGCGCGCGTGCTCGGTGAGCGAAGGGCCCTCGACAAACTCCATCGCCAGGAACGCACGATCGGGCGACGATGGATCCGCGGTTCCCGCCTCGTAGATCTGCGCAATGCCGGGGTGCTGCAGGCGGGCCAGCACATCCGCCTCGTGCGCGAATCGTCGCAGCATCGAGCGCGATGCCAGACCGGCGCGCACCGCCTTCAACGCGACGCGCCGGCGCGGGCTGCTCTGCACAGCTTCGTACACCACGCCCATCCCGCCCTCGCCCACCACGCGAACGATCTGATATCGCCCCTCAAGCGTCGGGAGCGAACTGACGTCAAGCCCCAGCCCTCGGATCGACTTGGCCAACACCTTGGCCCCGGCACCGGCATCGTCGAACAGCTCGCCAGAAGTCCGGTCGGCGTCGAGCATCGCGCGGACCTCGTCGCGCAGCTTCAGATCACCATCACACAGACGGTCCAGCGTGCTCCATCGCTCATTGCCTTCCAGCGCGCAGACTTGCCCAAACACGTCCATCACACGTTGGAAGGCATCTTGACTCATCGCACGTCGTCACCAAACTACCGCCCCCGCCATTACGAGCGTGCCCCGATCCCGCCCCGCATGTGCCGCAAAGCCTGCGCATTCCGAACGCGGCTTCATCCGACGTCAGGCGGCTACCAGGCTCAGTATAGAGAAACACGCACTCCGTGACCCACTTCCCTGATTCACGGCAAGGTTCTGCCCTCTCGCTCGCGTTGTTGGGGTTGAGTCCGGGGCACTCTCGTGAAGGACCGTCTGCGATGACGCTCTCAGTTCATCCCTTAGCCGCCGCAAGTGGCACTCAGCGATTCCGAGCCGTGAGAGTCGATCAGCAGATCGCCAGCGTTCTCGGGGCAAGCTACGCCCGAGTCGGCCGCGATGGCTCGCTCATGGACACTTTCCTCCGTCGGTCGCTGGCCGCGGTCGGTACCCGTCCGGGGATGATGCCCGCGGGATCAAACACGCTCGAAGTCACCAGGGGCCTTGAAGACCTCGCCGCCCGACTGGTCAGATCGTTCGTCGACCCGCCCAGCGTGCGCCCCTTCGCGACGCCGCTGATGGAGCGCCTGCGATCTATCGGCTTCCGCCGCTCGGACATTCCCCTGCTGCGAGAGATCTTCGTCTCGGTAATGTCAGAGCTTTCTGGTAGCCAGTGGACCGATCGGCTCGCCTCTGAGTGGCGTCTTGCGATCGACCTGCTGGTGGCGCTCATGACTGAGCCGGCGAATCCGGCGGCCGCCCCTGCAGCGCGCTGATCCGCACCGCGAGCCACGCCCGCGCCGCGCGCCAGTCCGCCTCTGTCGTGCTGAGAGACACGCCCAGAAAATCCGCAATCTGCTGCATCTCCAGCCCGCCGAAGAAACGCAGCTCGACCACGCGGTGCTTCCGCTCATCAAACTCGCGCAAGTTGGACAACGCCTCGTCCAGATCGACGATATCGATCTCTTTGCCCTTGATGAACCCCTCCGCGGCGTCCAGTTCAATCTTGCCCGCGCCGCCGCCGCGCTTGTCGGCCCGCTTCCGGCGCGCGTGGTCCGTCAGAATCTGGCGCATCGCGGTCGAAGCCACGGCCATGAAGTGTGAACGGCTATTGAACCCGTCGGTCGGCGAGTTGATGAGCTTGACGAACGCCTCGTGTACCAGAGCCGTGGGCTGAAGGGTGTGGCCAACCGGCTGATCGCGAAAGTAACTCCCCGCCAGCGCGCGTAGCTGGTCATAAATAATCGGCAGCAGCAACTCCGCGGCGTGTTCGTCGCCGTCCTTCGCCCGCTGGAGCAAGATGGTCGCGTCGTGACTCATGTGGCCGCTCGCTGAAATAGCCCGCCAGAGGATAACCGAAACTAGAGTGAGGAACGCGTTTGGATCCCTTGGCCGCCCCGTTCTCGGCGACAACGGCTCCAATGCGTCTCTGCTTACAGCATTCGTCGCAAAGGCGAGTCAAGATCATCGCATTGCGCCACGCCGCCGCCCTTCCCACACCCGCGAGCACCGGCGTGTCGGCCTCGTCCGTCACGCCGCCAGCGTCTAACTGGGCCCGCGGGGCGTCAAGCTTTAAAGAGCGCTCCGTTCCCCACCTCCCCGGCGCGCCGGACAACTTGGCGGTATGCTTGCCCACCCGTGGTCTGCCCGTTCTGCGCCCATAACGACGACAAGGTCATCGACTCGCGCGCCAGCGACGGCGGCAAGGTCATCCGTCGGCGCCGCCAATGCCTCAAGTGCAAGAAACGCTTCACCACCTACGAGCGCGTCGAAGAGCTGACCCGCCTCACCGTCATCAAGCGTGACGGCACCCGCGTCACGTTCAGCCGCGAGAACATCCTCCGCGGCGTCCAGGCCGCGTGCGGCAAGCGCCCCGTCCCTGAAGACGCCCGCCAGCGCGTCGTCGACGAGATCGAAGAAGAGGTCTTCCGCACCTACGAACGCGAAGTGCCCTCCGCCGAAATCGGCCAGCTTGTCTGCATGAAACTCCGCGACCTCGACGAAGTCGCTTACATTCGCTTCGCGAGCGAACACCGCCGCTTCCAGGACGTCGGCGAACTGGAACGCGAAGTCAAAGAACTGACCTCGCGGGTGAAGGACGTGAAGGAACAAGCGAAGCTGTTCTGAGACGGTTCGCACGCCGCGACACGAAATCGTGAACCCGGCGCTCCCGCCGGTCATCGTCGAACGCGGCGTCAGCCGGTCCAGCTCATACACACCGGTCACGTTCTGGCCCGGACCCACACCCGCCCCGCTGCATCCCCCCGCCCCCAGCGTGCCGCTGGAGACCGAAGCGAACAGCGGCCCCCGCAACTTGTCAAAGAACAGACCCTTGTGCCCCGCGTGCAATGGCGGGTGGGCGGCCAACGACTCGCTGGTCAGCATACCGCCATAGGGGTCGTGGGTCCACTGCGCGGCGACGAAGCTCTCAAACCCGCCCCCACCACCACCCCCACCCCCACCGCTCGTGTTCGGAGTGGTCTTGACCAAGGCGACGATATCGCCCCCGCCATCCTGCAGCGTCAGCCAAGCGACCGTCCGGTCCGCTGCGGCGTTCGAGCCAGGCTCGGCACCCGGCGGAGGGGCAAGTCGATCGTTTCAATCCTCCTCATCTTCGCCGAAGAAAAACTTGTCGGCGTCCGCGTCGGTGGGGAAACGAGCCCGCTCCTGGCGCAGGTACTCTTGCTGGTCGCCTGTGATCGTTTTCATGTTCACATGGTTCCCGATGAAACTGTCGCGTTTCCAGTTTCGGAACTTTGCGGGATCGTGGAACGTCATGCCGGTGAACTTGCCGTCGATGAACAGGCGTCTAAACTTCTCAGAACAGAACATCGCCGCGTGCAGGTTGTAGCAGCGGAAAATATCGGGAATCGACGCGGGAAGAGGCTGCTTAAATTTCAGCCGCCTGAACCCTGCGTAGCCCTTGGTGCAGTAGAAGCACCGGATGGGAATAGAGCGCGCAACCTCCGACGCCTGCTCGTCGATACGTATCGTATCGGTATAGCTGATCTCGATGTAATGACGCACCGGATCCTTGAGAATGTGCTTCTTCGGTCGGCCCTTCACAATCTTCGCCTCAGCCAGATACTTCCAGCCGGTGATTCCGGTTGATCTGATCGCTTCGAGCAACGCTGTCGAGAT
>JBBQMD010000026.1:0-39715 GCA_038328575.1 Phycisphaerales bacterium | reverse complement strand
CTGGCGAACCAGCTTCGGCTGAGTCAGCGGGCGGACGGATCGTGGGGGCAGTATCCGGGCTCACCGGCGGACATCAGCGCGTGCGTGAAATCGTATCTGAGTCTGAAGCTGATGGGCGAGGACATCAACGCGCCGCACATGGCGCGAGCGCGGGCGCTGATTCGACGCCTGGGCGGCGCTGAGAAGATCAACACGTTTTCGATGTTCTATCTGGCGTGCCTGGGGGTTGTGAGCTGGGAGGCGTGCCCGGCGATCCCGCCGCAGATCGTGCTGGCGCCGCACTGGGCGCCGTTTCACATTCGGCGCATGGCGGCGTGGACGCGCACGATGATCCTGCCACTGGCGCTGTGCTCGGCTCTACAGCCGGTGCGCGCGGTCACGACGAACATCGACGAGCTGTTCATCGACCTTGCGAACAAGGATCGCCTGAGCAAGCCCTGGGACGAGCGCGAGGTGGTGGGCTGGACGAACTTCTTTCTGGTGACAGATCGGCTGATGAAGCTGGCGCGCCGCGTGGGGCTGACGCCTTGGCGCAAGAAATCGGTGCGGGTGTGCGAGGAGTGGATCGCGCGTCGGATGGATGCGCGCACGACCGAGGGCCTGGGCGCGATCTTTCCGCCGATGGTGTATGCGCAGGTCGCGTTTCAGAAGCTCGGGTACGCGCGAGATCATCCGCTGATCGTGCGGGCGGAGAAGGATCTGGACGCGTTCATCATCGATGAGCCGAACGCGAATCCGCGATTGGATCACACGCGATTGCAGCCGTGTTTTTCGCCGGTGTGGGACACCGCCATCGCGATCGACGCGTTGACCGAAGCGGGGATCACCGCTTCGAGCGATGAGCGAGTGGCGCAGGCGTGCGACTGGCTGCGGGCCCGCGAGGTCAAGCTGGTGGGCGACTGGATTGACAACCTGCGTCCGGAGCATCGAGCCCTGCGCCCGGGCCTGGACATGGCGTGCTGGGCCTTTGAGTATCGCAACGACTGGTATCCCGACGTGGACGACACCTGCATGGTGGCGCGGGCCTTGTCCAAGGCTGGCGATCGACCGGGCCAGGACGGGAATCGCGACGGCGCCAAGCGCGCCGTGCAGTGGCTGATCGCGATGCAGAACGACGACGGCGGGTGGGCCGCGTTTGACCGCACGAAAGATCGCGCATGGATGGAAGCGGTGCCCTTCGCGGATCACAACGCGATGCAGGACCCAAGCTGCTCGGACATCACCGGGCGCGTTGTGGAGTCGCTCAGTGTCTGCGGCCTGTCGCCGGATCACCCCGCGATCAAACAGGCGTTGGACTACATGCTGCGCACGCAGCAGCCCGAGGGATGCTGGTGGGGGCGTTGGGGCAACAACTACATCTACGGCACCTGGCAGGCGATCAATGGGCTGCACGCCGCGGGGCTCGCGCAGGATCACCCCGCCATGGTGCGGGCCCGCAACTGGCTCCTGACGATTCAGAACGACGACGGCGGGTTTGGCGAGTCCGCCAACAGCTATCTGGATCGATCGCTCATGGGCAGAGGCCCGAGCACCCCGAGTCAGACCGCTTGGGCGCTGATGACGCTGCTGAACCTGGTGGGCGCGGAGCACGCGTCAAGCCAGCGCGCGGCGCGGTATCTGGTGGATCAGCAGTTGGCCACCGACAAACCGGCGTTCACGCCCGGCGCGACGCGCGAAGCGATGAACATCGCCAAGAGCGCCGAGCACGCAGAGATCAAGCCCGCCTCCCCGCACCCCCCGCACCCCCCACGCGATCACGCGCAGGCGAGGCGGGCACACGAACTCGCGGATGTCTACGGCATACCCGACGCGGGCGGATCGAGCGCGTCAGATGAGCGCCTCAAGGGCTGGATCGACGGCGCCAGCGATGCCGACGAGGGATCGCTCGCGAAGCTGGATCACGTCCGCGATGTTGCCGGCGGTTGGAACGAACACTGGTTTACCGGGACAGGATTCCCCAAGGTGTTCTATCTGCGCTATCACCTGTACCGCCACAGCTTCCCGCTCAAGGCGCTGGCGCGATTTGAGCGTGCGCGGGCGGGTGTCGGCAAGGTGATGGGCGTCGGCACGCGCTGAGCGCGCGTTCGCTTCACACCTGGATCGCGTCGTGATTGCGCGATGATTCGTGTCGTGTGCGTAAAACCGTTCCTGTGGGCCTTGCGTGGCGAGCAACCTGTGGGCATGATGGCGGGATGAGCGCATTGCTGAAGACACCGGGGCGGCAGACGTGGTGGCGAGTGATTGCCCCGTTGCTGGCGATGGTCGTGACGTGTGCGGTCGTGGGCTGTCGCAGCGTCGATCGTGCGCAAGTGGGGGCGTGGCGCGAGGCCCTCATGGCCGCCGACGAGCAATCGAGCGTCACGTTCCAGGCGACCAACGAGCTTGTCCGCGATAGCCGTCGCGAGTGGATTGCCAGGCAGCCGGAGCTGCTCGAGAGCGACCTGCGCCCGGGCTCGGACAGCGCGAGCGTGGCACGATGGCAAGCGGCGCTGCGGGCGCTCGTGGCGTATGCGAGCGCCGTCGAGGTGCTCTTGGCCCCCGAGGCCAGCGCCGGCGTGGGTGCGTCGGTCAAGGGCTTGAGCGAGCGCATCGGAGTCGCGGCGAACACAACCACGCTGAAGGCCGATGGCGCGCTCGCGAGAGCGGTCGGCAGACTGGGTGAGCGCGTCGCACAGGCCGCGGCGAACGGCGAAGCACGTCGCCTGATGCTGGAGGCGGACGCGGACGTGCGGGGCGTGCTCAATCAAATGAGCGACATGCTGCTGCTGGAACAGGACGACCTTCGCGCGGGCGTGGTGCCCACGATCGAGGCGACTTGGAACACGCGGCTTGCCCAACTCGAAGAGCAGTTCCGCACCGCAAGCGAGGGTCAGCGCGGCGCGATCATCGATCGTTACGCGGACGCGATGGCGCGGCGCGATCGCGCGACGGGCGCGGTCCTCGCGCTTCGCGCAGGACTGTTGAATCTGGCGACGGCGCACTCAGCCGCGGCCAACGGGCACGTCGGCGATATCAAGAGCGTGATCGAACAGATGCGGAGGGACATCGCAGAGGGCAGGGCGCTGATCGATGCTCTGCGCGCCGAGCGCGCGAAGAAGAACGCAGGGGGTGTCCAGTGAACATCGCGCTGATGCAGACGCAGGACCGACTGGTCAAGACCCACGCGAGGTTGCGCGAGCGGCTGCGCCAGGAGGACGACGCCCAGGTGCGCCGGGCGCTCTTGAACGAGTTGACCGAGATCATGGCGCGCGTGCAGATGGTCGGGGCGGTGTTGTTCGCAGAGCAGTCCGTGCAACTGGACGCCAAAGCCGCGGCGGTGAAGATCGCGACCACCAAGGTCAACAAGGCCATCCGTGACATGCAGAGCATGCGCGACCTGCTCGGCGCGATCTCCGGGTTCCTCGCTCTGGTTGACGAGGCGATCGACCTGGCAAAGCTCGCGATGCTGTGAAAGCAAGTCGCAAGTCGCGAGTCGCGAGTTTCAAGCCGCTTCCTTTGACTCGCGATTTTCAGTCCGCGCTGATGCTCTGCGGGCCTTCCTTGCCGGCGACGCGTTCCATGTAGCCGTTGCCCTTGCGCTCGTACTTGGTGAAGCCCATGCGCTCCAGGTTCTTGTTGCTCAGCGTGCTCTTCTCTTTGATCGGCGACCACTTGCCGGCAATCGCCGGCGCGACGATCGCGCGACGGCACGCCTTGCCGGTCGTCGGCTGCTTCGTCAGCGAATCCTCCTTCATGAGCTGATGCAGCTCGAAGGTCTCGCCGGTGGGCTCGCCCTGCTTGTCGAGGATTTCGTAGACGTAGATCGGCATGGTGCGTGTCCGAGATGGCGCGTATCGGTCCGGCGAGCCGCTCGCTTTAGAGCGATTCGCTCTCGATGCTCGCCTTCTCGCCTTTGAGCTTCTTCTCGGTGTACTTCTTGATCCAGGTATCAAAGCTCTTGCCGTGCGCGGCGTCCTTGCCGCTGAACTCCAGCCTCGCGATGTCGCTGTAGCGCACGCTCACCGGCGTGTCGTTCAGCGCAGTCAGGACACGAACAGTCGATTCCTGCGTGGTCTTGCCCAGGCGGCGATCAAAGATGTAGCCGGTGACGGTCTGCTGATCGCGCAGGGCCAGCGTCACGTCGCCCCGATAGTCAAACGCCTTCTCCAGCGCGTCGGCCAGCGTCTGCTGGTCTGCATCGCCGACGGACCAACCGTAGAGCGTCTTCTCGTCGGCAGGGGCCGCGACGGCGGGGCTCGCGCCCGCGACGGGATGTGTGGGGACATGATGTCCGGCTTCGGCTCCGCTCATGGGGAACTCCTGGGAGAGTTGCGAGTCGCCAGTTGCGAGCCGCCAATGGGGGAAAGTGAGACGTGAGAAGGTGAGACCAAAGTGCTGTCGGGTGTTTGCTCTTGCGAGTGGCTCAGGCTGAAGCTGAGGCTGAAGGTTTGGGTTGACGGCCGAAGAAAGAACCGAACTCAGAATCTCAACCGCTGCCCGCTTTCGGGGTCCATCAATGTCCATTTCTGTTCGCGGCAGGCTCGCGCCAGCACCGGGAACGCGAAGTCATCGTCGGTCATTGTGACCATGATTTGTTTGACCTCGGGCGAGGAGGTGGAGAGCTCGGCGACTAGGCCGGGGCCGTGGAGGCGAAGAAGGGACATGTCGGCGGCGCGCCCGGCAACCGCGTCGTCATGAGCAGTATTGAAGCGGGCGAGGATGGCCTGGACCTCTTCGATCGAGCCCATGGAGGGCAGGCCCTCGCCCTCGTCATCCGCGGGGTTGACGGTTTTGAGGATCACTACCTGTCGGGACTTGGCCATTGCCGAATCATTGGCGGGCACCCAGCCGATTGCGCCCGAAAGCCCGCGCCAGGCGGTGGTGACGGCGGCGGCGGTGGGGAGGAGTGGACAGGTGGGGAAGTGGAGGGGGAGGGGGAGGGGGGTTTCAGGGCTTGAGCACGCCGCGCTCGCCCAGGAGTTCTTCAGCGACGCGCATGAGTTGGTCCAGCGGGGCTGGCTTGAGGAGGTAGCGATCAACCCCCAGCGACTGGGCATAGGCCTGATGGCGCTTGCCCTCGTTGGCGGTCAGCATGATGACGCCCGGGCTGGCCTCGACGCCCTTGATCTTCTCTAGCACGAGGAACCCGGACCGCCCGGGGAGCATCATGTCCAGCACGACCAGGTCCGGCTGCTCGTCTTGCACCGCCTGCACCGCCTCGTTGCCGTCTGACGCGCAGCGCGTGATCGCCCCCTCGGCAGTGAACACGGCGTTCATGGAGTCTAGAACGTCCTTGTCGTCATCGACAAGCACGATTTTTACAGCGTCAAAGCGGCCGGGCATTTGGGGGCTCCAGGAAATCGACGGGGCGGGCAGGCAACTCACGACCGAGTGCGATCCAAGATTGTTCGCACCGGGGCGGGGCCGGTTGCAGGAGCGCGGGGTTCGGAGGACCGAAGAGCGGGCAACATGGAAAACTTCGCGCCGCGGTCGGTGCTGTTGGCGCTCTCCTCAACCGCCAGCCGAGCCGAGGGGGGCGGGGTCGGGTATTCTGGAGGTTCGATGGCAGCGGGGGGAGAAGTGTGCTTCTTCGCGCGACCTGACCCTCTGGGAGATTCCGATGTTTACCCCGCCGCCCATTCCTCCGTGGGACGCGATGCACCCGATCATCGTGCACTTCCCCATCGCGCTGCTGTTAACCAGCCCGGTGTTCGTGGTCGCGGCCATCGCCTGGAGATCGCGCCGGCGCGAGATGCTCTTGGCCTGCGTCGCGCTCATGACCCTGGGCACCATTAGCGCGTTTCTGGCCACCGCCAGCGGCGAGGCTGGCGAAGTCGCAACCCGAGGCGTGCCGGGCGCCGACATCGTGCTCCAGAAACACGAAGAGCTCGCAGAGTCGGCGCGAAACCTCTATCTCGGGCTTACCGTGATCACCGCCATCGTCGCGCTGGTCGCCTGGCGACGACACGAACAGATCACAACGAGCATGGCGATCGCTGGCGGCGTGTTGCTGCTGCTGCTGAACTTCCTCGCCGGCATGGTGCTGGTCAACGCGGCCCACCAGGGCGGACGATTGGTCCACGAACTGGGCGTGCGCGCGCCATGGCGACAGCCGACCATCGGCGGACCGGGCCCGCGTGTTCCCTCACCGGTGATTTCGCCTCGCGACGCGCTGCCGACCGGGGCGCGCGAGCGCGAGTGATGAAGGTGCCGCCACGCGCCATTTCACGCCGTCGTTACTCGCGCCGTCGCTACTCGCGATCGTTACTCGGCGTCGTCGCCCGACTCGGCGGTCGCGCCGGCGCGCCTATTCCGTGGGTCTGATGCGTACTCCGCGGCATCGCGCGTCGCGTGCTCCTGCATGCGCAGGATGTCGTCCTCGGTGATCCAGGGCAACGCCCGCACCTTCTCAATGACGTTGGCGGGGATGGGCTTGCCCTGACGCTCCCACAGCGGGCGCGACTTCCAAAATCGGTGCATCCAGAGGTTCTGCTCCGGTGCCACCCGCACACTGTTCTCGATCGCGCGCCGGTATCGGGCCGCGATGTAGAACAGCGGGTCCGGGTGCGTGTTCCAGTCTTCAGATCCGAAGACATCCGCGGCCTGTATCTGGTATTGCAGCCCTTGCGGCTCGGCCTCGTACGGCCCGACGCGCCGCGCGCCCTTGCGCAGGGCGAGGCCGACGACGACGGTGGCATCAAAGCGCGTCGCGGTGAGGCCGATGGCTTTGTAGGTGCTGGCCATGCGGTTGAAGAAGGGCACGAAGACTCCCCGGTCGCCGGCGTTCTGGTCGGCGACAAAGCCCAGGGGCTGGCCGCGCTCCATGATGGTGGGGAGTTGCTTCGCGGCGCCGAACTTGTCTACCAGCAGCATGCCGCGCCGGGAGCGAACGTCACGCACCCAGGCGTCGGCGGGCTTGAGGTCGAGCGGGCGATAGAGCGCGTGCATGGGGAAGCCCAGGAGCGCCAGCGAGTAGCCGGACATCTCCCAGTTGCCGCAGTGCCCGCAAATAAAGATTACCGGGCGCGACGCCAGCGCCGAACGGACGATGCCCTCCAGCGCTGTCAGGTCCACGCGCCCCGCCCAGCCCTCGTGGCTCAGCAGCCGCGGCGTGTACACCATCTCCACACCCAGCATGAACAGGTGCTCGTACGCGCGCACGCCCAAGGCTCGGCGCTGCTCATCGCTCCACTCCGGGAACGCGACGGCGATGTTGTCCATCGCGCGCTGAAGCTTCGAGCGATTGATCCGACTCTGCGCCAGCGTCCGGCCCGCGCGGCGCGCCAGCGAGAGCATGGTGCTGATGTCGGGCGTCGCGGCGGCCCCCGCCAGCGAGCGGATCATCCAGTACACCGGCGACGAAAACACGCTCGGGAGCTTGTTGAACTTGATGGATGCCAAGTGGCGTGAGCGTAGGAAGGGGAGGAGGCGGCAACGGAGTTGCGGTCGGCAATCCGGCGGCGGCGATCGTCGGCTGGTCATCAGGGGTCGGCAATCGGCAGCCGGCAATCGGCGATCGGTGGGAGCAGAAACGCAAAGGCCCCGGCGGATGCCGGGGCCTTTGAAATGCGACACGGGGTTGAAGAGTCGGTTATGTGCGGGGCTTGTCACCCGCGGCGGGGCGTTCGGTTTGATTTGTTGACCGCGATGTAGATCAGATGAAGCGGGATGGTGAGCAAGAGGCCGACGCCGGCGGTGCCGCAGATCGCGACAACGTGCAGGATCGCGAAGATGACGTGGGCGATCATGGTGCCCTCGATTCCTTGCACCAGCAGCTCTCACCGACCGATGAGCGTGAAGAGCCGGTTCTGATTCAGGACCGGGAGGCTGGTGCTGCCGGCCTGCTTGAAGAGCTCGTCGTAGCGCTGGGCCTCGCGGTTCAGGCGCAGGAACTCGGTGATGCTGGCGATCGGTGCATCGGGCGCCGGCTGCGGCGGGACAACCGGGCGCGAGCCGAGAACGACGAAGTCAATGTCGCCGCGGATCTCGTCGATGACCCTGCCGCCCCAGCCGCTGATCAGGGCCTTGATGTCCGCGGCACCCTGCGGCGTCGCGGTGCCCATGCCCTGGGCATCAAAGTTGCCAAAGACCACGAAGTTGTACGTCTTGTTGGGGTCGTAGATTGCGTTGACGATCACGTCGCCGTTGCGGATATCCACGGCGCGACCGCGCGGGCGGACGACACGGGCCAAGGCCTGATCGCGATCGATGCGGATGACCTCGATCGCCGCCTTGCCACGCCGGTACTCGCCGGTGTTCTCGTCAGGGACGATCTCGGACTTGTCGGAGTAGACCTCGAAGGTCATGCCCAGGACGATCTTGTTGTCGCTGCCGCGATCGATGAACACGGCGCGTGCGTCCGAGGGGTCGGTCGCGATGACGCGCCCGTCAACCAGGGCGAACTCGTCGGTGGGGCGCAGGCCGGTGCCGCGAGCGGCCTGCAGCTCGCGCAGCTTGGCCTCGAGGATCTGCTTCTCCTGCTCGAGCGAGGAGATGCGATTGGTCAGGCCGACCTTTTCAGCGTCTGCGGCTCGCTGGATGCTCTGCTCGGTGGTCTTGAAATCATCGATGGTGCGAGAGACATCGGCGCGATAGCCCTCGCTCTGGGTCTTCATGGCCCCGACGTCGGTGTTCACACCCGCGACGGCCTTGCTCAACGAGGCTTCCATCGCCTTGATGCGACCGTCGGTCTCGGTCAGGCGTGCCTCGGCGTTCTTGCGGGCGGCCTCAGCGTCCGCCGCGGAGCGCTGGGCGCTCGCGAGCTCAGTCCGGACCGAAGCGAGGCGGTTGATCAGCGAGCCGCCATCAGGCCCGATCGCGGCATCAGCCGCGCGTAAGAGCTGGGTCGGGCCGTCGCCACGGTTGCCGGTGATCCGCTCCGCGATCGACTGCTGCTGCTCGCGCAAGTAGGTCGCCAGCGACTTGTTGCCCTTGTTGGCCTCAGCGACCATGGCGCGGACGTCCGGCGCGTTGCGCTCGGTCTCGCGCACGATCTCCTTGGCATCGTCGCGATACTTCTTGAGCTCCTGCTCAGCGGAGGATTTGCCGCCGTAGAACACGAGTGAAAGGACGAAAAACGTCGCGGCGAGAACGCCGAGGACGACCGCTGTCACGATGCCGTTTGAAGATCCGCCGCGACCAGCCATAAACACCTCGCAAGTGAGCCGACGCGGGACGAGGCCCGGGCCGGAGAGAAATGACAAAGGACGACCAATACGCCGGTGCGCCTGAACGGTCAGGCGCCAGCGCGTCAGTCAGACGAGCGCGAGCCGGGCCGCAAGTGTCTCCAAACTCAGGGGTTGCGTCAACCCGGCGCGGCTCGGAATGTGCGGCGGCTGTGGACCGCCAGACCCAATAGTAGGCGTATGCTCGGTGTTTGAGGCCGCGTGTTTGTGCTGTTTCGATACGCATCGGACTGAGGCGCGGATCACCCTCGGGCCGATGAACAAAGAAGAAGCGAGTGATGTCCCCGGCGCTCACCGCTCGCTCCCGCCGGTGCTCAAGGGTCATCATGAACACGCAACCACCCATCGCGGGCGCTCACTCCTCACGCCCCAGCGGCCCGCCCGCCACGACTGGCGCGTGGACTTCCCCCGACCTTCGCGAACAGCCCGATGCGTCTCTCCGCACCGCACCTCGCGCCGTCGTCCTTCTGGGCGGCGGCGGGCACGCGGTCGTCGTCGCTGAGGCGGCGCAACTCTCGGGCCACCGGCTGGCGGGGTTTCTCGATGACAACGCAGCCGCCCCGCTGGGGGCCATCCTGATTGACCTGCCTCATCCCTTTGCCACCCCGGCACACCTCGGCCCGCTCAGCGAGCACGGCGTCGAACGCATCGGTGAACGCGATTGGATCATCGCGCTGGGCGATGTCGTCACCCGCGGCAAGACCCTCGCCCGCATCCGCGCCAGCCAGGCCCGGGGCGTCATCACCGGCGAGGCTCGCGCCATCATCCACCCCACCGCCATCGTCTCGCCCAGCGCGCTGATCAGCGCGGGGGTGTACATCGGCCCGGGCGCGATCGTGCATAGCCGCGTGCGCATCGGGGCCCACGCGATCATCAACAGCGGCGCGATCATCGAGCACGACACGGACATCGGCGCCAACACCCACGTCGCTCCAGGCGTCGCGATCGGCGGCTCGTGCGCGATCGATCGCGACACGCTGGTGGGCATCGGCGCGCGAGTGCTGCCGGGCGTGCGCGTCGGCGTCGGGGCGGTGGTGGGTGCGGGGGCGGTGGTCGTGCGTGACGTGCCGGACCTCGCGAAGGTCGTGGGCGTGCCGGCCAAGCCGCTCTGAGCGCGGGCGCACGCTCTCTGGCCGCCTTGTTCAGCCCGTCGCGTCGCTGCGCTGCTGACGCTGCTCGTGCAACATGCGCGCGGCGCGCAAGATATAGGGCACACCCGAGAGCGCCGTGACGCCGAGCATGATCCAGACCAGCAGGTCAATCGCGACCCGGGCGGGGGGATTGGCCAGGAGCTTGGCGCTCGGGTCGGGCGTGACATCGAAGAGCGCCATCAGGGTGATGACCGCGGGGATCGCGATCGATTGCAGGATCATCTTGCCCTTGCCCCACCAATCGCTGCCAAAGTGAAAGCCTCGGGCTTCCATGGTGCCGCGAATGCTGGTGACCAGGAGCTCGCGTCCCATGATGACCACGACCATCCAGGGGTAGACGCCTGAGAGCTGGACGCCATGACCGCTGAGGCGCGCGGGTGTGCCGGCGACGAACTCGAACCAGAAGTCCGGACCCGCGAGGAATACGAACGCCCCCACGACCAAAATCTTGTCGGCGAACGGATCCATGATGCGCCCGAATGTAGACTCGACATTCCACCGGCGCGCCAGATAGCCGTCCAGTGCATCGGTCAGCACGCCGATGACAAACAGCCCCGCCGCCATCAGCAGCGTCAGGTCAATCTGCCCGCGACTCGCGGCTGAGTCCTCCCACCGCCAGATTGTCAGGGCCCCGAAAAACACCCCCGCCATCAGCACGCGCGACGCGGTCAGCCAGTTGGGAAGCCAACGATAAAACCACGCTGGCTCCAGCGTCGGCGCAGCCTCCGCCTGGCCCGTCCGGGGGGCGAGAGACGGGCTGCTGGGGCTGGGGCGAAGAGTCGTCACCGTGGCGATCGTAAGCGGCCCGCGACTTTGACGGGCGCGCCGACCCGTCTCGAACGCGGCCTCAAAGGCAGACAAAGACCGAGCGGTTCGAGCCAGCGGGTGAACATGCCGATACTGATTGGCAGGCCGATTGCTAGCAACTTGCTTGCCAGCGGCGTGGTACGCTCATTTCAGGCTCTCCGGTTTCAATTTCGCGACGGCTTTTCCTCATGAGATTTGACGCTTCCCAATCCATGCGCATGGGCCAGCAGATGAGGCTGGCGCCGCAGATGATCCAGTCGATGGAGATTCTGCAAATGTCGCAGGCGGAGCTGCAGGAGCGGATCGACTCGGAACTCGAAAGCAACGCGACCCTGGAGATCGCCGAGGCCGGCGAGATGGATGTGGCCCGCCAGCGCGACGATGAGCGATTCGTCAATCTCGCGGAGCGCGGCCCGATGGAAGTCGGTGAGCAAGGGGCCGCGGCTGACTTCGAGCGTCTCAGCACCTTTGAAGAGGTCAACCCCGAGGCCGCTGAGAACTCGTTCGACGAGCCGGAGCGCCGGCGCGAGAGCGAGTGGGAAGATCGGCGGCGCGAGGGGAGCGTCGGCGAGGACGGTCGTGACGCGAAGATGGACGCGATGGCCAACACCGCAGATCGCTCGAAACCTGTGAGCGACCAGTTGATGGAGCAGTGGCACCTGGTCGAGACTGAGCCGCGTGTGCGGGCCCTGGGCGAGGTGATCGTCGGCTACATCGAAGACGACGGCTACCTGCGGACCTCGCTTGAGACGATCGTCGATCGGATCCCGGCCAGCGGGCCGACTTCGATCACGCCACGCCCAACGAAAGAGGAGATGGATCGGGCGCTGAGCGCTGTTCAGGTCTTGCTTGAGCCGCCGGGGATCGGGGCCAGAGACAGCCGCGAGTGCCTGCTGCTGCAGATTGACGCTCGCATCGACGATCCGAACTTCAGCGAGTCTCAAGCGACTGCCAGCGAGCGGTCGTGGGGGCTGGCCCGGCGCGTGGTGGTTGAGCATCTAGATGACCTGGCCAACAACCGCCTGCCCAAAATCGCTAAGGCGACCGGCGCAGACCTTGATGAACTCAGGGGTGCGATTGCACTCCTGCGGACGCTGAGCCTGGCGCCCGGGCGCAGGCTGAACCAGGAGCAGGAGCCGGGGATCGTTGCCGACGCCTTTGTGGAGTATGACCCCGAGCGCGACCGCTACATCGCGTATCTGAACGATCAGCGCCTGCCCAACCTGCGCGTCAATCAGGAATACGCCAAGCTCGTCAAGGATCGCGCCGCCCCCAAGCCCACGCGCGACTTCCTGCGCACCAGCATCGGCAACGCCAACTTCCTGATCGACGCCATCGAGCAGCGCAAGCGGACGGTCCTGCGCGTCGTCGTGGCGGTCGTCGATGCGCAGCGCGATTACTTTGACTATGGCCCCCAGGCGCTCAAGCCACTGCCGATGACCAAGGTCGCCGAGCAACTGGGGATCCACGTCGCCACCGTGAGCCGCGCGGTCGCGGAAAAATATATCCAGACCCCGCGCGGCGTGGTGCCCTTGCGAAAGTTCTTCTCCGGCGGCACCACCAGCAGCGAGTCCGGCGAAGAAATGGCCTGGGACGCCGTCAAGGCCGCCCTGCGCGAGATCATTGACGCCGAGGACAAGGCCAACCCGCTCAGCGACGACGAGCTGGCCGACGAGCTGAAGAAGCGTGGCCTGGACATCGCGCGGCGCACCGTCGCCAAGTATCGCGGGCAGCTCAACGTTCCCACCGGGCGATTGCGAAAGATCCACTAACATTTCCCCATCCCGCTGGCGGGCGCCAGCGGTTCGACAAGCGCGAGTCCGGCACGAACTTGCGCCAGTCGGCGGACGTCCCTACCGTTGTCAAGTCCGCAACCGAGCCGCTGCCGGGCCGATACACCATGTCCGCAGGGGCGTGCCAAGCGACGCTCGGAACCGCTCCCTGTCTCTCCCGGCGACGTTGCGGCAATCGTGGACGCTGGACCGATAAGAATGGTCCAGCGTGAGATCTCCGCGTTCGCGCGGGTCTGACTCGGTGCGTCTGGTTGTCGCCTTCGTCGAACCTTTTTGAGAGTCCACGCATGCACGCCGCTGTCGCTCAACGCCGAACTCGAAGCGCTCAGTTGTGGGCCCTGGTGCTGGTCGTGGGGGGCCTGGGTGTGTTGTTCGTGCCCACGCAATGGATCCGCAGCGCTCCGGAGGCCGCCAAGGCCCCGGCCCCGACGCCCTTGCGCCTGGGTGGAGCGCAGCTTGCGCTGGCGGACACGATGCCCGCGAACGACCTGGCGGGGATCTTGAATCGCGTGGTCGGGCCGCAGAAGAGCCCGACGCCGCCACCGCCGCCGCCGCCACCGCCGGATGATCCGAATCACGCCACCCCGGCGGCACCACCGCCCAAGCCGACGCTCGCGATCCGCATGCTCAGCGCCATCATCGGCCGGGGCGTCGGGCCTGATGGAGAAGACCGACGCCGCGCCATCATCGCGATCGATGACCGCCAGATCGTCGCGGCTCCGGGCGACATCATCAACGGCAAGGATGGCGCGCCGGAGATGGTGCGCCTGACCGAAGTCCACACCGACCACCTCATGATCGAAAAGGGAGGAGTCGCCGAGCGGCTGGACCTCACCATCCCGGTGGACCGGCCCGTCACGATCCTGCCCACCGGCAACCCGGCAAACCTTGTGAACGGCATGGGCAACAACCCCAACGCGCCCGGTGGGGTTGGGGGGCGGCCACTTGCGCAGAATCTCCCGTCGGTCCCGCCCACAATGAACATCGACCCGCGCAGCATGACCGAGCCTCGACGTGGCAAGACCAAGGCCATGGAGCCGGGCACAGAGGGGGATGAAAAGAAGTGAGTCACGCGACGGTCTATATCCGACGCGCCGGCGGGGGGAGCGTCATCACCGGGGCCCGTTTGGTACACGCCCGGGGCGAGCTTGAGTGGCACGCGCCGATGGGCGTCACCGGCAACGGGGCCGATGCGCCGCAGATTCAGGTCGCGATCAAGGCGTGCGCGCAGTGGATCCGCAAGGGCCTTGAATCCGTGCCGGGCGAGCCGCAGTTGACGCTGTGCCTGGATATGGATGGCTCGCGCTGCTCGTGGTACTCAGCGCCGAGCGCCGACGAGCAACTGGTCAGCGCCGCCATCAGCGCCGCGCAGCTCGCGGGCGAGAACGCCGAGAGCCCGGGCTCGCTCGCTTGGCTCGGGCGACACGAGGTGGGCACGGACATCTCCGTCCAGCCGCTGGCCGAGCCGACGACGCGCGCCAAACAGAAGTCGCGGAAGCGCACCGGCGACACCACGCCGCAGCGCGTGGCGGTCCTGGCCAGCGCCGACCTTGGCATTCGCCTGCTGCTGGATGAGCTTGACTTGTTGAGCTCCACGCCCGCGCGGGTTGTCAGCCTGATGCACCTCCTAGGCGAAGGGTGGCAGGACCGCAAGGCCGCCCCCGACAGCGAATGCGCCGCCACCATCATCATCGATCCGCGCGGGCAGTTGATCTGGTCCTGGACCGGCAACGCCAGCGCCGGCGGCGTCACCCTGCTCTGCGGCGGCACCATTCGCCTTCGCACCACCTTGAACGAAATCTCGCTGGGAATCGCTGATGGCACTGACCCGGCGCAAACGGTTCTGGCGCGACGCGACGAAACGCCCGCCGACACGACCGACGTGGGCCGGGGCGTCATCGAAATCTCGCGAGGCGATATCGGGCGGCTGATCACAGAGTGGCTGGCCTGGAGCACGCAGCTCGGCCTCGCGCCGCGCCGCGTCTCGTGCGTCGGCCCGGCCAACGTCGTGTGCGCCGGCCTGGATGACGATCTGCCGCACGCGCCGGGCATCGCTGCGATGGCCCAGACGATCGGACGAGCATGGTCCGGCGCGATTGTCTCTGCGAAGGTGGATGACGACCCGATTCTCTCAACCTTGCGACAAAGCGTGATCGCGTGCAACGACCTGGGGATCCCCGGCGCGAAGCCGAAGTCGCCGGGCGTGAAGGCGGCGCTGCGGGCCAGCGAGGCAGAGCCCGTCGATGGGCGGCTGGGGCTGCTTGAGCTCTCGCGTCGCCCGGGTCGAGCCAGCCGTCGCGTGTACGCCTGGAACTTTGTCATGCTGGTGGGCGCCGCGGTGCTGGTGGCGAGCGTGGGGTACAAGCTGCAGTCCGCCGCGGGCACGCTGGATGAGCAGCGCCTGGCGCGTGCGAACGCGACGTCAGAACTCCTGCTCACGGTGCGCGACGTGGCCCCCGGCGTCGCGACCGACCCGGACCCCGCGGCGATCCTCCGTCGTTCATTGAAGGACATGGAGGAGACGCAGAAGAAGATCACCTCCGAGCGCCCCGTGCTGACGGAGCTGGCCCGAGTGATGCGCGCGATCGACACGCTGACCGACCGGCAACTCGAACTGAAGAGCCTCGCGCTAGGGTCCAACGAAGCCGGGTTGTTCTCTCTCAATATGAGTGAAGCGGACACGTCGACCATCCTGTCACAGCGCATGGCGGAGCAGACCGCCACCGGCCCGTGGATGGATTGGAAGGGCGGGCAGACTCGCCCGACGAAGCTGACCGACGGCCAGCCTCAGGCCTACCAGTTCACCATCGCGGGCGTGTGGGTCGAGACACCCAAGCCCAAATCCACCTCGTCCGCCGCTGGGCCCAAGCCGACAACCACAACCCAGCCTCCCGCAACCCCCTCGGCCCCCGCCGCTTCGGCGTCAACGCCGCCGCCCGAGCCCGCCGGCGCAAACTCTGTCAAGCCGCCCGCAACCGGCGCGCCCGAGACACCCGCGCCCGGTACAGCAACGCCGGCTCCGACCCCGACTCCCACGCCCACGCCACCACCAACACCCGCGCCGGCCCCCTCCACACCTCCGCCCGCCCCTGCACCTGAGACACCCGACGCACCGTCGCCCGACGCGCCCGCGAAGCCTGATCCGGCGCTGGGCCCGACCGGCGGTCGCCCATGAGCAGTGGACCTTTTAAACTCTCCGATGAGACGCGCATGGAGCTCGCCGGGGGCGCCGGCGCATCGGCTCGGCGCAACCGACCGCTCTGGCTGATCCTGCTTGGCGGCGCAATGCTTGGTCTGGCCCTCGTCTACGCCCTCTACGGCTTGTCGCTGGGCGGTGTCGCCACCGCCGCCCTGGCTCGACAGAGCACTCGCGCTGGCGAGATCGAGCAACTCGTTGGAAAGATCAACGGGATCAAGCAATCAGAGTCGGCGTCGTCTGAGCGCTATCGCCTCGACCCCGCTCTGGCCAGCAAGCTCGAAACCGCGGCCCGCGACGTCGGCCTCACGATGTCTATCTCGCTCAACGAAGACGACAAGAACAACGCCGTCAAGAACTACCGGCGCCGCAAGCTCACGATTGACAGCAAAGGGCAAACGGCCCCCGCACTCTTGGGGTTCCTCGATCGTGCCAGCAGCGACGTTCAAGGCCTGGAACTGGCATACATCCGACTCACGCCGGGCGCGTTGAAGACCGAAGCCCAAGAGCCGACCTGGGACGCGACCCTGCGGTTCACACGATGGGAGCAGCGGCCCTGACCGGGCAACAGGCGGGCGAGTTGATCACAACGAAGGAAGCTCATTGATGTCCACACAATTTCCGGGCCCGCGCCGTCTGAACTCACGCCCTCGCTTCACTCTGCTTGGCGTCGCCATCGCTTTGCTCGTGCAGGTCTTGGTCGCCAGCTGCGCCACGAGCGGAGCGGCGCAGCAGGACCCGCCGCAGGTCCGTCTGCGCGAGGCGACAGATTACTTCGAGCGCGGGAACGCCGCGTATCGCGCCAAACAGAACGATGAGGCGATCGAGCTGTATCAGCAGGCGGTGGGCAGGTACAAGGAACTGCCCTACGCTTGGAACAATTTGGGCAAGGCGGTTTTAGAGCGTGATCAGCGTGGCGATCGGATGTACGCGGCGGACTGTTTCAAGATGGCCGCGGACCTGGATCGGACGGACTGGCGCCCGGTGGCAAACATCGGGTCGATCTATCACAAGCTGGGGTATCTGGAAGACGCCGCGAAGTGGTATTCGCTCGCGCTCGAACGCGAGCCGAACGCCGAGCCGGCCCTTTTGAACTCGATCCTCGTGGATCATTTGCGGGATCGTCGCACGGAGGAGACCGCCGGGCGGATCCGCCGAGCACTTTTGATCGTAACGGATCCCGAATGGCTGGAGTATCTCCGGCGTCAGCGTGAGATTGTGCAGGGCAGACTCCTCGAATCCCGGACTTCGGTGGGCCAGCCGTAGGCATGGTGTAAACTGTTCGGGTTGTCAGGCGTGCGCGAGCCGTCGGATGACGCAAGCCGGTGTGTAGACGATTCGATCTGTGTGACCGGGGATCGTGCCTCAAGGCATTGTCCGTCTCAAGAATGTTTGGCGGGAGCTTTCCATGACCGAGTCGATGCGTGTGCGTGTGCGTGTGTTGGCGATGTTGCTCGTTGCTGGCGCGCTTGGCTCTGTGGCCAGTGCCCAAGACTCAGTCTCTACGACCAACGGCTTGCCGGGTGATGCGCCGAGCGCGTACACCACCGGCGCCAGCCAGACGCAGGTGCTCAACTACATCATCGACACGACCACCAAGACCACCTCGTGGGGCAACTCTTATCGCCTGGCTCCGCTGGTCAAGTCCAGCGCTTCCACCAGCAGCGGGTTCTTCAACCACCTGATCGCATCGCAAGGGGTCAGCAATCGTTTCACGCCCGTGGGCTCGCTCCCTCGCGCCAGCTATCGCTTCTGGTCCACCCAGGGCGGCGGCGTCAATCCCGCGCGCAACAACCTGGGCATCACGACCTTTACCAACATCGTTCAAGGCCACACCTTCGGCGTCTCGTTTCTTGAGTTTGCCGGTGGGCCCAACACCGTCTTCGGCGACGGCGACGACGAGAACAACATCGTCGGCGTGCTCGCGTCGTTTGACCCCAACAACCCCGGACGCGTCTACGCCTCGCGCACCGTCGTCGCCACCAACCGCACCAACGGCACCGCCGGCACCTTCTCCAACTCCAGCTTCGGGCTCGGCGGCATTGACGAGGCCGGGAACGTCGCGTTCTACGCCGACGGCCTCAGCACCAACCTGGGCGACGACGCCATCACCAACAAGCGCTACTACCGCGTCGGGAGCGCCACACGCTCCACCGCGCTCATCAACTCCATCCGCGGCACCGCCACCGGCGACCCCACCAGGACCTCGCTGCTGCTCAGCACGACCACCGCCCTCACCACGCCGACACTGATCTCCAGCGCCATCGCCGGGCGACCAGTCGTCCTGGGGCTGGACTTTGCCAACGTCGAGCAGATCGAACAGTCCGCCGGATCCATGACCGGCATCTCGACGCACCTCAGCGCTGGCGCCTCGCTCCGCGGCCCCATGACCTTCATCGCCCGCCCCTTCGTCCTGGTCAGCAACGGCCTCACCGACGCCGGCACCGGCATCGCCCTCTCGCGCCTCACCAGCGAGACCAAAACCCGCAGCATCAGCATCTGGGGCATCAACACCAGCGGCACCACCGACACCGCCGCCCGCTTCGTCCTGCCCATCATCGGCACCGAGCTCGTTGACCCGATCGACGGCTTCAACCCCTCCAACGTCTACGGCTCCCTGGGCAACCAGGAGTTCATGAACTATCAATCGCAGGTCTGCTTCCGCGGGCCCAGCGGCCCTGTCGCTGGCACCGTCCTGAGCAACAACTCCATGCTGCTCGCGGCCGGCGTCGCCGCGACCGGCGGAGGCGCGACCACCCCGCAGTCGATGGACAACTACATCGCCGTCGCCACGATCGACCCCGCGGGCAACGCCACCTGGTCCATCGCGGCCCACACCGGCGGCCCCACCGGTAGCGCCGGCCTCACCGCCAAGCAGATCCTCGGCCCCAGCGGCACGCCCATCGGTTCGCTCGCTCGCTACAGCGAAGTCTTCCCCGGCTCCACCAGCGGCCCCTCCATCAGCCCACCCGCGATGGACCGCCTGGGCAACCTCTACTTTCTCTCCACCATCACCCTCTTCGGCACGCCCAACACCTTCAGCACCGGCCTCATCCGCGCCAACCGCAACTCTACCGGCGGCTACCAGCTCGAGCTCATCACGCAAGTGGGCGATGTGCTGGCTGGCGTGAACTCCACGCGCAACTACCAGATTCAGTTCATGGGCATCGCCGATGCTGACAGCGTCGATAGCGGCGCCGTCTGGCCCTCCAGTATCGTGCAGGATTTCAACGCCAGCGTGACCAACCCCGATGGCCTGGCGTACGGCTCGCCCCGCTCGCTCGGCGCGATGGTCTTCCGGGCCAAGGTCGTCTACGACATGAACAACGATGGCCAGTTCATCGATCCGACCCAGCCCACCAGCGCCTCGCCCGATCAGGCGTACAACGTGCTCATGGTCATGCTCCCGGGAGACGACGCCGTCCAGCGCTGCTCCGCGGCGGACATCGCCTTCGACGACGGCTTGCCCCTGCCACCAATCGGCATCCCCGGCGGCACGAACAACGGCGTCACCGAAGGCGATTACAACCTCTTCTTCTCCCAGTTCTTTGACGCCAACCCCAGCGTTGACATCGCCAACGATGACGGCTCGCCCCTGCCGCCCTTTGGCACGCTGCAAACCAATAACGGCGTGACCGAAGGCGATTACAATCTCTTCTTCGCGATCTTCTTCGAGGGCTGCCCGGTCTGAGTTGATCCCGGCCAAGTTCCGCGGATGTCCGCATTCACCTCCCGCCCCCGCGTCTTCCGCTGAGTTTGCGGGGACTTCGCCCAATCCGTTGGCGTCCGCCGCCGCTGCGCGGTACGTTTCGGTGCCGCGGGTGACGAGTCGTCTTTCCTCCGCCCCTTTAGCCCCCGCAGCACGATCATTGCGCGCTCGCTGATCCAGCCACCCGGCGCGCACACACACTTAGGAGTCCGCCGATGGGTATCCCGTTCTCATTCTCCCGTTTGAGCACGAAAGCCCTTTGCGGTGCGCTTGCGCTGATTGCCAGCGCTGGCAGTGCGTCCGCACAGCCGTATCTATGTACCGTCAACCCCGCGACCAGCTCGCTCTCTTCAACCGTCGGCGTCAGCGTCCGCCTCAACGGCACGTTCATCGGAAACTATGTGCAGGCCACCAACCCGACCGGCACGCGTACCAACCCCGGCCTCGGTAACGCGAACGCGCCGACGAACAACCTCATCGCGTTCACCGGCACCGGCGGCACCGCGACGCCCCCGCCCACCATCATCACCAAGCCCACCGGCACCTACTACCTCAAGCTCAACCCGCAATCGAACCTGGTCACCCTCGCTGCCCTGGACTTGAATCTTCGCGGCACATCGCCCGCGCCGACGCTCGCCACCACGCTCTCGATCTCATACGCGACGTTCCGCACCTTCGCGCCCAACTACAACTACTTCTCGCTGGGCGTGCCGGTGCCGGTGCCGCTGGGCAACGCGACGATCAACGCACTCACGCTCCGCCAGGATTCCCCGGTGGTCGGCGCGCTTACGCCCGGCGCCGGCGGCTCATACACCTTCTCGCTCAACGTTCCCTGCACGCTCGAGGCCACCGTCGATCTGCAAGGGTCCTCCAGTGTCACCTCGAGCCAGACCATCGCAACAGTCACCGGCACGGTAAGCGCCGGCGCGCCCGGCGCGCAGACGATCGCCCTGTCGATCAACGTCCCCACCAACACCACGCAGGTGATCCCGCCGGCGCCGGGTGTGCCGTTCCCGTTTGAGCTCCCGCCCCCGCCATTCAGCACCGGCCCCAACGCCAACGTGATCCTCACTGCGAACATCATCGCGCCCAGCAGCACGACGATCATCAGCAACACGACGCTCCCCAGCGCCGGCGCTAAGCTCAGCCCCGCCGACATCGCCGACGATCAGGGCAACATCCCCCCCAGCGCTGGCATCGCAAACAATGGTGTCACCGAAGGTGATTACAACGCCTTCTTCTCCAACTTCTTTGACGCCAACCCCGTCGTCGATATCGCCGACGACCAGGGCACACCCCTGCCCGGCTCGCCCAACGCCCCAAACAACGGCGTCACCGAAGGCGATTACAACCTCTTCTTCAGCGTCTTCTTCCAATAACCCGCGGGGCACCAGCTTGGCGACGCCCGCGCACGCCTCGCAGCGCGCAAGCCACCGCTTGAACACGGGGCCCGCGCCCCTGTCAGTCTGATAATCAGACCCGAACTCAACCATCAGCCGCCTGCCCCATCGCAGGCGGCTTTCTTTTGCAACCGATGGGGCGCTTGCGCTCGAATAGATTGTGGGGCACGCGCCGAGAACCGTGCCCCGCACCACACGACTCGCCTCGCACGCGGCATAGATGTCACGATCCGAGGTTGCTTGATCTGCGACGAACCGTCGCACTGGCCCGACGTGCCCGCGGATGGCAGACTCAGTCTGTCTCCACCCGTCGGAACAGTTTTCCAGAGGAGTGTCGAAAATGTCTGCTCGAACTCTCGCCCCGCAACGCGGGGCACGGGCGGCGCTTGCCGCCTTGGCGATCTCCTGCGCCCTGCCCGCCGCGGCCTTCGCAACGCCGGCGTATCAAGCCGCGTTCAACTCGCCCCCGGGTGATGAGTGGTCAATCGCGACGCTCACGACCACGCCCTCAGGCGAGACATTCCTCGGGCAGCTCGCGTCCGAAAAGGTGACGCTGAAACTCGCATCGCTGGCGGACCATTCGCACGCCGTGATCGCGCTGGATCTGATCATCGTCGGCGATTGGAAGGGCAACGCCAGCGCGGAGCCGCAGAAAATCACGATCATCGTCGATGGTCGGCGCATCGTGCTGGACTCGACATTCGCCAACGAGGGCGCGCCCGGCGCGTCGCAGTCATATCCCTACGCCTCCGAGATCGAGGTCTCCAGCGTCCCCGGAAGCGGCGCCTACACCGCCAACACCCTGGGCTACCAGCGCGTGGGTGGTGACTCGGTCTACCGCCTCGTCTTCACCATTCGACACGCCTCGCCGGACATGGTCATCGAGTTTGAGGGCACCGGCCTGCCCAGCGACGGCAGCGCAATCTGGGGTATCGATAATGTCGCCGTCGAGCTCTTCAGCTTCAACCTTGATGACGGGCTGCTGGGCGGTATGTTCGGCCCCTCCGGCGATGGCGCCACCTCCTTCGGCGGGAGCTCTGGCGTCGGCAGCAACCCACCCGCACCAAGCTTCGGCGGCGGAGGCGGAGGCGGAGGCGGGGGCGGTGGTGGTGGTGGTGGCGGCGGTGGTGGTGGTGAGCCGCCACCGCCCGAAGTGCCCGTCATCCCGGCGCCGGGTGCCGGCGCTTTGCTCGCCCTCGCCGTCGTCTACGCGTCACGCCGCCGACGGTGATAGACTCTGTCACTCCCGCGAACGATCGCCCTCCCGGCGGCTCGCGGCTCAACTTCAGAGTGCTTTGACTCCCACCGCGTGCGCGACGGACCGTGCTCGTGCTCTGGAAATCGGGTCAATCGCTCCACAGGGGACACCGTGAGAACCGGTCGATCTCGGCGCGGCCGCAATGGCGGCTACCAGCAACAGTCTTCTTCACCGCACGCAAACGCTCCGGGCCAATCGCCCGGTGGTGGCGCGCACCCCCACCCTCCGCACAATAACAGCCACAACAACCAACACTCCCAAGGCCCCGGCCCCACGCGCCCGCCCGAGCCGCTCTTGGTCCCGGGCTTTGACCCCGCCACTGCGCCGTTGATCAAGCCCTGGGAAGAGCTGACGAGCATCGATCCGCAGCCGCGCCTGACGATGGAGTATCCCGGCTGCCCGGATTCGTGCCGCCTGATCGATCTCTTCTGCCCGATCGGGCGTGGGCAGCGAGCGCTGATCGTCTCGCCCCCAAAGGCGGGCAAGACCACGCTGCTGAAGGACATCGCCCGCGCGATCACCCACAACTCCCCCGAGTGCATGGTGATCGGCCTGCTCATCGACGAGCGCCCCGAAGAAGTCACCGATTTCCGACGCACCTTCGCCTCCTTCGGCAATGACGCATCAGGCAACCCCAAGGCCGTCGTCATGGCCAGCAGCAACGATCACGGCGTCGAACGCCACATCGCTGTGAGCATGCAGTGCATCGCCATCTGCCGTCGCATGGTCGAGGCGGGGCGCCACGTCGTCGTGGTCATGGACTCCCTGACACGCCTGGGCCGCACATTCAACCTCTCGCGACGCTACGCCTCCAGCGGGCGCACGCTTAGCGGCGGGCTTGACGCCAAAGCCCTGGAAGTCCCGCGTCAGATCTTCGGCAGCGCCCGCAACACCGAGGAGGCCGGCAGCCTCACCATCATCGCCAGTTGCCTTGTTGATACCGGCTCGATCGGCGATCAGGTCATCTTCGAGGAGTTCAAGGGCTCGGGCAACATGGAGCTCGTGCTTGATCGCAAAATCGCCGAGCGCCGTCTCTTTCCCGCCATCAACCTCTCCGCCAGCGGCACCCGCAAAGAGCACCTGCTCATCCCCGAGGCCGACCTCAAAACCGTCACCGCCCTCCGGCGCCGCCTGATGCAAATGCCCCCGCACGTGCAGATCGAGCAGTTGCTCGCGGCGTTGCGAAGATTCCCGACGAACGGACATCTCGTCGGCAGCGCCCAGTGACGCTCGCGATCGTGAGCCTCACTCCGGCTTCTTCGCGCTCACCGTCAACTTCGCCGGCTTCTCCTGGCGACGCGCCCGGGCGCGTCGGCTGAAGTACGGCACCGGCAGTACGTTGCGCAGCAAGTACGCCGCGGCCCCGAGCGCCAGCAGCGTCGTCGCCCAGAACTGCCAATCTTGATAAGGGATCGACATCGCGGTTCACGATAGCAGTGCGCCGGCGATGTGATACGCCGCCAGTGCCCCCGCATACGCAACCAGCGTCATCCACCCCAGTTGCAGCAGCGCCCACTTGGCGTGCCCGGCCTCGCGCGCCGTGACGACCAGCGTCGGCAGGCACTGCATCGCCAGCACGTAGAACACCAGCAAGCTCCAGGACGTCGCCGGCGTGAAGATCGGCGTGACGCCGTCCGAACGCGTGGCGCTCGCAAGCGTCTGGCGCAGTGTCTGGTTTCGCGCCTCGTCGTCGCCCTCTTCCTCGCCCGCGATGACCACGCTCATGGTGCTGACAAACACCTCGCGCGCCGCAAAGCTCGCGACGACACCCACCGTGAGCTGCCAGTCATACCCCAGCGGCGCGAAGACCGGCTGGACAGCGCGCCCGATGACGCCTAAGAAGGATTCGCCCTTGGCATAGGCGTGCTCCATGCGGTCTGCGCGAGCGCGAACATCGCCCGCCGTGACCTGCGCGGTTGTATCGCCCCCCAGTTGGCGCCGCGCCTCGATCGGCGCCGCGTCATTGTCCGCAAGCGTGCTGACCGACTGACGCAGCTCCGTCGACTGCTGCGGCGCACCGACCTTTGGAAACGAGCCGAGCCACCACAGCACGATGCAGATCGCCAGGATCGCGGTGCCCGCCTTCTTGACGAACATCAGCCCGCGCTCGATCGTCGTCGCCAGCGCGTTGCGCATGCTGGGGAGCTTGTATGATGGCAGCTCTAGCGCCATCGGGCGAGCGCTCCCGCGAAGGATCGTCCGCCGCACCAAGAGCGCGCTGAACATCCCCGCCAGAATCCCCAGCGCATAACACCCCACGAACGCCGCGCCCCCAAGCCAGGGCGAGTCCTTGAACAACAGCCCCGTGAGCAAAACGTACACGGGCAATCGCGCCGAGCAGGTCATGAAGGGCGCGACCAGAATCGTCGCCAGCCGCTCGCGCGAATCCGGGATGCACCGCGCGCTCATGATCCCCGGCAGCGCACACGCATGACTGCTCAACAGCGGCACAAACGCATGCCCGGGCAGGCCAAATGGTCGTAAGGCCCTGTCCATCACAAACGCCGCCCGCGCTAGATAGCCCGTGTCCTCCAGAAGCGAAATCAAGAAGAACAACAAACAGATCTGCGGCAGGAACACCACGGTGCTCCCCACGCCCGCGATCACGCCGTCTTTGAGCAGATCGTGCATCAGCCCATGCTCCCACCCGCCCAGCGACCACACCCAATCCACCGCCCCGCCGAGCTGGCTGAAGAGTTGCTCGATCCAGCCCATCGGGTACTGCGCCAGAGTGAAGATGGCGCCGAACAAACCGGTCATCACGAGCGCAAAGACCGTGAACCCGAGCACCGGATGTGTGAGCACCAGGTCGGCGCGGTCGCTGAACGTGCGCCCGACGGACTCGCTCGGGCCGCTGGTGGCGCTCACCACCACGCGCTCGGCCCACGCTCGCAGTTCTATATCTGTACCGGGCGCGGTGCGCGTCGGGACGGTCTCGGCGCGCAGCGTGCGCGCGAGCGTGTCCACCAGGTCTTGCACGCCCCGCCCGCTCCGGGCGCTGATCGCCAGCACCGGGCACCCAAGCTCACTGCACAGCGCGCCGGTGTCAACCCGCAGCCCGCGCTTCTCCGCCAGGTCGATCATGTTGACCGCGACGACCGTGGGCAGGCGGCGTCGCAGCGCCTCGCCGACCATCACGAGGTTGCGTCCAAGATTCGTCGCGTCCAGCACGATCAGGATGCCGTCGGGAACCTGCGCCTTGATCCCCGCGGGTGCCAGCTCGCCGTTCAACACCGAGCGCGCCACATCGGCCTCGGGCTGGCGCAGCTCCAGCGAGTACACGCCTGGCAGGTCGATCAGGTCAATGTAGACTCCAGCATCGGCCCCGCGCGTCGTCACCCGCCCGGTCCGCGCGTCGAGCGTCGTGCCCGGGAAGTTGCTGGTCTTGTGCGTGAGCCCGGTCAGACGATTGAAGAGCGTGGTCTTGCCGGTGTTCGGATTGCCCAGCAGCGCGACCCGCGCCAGCAACCGCTCGTCGCTGGTCGAATGATCGATTGCCCCCGCCTGACCTCGCGCGTCAGTCGTCAAGCCCTGCGTCCCACGAATCAACGGCACGCTCTCGCTCATGGCCCCGGCTCCACACGCTCGCCCTGATGAGCCGATCGCCTCGTCACGACTGCGTCAGCGGCGTGACCTGAATCTTCGACGCCAGCGGCCGCGCCAGGCCAATCCTCGACGCACAGCGGCACGACTCGGTCCCTTCGTGCGCCGTGATCCCGCTCACCACCGCAACGATGCAAGGCTCTCCCACGCGACACATCACCACCCGGCTGCCGACCGCCAGCCCCATGGCCGCGAGCAATGAAGCGTCGTCCGCCGCCAGATCCGCAGAGGCAATCACGCCGCCCTGGCCGGGCCGCAGCCCGCACAGACTCACCGTCGGGCACGCTTTGCCGCCCGTACACGCGCAGCTCGGGTCGCTCGGAGCGCCCGGCTCGTTTTCGACTGACTCGACTGACTCGACTGAGGAAGAGTTCATCGCCATCGTGGAAGCATAGCGCTTTGGGAGAGAAAGGCGAGCGAGATGAGACTCAGTCGCAGCGGGAAAGTCAGAGTGCTGAACGATGAGTGCTGAGTGCTGAGCAGAGAACCGAGACCAAGCGCCAGCGCTTGGTCTTCTAGAAGATGTCCCTGGTCAGGTCTTCTATAAGATATCGCGGCCTGCCTGCCTTCCCACTCAGCACTCATCGCTCGGCACTCTGCTTCAAAAAGCCGAACGCCCGCCGCGTTGAAGCGGCGGGCGTTCGCACACACAGGAGTCAGGATGGTCCAAGACAACCCTCGCCGGCCCTTGAACATAAATCATGGGGGGCGGCACGCCAGCGGCGGCGGCCGGACTCGTCAGAATTTCCTCGGCGGCGGGCCGGTTTTCTTCGGCTCCGAGCTGGAGACTAGGTTATGGGGCGGAGTGTTCGGTCGATGTGGGGCGGGCGGGGCGTGGGCGCGGCCCGGGTGCTGGTCGCTGGTGGCGATGGTTCTTGGACGCTGCGTACCCTGATAGTGCGCGTGGTGGGGGAGATTGTGCGGCTTGCGCGGCAACCGTGGGGCGCGCTCGGTGTAGAAACTCTGCTCGCTGTTCGCGGGCAGGTCGAACGCGAGGCAGAGTGTGCGGTAGCAGGCGCTCCGATGGCGTTCATCTGGCGCATGATTACGAGGGCTGTCTTATGCAATACATGAACAATCGTCGCCCCGTCGCCTCGGTCAGAGGCTCTGTGCCGGGCGGGCGTCGCGGCGTCACGCTGCTGGAAATGATGCTCGTCGTGCTGATCATCGGCATGATCGCGACCATCAGCATCGTCGCGGTCAGCTCGAACCTGGATCGCGCGCGGCGCACCAACACCATCTCGCGCATGTCGATGATCAAGTCGAGCCTGCAGCAGTATCAGATGGATAACGCGTCGTACCCCGAGACGCTCACCGCCCTGGTGCCCAAGTACCTTGAGAAGGTTCCCAAGGACGAGTGGAAGCGCGATTTCGTCTACCGCTCGCAGGGAACAACCGGCAACAACGAGCAGCCGTTTGATCTGCTGAGCACCGGCAAGTCTGGCGAGATGGGCGGCCAGGACAACATCAACGTGTGGAACATGGACCCGACGAACCAGCCCACGCAATAACGCTTATCCACCGGGCGGCCGGACAGTGGTGAAGTCAACGCGCAGTCGGAGATGCTCAATGCGAAAGCCCCGCGGCGTGTCGATCTTGGAGGCCGTGCTCTCGACGGTGCTGCTGGCCATGGTCGCAGTCAGCGTCGCGTCGGCGGTCACGCATTTGCAGAAATCGGCGGAGCTGGGCAAGCAGCGCGTCGCGGCTCACGAGGTGGCCAACCGGCTGGTGTTGCAGTGGCTCGATGATGACTCGTCGCTCCCGCAAAGGGATCTGCCTTATGACGATGGCACGTATTTGTTCCGGTGGGAGCTGACGACCCTCCCGCTGACGATCGACGTTCCGGAAGACTCCGCGGTAAAAGCACCGACCGATGGGCCTGCCGCCAGCCTGCTGAAAGCGCAAAGGCTCATCGTCGTTCATGTGTACGAGGGCATCCCCGACGGCATCGGCGGCGCGGTGCGAGGGGTTGAACTGGCGGAGCTCCGCCGCACGCACAACCCGCAGGCTCGGATGACCGGCAACCCCGATTCGCTCGGGCGCCTTGCCAAGGACGCGGGGCGCACGTCGCAGTACATGAGCGGGATCTTGGGGGGCGCAAACAACGCCCCGCCCGCCTCGGCGGGCGCACCCGCAACTGCGCCGGGGAGCGCGCCAGCTCGCCCGGGCGAGCGGCGTTCGCGGCCGTCGGGCTTTGATCGCGGGCCAAACCGATGATGAATGCTCTTCCAACTCGGGCGGCTTCGGCGGGGCGGGCGCGGCGCGCTCGGCGTGGCTTCACCCTTGTCGAAGCGATTCTGGCGACGCTGCTGGGGTTGATGGTGATCGGGACGGTATTTGCGCTGCTGCTGGGCATACAGCGTGTGGAGCAGAACTCGCGCGTGTCGTATCAGCAGGCGGTGGACATGGCCGCGGCTCAGAAGGCGCTGCAGCGCGCGTTCCGGCAGGTGGTCGTCTCCGATGGCGCGCGCCCCAGCTTGCCCGCGGCGGCGGCGGCGGACGGCGAGGCGGGCGACGACGCATCCGGCCGCGCTGGTGCCGCGGGCGGGACGAACGCTGGACGCCCGGCGGCGGGCGGAGCGTTTGACAACTCGCGTTCGCGTGAAGCCTCAAGCGCGACCGTCGCAGACTCAACGCTCACGGTGATCGCCGGGCGCGTCAGCGCGCCGGGCGCAACGGACGGCAAAGGCGGCAGCGGTAGCGGCGGCGGCGGCGGTAGCGGCGGCGGAGACGGCGCGGGAGACGGCGCCAAGAGCGCGGGCTTCGGTGACTTCAACGGACGGCGGCGCGACCCGGCGGATGTCAGCTCGCGGCCGCGAATCAGTCTGATGGGCAGCGGGGGGATGGAGATCCTGGTGGCCGAGCCGCCCGTGGCGGTGCCGGGCGGGAACGAGTCAGGCTTGCAGTTTGCGATGACGCGCGGGGCGTTCGTGCTTCGCCCGCGCCAGACCGCTGGCACTGGCAAGGAAGGGAACAGCTCGGGCAGTCGCAGCGCCGGCGGCACAGATCTGGTCTGGGAGGTGTACCCGCTGGGCGACGAGGTGCAATCGCTCACTGGCGAGCGGGCGCTCGGGCGGGTGACGCTGTGTCACAACGTCGCGTCGATGCGCACGCAGTTTTACAAGACGAACGCTGACACGCAAAGGCTTGAGGCGGTGAGCACGGTGTCGATCACCGAGAAGCGCGAGCTGCCGGCGTATGCGGAGGTGGAGCTGACGCTTGAGGGCGGGCGGCGGGTGCGATGGATGTTTGAGATCGGGTGGACGACGGGGGTTGAGCCGCGTTCGAGCGAGCAGCGATTTGCGGGCCTTGATGAGGATGAGGCGCCAGCGGGCGGGGCGAACGGCAACACGCCGCGGGCGAATGAAGAGCGGCGTTCGGGCTTCTCTTCAGGCTCGTCGCGCGCGTCGGGGCCAGCGCCGGTTGACAAGGGCGCCAATCGCGATGCGATCCGCGGGAACAACGGGGCCTCGCCCGGGAGCCGCCCGTGAAGCGCTGCCGCCGTGCGCGCGCGTTTGCGCTCCCGCTGGTGATGCTAGTGGGGCTGGTCAGCACGATGGTTATTGTGCTGCTGCTAGAGCGATCGACATCGCTGCGCCTGGCGCTACGCCGGCAGACGAATGAGTATGCGATGTATCACACGCAGGCGGGGCTGACGGAGTTCCTGCGCTGGTGGGGCAGCGCGTTCAAGCTGCCGCAGGCCAACTCGTTTGTGCAGGGCAGCACGCTGGGCTTTGACATGGCGGCCGATGGCGGCGGGAGCCTGCGCGTGCGGCTCTATGACGAGCAGGGGCGCGTGCGTCGGCGCACGGCTCAGGAATCGGTGCGCGACGTGTCGGTGGCGGAGATTTTCAATCGAGCGTCGATGATGATCGCTCGCGACAACCCGACGACATCGAACACGCTGATCCGTGATCGCGGGCCTTCGCGAGTCCACATCAACAGCGCGCCGCGCGAGGTGCTGGTGGCGCTTGCGCAGGCGGTCAGCAAGGACGCCAACGCGCAGGCGTTTGCCGATGCGGTGCTTGAGGCTCGTCAGAAATCGCCCATCAACAGCTTTGAGAAACTTCTCGCGGCGACGATCGCATCGGAGCTGAAATCTCCCGAGCGCGATCGGCTGGACGCGTGTTTCTCGCTGACGTGCGAGTATTGGCGGGTCGAGGCGCGGGCGTATTCGTCAGGGGGCGAAGAGGTGCGGGGTGCCAACGGGCAGCAGGGCGGATACGCTGTGGGCTCGATCGCGGCGCTCGACCCGCAGCGAACGGCGATCAGCAAGGATTGGCAGATCGTGTGGTGGGGGCCGCTGGAGGACATGCCGGCGCGGGTGGCGATTGAGCAGCAGTGACGGGGCGGGCTCCGAGTGAGCCATCGAAGCTCAACACTGTTGAAGTGATTGGCGGTGGAGAGGTGGTTGGTGGCGCTCAGAGGCGCATGCCCCCGCCTCGGAGATGCGGGCCACCTGCAACTATTTCTTGGCGTTGTTCACTAGCGCTTCCACCTGAGCGCGTTTGACGGTGGGGAAATGGGCGATGAACGAATCGATCGTGTAGCCCCGCTGAAGGTGATCGAAGAGCGACGCCACGGGTACACGAGTGCCAGCGAAGCACGGCGTCCCGCCAAGAATGCCGGGGTTGGAATGGATCTCGTTCAACCGGTCGGTCTTTGCACGCCAGAGCTGGCGCTCGTTTCACCGGAGCCCGCGGACCCCGCACGTTTCCCTCTGGCGCGGGTCAAAGTCGCTCGTACGGAATCGCTCAACTTCCAGGTTGCCAGCAACCAAAGAAAAACCCGCCCTGTGCGGGCGGGTTGCGGGGGCTGAAGTGATTGGAGACTTGGATCGATCAGGCCTGCCGACGACGGCGTGACGCGAGTGCGCCGCCGAGGGCCAGAAGCACGAGCGACGCGGGCGTGGGAATGGGCATGACGTCAAGGCCGTCGATGTTGTCAGAGGCCAAGAGCCCCATGCTCTCGGCGGCGGCGTAGAGCTGGAAGGTGCCGTCGAAGTCGGTGATGAAGATGTCGGCGGCGGAGAGGTTGCGGTTGAGGATGACATCAAAGAAGGCGAGCGCCGTGGAGCCGGGGGCAAGCGAGAAGAGCATGGTGTCGGCGTTGAAGCCGGAGAAGATATCGATGCCGCCGAAGTCCTGCAGGAGCCCGCCGTAGGGGATGAAGCTGTCGAGGGCGACGTAGCCGTTGACGGCGAAGAAGCTGGCGTTAAAGGTCGTGCCAGCGACGAGCGGGAGGTTGGCCAGGAGGCCGACGCGCTGCATGGCGATGCCGTCGATGGCGTTGCCGGCGCCGAGGCCGATGGTGGCGGCGGCGGCGAACTGGCGGATGCCGGGCCCATTGGCGGCGGTGTTGTTGCGGAGGATGTCCGCGGCGGACCAGCCGTTGGCGGTGAGCGTCACTGAGCCGGTGTCGAGCGTGATGAAGGTGTTGAAGTTCTGGCCAAGGACGTCAGAGCGGGCGGCGACGCCCAGGGCGCTGCCGGGGTTGTGAGTATCGCCGGGGGTGCGGATGACCGGGTCGAGGTTGCGCATGGTGGTCGCGGCGTTGGCGGCGATCATGCCGTCGATCGAGCGGAGATCGAAGTCGCGCAGGTTGTCTTCATTGCCCCAGCCGGCGGCGCTCGCCAGCGGGCCGGCGTTGCCGGCGAGGCCCATGACATCCTGGTTGTAACGGAGGACGTTGCCGCCAGCGTTGACGAAAATCGGATTCTGTGAGCCGGGGTTGAGCGCGCTGGGGCGGGCGCCGTTGTCGGCCTGAAAGATGTCGGCGGCGTGCTGGCCCAGTGCGCGCTGACCTGCCACGCCTCCGCCGAAACCATTGGAACCGACCGCGATGGTGCCGAGGCCGGGCACGAAGACGACCTGACCACCGGCCTCACCCTGCGAGGCGCGATCGACGGAGAAGTAGATGGTGGAGCGCTGCGCGATGCGCTCGCCGCCGACGCTGAGCGAGGTGATGGAGTCGCCGAGGTTGGCGACGGTTGCGCCTTGGAGGCCAAGGGCCTCAGCGCCGGAGATGTACCCAGCGTTGGACTGGGTCATGTGCGTGCGGAAGATGGTGGTGGCGTTGAAGGTGCCAGTGGTGGCGGCGATGGGCGTGCCGTTGGCGTTGACGCTGCCGTCGGGGTTGTTGCCGCCGGCGGGGATGTTGATGGCGGGGCGGCCGAAGGTCGTGTACTGGTTGACGCCGGTGCGATCGAGGCCGACCGAGAGGCGGTCAACGGTGATCAGCGCACCGGTAGAAACAAGGTCGCGATCGCCTTGGAGGCGCGGGCCGAAGAACAGGAGCGTGGGCTGGTTGCCGTTGCCGGGGTTGGCGGAGAAATCCCAGTACTGACCGAAGCCGTTGAAGAAGTTGGTTCCGAGCAGACCGGTTGGGTTTGCGACTGACGGAGCGCGCGTTGAGGGCGCGCCGGTGTCGGCCAAGTAGAGGCCGGTGGGAGCTTGGCTGCCGTTGGCGACGCCGCCGCCGCCGTTTTGTCCGACGCCAAGGAGCGTCTGCTCTGCGGCGTTGATCTGAACGAACGGGCGAGCGTTGAGGGACACGCCGTTGGTGTTCGCAGCGCCGGTGTAGGTGTTGAACCCATCGGGCGATGCGAAGTTACCGGTGATCAACCCCGCCGCGTTGTAGTTTGACCGCTGCGCCTGCATCGTCAGGGCAAACATGAAGTTCGGATTCGTGTTCTGATTGACGGTTGGCACGCGCGGGTTGGGCACATAGACGGAACCGCCCAACGGCAGAGGGAGATCGACGCCGGGCGAAAACATGTTCACGCTCGTAAACGAGTTCTCGGTCAGGATGTTCGCGTCGGCGGTCACGCCTGCCATGGCGGCGTTGGCGTTACTGGTCCCGAACTGGAACGGCGCGTAGCCACCGTTGATCGGGTCAACAGCTCCGACGAGAGGCCTGGCGCTCGCGCCGCCACCTAAAAAGCTGGTGCCGATGATCAAGTTGTTGAACCGCCCGTTGTACCAGTTGACGGCCGGGGTCAGCGTCTGTGATACGGGCGCTGTGTTCGCACGATTGGCGGTCGCCGAGAACGTCTGCGTCTGGAAGCCCGCGTTCACGACCTCGGGGCCGCCGAAACTGCCGCCGAGAATTCCGCCGATATTGAGGTTTGAACCGATCCCCGCTCGACCGAAGTTCTGGAAGAAGTTCCCACCGGCGGGCGCAGTGGGCATCCCCCAAAGCGAGTTCGTGCCCGGGGGCACGAAGACCGCCGGCGCGCCGGTGTCGTAAATGCCGAGGGCGATTTGCGGTGTCGGCGCGAACGGGATGGGCCGCGAAAGCGAAACGCTCACCATCGGACGCAGGTCGCGCACGATGTTGCTCCCGGTCTGGGCCAGAGCGGTTGATGACAGACCCGCACACGCGATCAGCGCGGCGGCCAAACGAGAACGATCCATATGACGATTCATGTCTCTCTCCTCAAATTGTTGGGCGGGGCACGGCCGTGGGCCCGGCACCGCCAGATGACATGAAGATACCTGTTCTGGAAGCCGCGGCGAGTCAAGTCCCTAAAACTTGATCACATATTCTCGGAATGTTGGGCGGCGGATTGGTGGAAACCGGCTTTCGGCGGGTCCACTTTGGGGGTTCCCCCCGGGTTCGCGTTTGCGACGACGAACTATTTTTTCGGCATTTCGCCGGCGACAAACGTCAGGTCGATCGTGCGCTCGGCGACGGCGCTGCTCAGCTCATCGCGCAGCGTGAGTTTGAGCGCGTACTTGCCCGGCGCGAGCGAGGCCGGAAGCTCCACGCGCTGGGTCGTGAAATAGTCGCGACGCCGGTTGCGCGACTCTTCCTTCAGTGACTGGCGATGTGCCGCCCACACGACCGTGCCCATCTCGGAATAAAGCGCGAGCTCCTGGCTCAGTTGGATCGTGAACCGGTCGCTCGCGCCACCCAAGCCCGGCGTCTCGGTGGCCTGCGCGTTGGTGAAGCCGTCGACCTCGGTGTAGAGCAACACGGCCAGCGGCTTGCCGGCGGGGAGCGTGGTGGTGGCGATCGGCGTGAAGCGCCCGTAGGACTCGACGCGGGTGCAGAGCTGCGCAACGCGGATGCTCAGGGTGTCGGCGCTGGTGAGCGCGGCGTGGGCTTCGGTGATCGCGCTTTTGACGCGGTCGCGGTCGGTGGCGGCCGCGAGATCGCGAAGCAGGACATCCGCGGCGTCAACGGCGCGCATGTCTGCGGGGTCGAGCGATAAGCGGAGGGTTGCGGCGCGGCTGGCGAAAGAGCGTGCGGCCATCGCTGTTGAATATGTTGGCTCGCTCTGCATCGTGCTGCGCCAGAGGAGCGAGCGCAGCGAGTCGGCAAGCGCCCGCGGTCCGGCGGGGGTGGTGGGTGTGGGCGGGATGGCCGCGAGCTCGGTGATGAGGCGCTCGCGCTTTTGTGCTGTCGTTTCGAGCGGCGCGGGCGAACGCGTGGGGGGCGCGGGGGCTGGCACTGGGCTTGGAGCGATGATGGCGGGGGAGGCTTCCGGCTGGTCCGGGTCGTCGAGCCTGGGCCCTGTGTTGTCCTCGGTCATCGCGTTGAGCGCGGGGGCGCTGTTGGCGTCGAACTCGGGCGCGTCGGGCGCAGCGTGTGGCGAGGATGCGGAGGGAGACGCGGGCTCGGTCGTCGCGGCGCGGGCGGGGGGCCGCGACGCATCGCGGCGGGCCGGCGTGGCGGCGGCTGTGGAGGCGACGGGCGGCGGCGGCGCGGGGGCGCGCTTTGCGCCGGTCGATGCACGCGTGTTGGTTGTGTCTGCGTAGACGCCATCCAGCGACTTCGCGGCCGCGGCGAACTGCGACTCGGGCGTCTCCGGCGTCGCCAGTGTGGCTGCGTCTGACGCGTGCGCGGCGGCGCTTGGCGAGTCTGCGCTCGAGCATCCGGCAACCGCCGCGAGCGCGATCGTCAGCGCGATGAGTAGCGCGGCGGGCGCGGCAGTCGCGCGGGCGATTCTGGGGGTGAGGGGCAAGGCTTGCGTCAGGGCGTGGCGGGGCGTTTCGGGCATGGATTCCTCCGGAATCACTGAGGGCGCGCGGCTCCGCCGCGATGCTGGGTTGTATCGACTGGGGCGGGTGGCTGACGTGAGCGGAGAGAGCGTCGAAGAGTTGATGTGCGGGTGGTGTCGCGGCGCGGGGCGTGCGGTGCCAACGCGCTGGATGTGGAAGCTCACGCGATTGTGACGCTCTTGTCCAGGTACACGTCCTGCACAGCGTGCAGCAGCTTGACACCCTCGTTCAACGGCTTCTGGAAAGCTTTGCGACCCGAGATCAGGCCCATGCCACCGGCGCGCTTGTTGATGACGGCGGTGCCCACGGCTTCGGCGAGGTCGCCTGCGCCCTTGGATTCGCCGCCGGAGTTGATGAGTGGGACGCGCCCCATGTAGTTGTTCAGGATCTGATAGCGGCACAGGTCGATGGGGTGCCCGCCGTGACCGGACTCATCGGAGCCGGCGAGGTCGGTGTAGACGCGCTTGTCCCACTTGCCATAGGCGGAGCCGCCGGAGTTGATGGCGGCGTAGCCGCCGTTGTTGGTGGGGAGCTTTTGCTTGATGATGTCGGCCTTGATGGTCGCGCCCATGTGGTTGGCCTGGCCGGTAAGGTCGGCGCTCGTGTGATAGTCGGTGCTCTTGCCATCTGCGCCCTTGACCTTAAAGGCGTTGTTGCGGGTGTAGCACCAGAGCACGGTGACCATGCCGTAGGTGTGGGCCTCTTCAAACATGTCTGAGACGTACGCGATTTCATCGCGGCAGGAGTCGTTGCCGAAGTAGATCGTCGCGCCCACCGCCAGCGCGCCCATCTCGTAGCACTGGCGCACCGAGCCGAAGTATGACTGCTTGAAGACGTTGGGGTACGTCAGCATCTCGTTGTGGTTGAACTTGACGAGGAATGGGATTTTGTGGGCGTACTTGCGGCTGACGCTGGCCAGGACGCCGATGGTGCTGGCGACGGCGTTGCAGCCGCCTTCGATCGCGAGCTTGACGATATTTTCGGGGTCAAAGTACTCGGGGTTGGGCGCGAAGGACGCGCCGGCGGAATGCTCGATGCCCTGATCAACCGGGAGGATGGAGACGTAGCCGGTGCCTCCGAGGCGCCCGTGATTCAGGATGGTCTGGAAGTTGCGGAGCGTGGGGACATTGCGATCGGTCTGCGAGAAGACGCGATCGATGAAGTCCGGGCCGGGGACGTGGATCTTGTCGCGCGAGATCTTGGGCGCGTTGAAGTTCAGGAGCGAGTCGGCCTGGCCAGCGAGGGTTGAGCGGACATCGAGAAGCTTGCCGTTGAGTGCGCTGGGGGCCGAGGCGAGGCTGGACATGTGGCGATCCTTGTGTGGAAGGTGCGGATCTGCGAAACTGGTGCCGGGCGCAAGGATACGCGGGCGACGGGCGAACGGTGTCGCCGGGCCCGGGTGAGTAGGAGCATCCACCATGACGAACACGCGATTGCGATCTTGCCGCTCTCGATTGACCCGGACATGTGTCTTGGCGTGTGTGCTCTGCGTGGCGGGCTTCGGCTCCTCACCGGTCGGCGCGGCGCCCGGCGGCGACGCGCCCGCGCCTCAAATCGCGAACACCTCGTCAAATGGCCCGTGGGATTCGGCTGTCGTGCGAGCCAGCCTGCTCGCGGGCGTGACGGAAATCGGCGCACCGGGCGTGCCCGGGCCGCTGGCTGTGTTTGGCGATCGCGCGACGACGATCGTCGGCGGGGAGTTTCGGGGCGTTCGAGCGCCGGTCGTCGCGGCGGCAGCGCTGGACTCCGGGCGCGTGGTCGCCTTTGGCCACACGGGCTATCTGGACCGCGGCACACTCAGCGTGGGGCAGACGGGCGTGCTGATGCGGAACTCTATCGCGTGGGCGGGAGGAGATACGGGTACGCGGGCGGGTGAGCGTTCGCGCCTCACGGTGGGGCTGGTCAACCTCGACACCCTTGGCGCGTGGGTGACGGAGCAGGGCTTTGACGTGCGGCAACTCAAGGGTGCGCGATTGAGTGCGGAAGCGATCAAGGGCTGCGATGTGATCGCGCTGGGCCAAGGGGCCTTGAGCGAGCCAGCGTCGAGCGCGCTGCGCGAGCACGTGCGGCGGGGAGGCGGGCTCATCATGGCCGGGCTGGGGTGGGGATGGCTCCAACTCAACGACGGAAAGCGGTTGAGCGAACACCCGGGCAATCGGCTTCTCGCTGGCGCGGGGATCGCGTGGGCCGACGGCTCGCTTGATCGAACGAGTAACAACGGTTTCCTGGCGACCGATGACGCGTCACTCGAAGCGCTCAACGCGCTGGCCGGGCTGGAGGTGTTGCTGGCGCAAGAGCAGCCAAGCCCGCCGCTGGAGAATGGTGCCAAGCGTCCGAAGCTCAAGGGCAAGGAACTGGCGCGGGTGAAACAGGCGACGGTTGCGGTGGAGCTGGGTGCCAAGGCAGCGCCGCGTGATGATCGATCTCTGGCGCCGCGTCTTGAGCGCCTGCTTGCTGAGCGTGGCGATGGGCTGGCGCCGAGCAAAGAGTCGCCCTTGGATTGGAGCCGCGGGCTGGACCGTGTGATCCTCGCGTTGCAACTGACGCGGATGGAGGGGCTGAAGGCGTCGGAGGTTCGAGCGCACCGGTCCAGCGCGACGTTTCCCGGATTGGTCGGCAAGGACGTTCCCCGCGTGCAGCGCCAGATGACGTTTGACACTTCGGCCGACGGCTGGCGCGGCACGGGGCTGTACGCTCCGCCGGGCGAGGTGATCCGGTTCAGCGTGACGCCCGCGGCCGCGAAGCTCGGGCTGCGGGCGCAGATCGGTTGTCACACCGACGAGAACTGGCATCACGATTCGTGGGACCGTGCCCCGCAGATCGTCGTGAGCGCCGCGATCAACGCCGAATCGATCGAGTTGGCCAGCGCGTTCGGCGGGCCGATCTATGTCGTGATGCCCGATGGCGGCGCCGTCGGCACCGGGCCGGTCACGATCGGGGGCGGGATTGAGTCGCCGCGTTTCGTGCTTGGTGTGACGAGCGAGAGCGACTGGAAGATCCAGCGCGCGCTGGCCGGGGCGTGGGCGGAGCTTGAGAGCGGCAAGATCATTCTGACGCTGCCCAGTGACGCGATCCGCGAGCTGGACGACCCAACGCGCCTGATGGCGTGGTGGAACCGTGTCAGCGACGCGACGGCGGACCTGGCGACGATTGATCGTGATCGCAAGCGGCCGGAGCGCTACGTCGCCGACGTTCAGATCAGCGCCGGGTACATGCACTCGGGCTATCCGATCATGACGCACCTGGACGCCGCGGCCCACATGACGAACGCAGCGGACCTCGAGCGCGGCGTGAACGCGTGGGGGCTGCTGCACGAGCTGGGCCACAACCACCAGTCCGACCTCTGGACATTCGAAGGCACAGGCGAAGTCACTGTCAACCTCTTCACAATGCACGCGCTGGAAAAGGTCTGCGGCGTGCCGGTCGGCGGCGGGTGGTGGTGGAAAGAAGATGATCGCCAGCGCCTGACCGCCAAGCACCTGCTGAAGGACAAGGCCGACTTCGGGAAATGGAAGAGCGACCCATCCACTGCGCTGATCATGTACATCCAGCTTCAGCGAGCGTTTGGGTGGGAGGCCTTCACCAAGGTGTTCAGCGAGTATCGCCAAATCGCCCGCGGCGAGCAGCCTGCGACCCAGCCGCAGAAACGCGACCAGTGGCTGGTTCGCTTCTCGCGCGTGGCGGGACACGACCTTGGCGATTTCTTCCAGGCCTGGGGCGTGCCGACCAGCGACGAGGCGCGCGCATCGATCAAGGATCTGCCTCGTTGGATGCCCGACGGGTTCCCGCCTGTCAGCGACAAACCCGGCGCGAAATGAAAAACCCTCGCCGGATGGGCGGGGGCTTGATGAAGTCACGCGAGTGTCGGCGCCGCTCTTGGAGCGAGCGCGGGCGTTACTTGCACAGCGCCTTGAGCGCCTCGGCCTTGTCGGTCTTCTCCCAGGTGAACGTGTCGTATTTCTTGCCGTTGTACGTGATCGTGCCCGGCGGGCGCCCGAAGTGCCCGTGCTTGGCGGTCGCGGCGTAGATCGGGGTGCGGAGGTTGAGGCTCTCGATGATGCCGCGGGGGTTGAGCTTGAAGGTCTGGCGGATGGCGTTCGAGATTTTGTCTTCGCTGACGGTTGCGCTGCCGAAGCAGTCAACGTAGACGCTGGTGGGCTCGGCGACGCCGATGGCGTAGCTGAGCTGGATCTCGCAGCGATCGGCGAGGCCCGCCGCGACGACGTTCTTGGCGATGTAGCGGGCCATATACGCGGCTGAGCGGTCGACCTTGGTCGGGTCCTTGCCGCTGAAGGCACCGCCGCCGTGCGGGGCCGCACCGCCATAGGTGTCGACGATGATCTTGCGGCCGGTCACCCCGGCGTCGCCGTCCGGTCCACCGATCTCGAAGATCCCGGTCGGATTGATGTGCCAGACGGTGTTCTCGTCGGTGAAACCTTCGGGCAGGACCTCAAGGATATAGGGTTTGACGATGTCTGCGACGTCGGCCGACGACAGGCCGGCGGCATGCTGGGTCGACAGCACGATCGAGGTCGCTCGCACGGGCTTGCCATCAACGTATTCGATCGTGACCTGGCTCTTGGCGTCGGGCTCCAGACGGGTGTCGCCGGCGTGGCGGACCTCGGCCAG
>JBBQMD010000025.1:0-40859 GCA_038328575.1 Phycisphaerales bacterium | reverse complement strand
GCCGGCCCGGTCTGCAACATCGCCGACGACACGGGCCAGGCGCTCCCTCCGTTTGGAGGCGGTGGCATCCCGCCGTTTGTGAACAACGGCGTGACCGAAGGCGATTACAACCTATTCTTCAGCATCTTCTTTGACGGCTGCTCGTTCTGAGGGCAGAGTGCTGAGGGATGAGCATTGAGCGATGAGAGTTCAGCGCTGCGCGATGAGTGCTGAGGCTTAGCATGTCACAGACACCGCTCGCGCGGCGTCTGGCCGCTGATGCCAGCCGCGCCGTTCACTTACGCTCAAGCGCGCGGTTGAGGATGTCGCCGATGCCTTTGCCGACGCCGTCGATGATCTTGCTGGGGCTCAGTTGTTTGCCGAAGTTCTTGAAGAAGAGTTCGATGTCGATGGAGTAGGCGGGGTCGTTCATTGGGCCGCGGGCGCGGATGGGGATCATGGTGCCCTCGGTCAGGACGTCGGGGAGGATGCGGCCGAAGCCGGAGCCGAGGTCGGCGTTGAGTTTGCTCATGAGGCCTTGGCTCGCGGCGATCGTCGGGATGTAGATCACTGCGTCCACTGTGCTGGTGGCGAGGTCCACGCGCCCCTCGGTCTTGAAGGTGAAGTTACGGATCGGCAGCGCGACATCCTGGTAGCTGGCGATGCCGTTGACGATGGTGATATCAAACGCGGGCACGGGGATCTGTTCTGAGCCGGCGCCGGTGAAGATGGCGGAGTCCAGGAACTGGCCGAACTGACGCTTGAAGATATAGTCGATTCGCCCCGGGTTCACGCTCAGGATGCCGTTGAGCTTGGCGACGTCGCCATCGGTGGGCAGGACCAGGTCGCGGCTGGTGATCGTCAGCGGCGTGTCGATGACCGGGGCGGAGGCGGGGAGGCCGGGCGTGGCGTTGGCGGGCAGCGCGGGCGTGAGTGATGAACCGGCTTGCTTCTTGACGCTTGCAAACAGCGGCAGAATACCCATGATCTTGGTGTCAGAGCCGAAATCAAACTGCGCCAGCGAGATGTTCAGCGGCGCGCTGGATTGCACGCGGAGCGCGCCGTTGCGCACCGGGCCCGCGATCTCGAGCGAGGCCTGCTGCTCGAGCGCTGGCTTGGTTGAGGCGACGGGCGGGCCAGCATTCGGCGCGGGATCGCGCTGGCCGGCGCGCCCCGTGGGCAGTGCGCGCTGAGCGGGCGTGGTTGCGGGCGCGGAGTTGCCGGGGACGGTCGCGCCGGCGTCGGCGCGAGCCTTGGCCGAGACGAACTTGGCGCTGAGTGTTCCTTCCTTGGTGCCCTCGCCGCCGGAGGGCGAGAAGTCACGCGCGCGAAGGTTGAGCGACATCTGCGGCCCCAGCAGATCGCGGAGTTGCTGGCCCGAGCTGGCGAGCTTGTCGATGAGGGCGGTGGGCACGGTCGGTGCGCTCAGGTCCGCGTCGATCGTCGAGGCGTTGAACGCCATCGCGCCGTTGGCAGTGGCGAACCGCACGATCTTGGCGTCCATCTTGATCGGCGTGGGTGAGCCATCCACGCTGGCGACGTTCATCACGATTGCGAGTGTGTTGTTGTTTGCTTGGCCGCCGGCCTTGACGGTAGCGTTGATGCCAGCCAGCGCGAGCCGCTCGGGGGCTCGCGCCGCGCCATCCTGGAGCGCTCCGGCCCGCGACTCAAGCACCAAGCGAGTGACGTCTAATGCCAGATCGACGTTGAGCACGCCGGGCTTGAACATCCCACCGTCGGTCAGCGTCGCGTCGGTTGATCGCGAGAGCGTGAGCTGTGTGAGGCGGCCCTTGAGCACGACCGGCTCAACGAGCGCGAGCGATGCCTCAGTAGGCTGCGCCGCTGCGGGAGGGCGATTTCGTGCGCCGGTGGTTGGGGCGTTGCCTGCCGCGGCGCTCGTGCTGGGTGCCAGGAACGTCGCGTTCGCGAACGCCGGGTCAATCGTCCACGTGAGCTCGACGGGCTGGGACAGGCCCATGCGGTCAGGCCCTTGCGTGAAGCGGATCGGGCTGGTGACGAGGCGGCTGGACTTGATCGCCAGCGTGATATCGAGCGGCGCGTTCGGATCGCCCGGGCGCGCGGCGGTGAGATCGATATCCGCGCGATCACCCAGCGCCCCCGAGACCACGCCCGGTTGATTCAGGATGCGGTCGGCTCGAAGCGTGTCTAGCGCGCTGATCTTGACCTCGCCGCGCAGATCGCCGAAGCTGGCGTCGGCGTTGAGGTCCGCAGTGAACGACGCAACGGGCGAAGACGCAGCGCCGGCTTCGATGAGATCGGCGCCCGCGGTGAGCTTGATGCGTGCGGCGCTAGCGGGCCTGGGCGCGGCCGGGGCGGCGCTCGCGCCGGAAGTCGCCAGCGAGGCGAGTGGCAAGGTGGCGTTGAGGCGGAGGTTGGCGAGGCCACCGTCAAACGTGCGTTGATCGGGGAGGCTGAGGCCGCGGACGATGATGGGCGCGTCGGTGGTGAGCGCGACGGTCGCGAGGCTGTCGCCCGCGGCGGCGAAGTTGAGCCCGGCATCATTGGTCGGGATCGTCATGGCACCGATCGTCAGGCGGACGGTGGCGGGCTCGGTCATGCGCGGGCGCGGCGCGCCGGGCTCGGTAAGGCTTGCATACGTCGTCAGCCCCGCGATGGTGGCGTCGTCAGCCAGCAGGCTGGCGGTGCTCTGGGCGATCGCGATGCGCTGCGACGACAGGGTCAGGCCTGAGTCGACGGACAACTTAGTGGAGCGAACGGTGAGGCCCGCGACCTGCGCTGGGCCGTCGGTGCGCATCGACATGGTCATGTTGAGGCTCGGCCCGATGCTGTCGCGGACCAGGGCCGCCAGGTCGGGCTTGCCGGGGGCGCTGGGGATGAACGCAGAGACGAGGGCGGTGGAGAGGTCGGTCACGGAGAGGTCGCCGACGACGCGGCGTGCGCCGAGCGCAAAGACGCTCGGGTCGGTGCTGGGGATGGAGACACCGCGAACGGTGAGATCGCCCTTGACCAGGGCGTCTCCGCCGCGGGTGCTGAGGGTGGATTCGATGGTGATGCGCGGGTCGGACTTGGGCGCGCCAACGATCGCGAGGCGGGCGGAGCGGAGGTCAAATCGTTCGTCGGCCTGGCCGGGGCGGGCGAGATCGATCGTCATCGCGCCGATGTCCGCGGAGGCATCGAGTTCGAGCGTCTCCATGTTGAGCGAGCGTGCGACTTTGAACTTTGCGGTCGCGTTCAGCGGGGCTGTGCCCGAGACGCGAACGGTTTGCGAGGGCGTTGTACCCGGCGAGCTGCGGTTCATCGCGGCGTTGACGATTGGCGCGAGTGAGTCGATGCGGATGGTGGAGCCGCGCGAGGAGTCGATGGTGGTGTCGGTGACGCGGAGGTCGGCGTTGAGCTTCATGTGAAGCGTGTCGATGGTCAGGACGGAGTCGATCACGCCGGGCTGGCCGTCAACGGTGCGGGCGCTGAGGGAGATCTCGGCGCGGGGGCCAGCATCGCGGAGCAGATCGATGGGCAGGTTCGCCGCGACGAGGAAGGGCTGCACGAGGCGCAGGTCTAGAGCGCGGACGAGCGCATCGGCGTTGAGTGAGCCGGGGAGCGAGCGGGGAGCGCCGGCCTCAGTGGCCAGATCCTGAGCGGTCGCGCTCAGCGAAAGCTCGCCAGCGTCGGCGGAATCAATCCGAATCTGCACGGGGCGGACCTGAATGGTGAGCGACTTGGCCAGGTCGGTCGAGGTGATCCGCGCGTCAATCGGTGTGGTCTGCACGAGGCGCGTCGGGGCGTTGGTGCCCGTCGCGGGCGTGCCCGGCGCGGGCGTAGGTGCGCCGGCTTCGGGCATGCGCACGCGCGCGGCCGCGGCGCTGATCAACAACGATCCGTCCACTGCGCCAGCGCGAAGGTCCATCGGCGTGGGCCCATCGGGCAGTTTGATGTTCAGCGTCGTGAGCGACAGCCTGGCACTGGGGAAAGACTCGACGTTGATCCCGGCGTTCGTCAACGCGCTCTGCGCGGCGGGGAAACGCGACAGGAACTGCGTAGATCGCGCCTCCATCGTCGCGGGTCGCGTGAGCGTGACGCGCGAGGCGGTGATATTCAGGCCAGCGTCGGCATTGGTGTTGGCGCTCTTCAGGTCGATGTCGGCGTTGAGGTTTGCCATGCCGCCCTTGGCGATGAGTTTGAGCGATGCATCAGGGCCCAGCGCGTCGGTCAGGACGCCGGTCGTGCCAGCGATGGCGTCGACCAGCGCGACGGGGAATCGCTGCGCATCGGCGGCGATGTCCACCTTGGCGGACTTCAGGTCCAGCGCACCGGCGCCGCTAACGAAGTCTGAGGCCTTTGCGTTGATTGTCAGGGGCGATGCGCCGCCATCAGATGCGACACTGGCCGCGAGCTGCGCGTCGAGCAAACCGCCCGCGGCGTTGCCGCTCGTGTTCGTGTCGACCGACACAACGCCCTTGGCACCAGTGATCTGGCCCTTGGCGGTCGCGGTGCCGCTGACGTCAAGTTGCGTGAACGAGACATCCAGCCCCGTAATATCCACCTTCGCCCGGATGCGCGGCAGGCCCGAGCTTGTGCCTTGCGCCGTCGTCGGACTTGCGGTTGTAGACTGGCGCGGCGCGATGGCGCGCTGCAGATTACTGGTGGTCGTGCCGTCGGCCAGGCGCTGCGAGATGATATCGACCTTGCCCGAGAGCGTGAGCGTGCCGAGGTCTTTGAGCGAGCCGAGCGCGCTGAGAATGCCCAGCGAGCTCTGAGCGCGCAGCGTCGCGAGGGGCTTGCCGGCCTCGTCTTGCAGTTCCAGGGCGTCGATGGTGACCGGCCCGTTCCAAGAGATTGAAACGCCCCGGGCTTGGACGCGCCCATTGATGGCCTTGGCGGCCTGCGACTCGATGATCCCCGGCGCGAGGCTCGACGCAATCGTCGGCACCAGCAGCACGCCAGCGATCAGCAGGACCAGCAGCAAGCTCGCGCTGATCAGCAGAATCTTCTTGAGTCGCGAACGCTTCTGCGGTTGTTCAGTGGCCATGAATGCACCCCCACCAAAGCCAGCGAGTGAGCCGGGATTGGCCTTGACTTCGTGATCGATTCGGTTTCAGCTTCAGCATAGTGCGGGCACCGGCGTCAAAGAACTCCAAGCGGCCTCGAAGTGCCGGATGTCATGGCGTTGCGCATCGGGTTAAACTGTGTGGATGAACGGGATGAAAAAAGTCGAACGAGGCATGATTCGGTGGGATTCTCGAAGTTCAGGGGCTGTTGCTCGCCGACTGACCCTCGGGCTCGCGGCCACGGTCGCGCTCAGCGCCGCGTCATGGGTGTATGGTGAAGCCTCCACCACGGCTGCGATGACCAACGCTCCTGCTCCCGAGCGAGCAGGCAGCGGGCTGAGAAACGACGCCGATCTGAACGCGGCGCTGGCTCAGAGCAAGCGTGAGCAGCGCGTGCTGATTGTTGAGTTCGCGCCGAGCCCGGAGCGGGCGCGGGCCGCGAGCGAGCGCTGGGCGGCACCGGCGCTCAGCGCCTGGGTCCGGCGTCACGGCTTGGCCATCGGGATCTCCGATCGCACCACGCTTCGAACGCTCGCCAACGCCGGAATCCAGCAGGGCGCGGGGAACGACCCGCTGATATTCTGCGACGGGCTCTATCTGCGGCCGTTCGGGGTTCTGGCTTCAACGAGCAAATCCGTTGACGAGAAGGGCATCGAGTCCTGGCGGTTCAGCACGCGACAAGAGTCGCGCCTCGGGAGAGCCCGCGGCATCACGCCCGCCGGGATCGACCTGGTCTTCAAGCTGGATTGGACGCTGCGGAGCCTTGAACGCACGAACGCCCAGTGGCTCAGCGCGCACACGAATGCGATCGGCCCCGAGCCGGCCTGGCCCGCGGCCTTGATCAGCGCGGAGTTCCCGGCACCAACGCCGGAGGGCACGAACGACCCCCAAGCGCGTGTGGTATCGTTGCTGAAGGCGGCGCGTGCGCTGGCTGAGAGTGAAAAACCCGAAGACCTGAAGCGTTCTGGCGAGGCGTACTTGGCGCTTTGGGAGCGAGCCGGCGCGATCGCCCCGGCGTTTGACGTCGCAAGGCTGACGATCGTCAGCGCCGAAATGCACGCCCTGGCGCAGCGACACGCGCCGACGAAAGACCTGTTCAAGCGAGCGCTCGCCAGTCGCTGGAGCGGCGTGAACACCGGCGATATCCGCGCGCTGTGGGACGTGCTCACGCTGGCGCGCGTGGTGGGGGATCACACGCCAGTTCTCGAGTTCATCGATAACGCGTTGAACGACGCGGACGCGATGAAGTTGATGCCGCTGGATGAGCGGCTAACGTGGGAGCTGGCGCTGCCGCGGCTGCACTTCAACAGCGTGACGGACAAGGCTCCGGCGATGGTGGCGCGGGTGCGCGCCGATCAGCGACGCCTGAGCTCCAAGCGCCCGGAGATCGTGACGCTCGCCGAGTGGACACGCCTCACTCGTTCGCGACGCTTCATCGCGCTTCTGGAGGGTTCGCGGCTCGTCGCGACGGCAACGCAGCGAGGCGACGAGGCGACCGCCAAGGAACTCCGAACGCAGCTCCTGGCGACCGCACGCCAAGCGACGGCAGGCCCGGGCGAGGCGGACTGGAGCGCGACGATCGACATGACCGTCGCGTGCGCCGCGCCAATCGCCCAAGCCGCTCCGGCCCAACCCGCGGCTCCCGCCCCGGCCCCGGCCCAACCTGCTGGCCCCGCCGCTTTACCCGCGCCGCGCTAAAGCCAAGGGGTGCGAACGCATTTTAACTCGGTCGCTCTCACCCCAATTCCGGTTTGCATCCCGCCTTCACACCGTACAGAAAGCGATCTTCGAGGGTTGCTTTGCAACGTTCTGCGGCGATTCGTCATTCACCGAACTTGCATCAAGCCGACGGCGTAGGCCGATAACTACTCTTTGTGCGTGGCGCGGACGCGATGGATCGCGCTGGCGGCGCGCTTGGTGGTGAAGCGGGCGCGGGCGCGGGCGTGGGCGGTGGCGGGGGCGGGCGTAGGGGTGAGCGTCGCGCATGCTTGCGCCACGGGCACACCGAATGAAGGAACGAGGAGGAACGAGCACACCATGGCATTACAGTCGCAGACTTCGCGGGCAACGGGTTGGTCGTCCAGCTCATCGGGGAATCCATTTCGCGGGGCGCCGATGGGCACGAAGGTGCTGGTCGCTGGCGCCGGATTGGCCGCGGTCGCAGTGGGTGTGCTGATCTGGTCGCAGATGGGCGGACCCGGAGCGAGCGTGCGTGACCCGGGCTCTCCCGGAGCTGAGACGTCGATCGGCTCGTTGGTGTACGCGCCGCCGTCACAGGCTGGCGACGCGCCGTTGTCATCAGGCGCGGGGGTGCCATTGCGCGATCCGCTGAGCCCTCCGACGCCAGCGGCGTCATTCACAACCAACAGCATCACAGCGCCGGCGGAGAGCGAGTCGGCCATGCCCACAGCGCCGCGCGAGCCCGAGCGCGCGCCGGCCAGCGCCACGCCCCCGTCCACACCTCCCGCGGCACCGATCACCCCGACACCGACGACGCCCGCGCCCGCGAACCCGAGTGTTCCTGTCAATCCCGCGACTTCCTCGCTCAGCTCTACCGCGAACGCCGTCGCGCAGGCCCAGCGCTCGATCACCGCCGGGAATCTGCTAGAAGCCCGCACGATCCTCAATGGCGTGCTTTGGGACGCGACCCTCGCCAAGAACGATCGCGCCGCCATCCGCGCGCAGCTCGCGGCGCTAAACGACAAGCTCTTCTTCAGCCCGCTCATCGTGAAGAACGACACCCTCACCGACGTGTACGCAGTGCAGGCGGGCGACGTGCTGGTGCGGCTGCCGATCAAGCAGTCGTGGCCGGTGGACTACCGCTTCATCCAGCGCATCAACGCGCTGCCGAACGCCAACTCGCTGCGAATCGGCCAGCGCCTGAAAACGGTGCGGATGCCGGTTCACGCAGTGGTTCACAAGAAGGACTACCGGATGGATCTCTACGCCGGCCCGCCCGTCTCTGTGACGCCCGGAAAGACCGGGCCCGATGGACAGGAAGAAGGCTGGGTCTATCTCCGCTCGATCCAGGTCGGCCTCGGCGAGAGCAACGGCACGCCCGAGGGCCTCTTCGTCGTTCGCCCAAAGAGCAAACTCATCAACCCCCGCTGGGTCAACCCGCGCACCGGCGAAGTCTTTGACGCCGACAACGCCAAGAACCCTATCGGCGAGCACTGGATCGGCCTCAACGGCGCTGACGACAACACCCGCCGCTTCACCGGCTACGGCATCCACGGCACCATCGACGCAGATTCTGTCGGCCGCCAGATGTCCATGGGCTGCGTGCGGCTCAACGCCGAGGACGTCAAACTCGTGTGGGAGTTGCTGGTTGACGGCGTCAGCGCCGTCAAGATCATCGAGTGACGTTGGCGCGTGGTTTCTGATTACGTCTCCGCGTGCCTTCGCGCTCGCGCGCCCGCGCGCCTCATTCGCCGGTGGCCGAGCGCCGCTCCGTTTTCAGCTCGATAACTGCGCCCTCGGGGCCGTGGATCACGACGCTCTGCTCGCGCGGGTTGATGGACGCGACGATCCAGCCCGGGAAGATGCTGTCTCCGACGCGACGAACCTTGCCGCCGATCATGGCCAGCGCTGCGTCGCTGCTTCCCATGACGGCGCCGAGGGTGAGGTTGACCGGCAAGCGCGTTGTCACGGGCGTTGAGTCGCTGCCCTGCTTGATGACCGGGGCTGGTTCGCTAGGGAACGCGGGCGTCGCCTGGGCCGCGACCGCGATCACCGGGACAAACTCCATCGGACTCTCGAGCTTTCCCGAGCGCGAGAGCTTGGCCAGCCAATCGGCGACAGTCCGGTCCTGTGCGGACACGCTGGGCGCGATCGCGATTGATGCCGGGGCATCCGGGCCGTGAGGCATGATCGACGCCGCGGCGGAGCTCGCCGGTCCCGCGCCAGCCCCGAAGCACAATCTGACAAGCTGCACGCCGAGCAGCGGCGCGAGCAGTGCGCCCGCAGTGATAAGGCGGCGGGGGTTCGTCAGTGACTCGATCATGGCCTAGTCTCCACGTCGTTCAGGGCCGCGATGGTGCGCGGATCCAGCATGAGGTGCTCGGTGTCCACGGTCGCGCTCAAGGTGCGCTGCCCGGGCTGTGCGCGGGCCGCGATGCGCACCCCGCGCACGTTGGTGAAGCCCATCGACGCCTGCACACGTTCAACGAAGCGGACGAGGTTGTCGTACTCGCCGCTGATCTCGATCGAGTAGCGCACCAGCCGATCCTGCGGGGGCGGCTCCACCGGCTCAACTCCGGGCATCGGCGCGATGGGTGCGGTCGCCTGCGCCGGGCCAGCGGTCGTGGTGCCGTTGGGTGTCATGCTTTCGACGCGAACGGACGCCTCGGCCGCGAGCGACATGATTGTCTCAAAGACGCCAGACTCCGTCGCACCCGCGTTAGCGCGGGCGCGGAACTGCTGGGCCATCTTTAGGGCGTTCTCATGCATGAGCGCCAGACGGGCGACATCGGGCGCGATGCGCTGCGTCGTCGCCTGCTGCTGCTCAAGTGATGCGATCGCGATGCGCGCCTCGCGCAGGTTGCGCTCGCGGGGCTCAACAAACGCGACGTACCCGCCGGCGCAGGCCGCCAGCGCGATCAGCGCCGGCGCGATGATGTTGCGATGTTCGCTGAGATTCAAGGCTGGCCCTCCCGTGTCTGAACGTTCGCGGTCGGCGGGCGGAGCACCGCCCCTTCACCGATGCTTCGGGGCAGCATGACAACGCTGGCTTTCAGTTCGAATCGATGCCCGCTGGCCGCCTCAGCCGTCGACGGATTCAATCGGCCCGTGTTGCCGATTGACACCTGCCGAACCACGGGCCACTCGCCAAGCTTCGCGCAGTAGGTTCGAAGCGCGCCGCCGAACGCGTTCTCATCTAGCCGCAGCGCCTGGCCCGCCAGCGAGAGCGTCCCGCCCTTCTCGCCAGAGGCGAGCTCGATGCGCGAGAGCGCGAAGCCCGGCGGCGTGGACTGGCTGACGGCGCGAAGCACCGCGCCGTGGTCCGCTCTCGGCCCCATCGCGCGCTCGACACGCGACTCGATCGACCGGATGAGCCCGTTGATCCGCTCGACGCGCTCCGCGACGTGCTTGTTCTGTACGTGCGTCGCGTCCGCCGGCGAGTTGAGCTTCTCCAGGCTGCTCCGCGCTTGGGTCAGATCCGCCGATGTCCACAGCCCCGCGCCAGCGACAAACGCAGCCGCGACCGCGACGCCCGTCCACGCGGCGACGCCGAACCGCGCCGCGTCCTGTCGGCGGACCTCGCGCCAGGGCATCAGCCCGACGCTGCTCTCGTCAATGCGGTGCCACGACGTCCGCATGCTCAGACCCGGGCTCATCGCAACGCTAGTGCCGCTGGCCGGCACGATCGACGCCGCAACGCCCGCCTGGCGCGCCACCAGCTCCGCCAGTCGCGGCACATCCGCACCCGGCCCGTCAACGCGCACCATCAGGCCATCGCGCTGCTCTTCACTCAAGCCGAATCGAAGCGACTGCTTGATCTCGATCGCCAGGCGCTGCATCACCGGCTGCAGCGCGGGCAGGACGCAGCCGCCCTCGATGCCGCGGCGCGTGCAGAACAATGCGTCCGGGGCCGGGATGCCGATGGTCAGCAGCAGCTCGCGAGCTTCGCGCTCGGTGAGCTTGATCTCGCGCTGGTCGCCGGGGTCGCTGGTCACGCGAAGAGAACGACAGAGCGCCAAGGCGATCTGGTCAATACCGATGCTCAGCGAGCGAACGAACTTCACTCCGCCATTGATTCGACACGTCAGCACGCTGGAGCGCCGACCGATCCACAAGCTTGTGGAAACGCCAGCATTGGTGTCCACGGGCGTTGCGATCCCGGCGCTGATCTCTAGTGCGTCGGCGGGGATGACACCCTTGACGCGAACGCCAGCGTGTGCCCCAAGCTCCAGGAGCGATTGAACGTTGCTGTCTTGGTCGCACGAAGCGAGCATGTGGCGGTTGCGTGGCGTCGCGCCGGCCGGATCGACGCAGAGCACCGCGCACGAGAACGGGTGCTCGTCGAGCGAGTAATGCGACACTTCGAAGAGCGCGAGCTTCGCCGCGGACGTGCCCGCGAGAGCGCCAGCGCTGGCGGCGACATCGACGACCGCAACGCTCGCGCCAGGGAGCGACGAGACAATCACGCCGCTCAGGCCGCGTGCGCCGAGGTCAGCGACGCAATCGGCGACGGGCTGGCGCAGCGACTCGACGCACACCGAGGCGGGCCCGTCGGGACTGATCACCGCCCGCTCCGCGTGCGCTACGCACAGCCCTTGCGCCAGGACGCCGACCTCGACGCCGCTGGGCGACACTTGGATGACAACGCTTTTCTTGGACACGGTGGGCTCACTCCGATGTCGCGGCCTGAGTTTGGCGGAGGATGTCTCCGAAAACAGTCGAAGCCTTCGCGGAGGTATCGGCTTGTTCGGCGTGGGCCTTCGTGGGCGACGAAGCCCGGGCGGTCTCCGTCGCATTTCAGGGTGTGATAACCAGCGTTGCGTGCGCCCCGCCACTCGGGCCGCGAAGTGAACGCTCACTGCTCGTCGGTCCAGGTGATGATCGATCGCGTCACGCTCGAGCCGCCACCGCCGGCGGTGTCCAGATGCAGGCCGGTCTTGCCGGACACGTCGATCTGGTTGACGCGGATGGTGCCGTTGAACGCGCTGCCGGGGGCGGTGCCGGTGAGATTCGCGCGCCCGGTCCAGGCGCGAAGGTGCGCCGTACATGTTGCCTGATCTGCGAGCGTGAAGACCGACCCGCCCCCGGTCTGGAAGATGTAGCAACCGGTGGGAACGCCGCCTGCGTTGATCGACGACGTGTTCGAGAGCGAGCAGTCGCCGCCGATGTAGAGGAAGAGTCGCGAGCCGGGGGTGATGATCAGGCGTGCGTCGTTGAGCAGCGAGAAGTTGGTATCAATGACCATGCTCACGGTGCCATTGATGGTCATGGTTGATCCAGCGCCGGAGAGCTGGAAGCTGGAGTAGCGACGATCGGCGCTGACCACGATGGCCCCGCTGCCGCTGAATGCGCCCGTGCTGCTCAGAGTTGGCGCCGTCACCTGTGTCAGGCCCGACATCGAGCTCTGCGCCGTCTGCGTCCCGGTGATCGTCGCGCCGCCGGAGACGGAGATCACGCTCGCCGGCGCGGCCCCGACTCCCACGCGAGCCGCCCCACGAAGCTCCGCCAGCGCCGAGAGCCGAAACACGCCGGCGTTCGTCGCGTTCGTCGCCATGATCGCGCCGGTGTTCAAGATGTTCGCCCCGCCATACGCACCCGCGGCCGACGAATAGCCGTCCACAATCGCGGGCGTCGCGCTGGAATCTCCAACGATGTTGATCGCCGCGTGCCCAACTGCGTGCGCAAGACTCGACGAATCAAACGTGAACGCGCTGGCAGGGATCATCACGCTGCCTGGGATCCCGGGCACGGTCCAATACGCGATCAGCCCGCTGTCGCCGTCATTCTCGTACACACGCGCGACGAACGTGTGCTCGCCCGCCGCGAGCGTGACTGTGCCCGAGCGCGTAGTCCAAGCGTGATCACCGTCGTTGTTGACCACGCGCACGCCGTTGATCCAGAGATCGCTCCCGTCGTCCGAGGCGGTCGCAAAGGTGTAGAGCCCGGCGGTGGGGGCGGTGATGCGCCCAGTGAATCGCAGCGCCCAGCGGTTGGGCGGCCCGCCGGTCCATCGTCGCTGCGAGCCCTGGTCGGGCATGTTGACGTTGATCGTCGTGCCCACCATCGTCGGCGTTGACGCCCAGTTCACGTTGTTCAGGCTTTCCGGTCCCGAGGCGAGCGACCAACCCTCGACCAGCAGACCGGGCGTGTTCAAGTCCGCGGGCGTGCTGCGAACCAGGGCGCTGACGCGCCGCGACGACACCGATGCGCTGCGCGAGTTGATGGTGATGGTCGTGTCGGTACCAACGGTCGATGACGTCGTAAACGCCTGCGCCAGGCCGATCACCGGGTCGGTCGTCGCGACGCCGTCTTGCGAGATGCCGCCGACGGTGCCGTCGCCGTCCTCGTCCACGTTGTTATACAACTCTCGCAGGCTCATGGCCATCGCGCCGTCCGCGGCGTACTGCGCCCGCATCCCCGCCAGCGCCCGCTGCGACACGTCTGATTGGCGCGTGCCCGTGAGCAGCGCCGCCGCGACCACGACTTGGAGAAGCACGAGCGCTAGCAGGATCGATATCGCCGCCGACCCGCGCCGGGTTGCGCCCTGGTTCTTGATGTGACCCGCCCTGCCGCAAGCGCTCATGGCTTTGCCCCCGAAGCGAGCGCCCGGATGAACACCTGCGTCCGGAGCGTCTCGGTGATCCCCGATCGGCTCAGCGCGATGGTGACGCCGATGCGCCGGATCGCAGCCGTGTCCGAGCCGCTGACCGGCAGCGCGATCGCGCTCCCGCTCTCGTCCAGCGCAGTGAGCGAGAACGTCGTGACGTCATTGGCGATCGGCATCGACGTCGTGCCAGCGTCTGAGAACAGCACCTGCGTTCCAGCAAGCGTGAACGACGAGTTGGTGTTGAAGACGATCGAACTTGATGAGACGCTGGTGATCGACGGCGCCGCTGGCACGCTGGCCGCTACCCCGTCGATGTCGCGCAGGCGCCGCGTGATCACTTCTAGCGCGCCCGAGGCCTCGCTGGACAGTTGCCCGCCGATGCCCGCGCCGCTGAACGAGGCGCTCGCCCGTGCGATGATCGCGGCCGTCACCGAGCCCAGCACGCCCAAAATCACCATGGCGCAGAGCAGCTCAACCAGCGTGAATGCCCGCGTGCCCGGTCGTCGAAATGGCTGCTTGTCATACATCACGGCGTGTAGTCTGTCAGCACCGTCGCCAGCGTGAGCGTGCGCGGCCCGCCGATCGGGTCGGCATAACTCACGCTGATCGAGACCGTTCGATAGCCGCTCCCGGACGCAAAGTTTGGCCCGGTGGTGACGATCGTCGTCTGTCTTGCAAAGCCGGGGAAGCCGATGACAGTTGTTTCGCTCGGGTAGTTCGCTGGCACCAAGAAGCTGTAGCCGCGTGTCAAGGAGTGTCGGTCGGCCATGACCGCCTCAAGCCCTTCGCTGGCCAGCCAGCGTGCCCGCGTCGCCAATGTCTGGCTCGCACGCCGGGCGCTCGCGCTGCCAATCGCCATCACCAGCGGCGGGATCGCGATCGACATCACCACCATCGTCACGATCCCCTCAATCAACGTCAGCCCGCGCGGCGCACGCGCACGCCCTGCAGTGGCACCAGTCCCCGCGATCTGCATCGCAACAGGTCTTGTCTCGCCCTTGGTCATGGAAAGTTCGCCCACACGAGCCCGGTTCTGGCGGTAATGTTGACGCTCGGCCCGCCGCTGAGCGTGATCGTCGCGTTTGTGGTCATGACGCTGGTGTCGATGAGCAAGCCCCGCCCATACCGATCAAAGCCCACCTCGTTGCCATTGAGCCCGCTGACTTGAAACGTCACGCCGCTGAACTCCGCCACATTGAGCCTCATCGCCATCGGCGCGTTCGTCGCCGGGTCGGTGATCGTCAGGGCGGTGCCTCGCCCCGCGCCCGCCCCGCTCTCGCTGAGCACGCTGTACGCGCTGCTGACTGGATCAAACCGCACCCACGACGCGATGCCCGTCGCCTGCGCCCGCTGACGCGCGAACGTCAGGTCCCGCAGCATCTGCTGCGTCGCGCCGCGGCTGCGCATCGACTGCGACGCGTTGATCGCCGGCACCGCCGCGATCGACAAGATCCCCAGCAGCACGACGACCACCAGCAGCTCGACAAGCGTGAACGCCTGGTTCCGCGTTCGCGCCGCGGCTCGTCGTGTACGCCAGAGTCTGAACGGCATCATGTCGTCCTGAGCCGGCATCAGCCCACGCGCGTGGCGTCGGCTGATGCCGTGAGTGTCAAACGCATTGCAACAACGTTCGCACGCGCCGCTGATGATGTATCAGAGCTGGTTGGCGGTCATGAAGCTCGGCGGGTTGCTGGCGGTGGGCACCGTCGTGGTGTTGCTGCTGTTGATGTAGAAGCCGTAAGACGGCGGGACGGTCGAGTTGTCAACGTAGTAGCGCCAGCCCGCGGTTCCGCCAACGGTTCGGGCGGTGAACTCGCCGCCGGTCGCTGCGGTGATCGTCGCGAGATTGTTGTACGGGTTGTTGGGGAGCTGGTCTTGCAGCACTGTGCCCAGCGTCTGCATCTGCACCAGCGTGGGATACGCCGCGTTCCCGTTGAGCGAGCTGTTGGCGTAGAAGTTCTGGACCGCGGAGCGGATGTTGCCCAGCGTGCCCTGCGTCGCCGCGGTTCGGGCGCGATCGCTGTAGTCAAAGTAACGCGGGACCGCGACTCCCGCCAGGATCGCCAGGACGACGATGACCGCGATGAGCTCGACCAGCGTGAACGCACCACCCCGACGATTGAAACGACTCTGAACCATGGAAAGCCTCCTAGAAAAACACCCGCCACCCGAGCGGGTGGGAAGGGGGACCAAGGCGTACACGCCCGCGTCAAATCAAACATCGCACGGGTCAACCTACGAGGTTGACCATGTTCCACATTGGCAGAAAGATCGCCAGGGCCACCACCAGCACAACCCCTGCGATCGCCACAACAAGCACAGGTTCAATGAGCGTCGAGATGTTCTTGGCCGAGTGGGCGGATTCTCGGTCGTAGTGCTTCGCAACTACGGCGCACATCCGCCCGACCTCGCCGCTGGCCTCGCCCGATGAGAGCATCCGGCGCGTAAAAGGCGTGATGTACGTGCATTGGCGCAGGCTGTCGGTCAGCCGCCCACCGGCGCGCACCGACTTGGTGAGTAGATCCACATCGCTCTGCAGCATCGGTCTTGCCGCAGATCGCCCGGCCAGTTCGATACTCTCGATCAATCCCAGCCCCGCACCGATCCCCATGCCCATGACGTGGGAGAACCGGCTCATGGCGGCGCCGCGCAACAGCGGGCCGAACACCGGCACGCGATGCATCACCCGATCGATCGCGCCCCGCCCGCCCTCGGTCTTCCACGTCGTTCGCGCCGCCATGATCGCGAGGCCGATCGCCGCGAGGTACACAAACCAGTAGCCCTGCAGCGATTCGCCCAGGAACATCAGCACCCGCGTCAGGTCCGGCAGATCGACGTTGCGGGCCTTGAACATCCGTGCGAACTTGGGGATCACAAAGCCGACGAGGAACGCCACCGCCAGCACCAGCACGCACACGACGCACGCGGGATACATGAGCGCGCCCTTGACCTGACGCCGGGTTTCCTCGCTCCGCTCCATCAACTCGCTCAGGTGCTCCAGCACCTTGCCCAGCGTGCCGGATTTTTCGCCGGCGCGGATCGTTTCGATGTACATATCGCCGAACACCGCCCGGTGCGGCTGCATCGCCGCCGCCACCGCTTCGCCGGCCTCGATCCGCCCGGCGACCTGCTGGATGATCGCCTTGAGGCGCGGGTTGGATTCCTGCTCGCTGATCGAGAGCAGCGCGTCACTGATGGACACCCGGGCCCCGATCAGGATGCCAAACTGGCTAGTGAACGCCGCCAGCTCGCGGGCACGGACACGCCCGCGCGTTGCCCGATCACGGACCACGCGGATCCACACCGGCGTGAGCCCTTCGCTGCTGAGCCGCCGGAATGCCTCGCGCTCGCTCTGCGCATCAACCGTCGAGCGCACAGTGCGCCCGCCCTTGTTGATCGCTTTGTAGCTGAAGCTCACGACGCTCATGTGTTCACCTTGCGAAGTCGTTCGTCTACGCCGCCTTGCGGGCCGGCTCGATCGCCACCATGTCCACGCTCGCCACCGCCGCCATCCGCGCGACCTCGTCCAGCGAGGTCACGCCCATGCGGGCCTTGTCCAGGCCGTCCATCCACATCGGCTTCATCCCGCTCTCGAGCGCGCTGCGCCGGATGCGGACCGGGTCGCCCCCATCGAGCGCTTCCTGCACGCTGGAGTTCACCAGCAGCAGCTCGTACAGCCCGATGCGCCCGCGATAGCCAGAGCCCGAGCAACGCGCGCACCCGGAGCCGCTAAAGAATCGGTCGCTTGGGCCGAGTCCAAATCGTTTACTCAACACCTGCGCTGGCTCGCTCGGCTTGGTGCAGTCCGGGCAGAGCCGTCGCGCTAATCGCTGCGCGATGACGCCCAGCAAGGAGCCGCTGATCGCAAACGCCGGGCAGTTGAAATCCAGCAGGCGCGGGATGGCCCCCGGTGCGTCGTTGGTGTGCAGCGAGCTGAGCACGAGGTGGCCCGTGAGCGCCGCCTGCATCGCGATCCGCGCCGTCTCCTCATCGCGGATCTCGCCCACCAGCACCACGTCCGGGTCCTGCCGCAGGATCGACCGCAACGCCCCGGCGAACGTCAGCCCGATCTCCGCGTTCGTCTGCACCTGCCGGATCATCGGCATGCGGATCTCGACCGGGTCCTCGATCGTGACGACATTGCGCTCCGGCGAGTTCAACTCTGCCAGCGCGCCGTACAGCGTCGTCGTCTTGCCGGAGCCCGTGGGCCCGGTGACCAGCACCATGCCGTTGGGGCTCTTGAGCAGCTCGTTCATCGCCTCGATCATCGCCGGCGCCATGCCCAGTTCGCTGAACGTCTTGATCGACGACGCGCTGCTGAGCAGACGCATCACCACGTTCTCCCCGCACACCGTGGGGATCAGGCTCAGGCGGATATCCACCTGCCGCGGCCCGCTCACCGTCGAACCCGTGAACCGGAACTTTCCATCCTGCGGGCGGCGCGTCTGCGTCAGGTCCAGGTTCGCCATCACCTTCAATCTCTGCACGATGCCCGCGTGCAGCGTGAGGCTCGGCCCCTGCGCCACTTGCAACCGCCCGTCAACTCGATAACGCAGGTGCAAGCGTGCTTCATCCGGCCCGATGTGTACGTCGCTGGCGCCGCGCTCGATGGCTTGGGTGATGATCTGGTTGACCGCCGCGACCACCGGCTCCTTGCCGGTGGTGAGCGAGATGGCCGCCGGCGCGCCGCTGCCGAGTTCGTCGCCGGCGCTGCCGGTCATCGCGTACGCCTGATCGATCAGCGCCCGCAGATGCGCCGGCTCGCACAGCGTCGGCTCGACCTCAAGCTTGAGCAGCGCTCGAAGCTGATCCACCGCCCGCAGGTCCATCGGATCGGCCATCCCGATCGTCGCGACGCTGTCAATGACAAAGAGCGGGATGGCGCAGAGCGACTCCGCCGTGGAGCGGGGCAGGCGCGCGGCGTTCTTCAGATCGATGTGATAGTTTGAAAGATCGACGTACGGCACCTCGCAGATGCTCGCCCGCGCGATCGCCACCGTCCGCGCCGAGACCACGTTCTGCGACACCAGCGTGTCGATCAGGCCGGCGCGCGTCTCTAGCGCGCTCTTCTGCGCGCCCGAGACATCAGCGCTGGTGATCAGCTGCTGCTCCAGCAGCCACGAGATCACGAAGTCGTCATGCTCCCGCACGATCGATCTCCTTGCCCGTCGCGGGCACCGCCTTGGCAATCTCGATCAGCCGGCGAAGCGCGGCGTCGTTCGCCTCGACCTGCGCATCGGCCAGTCCCATGCCCAGGTAGTACGTGGGCTGACGGTCGACCATCTGCACGCGCATGACCCGAAGCAACAGCTCGATCGCCGGCCCGCCGTCCGGCGCGTGCGTCATCACGATCAACGCCCGCTTGGGGAAGAACACCCCGACGTTGAGCCCCAGCCCGCCAAACGAGCAATCGGTCATCACCGCCCGCACCGTGTTCCGAGCGTCTACTACATTCGGGCTCAGCCGCAGGATGTCCGCGTGCTGGGGTGCCATCACCAGTCCGACGCCAAGCGCACAGCGATAACGCTCGTGCTGCCGCACCGCCAAGTTGTCGTGCCCGATCGCCATGTCTCGTCCGTCCGGTGGGTGCGGCGCCAGCCTGCCGAATCGCAACGCGATTGAGCGCAGTCTGGAACCCGATGCAACCCCGGGGGTGATTCTCGGGTGGGCGAGGCGGGCGAATCACACCGATGGCTCACGAGGCCACGATTTCCTGGGGAACCCCGGAGCAGGGGAGCGCGGGTTGCCACCTTGGGCGTCCGAGAACGCACAGATCACTCAGCCGCGCGTTCCACGAGAACTTCTAGCAAAGGGGTTTACACCGAGCCGCTCATCCAATCCGGCAGCGGACACACCCGCCCCTGCCCGTCCACGCACGCGATCGTCGAGGATCCGAGCGCGCACAGCTCGCTGCCCACGCTCGCGTCATCACGCCACACTTCGTAGGTGTGCTCGACCTTCACCCGCGTGGCCCGCCGCACGTTCGTGCGCACCTCGACCAGGTCGTCGTATCGCGCCGGCTTCTTATAGAAGACTTCGATCTTCACCACGACAAGAAAAATCCCCGCCTCCTCGAGCTGGGCATACGGGATCCCAGCGCCGCGCAACAGCTCAACGCGACCGATCTCCAGCCACGTCACATACGCGCCATGATGCGCGACGCCCATCGGGTCACACTCGTTGTACCGCACACGCAGCCGCGCCACGCCGCTGCTGGGTACCGGTCCGCTGGGCAAGGGCAGCTTCATCGGTTCGTACGCCTTCAAAGGGTTCACGCCCTCAGCATATCCAGAGCGACGCACACGTCGCGCGCCCGTCTACCCTCATCGTCCAATGACCGCGCAGCCCGGCGATTCCATCACGCGCACCGTCGAGATCCCCGCTGTCGGCCTCGTCACGTTGAGGCGCCTTCGCCCCACCGACAACATCGAGCAGCTCACCGACCTGCTGCATCGCGCATACGCCAAGCAGGTCGCCATGGGGCTGCACGCGCTGGCGAGCCATCAAAGCCCCGAGGTCACACGCCGTCGCGTGAGCCGTGGGGAGTGCTTCGTCGCCAGCACGCCCGACCCGGACGCCACTCCCGCCCGCGAGCGGATTCTGGGCACGATCATGTTTCAGGAGCCAAGCTGGGGCAGCGCCCCCACCAGCGGCCCGCGCTGGTTCCAACGCCCAGACGTCTGTAACTTCTCGCAGTTCGCAGTTGACCCCACACTCCAAGGCAAGGGCCTCGGCATCCTGCTGCTGGACCTCGTGGAGCGACGCGCCCGCGAGCTGAACCTGCGCGAGATCGCGCTCTCCACCGCTGAGCGCGATGAGCACCTGGTCACGTTCTACCGGCGCCGCGGCTATCGCGACATCGAGCCCTTCGATTGGGGCGTCACCAACTACACCAGCTTGATCATGTCCAAGTCGCTCGCGTGAGCTGACGCCAACCGCCTAGGCATCCAAAAACCTCCATCGCCCCGCCCCTCCCGGTACACTGGCAGGCAGATGCGGCTGGCGATCATCATCCCGGTGTACAACGAGGCCCGCCTGGCGCCCTTGCTGCTAGAGCGCCTGCTGCGTACGCCGCCGCCCGGCCTGCCGATTGATACCGATGAGTCGCGAGCCTCAACCGCCCGGGTGTTGCTGACGCGACGGATCTACGTCATCGACGACGGCTCGACGGACGGGACGGGCGACGCGCTGGAGCGGGTCGCTTCCAGCGCCGACGCCGACGGCTCGATCACGATCATCCGCCACGCGGTTAACCGTGGCAAGGGTGCCGCCGTCCGCACCGGGCTCCAGGCCGCGATCGATCAAGGCGTGGACATCGTGCTGATCCAGGACGCCGATCTGGAGTACGACCCGCGCGACCACGCCCGATTGCTGGAGCCGATGCTCGACGGGCGCGCCGACGCCGTGGTGGGCACGCGATTTGGCGGCGAGGCCCATCGCGTTCTTTACTTCTGGCACTACCTCGCGAATCGGTTCATCACGCTCTGCTCAAACATCTTCACGAACCTCAATCTCTCCGACGTCGAGTGCTGCCTGAAAGCCTTCACCGGCGAGATCGCCGGTCAGCTCAAGCTTCAGGAAGACCGCTTCGGCATCGAGCCGGAACTCGTCGCCAAACTCGCTCGCGCCCGCGTCCGCGCGCCGGGTGATGCGACCGCCACCGGGCCGGGCATCAGCCCCCCGGATCAAGGGCGTCGGCGGGCGAGGGTCTTCGAGGTCGCAGTGAGTTACGCGGGCCGAACGTACGCCGAGGGAAAGAAGATCAAGCCGCAGGACGGGCTCGCGGCTCTGTGGTGTATCGTGAAATACGCCTTGGCGCCGGCATGACTTCGCATGGCACGACAATGCGCGCTCGCCTCAAGCATCACCCCGTCACACTGCCCAGCCGGGTGCCAGGCGCGGGGTGACTCATACCACATGCGCGCCATCATCCGCGCCGCCCCGTAGCGATCTTCGCCAAATTCCTTAAGCTGCGCGAAATAACTGTTGTCAGCCCACGTTCAACCACGCGGCCAGGGGGTTTCGCCGCGCCAGTTGTTCAGGAGGCTCCGCATGTCCTACCCGAATTCAGACCCTTGCTTGCCCACCCACGCTCGCGCATCCACTCGCTCGCCCTCACGCCGCGCCGCCGCCCTGGCGGCCCTGACGCTCACGGTCGCGCTCGGGTCTGGTGCCACGTACTACGCGATGGCCGCGCTCCCGCCCATGCCCTTTCCCCCGGCCAACCCGCTCAGCGAGGAGAAGCGCATCCTGGGCAAGATCCTATTCTGGGATGAGCAGCTCTCAACCTCCATGGCGGTGTCCTGCGGCACCTGCCATTCCTTCAGCCGCGGCGGTGCCGACCCTCGCCTCGCCCGCAACGCTGGCATCGACAACCTGCTGAACACCCCCGATGACATCCTCGGTTCGCCCGGTGTGATCCTGTCTGACGCGCAGAACGACTTCCAGCGCCACGCGACGTTCGGGCTCGCACCGCAGATCACCAATCGTTCGAGCACGTCACCCGTGAACGCCGGCTACGCGCCGCAGCTCTTCTGGGACGGGCGCGCCACCTCAAGCTTCACCGACCCGGAGACCAACACCGTCGCGATCAACAATGGCGGCGCCCTGGAGAGCCAGGCCGTGGGCCCGCTGCTGAACACCACCGAGATGGTACACGCCGGCTTTGACTGGGCGACGCTCAAGACCCGCCTTGAGTCTTTCCGCCCGCTCGACCTCGCGACCAACATTCCCGCAGATGTCGCCAGCGTGCTGGCGACCAAGCCCGGATACCCCGAGCTCTTCCGCCAAGCCTTCGGCACGCCGACGATCAGCGCGCGGCGCATCGCCTTCGCGATCGCGACCTACCAGCGCACGCTGGTCAGCGATCAGGCCCCCTGGGATCGGTTCGTTGCGGGCCAGACCACCGCCCTGACACCGAACCAGCAGCAGGGCCTGACTCTGTATCAGAATCAGGGCAAGTGCAACATCTGCCACACGCTCCCGCAGGCCACCGGCTTCACGTTCCGCAACATCGGCATCCGCCCCCCGGCGGAGGATCTGGGGCGCCAGATCGTGACGCTCAACAACAACGATCGCGGGCGATTCAAAGTCCCCACCCTGCGCAACGCGGGGCTCAAAGCCACGTTCATGCACAACGGCCAGTTCACGACCATGGGACAGGTGGTTGCGTTTTACGCGCGGGCGCCCGGCTCGCCACCACAGTTCGCCGACAACCTCGACCCGGCGCTGGTCGCAGCGCCGGGCGGCCCGCCCGCGATCCCGCTGAACCCCCAGCAGCAGGCATCGGTCGCAGACTTCGTCGCCAACGGCCTGCTCGACACGCGCGTGCAGACCCAGGTGTTCCCGTTTGATCGACCAACGCTGTTCATCGATCGCGCCGCCAGCGGCTCCACGATCCTGGGCGCCGGCACGCCCGGCCTGGGCAGCCTCACGCCCTTGATCATCGCCCAGACGCCGGCCATGATCGGTAACAAGTTCTTCCGCATCGGTCTGGCCAACGCCCGCCCCGGTGCCTCGGCGACGCTCAACATCAGCACGCTCCCGCCCGTGAACGGTCGCATCACCCCCACCGCGACGCTCGGCTCAAAGATCGTCGATTCAATCGGCACCAAGAACGGCATGACGACCATGCACTTGGAAGTCGCGCCCGACAAGTTTTCCCCCGGCCAGGCCGTGTTCTTCCAGTGGTCGGTCGCGGACGTCGCGGCTGTTGGCGGCGAGGCGCTCTCGCCCGTCGCACGGTTCATTCCCTTCTGCGGCTCGATGGGCTGCCTCCCGATTGGCTGCTCTCCCGCTGACATTGCCGCGGACGACGCAACGCCCCTGCCCAGCGTCGCCAGCGTGAACAACGGCCTGACCGAAGGCGACTACAACCTCTTCTTCATGACCTTCTTCGACGCCGGCGCAGTCTGCGATATCGCCAACGACAACGGCTCGCCTCGAGCCCCATTCGGCACCGACACCACCAACAACGGCGTCACCGAAGGCGACTACAACCTCTTCTTCAGCGTCTACTTCGACGGTTGTGCCAGCTGAATCTGGCGACGGCGCGACGCCCAAATCTTTTTTCATATTGCGCTTGCGGGTTTACCCAAGTTCGCTATATTGACAGTGACCCATCACGGAGGCGCGGTTAGATAAAGCCGGTTCAGCGCAAGCAAGCCAAGCCCTTTCTCGCTGAGACAGCCCGCGCGTGTGAGTCCAGAACAACAGGAGCCCGGCGATGACCATGTCGACCGACCCGCTTGATACGGGATCCGCGATTGCATTGTGCCCGTCTGATGTCCTTGCGCACCAGGGACACCGACCGGCCCATCCTGCCGCCCACGCGGCGAGTGTGGCCTCCATCAAGCCGCATGTGCAGGCGATTCCAAGTCCGCTGCCTGAGCCTTGCGCGCCGCACTCAAACCGCGCGGCCCTCTCGCGGCGCTCCTGGCTCGCTGGCAGCCTCGGCGCCCTCGCCGGCGCGACGGCAACGGTGGTCCAGCCGCGTGCCGCGGTCGCGGCACCAAGCTCGATTCCCGCCGAAGTCGATCCCGGCGCGCTCATCCATCGTCTGGTTGATCGCACCAGCTTCGCCATCACGCCCGCAGACATCTCGCTGGCGACCTCGCTTGGATACTCAGGGTTTCTCGAGTATCAACTGGATCACCTGAACATCCCAGAAGACCCGGCGCTGGTCGCTCGCCTGGGGGCGTTGCCGACGCTGACGTACTCAGGCCAGCAGCTTTACGACAGCGTGATCGTCCCCAACTCATCGACGATCGTGAACGAGCTGATCGAGGCGGCAATCGTCCGGGCGGTCTCCTCCAAGCGACAGCTCTTCGAGCGGATGGTCGAGTTCTGGACCGACCACTTCAACATCGATATCGCCCAGAGCGATTCGCAGTATCTCAAGACGCTCGACGATCGCGCGATCCGCCAGCATGCCCTCACAAGCTTCCCGCAGCTCCTCAACGCCTCCGCCCGCTCGCCAGCCATGCTCGCGTATCTTGACAACGACGCTTCAAGCAACGGGCTCATCAACGAGAACTATTCGCGCGAGCTCATCGAGCTGCACACCGTCGGTGCCGACTACTTCTACAGCTTCCCCCCGGCGAGTGTCCAGGCCACGATCATCGCCGTCGCACGCTGCCTCACCGGTTGGGGACGCTACGGCTCCGGCTTTAACGACACCTCTCCAGGCGGCACGGGCACCACGCTCCGCGGCCAGTTCTACTACAACACCACGGGCGTGCGCAACCGCGTCACGTCCAACGGCGTGAACTTCAGCGGTGCCACCGCCGGTGCGCACGACACCGGCATCAAAGCCCTCGGCACCATCTTCGGCTCCGCCGTCATCCCCGCTGGCCGCACCGGCGCCGCGGGCCAGCAGGATGCGCAGGACGTCCTCAACCTCCTCACCGCTCACTCCGCGACCGCGACGTACATCAGCACCAAGCTCTGCCAGCGATTCCTTGGCGAGGGCGTCCCGACCAGCATCATCAACGCGGTGCGCGACACGTACCTGAACGCGGCGAACCCGCAGGGGATCGGCGACATCAAGGCCATGCTCCGCGTGATCTTGTCGCCGAACATCCTGGCCGGCGCGTTCCCGCGCTTCAAGCGACCGTTCCACCTGTTCTGCGGCGCGATGCGTGCCTTGCCCACCACGATCATTTCGACGTCCACGCTCCGCACACAGCTTGTTCGCGCCGGGCATCTGCCGTTCGCCTGGTCCCCGCCGGATGGCTACCCGGACACTACCGCCTACTGGACGGGACAGGTGCTCCCACGCTGGTCGTTCTGCGCGGCCTTGGTGACAAACACCAGCGGCAACGCCGGCGGCATCAGCGGCATCACCGTCAACGACACGACCTTCTTCACCGGCGCAACCACGCCCGCACAGGTCGTTGACCGCATCGATCAGTCGCTCTTTGCCGGCCTCATGGGCGCGGCGGACAAAGCCGCACTTCAAGCAACGCTGGGCGCCGCGCCCACCGCCATCCAAAGGCGCGACGCGATCTCGCTGGCGCTGGGCCTTCCGTCGTATCAGTGGTATTGATCTGCTCGCGGCCCACCGGGCGCGCTTCGCCAGATCGCGTGTCCCCGCCCGACACTCTTCTCTTGAACTCACCATCGGAGCTCGCACGTGCCCGACACCTTCTCGAAGTTTTGCTGCGACGAATATTTGGAGCTCTCGCGCCGCCGGTTCCTCCAGGTCGCCGGTACCAGCGCGACCGCCGCCGCTGTGATGTCCACCGCCCCGGCCTGGCTGCCGCGCGTGGCGTACGCCGGCACCCCGCCGACCGACGTGCGCGACGTGGTCGTCTCGATCTATCTTCGAGGCGGCGTTGACGGCCTCTCTGTCTGCGTCCCCTTCAACGACCCGGTATACTCGGCGCCCGCGACGCGCCCCAACCTTCGCGTCTTCGCGCCCGACGACACGTCGCAGCCCGTCGGGCGGCGCGCTCTGGCACTGGCGAACGCCAGCGCCAGCAACGGAGTCAGCACCTTTAATTTCGGCCTCCACCCGGCGCTGAGCCCGCTCCTGCCGGCGTATCTCGCCGGCAAGTTCCTCGTTGTCCAGGCCACCGGCCTCACCAGCACGAACAAGTCGCACTTTGACGCGCAGCGCTGGATGGAAAACGGCCAGGCCAACAGCAATAACGTCTTCACCGGCTGGCTGGGACGACACCTCGCGACCACGCCGCCGATCAACCCCGCCAGTGCCCTGCGCGCCATCGGCGTCGCCGACGGCCTGCAACGCACGCTCGCCGGTGCGCCGCTGGCCCTGCCCGTGCCCAACCTTCAGAACAACCCCGGCACCGCTCCGGCGCTCAACAACCTTGCCGCCGTCACCAGCACTAACTCTGGCGGCTACGGCATCGCTGGCACCAGCGCCACCAGCGCATCGCGCCGGCTCTTCCTTGGTAACGCCCACGCTGGCGTTCCTGGTCCGCTCGGCGCCGCCGCGGCCAACACACTCAACACCATCATCCGCCTCAACCAGATCGGCGCCACGGGGTACCAGCCCGCTGGCGGCGCCGTGTACCCGACCAACTCCCTTGGCTACGCCCTTCGCTCGACCGCGGCCCTCATCCAGGCCAACGACGACGCGAGCGTGAACCAGTTCGTCGAAGCCGTCGCGATCGATGTCGGCGGGTGGGACACGCACGCCAACCAGTTCTCGTTCAACGTCGGCTCCGGCGTCTTCACCGGCTCGCTCGTGAACAGCCTGAACACCCTCGCACAGTCGCTGGGCGCGTTCTTCACCGATGTGATCGCGACGCGCAACAAGCGCGTCACCGTCGTCGTCGTCTCCGAGTTCGGCCGGCGCGTCGGCGAGAACGGCACCGTCGGCACCGATCACGGCTACGGCAATGTGGCCATGCTCCTGGGCTCTCACGTCCTGGGCGGGCGCGTCATCACGACCTGGCCCGGCCTGCCCACCGGCTCCTCCCCCGCGACCGATCGCGATCTGCAGGTCACCACCGACCTGCGCCACATCCTCGCAGAGATCGTCTCCAAGCGTCTCAACAATCAGGCCAACCTCGCCAATATCTTCCCGGGCTTCACGCCCAACTTCCTGAACATCTGCCAGTGATCGGTCCGCATCGTTACCACGTCTCGTCGCCGTTTGCCCGTTCGCAATCCCGCCCGATTTTCCTGCGAGAAACACGCATGACCACCCGAATCGCCATCTCGAGCCGCCCGCCGATCGCGATGCTCGCGCTCCTGGCCCTGACCGCGGGCGCAACCGCGCAGTCCACCGCCATTTTCAGCAACGCACGCCTCGCCGATCTGGCCGACCCCGGCCTGAGCACAGGCGTGCTCACCGCCAGCGGCGTCATGCCGCCCGCCAGCAAGCGCTGGAGCGAGCTGCAGACGCTCTCGAACACCGGCGCCAACGCCATCACCGGCTTCTCGGTCCACGATGACGACCACGGATATCGCCTCGCTGATGACTTCACCGTCACTTCGCCCTGGTACATCGACGAGATCGTTGTCTACGCCTTCGTCACCGGGGCGGGCTCGACGAACCCCTTCACCGGCGCAAACTTTCAGATCTGGTCCGGCCAGCCCGGACTGGCGAGCAGCACCGTGCGCTTCGGTGATGCAACCACCAACCGCCTGAGCAGCGCCGTCGCGACGGACATGCTGCGCGTGTTCTCGACCGCCACGATCTCTGGCGCCACCGCGCCGACATCGCCAACCACCGATCGCACGATCTGGGAGCTGCGATTAAGCGTGTCGCCGCCGCTGTCGTTGCGCACCGGCACGTTCTGGATCGACTGGCAGGCGATCACCGCCCCCGGCGTCGCGGCGTTCTCCCCCGCGATCACGCCGCTCGGCCAGCGAGTTCGCACCACCGGCCCCGCCTCCAACGCGCGCCAGCTCCGCCTCGCCGAGCCGCCGGTACTCGCCGACACCTGGCTGCCCATCAACGACCCCGGTAAGCCCGCGCCCGCGCCTGATCTTGCGCAGGAGCTCGCTTTCGTCCTGCGAGGCGTCGCGCTGCCCGCGCCGTGTAACGCCGCGGACATCGCCAACGACGCTGGCGAGCCGATCAACAATCCCAACTTTCTGCCCGACCCGATCATCGCCAACAACGGCGTCACCGAAGGCGACTACAACGCCTTCTTCAGCGGCTTCTTTGACGCCATGGCTTGGTGCGACATCGCCGACGATACCGGCACGCCCCTCCCGCCATTCAACGGCGCCGCCACGCCCAACGTCAATAACGGCGTCACCGAGGCCGATTACAACCTCTTCTTCAGCATCTTCTTCGATGGCTGCTCGTTCTGAGGAAGTGTTGAGCGACAAGCGGTGAGCGGTGAGCGCTGAGTGCTGAGTTTGAGTACCCGTTGATCTGCCGATAACCCGACGGCTGCCCCCAGTGTCTTTCTCTGGGCGAGCACCTGAATCCGCCCGTGCGAAGCGCGGTTTATTGGCCGCCGGGCCGGGTGTATGTACGCTCAGAGTATGAGCACTCGGCACTCTCTCCTGCGCGCTCCGGTCGTTGTCGCTTTGGCTGGCCTTGCGATCCTCGTTGCGTCCTCGGACGCAACGGCGCAGACTGTCACCGTCGGTGCGTCGCGAACAAACACGTTGTTTGAAGATCCCGTGGGCCTCACCAGCGCCGGCGCGTCGCCATGGCTCTTTGCCGGGGCGACCCAGAGCCTGCTGATTCGGCGCGGCTTGCTGTACTTTGACGTCGCGTCGGCGATCCCCGCCGGGGCGGTGATCACGTCCGTCACACTGCAACTGCACATGTCGCGCACCGTGGCCGGGATCGAGCCGGTTTCTCTCCATCGGGTGAACAGCGATTGGGGCAGCGGCGCAAGCACCCCGCTCGGTCAGGGCGGCACTGGCGCACCGGCGGCCCAGGCAGATGCGACCTGGCTCTTCCGATTCTTCGACGAACCCTCGCAGGCCGGGCCCGCTTGGGCCACGCCCGGGGGCGACTTTGATCCCGCGTCGCTCGCGACCACCGCCGTCGGCGGCGTGGGCTTCTACCAATGGTCTTCCGAATCACTCACGCTAGATGTCGCGCGCTGGATCGCCGACCCGACGCAGAACTTCGGCTGGCTGCTTCAGGGCACCGAGGGCGTTGGCCTGACCGCCAAGCGGTTTGACTCACAGTTCGCCGCCAATCCGTCGTTTCACCCGCAGCTAGTGATCACCTTCGTGCCCACACCCGCGTCCGGCGCGTTTCTGATACCGCTGGGCGCGTTCGCCGCGCGCAGAAGGCGAAATACTCGCAACTGAAAAACATCGGCAGAAACGGGAAAGATCTGTCCCGCGTGAGCCGCGCGTGAAAAATCTTCCATGCTTTCTTGGCGAAGCGACTCCCATTCGCTATCTTGACACGTAGCACACACTGGAGCCCGTGTTCGGCCTTGTGCGAGCAATCGTGATTTCGAGATGCGCTCGCGCTGCAGATATCCGTTCGTTGTCGTGAACAATCACTGAAAGGATATTGGCGATGCCTTCGCCGATTGTCACCCCCCGCGCGCTCGCCAGCCCGCGCGAGCCCACCATCGTTCCCTTCCACGCTGCACCATCACCCGGCGATCACGCCTCATCCGGCGGAGCGCCCCTCCCCGCCGATCTGGCATCGCCCCCGCACCAGGATCATCGCGCCTCACGCCGACGCGCACTCCGCTCGCTGGGCGGCCTGATCGCCAACGCCGGTGCGCTCGCATCAGTGGCTCCTGCGCGCAGCGCACAGGCCGGCCCCGTCGTCAATATCGCGGCTGACGTTGACCCGACGTCGCTGCTTCACCGACTCATCTCCCGCACGTGCTATTCCGTCACGCCCGCCGACCTCGCGCTGGCCAACACCCTTGGCCACTCCGGGTTTCTCGAGTATCAGCTCGCGCACACGAACATCATGGATGACCCCGGCCTGCTCACCAAGCTCGCGGTTTACCGATCGCTCACTTGTCACGCTTTCCAGCTCTACGACACGTCGATCATCCCCAATAACTCCGTGATCGTGAACGAGCTGATCGACGCGACGATCCTCCGGGCCGCGTACTCGCGCCGCCAACTCTTCGAGAAGATGGTCGAGTTCTGGAGCGATCACTTCCACATCGATCTTTACAACGCCGAGTCGCTGTACCTCAAGACCCTCCACGACCGCACCATTCGCCAGCACGCGCTCACCAGCTTCCCCCAGCTCTTTCTTGCGGAAGCCCACTCCGCCGCGATGCTCGCGTATCTCAACAACGACATCTCCAGCGACGACCAGATCAACGAGAACTACGCACGAGAGATGCTGGAACTTCACACGATCGGCGCCGAAACACTCTACAGCTACCCGCCCGCGGCCGTGCAGGCCACGATCACCAGCGTCGCCCGATGCCTCACCGGCTGGGGCCGCTATAGCGGCACGCACAACGACACCTCGATCGGCGGCAACGGCACGCTCCTTCGCGGGGCTGACTACTTCAACGGCACCGGCATCAAGAACCGGGTCATGGTCAACGGCAGCACCTTCACCACCGTTGTCGCCGGTGCGCACGATACGGACGCCAAGGCCCTGGGGCCGCTGTTCGGAAACGCCGTGATCCCGGCGGGCCGATTCGGCAGCGTCGGGCGACAGGACGCACTGGACGTCTTCGCCTTGCTCGTCGCGCATCCGGCGACCGCAACCCACGTCAGCCGCAAAATGTGCGAGCGGTTCCTGGGTGAGGGTGTCCCGCTGGGTGTGGTGAACGCGGTCCGAGACACGTACCTGAACGCGTCGAACCCGCAGGGTATCGGCGACATCAAGGCGATGCTCCGCGTCATCCTCTCGCCCAACCTCCTCGCGTCGTCCAGCCCGCTGTTCAAACGACCGTTTCACGCGTATGTCGGCGCACTTCGCTCGCTCCCGTCCAACGTCACCTCGCCCTCCACGCTGCGAAACCAGTTCGTGCGCGCCGGCCATCTGCCGTTCGCTTGGTCCGCGCCTGACGGCTATCCGATCTCGACTACCTATTGGGCGAATCAGATCCTCCCGCGATGGCGCTACTTCTCCTCACTCATCACCAAGTACAACGGCGACGCCGGCGGCGACACCGGCGCAACGGTTGACGACAGCGTGGTCTTCGCCGGAACCGGCTCTCCAGACGAGGTCGTGGATCGCATCGATCAGACGCTCTTCGCCGGCGCGCTACGTGCATCGGATCGTGCGCAGATCCTTGGCACGCTGGGCGTGCTCTACACCGAGGCCCAGCGCCGCGACGCGCTGAGCCTGGCGCTGTGTTCCCCGTCCAATCAGTGGTGCTGACGACGCCCGCGGTCGTCTTGCTCGATTTTCCCGGAGGCATGAACTTGTCCGACGCACCCGCTCGACTGTGCTGTGAGGAGTACGACCAGCTCTCGCGCCGCCGCTTTCTGCAAGCCGCCGGCGCCGGGGCCGCGGGCGCTGCGCTCATCGGAACCCTGCCGGCATGGATGCCCCGCGTCGCCTATGCCGGCGGGCCGCCCACCGACGGGCGCGACGTGATCATCTCCATCAACCTGCGCGGCGGGATCGACGGGCTTTCCGCCTGCGTCCCGTTCAACGACCCCGTTTACACCTCGGCGCAGGCGCGCCCCAATCTTCGCGTCTATGCGCCCGACGACACCACCAGGCCCCCGGGCCAGCGCGCCATCGCGCTGGCCAACGCCCGCGTCAGCGCGGGTGCGCGCACCTTTGATTTCGGCCTGCACCCGGCGCTCAGCGCATTGCTCCCGGCGTATCAAGCGGGCAAACTGCTGCTCATCCACGCCGCCGGCCTCGCCGACACCAACAAGTCACACTTTGACGCGCAGCGCTGGCTTGAGAACGGCCAGCCCAGCAGTGCCAATCTCTTCACCGGCTGGCTCGGCAGACACCTCGCCTCGTCGCCGCCGGTGAACCCCGCATCGGCCCTGCGCGCCATCGGCGTCTCAGACGGCCTGCAACGCATCCTCGCCGGCTCACCCTTGGCGCTAGCGATCTCCAACTTTCAGAACAACCCCGGCCCGGTCCCCGCGCTGCTCAACATGGCCGCCGTCACCGCCGTGCTCCCGACCGGCTACGGCCTCACCGGCACCAGCGCCACCAGCGACGCGCGACTGAGCCTGCTGGGCACCATGTACGCCGGATCGCCCGAGCCCCTGGGCACCACGGCGTTCAACACGCTCAACACCATCGGCCGTCTGAACCGCATCGCGTCCACTGGCTACCAGCCCGCCGGCAACGCCGCGTACCCCGCCAGCGCACTGGGCTACGCCCTCCGCTCGACCGCTGCGCTTTTGCAAGCGAACGAAGACGCCACGGTCAATCAGTTTGTCGAGGCCGTCGCGATCGATGTCGGCGGGTGGGACACGCACGTCTCGGCGTTCACGTTCAACCCCACCGCCGGCGCGTTCACCGGCAGCCTCGTCACCAACCTGACCAACCTCGCGCAGTCGCTCAACGCTTTCTTTCAGGACGTCATCGCGGCGCGGGCCCGACGCGTCACCGTCGTCGTGCTCTCTGAGTTCGGGCGACGCGTTGGTGAGAACGGCACCGTCGGCACCGAACACGGCTATGGCAACGTCGCCATGGTCATGGGCTCTGGCGTCCTGGGCGGTCGCCTCCTCACCACCTGGCCCGGCCTCGCTTCAGACCAGCCCCCCGACGCCACCGACGTTCCTGTCACCACCGACCTTCGAAACCTGCTCGCGGAGATCGTTGCCAAGCGTCTTGGTAACAGCGCGAGTCTGAACGCGATCTTCCCGCAGTTCACGCCGAGCTTTCTGAACATCTGTCAGTGACGAGTGTTCGACGAATCAGTTCCTGCATCGCATGACCTCGACTTGCGTTGGAGACCCCATGATGGCCCACGTTCGCACCAATGTTCGCGCGGTGTCAGCGATGCTCAGCGGTCTTGCGCTGGCCGGCGTTCTTAACGCGCCGGCCCGCGGCGCAGACCTCTACAGCAACGCGCGCCTCGCTGATCTCTCAAACCCCGGCATCGCGACGGGCCCGCGCACCACCAGCGGCGTCCTGGCGCCCAGCGGCAAGCTCTGGAGCGAACTGCAGGGGGTTTCAACGTTCTCGGCAAATGCCATCGCGGGATTCGCTGGGCACGACGCGTCGAGCGGGTACCGCTTCGCCGATGACTTCGCCGTCACCGGGACGTGGTCGATCAACGAGATCGTCATCTACGCCTACGCGTCAGACCCCACAAGCGTGAGTCCGTTCGCGGGGCTCAATCTACGAATCTGGAGTGGCGCGCCCGAGATGCCGACCAGCACGCTGCGCTTCGGCGATGTCTTCACCAACCGCCTGACAAGCGCGACACCCACCAACATCCTGCGCATCTTCTCGACGCAGGCCATCATCGGCACGCCGCTGGCCGCGCTACCGACGACCGATCGAGTCGTCTGGGAGCTCCGGGCCGCGATCTCTCCACCGCTGACCGCCCGATCCGGCACGCTCTGGCTCGACTGGCAGATCATGACGAGTACCCCGCAGATCGCGGCGTTCGCGCCGTCAGTCACCGTCCTCGACCGTCGCACCCGCGTGGGCGGCTCGCCTTCCAACGCGCGCCAGCTTCGCCTCTCCGGCGCGCCGGTCATCGCCGATACCTGGGTTCCGCTGGTCGATAGCGGCAAACCCTCGACCGCGCTCGATGTCGCCCAAGACCTCCCGTTTCTGGTCAGAGGCGACGCGCTCCCAGGCGCGTGCTCCCCCGCCGACATCGCCACCGACGACGGCATCCCACTCATCAACGCCACCGCGCAAAGCTCCAACAACGGCATCACCGAAGGTGATTACAACCTCTTCTTCGCCGGGTTCTTCGATGCCCTGCCGTTCTGCGACATCGCCAATGACGACGGCTCCCCGCTCCCGCCTTTCGGCGATGCTCGCTCCAACAACGCCGTCACCGAGGGCGATTACAACCTCTTCTTCGCCCTGTTCTTTAACGGCTGCGCTCTGTAATGCCTCTGCGCCCTTTAACGCCACCACCCCGACGCGACGATGCGGTCGTGCCGCCTCCCTCTGCGAGCACCCGCTCTGACGCCGAATCTTCGCGCTCACAAACTGTCGGCATCTACACGCAGCACGATCACTGTGTGCAGCACCGGGAACCTCACGCGGCAGCGGAACTGATCCCACTTCACGTCTGTCAGTTCCAGCCGCTCCAATGTCCGGGCAACCGCCGCGTGGTGGTGGGGCGAGCCGTTCACCGGCATCAGTTCAGACGTCGGCCCAGCGTAAGACACCGCCTCGTGCTGCGGCAGCATGTCCACGCGTCGCTCCTCGAACGCGAGCTCCGGATGGTGGCGCCGACCGAAGATCGTCACGCGGGCGGAGGACGGGTCGCACTCCCCGGCCGGTACGAGCATCTCGACGACAACCTCCGCCGCGGGAACGCTGACAAACATGCCAGCGACACTGGCGCGAGGCGTCGTCGGCGTCGCGGGCGATGCGGGGGCCAGCTCCTGCCAGAAGTGCATGTTGATCGCGCCAAGCCGACCGGTTGGCGGAATCAGGATCTCGGTTTCGGTCGCGCCCGAAGGCGTTCTTCGCTCCACCATCTCCGGCAGCGGATGAGTGCAGAACTCGTCGATAAGCCGGAAGGCTCGCCGCCCCGACGAGACGACCGCCGCCTCGGTGGCCAGGTGAGAGATCGGCGCTTCGGCGATCTCGTCATAGGACTTCACCCATGAAGAGACCACCAGCGGCTCGCCGCGCCGGATGCCGTGCATCCCGAGGTTTCCTCCAACTAGGACTTCGCGCCGCTCAAGATCTTTGCCCGCACGAGGGCAGCAGATGACCGTGCGCGTCTGCATCTGGGCCCGCAAGCCCCAGACGTGGGCGTTGGCCTCGTACATCGACTTTCGCACGCCCAGCTCGTACTGCTCGCTGCTCTCGCCGGAAAATCCGCTGACCATCGACATCAGCCCCTGGCGTCCCCCGGCCTGAAGCTCTGCGAAGTTCTCCAGTCGCTCGAAAGCTGACCAGACAGAGTCAAGCACCGCCCGGTCGACGCCGACGCGCTCGCTGGCCGCGATCAGACGCTTCATCGAGGCCCGCGCGGGCACGTGGCTCACGCGATCAAGCCCGCCAGCGCTGGACAGCTTGAAGATCTGCCACGCCAGCTTCTTGTCCAGGTCCAGAACGCGCTCAAGCTCCACAGCCCGGGCGATCGGCCCCGGCAGCGCGCCCACCAGGGCGCTGATGCTCAACTGGAGCGCCGTCAGCACCTGCTCGACAGCGACGTGGAACTCAGTGGCAATCGATTCGTGCAGCTTCACGCCTGGCATGACGGATAGTATTAAGGGTGTCACGCACGGTCGAGCAGATAGTGGCACAAACCCAAGAACGATTTGCTATTGTTATTCTAAGGGAAACCTCATCTATGTTTCATCGCTACTGTGGTTTCAAACTCAAGAACCCGTGCTTGCAGAAACTCACTCACCGAAGAGCCACCACCGCTTCGGCGCACGTGGCATCGCCCGAAGCTTGAACCCATCGATCGCGTGCGTGCGGATGTGCTCGATCGCGGCCTCCGGCGAGTCCGTGATGTAGAACAGCCGGAGGTCCTCGACGCTGATGGTGCCCGCCTCGACCATCTTCTCCGCCACAAATCGGAACATCTCGCCCCAATATGAGGTTCCCATCACCACGACCGGGAAGTTCCGGATCTTGCCAGTCTGGATCAACGTCATCGCCTCGAACATCTCGTCCAGCGTTCCAAACCCGCCCGGCAGAATGACAAACGCGTACGAGTACTTGATCAGCATCACCTTGCGAATGAAGAAGTATCGGAAGTCCACGAAGCGATCCAGATACGGGTTGGGCTTCTGCTCGTGCGGCAGCTCGATGTTGCAACCGATCGAGAGCGAACGGGCGCCCGCGGCCCGCGCGTCCATCGCGCCGCGATTCGCCGCCTCCATGATCCCCGGCCCGCCGCCCGTCATCACTGTAAAACCCTCCCACGCCAGACGCGAGCCCATCTCGCGCCCAAGCGCGTAGTACGGATGCTTCTCGTCGAATCGCGCCGAGCCGAACACAGTGACGCACGGCCCGACAAAGTGCAGCGCGCGAAAGCCTCGCACGAACTCCGCCGCGATCCGGATCACGCGAAACAGCTCCTCAAGCCGCGACCGCGGACCCGAGAGCAATAGCGGCTCAGACGGGCTCGTTGACGCCTTGCCCCAAGGCGGATTCACCGCCGGTGCCGTCGAGGGCTTGTCAACAACCGGCGGATCAACAGGCATGCTCATGCCGCCATCGTTGGCGATGCACCGAAGCCGCGTCGCTGGATCGCAACAAAGAGCCCGACCAACGGCGCCATGAGCGTGTGTCGCTTTCGCGGGTCAGCCACGAGCCGCCAACCGACCAACTCATCGCTCATCACTCATCACTCAGGACTTTGCCTCAGAACGTGCAGCCGTTGAAAAAGACGCTGAAGAAAAAGTTGTAATCGCCTTCGGTCACGCCGTTGTTGACGTTGGGGAACAGGCCGCCCAATCCGAATGGGGGCAGCGGGACGCCCTGATCATCGGCGATGTCGGCGACCGGCAGAGCGTCGAAGACGCTGGCGAAGAAGAGGTTGTAATCGGCCTCGGTGACCCCGTTGTTGGGCACCAGCGGATCGGGTGGGGTGGTGAAGTTATGGATCGGCTGGCCGGTGTCGTTGGCGATGTCCGCGCCGTTGCAGCGAGCGATTGTCGTCACCGGCGCAATGTCAATCTCAAGGATCGCAGTGCCCACCATCGAGTCGTTCATCGCGGTGCCCAGCGACACCCCGACCAGGAGCTTGCTGGTGCCGACGAACGCCGTGGTATCGTGGTCGAACGACCGGATCACGCGATTGTCGTTATCGAGCCCGTCGCGATTGATATCCACCTTGTCGCCCACGGTCGCGATCAGTTGCTGGCCGTTGAGCACCAGCACGCGGGTCGTCAGCGTCGGGGTGCTTAATGTGGTGCCGATCACGCAATACTGGCCATCCGGCAACGGGATCGCAAGGAAGCCGCCGGCGCTTGCGACATACGTCGTCGTGTTGCCGGGCGTGATCGGCTCGCCGCTCTTGGCGACGATCACGCTGTTGCGCAGCAGCACGCGGCTCTGCGCCGTGCCAACAACCGGCGCATACCAGTTGCCCAGCGGGTCCTGCGCAATGTTCGTGCTGATGGCGGTGGAAGTGTTGGCGATGAACTCACCGGGCAGGCCCGGGATCTCATCGCCGACCTGATGCAGCAGCGTGTTGTTGCGCAGCAGCACGGTATTGCCCGAGACATTCCAGAACTGATTGCCTCGCATAATCCAGTTGGTCCCGTCCGGGGTGACGCGCAGCGTGCCGCCGGTGTGGCCGAAAAGGTAGCCGAAGCCGCCGGTGATCTGCGTGGCGCCCTGCTGGTTGAGCACGTCTCCCGGCGCGTCGGCGTTCGACGTGAACGCGCCGAAGTGATTGGACACGCCGGTCGCGCTGATGCCGCCCGAGCCGTCGTCAACGATGTCGTTGGCCTGGAACGCCACAGTCCCGTCCGCGAGCATGTTCACGCCGGAGAACGAAGCGGCGAAGTTCGTGTCGTTCACGAACCCGACCGCCGGTGATGCACCCGGCTGCGGGCCGCTCACCAGCCCCGCGAGCACTTGGCCGCCGGTCTTCAGCACGGAGAACCCACTTACCGGACCGTGCTTGAGCAAGATGTGGCGAGGCTGCGCGGGCCCGCCGGCGCCGTCGCTCCGAACCTGAAACGCCGCCTCGCCCGAGTCGTTGATGCTTAACTCGGTGAGCTTGATGCCCTCAAAGGGCGAGGACAAGCCCCTGAGCGTCCGCAGCGTGCTGTACGGTGCCGGCAGAAGGTCGCCCGAGCGGATGATCACCGATGCGCCCGCGCCCGGGTTTCGGATCACGGCGTAATCCCTGTAGGCCGCGTTCACTCGGCGCGCGATCATCGCGGTGTGCTGCCGGTTGGGCGACACCGTCAGCTTCTGAAAGCTCTCGAACACGCCGCCGCCGGGCATTACGCTCGTTGGGGCGGTCGCGTCGGTGGAGTACAGCGCGGGGTGCAGCGGCTGCGCGAACGCCGAACCGGCCAACAGGGTGAGCGAGAGTACGGCTGTGGTCAACTTCATCAATCGATCCTCAAGCAGATGGTGGTGGGTCGTGGGCACTCGTCTCAATCGACGACAAGAAGAAGCGTGTGAACTCGCAAGTCAACGCTTTGATGACGCCCGATGGCGTCGCGGCACGAAGAGCCGAGCCGACGATCACGTCCTGCGCGTGTTCTAGAAGATGTCCAAACAAAGTCTTCTAGAAGTACACCGTACAACACCCGAGGCTCCGGGGCCAGAAATCTCAACGCTTGATCGCTCAGCATAAACCCGCGCCTGGCACACCCTCGCCCCCAAACCGCCAAAACAAAAAGGCCCCGGCTCACATGAGCCGGGGCCTTGGGTTTCTGCGTTCACGATTGCCGATTGCCGAATCTCGATTGCCGGTCTTCTAGCACTCAGCACTCATTGCTCAGCACTCAGCACTCGGTCTTTACAGCGAGCAACCGTCGAAGAAGACGCTGAAGAAGTAGTTGTAGTCGCCTTCGGTGACGCCGTTGTTCACGACGGTGCCGGGGGCGGGGGTGGGGACGCGGCTGACGCCGTCGTCATTGGCGATGTCAGCGACCGCGTTGGCGTCGAAGAAGTTGGCGAAGAAGACGTTGTAGTCGGCTTCCGTCACGCCGTTGTTCACGCCGCCGAACGGGCCGGGGATGGCGGGTGTGCCGTTGGTGCCGTCAACGATCTCGGCGCGAGGGAGGAAGTCGCCGTTGTCGTAGGCGATGTCGGCGCCGTTGCAGCGGGCGGGGAAGGCACTGCCGACGGTGAGCGTCGCCTCAGCGCTGTTGATCGCGGTGCACGAGCCACCGATGACCACGCGGAACTTGTCCGTGCTGGCCGCGGCCTCAAGGCCCGAGATCGACAGGTCAGCGGTGGTCGCACCGGAGACGATGCCCAGACCGGCGACGATGCCGTTGGGCACGTTGGCGAAGGCGCCGACGCCCAGGAGCTGACGCTGCCAGACGTAGGTGAGGGTGCCGGGGCCGGCGGCGACCACGGAGAAGTTGGCGGTGCCAGCGACCGGAGCGGTCGCGTCAACCGGCTGCGATGAGATCGAGGTGCAGTTGGAGATGTTGAGGGTGTATCCACCACCGGCGGCGGCGGCGCCGAAGCTCTTGACCTGGATGACCACGTTCTGGTTGGCAGTCAACGTGATGGTGAGGCGAGCCGAGAGGGGGGGGGTGATGCCGCCGTCATCGTTGCAGGCGAGCTCTGTGCCGCCGCAGGCGTCAAAGACGTTGAGGACGGTGTCGGACTGAGCAGAGTTCTCAGTGTCCATGAGGAAGGTGCCGCCAGCGGCGCCGGCGTTGAAGGTGAACCAGACGCCCTTGCTGCTGCTGGCCTGGCAGCTGGCGGCGGGGTCGCCGGTGCTGGTCGCGCTGGCGTTGTTGCCGCTCTGGGTGCCAAGGGTCGCGGCGATGGCGGTGGCGCAGGTGTCATTGGCGGGGGCCGGGGGCGTCACGGTGAGGGCGACGTCGATTGAGGTGCCGTTGCCGCAGTCGCCGATTACGAAGACGCGGAAGCGGGTCGTGCTGGCGGCGATATCGAGATTGGAGATGGTGACCGACGCAGTGGTTGCGCCTGAGACGGTGCCGAGGCCGGCGGCGACGCCGTCAACAAGGTCGGTGTAGGGGCCGGCGGTGACGGGGGCAGTCTGCCACTGGAAGGCGGGGGTGCCGGTCGTGCTCGCGACGACAGTGAAGGTGGCCGAACCGCCTTCTGGGCCGGCCTGAGCGGTGGGCTGCGTCAGGAACGACACGCACGGGGGCGCGCTGATGGTGAGGTTGAAGGCACCACCGGCGGGGGCGGCACCGAAGGACTTGACCTGAACGATCACGGTCTGAGCCGCGGCGAGGGCCACGGTCAGGGATGAGGAGTTGGGGGGAGAAATCCCGCCGTCGTCATTGCAGGCGAGCTGGGTACCTCCGCAGCCGTCATAGACGCTGAGGACGGTGTCGAGCTGGACGGAGCCCTCAGTGTCCATGGTGTAGACGCCGGCAGCTCCAGCGGTGAAGGTGTAGAAGACGCCCTTGCCGGAGGTCGTCTGGCACAAGGCTGCCTCGTCACCGGTGCTGGTGGCTTGGCTGTTGTCGCCGGTGGATGTTCCCAAGATAGCGGGAATCGCGGTGGCGCAGGTGTCGTTGGCGGGGGGCGGCAGAATAACCGTGAGGTTGACCGAGCACGCGCCGACCTCGCTGCCGGGGAGGGGGTTCGTACCTGTCAGAACGACGGAATAGGGACCGGCGGCCTGCGCACCGGGAACGTTGAGCAACACGGAGTAGTTGCCGCCGCCGTTGTCGGTGAGCGGGGCGGCGTTGCTGCCACCGAAAGCCGAGAGGTCAGCCGTGACGGTGCCGGGGGTGCCGGACCAAGTGATGTTTGTGCTGAGCGTCACTGCGTTGCCCTGGACAACGGTCGAGCTCGGGGTTGCGGTGCAGGCGGTGAGGAGGGGGTTGGCGGTTGCTGCGACTGTGAACTGGTAGAAGAGGATGCCGTAGGACTCGATGCGCACGGCGGTAATCGGGATGGTGCCGCCGGAGTGGGTGATCACGAAGTCCAGGTCGGTCGGAGTGGCAGCGAGCGAAGAGACGGACGTGGCGTTGGGGAACTCCTGCACGGCGCCGACGCGGAAGTCGTCATCGACGGGGGAGCCGAGGTTATTGGCGAAGTTGATGCCCGAGACCGTGAGGAAGTAAGTGCCCGCGGCCAGTGGACGGGTCAGGATGCTTTGGAGCGTGGCGCCGGTGCCGCCACCGACGATGGATTCGTCGTCGTTGCCCGCGTCAGCGATGGCGACGAAGTTAGAGTTGTAGATCCAGAACTCGGTATCGATCGTGGTCTGGCCGATGCTGCTGAAGGTGACATTGCCGGCGGAGATCGTGTCTGGGATGATGGTTGGCGTCACCGCATCGCGGACGAGGGTCGCGGCGTAGGGCAAAGTGGTCGCTGCGACACCGGTGACGCGATAGATCACGCGCGAGGCGGTCTCATTGGCGTACCACTGGAC
>JBBQMD010000024.1:0-41809 GCA_038328575.1 Phycisphaerales bacterium | reverse complement strand
CGAACAGCCGAACCCTTGGGACCGCCTTCAGCCCCAGGATGTGATGGGCCGACATCGAGGTGCCAAACCGCGCCGCCGCTATGGACGCTCGGGCGCGATCAGCCTGTTATCCCCGGGGTACCTTTTATCCGTTGAGCTACGGCCCTTCCACACGGGACCGCAGGATCACTAGGACCCGCTTTCGCGACTGCGCGACCCGTCGGTCTTGCAGTAAAGCTGGCTTATGCCCTTGCACTCTTCATACGGTTTCCATCCGTACTGAGCCAACCTTTGTACTCCTCCGTTACCTTTTTGGAGGAGACCGCCCCAGTCAAACTACCCAGCTCCCACTGTTCCTCGCCCGGTTTCACGGGAATCGAAGTTAGGCCACAAACGTGCTCAGGGTGGTATTTCACCGATGGCTCTTCCCCGGCCGGAACCGGGGCGTCAAAGCCTCCCACCTATCCTACGCAGAGTATGCTCGTGACCAATGAGAACCTATAGTGAAGGTCCACGGGGTCTTTCCGTCTTGCTGCGGGAAGGCGGTATCTTCACCGCCACTACTATTTCACCGAGTCGGTCGTGGAGACAGTGCTCCAGTGATTACGCTATTCATGCGCGTCGGAACTTACCCGACAAGGAACTTCGCTACCTTAGGACCGTCATAGTTACGGCCGCCATTCACCGGTGCTTAGATTGCGAGCTTCGCTTTCGCTGACCCACTCTCTTGACATTCCGGTATCGGGCAAGCGTCACTCTGTATACGTCAACTTGCGTCTTCGCACAGAGCTGTGTTTTTGATAAACAGTTCCCAGAGCCTTTTCTCTGCGCCCTCTCCTTGCGGAGGAGGGCCCCCTTATCGCTAACTTACGGGGTTAAATTGCCTAGTTCCTTCACGACCGTTCTCTCGAGCGCCTGAGGCTATTCGCCTCGTCTACCTGTGTCAGTTTTAGTACGGGCACGCCCGGCTTTTCGAGGAAGCCCCTTTCACACCATCGGCCATACGGCCTGGACATCTGACAGTCCCGATGTGTCCGGAGCTCCGTCACCTATTGGGCATTGGCTCAGGAATATTGACCTGATTTCCATCGACTACGCCTTTCGGCCTCATCTTAGGTCCCGGCTGACCCTGGGCGGATTTACCTTCCCCAGGAAACCTTAGACTTACGGCGAGCAGGATTTTCACCTGCTTTATCGTTACTCAAGCCCGCATGTTCACTTGCTGACGCTCCACGACGCGTTCCCACGCCGCTTCACCGCCCCAGCAACGCTTTCCTACCACGCTTTCGCGTCCGCGGCTTCGGCGTCATGCTTATTCCCGATCATTTTCGGCGCCAAACTCCTCGTCCAGTGAGCTGTTACGCACTCTTTAAATGATGGCTGCTTCTAAGCCAACATCCTGGATGTCTCAGCAGTCTGACTTCCTTACGAACTAAGCATGACTTCGGGGCCTTAGCCGGCGGTCTGGATTTTTCTCCTCTTGACCTCGGATATTGTCACTCGAAGTCTTTCTCCCATGTCTACACAACCGGTATTCGGAGTTTGGTTGGACCGAGTGGCCGGGTAGGCCCTCAAATCCATCCAGTCGCTCTACCCCCGGTTGCTGCACATGAGGCTACCCCTAAAGGTATTTCGGAAAGAACAAGCTATCTCCCAGTTTGATTACACTTTTAGTCCTCCCGTTAGCTCATCGCAGAACTTTTCAACGTTCACGCGTTCGACCCTCCAGACGGAGTTACCCGTCCTTCAGTCTGGCCAACGGTAGATCACAAGGTTTCGTGTCTAGCCCGTACGACTTAGCGCCCTTATCAGACTCGCTTTCGCTCCGCCTCCGGCCCGTTAGGCCTTAGGCTCGCCGTACAGACTAACTCGCGGGCTCATTATGCAAAAGGCACGCCGTCACCCCTTACGAGGCTCCGACCGCTTGTAAGCACACGGTTTCAGGTACTCTTTCATTCCCCTCGTCGGGGTGCTTTTCATCTTTCAGTCGCCTTACTGCTTCACTATCGGTCGTCAAGGAGTGCTTAGCCTTGGAGAGTGGACTCCCCATCTTCAATCCGGGTTCCACGAGCCCGAATCTACTCGAGGGCTTCACCAGTACGCGGTTACAGGGCTTTCACCTTCTTTGGCTCGGTATTCCAACCGATTCGCTCGCTCCGCTGGCTTATCCGCTTTCGCTCGCCGCTACTAACGGAGTCGCTATTGCTTTCCTTTCCTGTGGGTACTGAGATGTTTCAGTTCTCCACGTTCGCTCTTTACGCCTATGCATTCAGCGTAAAGTACCCCGAAGGGTGGGTTGCCCCATTCGGAAATCCCAGGATCAATGCTCGGTTACCAGCTCCTCTGGGCTTATCGCAGGTTCCTACGTCCTTCATCGCCTCTTGACGCCAAGACATCCACCGTGTGCCCTTATAGCTCGGCCGTCAACCCGACGCCGCAGCTCACATCCAACCTCAAGTAGTTGCCCACTCTCCGTTTGATGCTCGCGTTGGCCGATTTAACTGCCTCGCCATGTGTGAGTTTCGATTTTCGCCTAAGCTTTCTTATCTTCAAACGCTCGTTAATCTTTCAAATCTATTACAGCATTCAACCTCAAAACACATCCACCGACCCCGCCTGGTCATTGCTGACCGTGCAGAGGCGGCTTCCGCCGTTCTGAGGGACATTCGTCCGTATCCAGTTCTCAAAGAGGGCCGCCGTGTACGTCCGAAACTTGCGCCGAATCGTCTTCGACGGTTTGCTCCGGCACGGCATCGGACTGGCGTTGGACCAGCCCGATTTGGGAGAGAAGGATAGCCTCCCCACCTCTTCGGTCAAGCCCATCGTCAACACCTCGCTAAATTTTTTGCCACGCCACTCGCTCGCCACACTTTCCCCACACCTCGTCCCCACTCGCTCGCCCGTTCACGCCGCGCACACATTGCCCAAATGCCCGAAAACGAGCGCCCAAGACAGGCTTCGTCGCCTCAAGGCGCGGTTTGTGCCGACCTCGCCCTCGTCGAAAAAATCTGCCGGATCCATCACCTAACTCCGGCCCGCCAGGCAGCGAACCAAGTCGCGGCCACGCATCACCGCGCCTTCCGACCTTCCCGAACCTGGGCCTCCGGCTTGCTCAACACTCCTGCGATCGTTATTCCGATTATGCGATCAAAAGCCGTACCAAGATCTGCCGGCAGCCCGGTTGGTGGTTTCGACGCGAGCGAATAGCCCGATCGCGCTCCCCTCGCCTCGCCATGGCGTCGCCTTGCCACCTCTGTATCGCCCGGCCACCTCTGCCCCGACGCCTCTCTCCCTACCCCCCACTCCCGGCCCTCGCCTCGGGCGAACCCGGGCTCTCGATTCTTATGGTCGCTCTCATTCAGAATGAAAGCGGCCAGTCCGAAGACTGGCCGCGTGGATGCCTGACTTTGAAATCTCGATGCGCGGGCGCACCGTGTTGCAGGCGCAGCTCCGCAAGGGACGACGGCCCGCAGAACTCGCCTTGCGATCACCCAGACCCGCCGCCTGGGGCAACCGGCATCGGGACCAGCGGCGGCGACGGATCTGGGTTCCGGAGTGGATCACCGGGGGTAGGTGCCGCGGCTCCCGTCGGATTCTTGGTGAACGCCTCGCCCGCCGTGGCTGACTGATCCAGCCGCTGATACGCCAGCGTGTTTCGATCGGCGCCGGGCGTGCGGATGACGACCTTTCCATCCGTATCACGCAAGAAGACCTGCACCGTCTTCGTCGTTGAACTTGAGCCCACACCTGCCCGGGCTTCCGGCGCTGTCGGTACGTCCAGCAGGTACACGTCCTTGCTCACCAGCACTTCCTGCGTCGCCAGCGGCTCCACCTTTTCCGCTCCTCCCGCCCCCCCGGACGAAGGCGTCTGCCCCTGCCCAGGTGGCGTCGGCGCCGTCGTCGGCGACCGACCACCCGGCGTCGTGGGCAAGCGCGCCGGTGCATTCGGGTCCGGCGCCGTCGATGTCGTGTTGACCTTGTTCCAGTCGAGCGTCTGGACGCGCCCGGCCAGCGCATCGCCCGGCTCCATCGCGACGCGGGCGCGCCGCCAATACCCAGCGGAGAACATGAACATCTCCGCCGAGGCGTTTGGCACCGTCGTCAGCCCCGTCTTGGTGCTGGCGCCGGTGATGAAGTAGTACACCTCCGGATCCACCAGCACCGGCTGCGACCACTCGCTCACCGCAGTGAATAACGCGTACCGACGCGCGATTTCGGCGTCCTGCTGCTTTAGCTCGCGCTGCTGCCCGAAGAGCGGGTTCGACACCCCGACGCGGACGCGATAGCGATACGTCGCCCCGCGTTTGGCCTCAAGGTCATGCGCCCAAACCTGAATCGCGCCGTCGCGGAGCGTCTCAGTCAGATCCTTAAACTGCGGGTCCTCCGGTAACGGTGCCCGCACGCCCGTACGAACTCCCAGAGCTCGCAGCTCCGTGTCCTTGGTTGCAATCTGGGTGCGAAGAGCCGCGAGCTCGCCCTCGCGCCTGCGAAGTTCGTCCTGTCCTGCGTTCGGTGCTGGCGCTGGGTTGCCTCGCCCAGATCCGCCCCGCCCACCGCCCGGGCCGGGCGGGGGCCGATTGCCACCCCCCGGCGTCGCGCGAAGTCCCGCGATCACGCGCTCAAGGCCGTTGGCTTTCTTCTGAAGCTCGTTGAGTTCACGCTGCAAGATCTTCGCTTGATCGCCCTTGGCTTCAATCGCCTCTGCCTGCGACGGCGGGTACCACTCTTCGCCCACCAGATGGCCAGCGACGGTCGCCCGCTGATAGAACCCGGGCCGCAGAATCTCCTCGCGCTGCTCCCGCGCAGCGCGGATGATCTCGGCGATGTCCAGGTCGGTCCGCTTGATCATCTCGTTGAGGTTGACCCGCCCCGGCATCGGGCTCACGATCGAGTCCTCGCCCCACGTCCCGTCGGGCAGCTGACGCTGACGACCCACCTCGACACTCACGATTTCCGTCCCCGCCCACCAGCCGCGCGGCACCGGCTTCAACTGGTCCTCCGGCTTCGCAGCGTTCTCGACGCGGGCCATTTCGTCGCGCAGCGAGACGCCGCTAAAAGTCGTTTCAATTGTCACCGACGCCTTGTCAAACGGCCCAGTTGCCCCCACCGCTCCCGCGTTGCCCGTCACCAGCGCCGCCAGGCCCGGAACATTTGTGACCTCCTGAGGATCGATCGTGCTCAGGAATGTGCCGACCACCGGTCGGGCCGGCGCCGGGAGATTCGGAATCCGCACGTTCGTCCCCACCACCGTCGAGACTCCGCCTTCGCCCGCCTTGACCCCCGTCAGCCCTGCCAGATTCCACGCGAGCGCCGGCGCCTTGGGCACCAGCGGCTCAGCCCGCTTGCTGGCGAACTCAGCCTTGATGTTCAGCGCCGGCACCTCCGGCAGCTTCGGCTCCTTCGCGACCAGGTCCGCCTTCACGCGGTTGGCCATGCTCACAAGCTCGGGCAGGGCGCGATCGAGCGTCACCGACTTCTTGTCCACCATCACCTGGGGGGTCTCAACCACCTGCCAGGCGATCACGCCCAGCAAGCCCGCGCCCGCGGCGCACACCAGGATCTTCTCAAAGTTGGACTCGAGGAACCCGATTCGCTGTACTGCCATATGCCGCCCTTTCACTCATGCCCAACTCAACCAATCGCATTCACAAACTCGTCCGAACCACCTGATCGCCTCATCCCGCCCGTTCGCTCACCCTGCTGAGGGCGCCCGGTTTCCGGGCGTCCCACCGGCCGGCGCAGGTGCTGCTGGCACCGCAGGCGCGTTCGGGTCCGCCGGGGGCGTTGAGCCCGCCGGCTCCGGAACACCCAGCGCCACACGCACCTCCAATGGCATGATCTTCATCGTCCAGTCGCGCAGCCACACCGTCTCAAGCTTGATTGACGCGCGCACCACCGCCTCGTCGCCGTAGAAGAACCCCTTCCTCAGCTCGTCGTTGGAGTCCACGCTCTGGATGTCCACATCCAGCACGCTGATAAAGTTCGTCTGCGCCAACGCGTCCAGAAACCGCGGCAGATTCTTCGCCGACACGATCACACGCACGTCCACCGTCCGCAGGTCATACAGATGCTGCCCGCTCCCTGGCCCCGACACGCGCCCGGTCACGCTCACCTCGTACTTCAGCGGCATCACCCCGCCCTCGGGCGAGGTCTCAGGCCCCGTGCGGGGCGTCTCGGGCACCGGCTCGCCGGACGCACCCGAGGGCGCCAGCGGAGCATTGCTGACGAACGTCGAGTACGCGCCAATGAACTCCACACGCTTGACCACCGCCGCCGGCACGCCGCCGGCACGCGCCGCTTCATTGGCCGTCAGGATCGCGCTCACGACGTCTTCCCACGCGTAATACTGCATCTGCCAGTCAAAGCACGTCGCCATGGAGGGCAACGCCCCGCCCTCGGCTTGCGCCGCTGGCACGCCGAAGATCGACGCATCGGCATAGAAGTTCAAAGCTGAAGCGACGTTCCGATATCGATCCACCCGAAGCCCCATCAGCTTGGCGCGGATCTCCGCCCTGTCCGCGTCGCTGAGCAGCGCAGGGTCTGCCTTGCCCGGCGGCAGCTTGGCCCGCGTCATCGTCGTCAACTGCTCGCCCAGCTCTCGCGCGATCACGTCGCGATCCGGCGGCATGCCAGCGCGAGCACGCTCGATCAACCGGCGCGGCGCGTCCTCCGTGAACGCGCGGATCATCTGGAATCGCTTCACATCGATCTCGGTCTCTGACGGGTCCGGCAGCAGCCCGGGCACCAACGTTTGGACCGTGCCATCGGCGCTCACGCGCTTGCCAGCGTTCATCGTCAGCGCTTCCTGAAACAGCGACGCCGCCTGCTCCTGCTGGCGGTCGCGCGCGGCCTTGAAGTACGCCGTCAGCACCTCATTGGGAACCGCAGACTCCTCGACCGTTGGCCCACCGGCGATCAGCGGGGCCACGCTGTAGTTGACGCGCGGGTTCCCCAGCTCCTTCGCATCGGCACCGATCTCAGTCTGCAGCTTGGTGAGCTGTGACGCGCGCATCGTCGTCGAGAAGTACCAGCTCAGGGGCAGCACGATCAGCACCGCCGCGAGCAGCGAAAACGCGACCCATTGGGCCTTCAGGACTTCCAGAACCTTGTTCACTGAGAACCTCCAGGCGTTGAAGCGGGCGCCGCGGCCCGCGTGATCGGCAGTTCAAAGGTCACCACAAACTTCGTGATCAGCGAACCCGGCGGCGCCAGATCCGGTCGAGCCGGGATCGGCGCCATCGCGTCCGGATCGCCAAGTCCCGGATCGCCCGACGGACCAGCACTCGGCCCGCCCCCCGGGCCGCCGCCAGGGCCGAAAGGCCGGCCCGGCTCGCGCCCGCCGCCCGGGCCAAACGGCCCGCCGCTGGGCATCGGCTGAAGGCCGCCACCCTGCGGGCCGCCGCTCCCAGGCGCGCCCGTCAGCGTCTCCTGGGCGGTGACAAACTTTGGATTCAGAGAAAACGTGTATGGCAGGCCCGTGCGCGCCCGCGCGTCCTTCACCCAGTCAGTAATCAATCGGCGGACCGCGGCTTCACACTCGTCGCGCTTCTGATCCACCGCGAAGATGATCTGTGCGCCGAGCTTGGCATTCAGCGCGTCGGCCGCCGCGGGGTCCGCCGGCGCGCCGCCAGAGTTGATTGGGATCGGGCGACCGTCGCCGCCGCTGCCACCCATGCCCACTCCCGGCAGGCCGCCGGTGAACGTGAACGCACGGTTGCCAACCGAGTAATCCGTCTCCAGCGTGCGGAACTCGATCTGCAGGTTCGGCTTGTCCTTGCGAAGCGCCGCGTGCGTGGACGCGAGCATGTCGCCCATGTCCTTGACGACCATCGCGTGCAGCTCGCGGTTCGAGAGCAGGCCCAGCGTGGCCGCGGCGCGATAGTCTGGCTTGTACGACGACTCCGCAGTTTGCCACGCGGACTTCTGACCCTTGAGCAGCGTCTTGGTCTCTGCGATCGTTTGCGGCTTGTTGCTCAGGCCGGCCGCCGCAGAATCTCGAATCGGCCCGATGAACATCGCGGCACCCGCCGCCAGCGCCAAGGCCGCCGCGGCGACGAACCAGCGCGTCTTGTTCTGCCATACACCCTCGCGCACCACGCTCAACGGCATCAGGTTCGCGCTCACAATGTGCATGTCCAGGCCCTGCAACGCCAGGCCCATCGCGGTGGCGAGCATCGGCGCGCTCTCTTGGAACTCCTTGTCGCGCTCGCCCTCCATCTTGCAGCGCGTGTACCCCTCAAGACGCGTCACTTCCATGCCAAGCTGCTGGCTCAGGAACTTGCGCAAGCCCGGCAGGGCAAATGTCGCGCCCAGGCCGACCACCTTGGTGATCTTGGTCTCCGGGTGAAGGCTCTGGTAATAGTTCATGCTGCGCTGCACGTCTTGGGCCAGGTCGGCAAAGACCGGGCGCATGGCCTGCAGGATGTGCCGCGCATGCTGGCTGGATTCCGCCTCGCGCTTGAGCTTTTCCGCCTTCACGTAGCTCAGGTTGAACGCCGTGACGAGCGCCTCAGTGAACTGGTGCCCGCCGATCGGGAAAGTGCGAATCCACAGCCGCCCCGCGTCCGCGACGATCAGGTCAGTGCTGATGGTGCCGATGTCCAGAATCACCGTGCCGGGCGTCTGAACCGTGAACACCTGGTCGTACGCGATGGCGTTGTACGCAGCCAATGGCGAAAGCGTCAGCGTCTGCGGCGTGCGCCCCAGGTCCGTCCAGTACGACAAGTGATCAGCGACCTTCTCACGCGTGATCGCGAAGATGCCAACCTCGACCTCGGGGTTGTCGTTGCTCGCGAAAGTCTGGAAGTCCCACTCGACCTCTTCGATCGGGAAGGGAATCTGCTGGGCCGCCTCGAACTTCACCAAGGCCGGGATGCTCTTGGGGTCCGCCGGGGGGAGCTTGGCAAACTTGGCGAACGAAGAGTGCCCGGGGATGCTGATCGCCAGCCCGGCCTTGTCGAGGTTGGCCTGCCCGAGCAACTGCCCGATGGCGACGACCTTGGCGTCGCGCTCCTGCGTCTCGGGCGTTGACAGGACGCGCTTATGCGGGACGATGACGAAGTCCGCGACTTTGACGTTGTCGCCATCGCGGACGAGCTTCACGCCCTTGACTGCGCCGCCTCCGACTTCGATCCCCCAGCAAGCATTGATGGCCATACGTCGCTTGTCCTTCCCAGAAGTTTCGCCCGCCGCTGATCGGCGCTCCGCTCGCCCGCGCCTCTACTGCGCCCCCCACCACTTACCCCCCACCACCGCTCGCTCACAAGAACCCCGACTCGCATCGTCCCGGACGCCCTTGCTCGTTTCCCACCCATGCAGGCTGCTTCGGGCCGAGATTGTTCACCCGCCGCGCGCAAACTTCGACTCGTCACTCCCTACTTCTCTCAACCCGCCTTCTCGAGCTCCCCGAAGATCCCACGCGACCGCGCTGGCGACCAGTCGCCAATCCGGCCGAACAGGTGATACGACCGCTCGCGGGACACAGTTCCCGAAGCGCCTTCACTCGCACGCACGATCCTGCCCGCTCGCAAGTCTCGCTCTGGCAAGCCATTGCACCAGAAACCAGCGCTCGCGTCAACCCGCTTCGCGTCGAGCGCTCACGTCGCTTCGCGCCGTATGAAAATCGTTCAAACTTCATCCGCCGGCGCGCCCGATGCCCGCCCTTCCGTGCTACGCTCGCGCTTCATGCTCATCCGCCCAGTGGTTGTAGCGGACTTTCCCGCGATCGCGACCCTGACAAACCGGTACATCACCGGTTCCGCCGTGCATTTCGCGTATCAGCCCGTCACCAGCGAGGCCATGCGCGATGCGTGGCTGGAAACCCGACCCCTCTTCCCGTATTTCGTCGCAGAGATTCCCGAAATCGGAAGCAACGGCACCAGCGGCGCGGGCGGCGGGCGGTTTGCAGGCTATGCCAAAGCCGCGCGGTGGCGCGAGCGCGACGCGTATCGACCCACGGCCGAAGTCGGCATCTACGTCGAGGCCTTTGCTCAGGGTCGGGGCGTGGGGAAGTCGTTGTATGCGACGCTGATCACCGCCTGCCGCGTTGCGGGGTTCCACTCGCTGATCGCGGGGATCGCGCAGCCGAACCCGGCGTCGGTGGCCCTACATTTGGCGGTGGGGTTTGACGCGATCGGTGTGTTCCGTCAGGTGGGCTGGAAGCTCGAGCAGTGGCACGACGTGGGCTTCTACCAGATGCTGCTGATGGATTCGCAAGACCAGCCGTCGAAGCTTCTAGAAGTATCAGTGCCGGAACGCACGGGCCTCAAATTGTGAAGCGTTTACACGCCGATCGAACACCGAGCAAAACACCCGAGCGTTTTTCATAGTGAACGTTTTACGAACGAACGGCTCGTTTTGCCCGAACTCTCACCGTCCGCTCTGTGGATTTTTGTTGTGGTTGAGCATACTTTTGCCCGATTGACTTGCCCGGATGTGCTTTGTGGGCAACATTACCAGAGCGGGAGTTGGCGCGGTTGTACTCCGCGTCACACCGGGCAGTCGGCTTCAACAGTCGTGGTTGAAGAGATTGACCCCTGACACCGCTCACACATGCGGGGCTACTTGCCCCGGATTACTTTCAGAGGAGGAAGAGAATCATGACTCGCAACATCGCACTCGCGCTTACCACTGTCTTGGCCCTTGCTGCTGGCGCAAACGCCAGCGTCACGTTCCAGTTCGCCGATCCGACCGGCGGCAATCAGTTGACGCACGTCGCCAACGGCGCTGGCGTTGGCCTGGGCCAGATGACGTACGACACCAGCGCGAACATCGACTTCTTCGTCGATGGTTCCGGCCAGGCTCTCCCGAGCCCCTCGTTCCTCGGTGCGCACATGGAAGTGAACTTCGTCCTGGGCACGGGCGTTGTGCTCCCCGGCGGGACCATCCAGATCCCCGTGACTGGCACCTTCACGATCTACCAGGGCCAGGGCATGACTCGCGTGGACATCCTCACCGGCACCACGCTGCCTTCGGGCACCGGCGCGTTCTTCCAAGTCGGCTCGACACAGTCGATCCTGTTCAGCGATACCAACGGCTTTTCGTACACCGCGGGCGCGGCGCTCACCCCCTTCCTGAACGGCAACAGCTTCGTGAACCCCCAGGAAGCCGTGTTCACCGTCACTGATCTGACCCTCACCACCGCCGCGAGCCTCTTAGGCGTTAACGGCGTCGTGAACTCCTTCACCGCGAACACCTCGTTCTCCGGTAACGCCGCGATCCCGACCCCCGGTGCCATGGCCCTGCTGGGCCTCGGTGGCATCGTTGCTGTTCGTCGTCGCCGCTAATCGGAACGGTCCCCGTCTCATGGGCAGAGCCCACTGGCCCCTGGCGCTTCCGGCGCGAGGGGCCTTCTTCTTTTTTGAGGCGTGGCCTTTGATTGTCGGGGATGAACGGCGCGGTCAGCGGAGCTCCAGCGAGATCGCAATTGCGCGCAGGGTGCGCGACCGGCCCCCGGGGCGGGTATATTTGGCTCACCTTTGGAGTACTTGACTATGAGCCGCGCTTCGAGCCGAACTGTCGCGTCGTTGATCGTGTGTGCCGCGCTTGGGATGAGCGTGTTGCCGGGCTGCTACAAGAGCGAGATGGAGACGCAGAAGGTGCGTGCGGACGCTGCGGAGAAGAAGGCCGCGGAGTTGGAGACGCAGGTTGCAACGGCGAAGCAGCAGGCGGACTCACTGCGGGCGCCGGCGCAGAAGTATCAGGCGATGAGCCAGAACGCCAAGCTGGGCGTGTATGTGAACAATCAAAAGATCGGGACCGAGGAGCTGCGCTGGGACGAGACCCGGGGCGAGTTTGTGCGCAATGGCGCGCGGGTGCGAAGCACCTCGGTGGTGCGCTTTGACAACGGCAAGCTGGCGGACCAGATGCTGAAGGTCGGGCGCGAGAGCGGCAAGCCGCTGGTCGAGGGGATGATCAAGAACAGCCGGCCCGAGGGCGATTGGATCTGGTACAACGCTGAGGGCAAGCCGACGTTCAAGGAAGTGTGGAAGGACGGCAAGCTGGATTCACTGCATTCCGCGAGCCTCACGAAGCCCAAGGCAGCGCCGAAGCCCAAGCCCGGCACACGGGCGGGCGCGCCCGTAGCGCCGACGCCCGGCGGGACGCGCCCGGGCACGCCCGGCGCCACTCCGGCGGGCACGTCGGCGGTGCCCGCCGGTCCGAACACGCTGCCCACCGGCGAGACGGTCACCTGGAAGGCCATGAGCAAGGGCGATCGCGACGCGCGCGTGCGCAATACGGTCGCTTCGTTCGCGGCGTTGCCCGAGCTGATTCGCGAGTGAGTTGAGCCGCGAGTGAGCGGGGCGCGCGGACGGCGCGCGAGCCCGGATACGCTCCGGGCATGAACACACGGATCCACGGTGCGGGGCGTTGTGCGTGTCTCTTGATCGCGGCGGCGCTATTGGCGGGGCTGCTCGCTGCGCCGGCGCGCGGGCAGGCGACCATCAATCCGGAGGCGGCGACGCCCACGCCGATGGTGACCACGCCCGCTCCGAGCGCTGGCACTCGGAAGTCGCCGACGGGGTGGTGGACCGACGCGGTGTTCTATCAGGTGTTCGTGCGCTCGTTCAATGACTCGCGCATCGGCGCGAAGGCCAACGACGGCATCGGCGATATCCAGGGCCTCATCGACAAGCTGGATTACCTCAACGACGGGAAGAACAACCCCGCGACGTCGATGGGCGTCAAAGCGATCTGGCTGCTGCCGATGAGCGAGTCGCCCACGTATCACGGCTACGACACGACCGACTACTTCAAAGTCGAGAGCGACTATGGCACCAACGAGGACTTCAAGCGCCTGGTTGACGAGTGCCACAAGCGTGGCATCCGCGTGGTGATCGACCTCGTGCTCAATCATCACTCGGACAAGCACGAGTGGTTCACCCGCGCGATCGACCCCAAGAGCCCCTACCACGACTGGTACATCTGGAACGACAAGGACCCGGCGTGGAAGGGCCCGTGGAATCAGAAGGTGTGGCATCGCGTGAACCCGCCCAGTGGCAAGAACAGCCTGTTCTACTACGGGATCTTCAGCAGCCGGATGCCAGATCTGAACTTCCGCAACGCCGACGTGACCAAGCAGATGGACGAGGTGGTCCGCTTCTGGCTTGAGGACATGCGCGTGGATGGCTTCCGCCTGGACGCGATCCGGCATCTGATCGAAGACGGCAAGGTGCAGGAGAACACGCCCGGGACTCACGCGTGGCTGAAGCAGTTCAACGCGAAGTACAAGGCGATCAAGGGCGACGCGTTCGCGGTCGGCGAGGTGTGGGCGGGCTCGGAGGAGATCGCGTCGTACGTCGGCGATGAGCTTGATTCGTGCTTCGAGTTTGAGCTGTCAAGCGCGATCATCAAGGGCATCAAGGACGGCAACTCGGACCTGATCGGCAAGCAGATCAAGCGGACGCTCGCGGCGTTTCCGGAGCTGAGCCAGAGCACGTTCCTGGCGAACCACGACCAGACGCGCTCGCTCACGCAGTTTGGCGGCAACCTCGAGATGGCGCGTTTGGGCGCGATGATCCAGTTCACGCTGCCGGGCGTGCCGTTTGTGTATTACGGCGAAGAGATCGGCATGCTGGGGGACAAGCCCGACGAGAAGCTGCGCACGCCGATGCAGTGGACAGCGGAGAAGTCGGGATCGTTCAGCGATGCGAAGGCGTGGCAGCCGCCGCAGGCGGACTTCCGGCGGATCAACGTGAAGAAGCAGGAGGGCGAGTCGGGCTCGCTGCTGAATCTGTACCGGCGGCTGATTCACGCGCGCAACGACAGCCCGACGCTGCGGCGCGGGGCGACCCAGGTGATCGATTCGCAAGCGCCGGGCGTGCTCACGATCGTTCGGCGGGGCGTCAAGACCAAGGACGCGCAGGGGCTGGAGAAGAGCGGGCCGACGATCATCGGCGTGTTTAATCTCAGCGACAAGGAAGTTGTCGTGCCGAGCGTGACGAGCAATGGCTTGCAGATTCCCGCGTCGGCGAAGGCGTCAATCCTCGCGTCGACCATGGAGTCGCCGCTGCCTTCGACGACCGATCTGCGGCTGGATGCGGAGGGCAACCTGTGGGGTTGGGCGCCGGTCTCGCGCCTGCCAGCGCGATCTGGCGTGTGGATCGAGGTGAAGTGAGCGAGCGCCGAGTTGGTGTCGCGACCGCTGGGCGTCAGGTCTCGATGGAGAGTTGCTGCTCGAAGTTGCGTTTGCTCTGGGCCAGAGCGCGGTAGAGGATGAGCCAGATGATGACGCTGAGCAGCAGGCCGCCGCCGCCGAAGGTGGCGACGTAGAGCATGCGCTGGTCGGCGATGGGTTCGTTGCCGGCAACTGGGGGCGAGTCGATGGCGGTGGCGGCACCGTCGCCGCGGGCTTCGCGCTGGGCGTTGGCGACAGCGACCATGGCGAGCGTAACGGTTTCCAGCTCGCGCACGGTGCGTTCCTGGCCCTGGCTTCGCAGTTCAAGAGTGAGCTTGCCAGCGGTGTCGGTCTGGAATGACAGGTCATTTCTGAGCTTCTGCGCGACGCTGGGCGAGGTGCCAAGCGACGACATGCCGCGCTGCGCGAAGCGCTCGGCGACGAGCTGGAAGAACTGCGGATCTTCGAGCATCTTCTCGTGGCTGGCGGTCCAGGCGCGCAGGTCGTCCTCGGCGGGCACGCGTCCCTTGCCGTCGGCGATGAGGGTGGTGCGGGCGGCGAAGGTCGCGGGGGCCATCTTCGTCGCGGCGAACCACGAGCCGATGCCGACGATCGCGATTGTGCCGACTGCGAAGAAGAGCATGCTGGCCGATTGCGAGCGCGCGAGCTTGGCCTGTACGCGGGATCGCTCCTGCTTGAGAGCCGTGGCGGCCTCCATGATGCGGTTCTGCTGGCTCAGGAGCTCGTTGTACTGCTCGCCCTTCTTCTCAATCGCCGCCTTGGCCTTCACGATCTTCATCGCGTGCGTGCTGAGGAGTTTCTTGTAGCGCACGAGGCGCGAGTGACGAAGCTGTAATCGCTCAACGAACGCGTCGGCTGCTCCCGGCGCGTCGCTTTGGGCACGCTGGCGGGCCGCCTCGGCCTCGTCGGCGCGGTGCTCGGCGTCTTCGATCCGCTGTTCGGCCTCTTCGACGCGCTTGCTCAGGACACGGATCGCGTCTTCGCGCTTGACCAGGGCTTCGCCCAGTTCCTTGAGCTTGCGCTGGCTGGCTTCGCCGGCTCGCTCGTCAGTGGCGTGGGTGGCAAGTTCGGCGCGTGCGCTTTCGGCTTCGGTGCGGACTTTCACAAGGCCCTGCTCGGCGGTCGCCAGGTTCTGGCGGGCGCGCTCGGCATCGTTCCTGGCCTCGGCGATCGCGGCGTTGGTGCTGGCGATGACCGCCTTTGCTTCCGCGAGCTCGCTGGTTGCGCGCTCGTGCTCGGAGCTCATGGCGGCGGTGCTCTGCTCGGCCAGGGTCTGGCACTCTTGCGACTGGCCCAGCGTGCGCTCAAGGGCTTCGAGCTTCGCGGCCATCTCCGCCACCTTGACTTCACCGGAAGCGCGGACGGCTTCGAGCTGCGCACGCAGGGACTCCGCGGCGTCACCGGCGCCACGCTCTACGTCGCTGGCAAGATCCGCCAGCTCGCCAACGCGGGCCTGAGACGAGGCGAGCTCGGCGGTCAGACGGTGCGTTTCGGCAACAGCGCTGGAAAGGCGCGCGTGCTCCTCGCTCGCCAAAGTGTCGATCTGCTGGATGCGCTGCTCGAGCGCGCTGGCGTTGAGCCGCTCGGCTTCGAGCTCGCTGGTGAGTGACGCCTCGCGCGTGCGCGACGTGGAATCCAGCGACGCGATCGTGGCTTCGAGTTCGGCGCAACGGGCGCGGGTGGTTTCCAGGCCTTCGAGGGCGGTCAGGCCTTCTTCAAGCGAGCGCTGGGCCTCGCGTCGGGTAGAGGCGGCACTCTCTTCGAGCTCGGCGAATGCGCGCTCGATCTGCGAGCGACGGGCGGTCTCTTCGGTGAAGGCGCGGCGAAGTTGCTCCTGTTCCTGCTCCATTGTGACCAGACGCTGGCCTGCGGCGCGGTCGGCGCTCATGAGCTTGCGGGATTCAGCGAGCTCCTGCTCGGCCATGGCACGGACCTGCTCGCTTTGGCGGAGGGAGGTTTCGGCCGCCGCGCGCTCTTGGGCGATGGTGCGCTGCTGATCGTCCAGCGCGTCGGCCTTCTTCTGGATCGAGGCGAGGCGCTGGTTAAATGTCTTTTCGCGCTGCTCGATCGTCGCCAGCTCGCTAACGCGGGCGGTGTCCAGCTCAGCGCGCTGATGCTGGAGTTCCTGACGCTCGATGTTGATCCTCTCGAGCTCGGCCTTGGCATTCTCGCCCAGCGCGATCGACTGGCTGGCCTGCTCAGCCATGGCGTTGACGCGCTGCTCGCTCTGTAGAAGCTCTTGCTCGCGAAGCGAGAGCTCCTGCTCGCGGCGCGACAGTTCCTGATCGCGGCGGGCGAGTTCCTGCTCGCGGGATTCGAGCGTTTTCTCGCGCTCGTTCACGGCGCGCTCGTGCTTGGCCAGCTCGGCGTCGGTTTCTTCCTGCCAGGCGTGGGCCGCGAGGGATTGCTCTTCGAGTTGTGTGGCGCGGAGTTCGAGCTCTTGGCGCTGAGTGCTCAGCACGCTCTCGCGTTGAGCGAGCTGTTGCCGACGTGACTCGATCTCGGCTTGGTCAGACTCCACGGCGCCGGTTGCTGCAACGAGGACGGCGCGATCGCGTGCCAGGGCTTCGTTGGCTTGGTCGAGCTGCGCGCGGGCTTCGGAAAGCTGTGCGCGGGCGTCGGCGAGCTGGGCGGCGGAGGCTTCGATTTCTTCCCGCGTCTGGTGCAGACAGGCGGACTCGTCGGCGAAGGTCGATTCCATCGCGGCGCGATCGGCCTGGACCGTTTCGCGTTGAGACGCAAGCTCGCTCTGCAGCGCTTCCAGATCACGGCGGTCCTGGTCAACGGCTTGCCGGTCGTTCTCCACGCCTTGGGCGAGGGCGAGTTGACGCTCCAGTTCTGACTGGCGATTGCTCAGCGTGCGCTCGCGTGATTCGATCTCGACCGAGCGGCGCGCGTGCTCGTCTTCGAGCGTCTGTTGACGCGCCGAGAGCTCGCCGCCCATCTGCTCGACCTTCTGGCGGACTTGGTGCAGCTCGGCGGTGCGAACCGCGAGAGTGGCCTCACGCTGATCCAAGACGCTGGCGCGCCGGGCTGTCTCGCTCGCGATCCGACCCAGCTCTGCGAGCTGGCCCTGGATCGACGAGATGAAGCCCATCGCCCCGTCGCCCAGCCCAGCAAGCTCCGGCGCAGAGGCGACAACCTGAAGGTCGACGGCCGACACGGTCTCGCTCTCCCGCGTGATCGGCTGGCCTTGGGGGGCTGAGGACTCGATGGCGTTTTCGTCGGTGCTCATGGCGTTCCGTCTGAAAATGGCGCGGCACGCGGAGATCGCTCCGGCTCCTGAATCACTATCGGTTGCGCGTCGCGAATCCTCATCCGGGGTGGTGGCTCGCCGCGCTGATTTCGCTTGGCGCGTCGCTTGCGCCGGACGCGGGCGTCCGAGAAGCGAGCGAATGCCGGGAACTCGGGCGTCATGCGCTCACGGGTTGGACTCCGATAACATGGGCGGTGTTCGATAAGATACGGGAGGTTTATTCATGGCGACGATTGTGATGAGTGAGGGGCCGCTTGGGGTGGAGATCTCGCCGGAGAAGGGCGCGTCGATCTTGTCAATGACGTTCACGCACCCCGACGGGCGGCGTCGCGAAGTGATTTCGCGCGCGGCGCCGGGCGAAGACCCGCTGAGCAAGCCGGCGTGCTTCATCATGGCGCCGTGGACGAACCGTGTTGCGGATGCCAGGTTTGAGTTCGAGGGGCGGGTGCATCAACTAAAGACCAGCAGCGCTGACGGTTCGGCGATTCATGGCGATGTGCGATCGCGAGCGTTCAGGATTGTGGATCGCTCGCCGGTGTCGGCACGCCTGCGGTTTGACAGCCGCGAGCATGAGGGCGTGAACTTTCCGTGGGCGTTCGGGTGTGAGGCGCGGTACGAACTGACGGGCTCGACGCTTGAGGCGCGGGTCACGGTTGAGAACTTGGACCGCACGCCGATGCCAGCGGGGTGCGGGCTGCACCCATACTTCCCACGTTTCTTCGCGCAGGGGACGCGCCGGGTGGGCATGCGGGTTCCGGTGCGATCGCGGTATCCGAGTGTGCGGAACATCCCGGTGGCGCCGGCGCGCAGAGATGCGGTGTGCCGCGGGCTCAGTGAGGGGACGCACGCGGGAGCGGTGCTGGACGATGTGTTCGCGGGCTTCGGCGGCGTCGCGACGCTGGACTGGGATTTCCGGCTACGCATCAGCGCTTCGACGAACTTCGATCACGTAGTCGTGTACGTGCCTGCTCGCGCGGTCGGGGGGGGCGGGGGGGGCGGGGGGGGCGGGGGGGGCGGGGGGGAGGAGCCGTTCATCGCGGTGGAGCCGGTCACGATGGTGAACGACGGCTTCAACCTGCTGGCGCGCGGCGCGCGCGAGACGGGCGTCGTGGTCTTACAGCCGGGACAGACGCTGGAGACGGTGACACGGTTCACGTGCGACGCGTAGAGGAGTGTGCCGAGTGGCGACGTTCTTGCTGAAGACCGAACCGACGAAGTTCTCGTTTGCCGATTTGGTGAAGGCTGGCAAGTCGCGATGGGACGGCGTCAGCAACGCCGCGGCGAACGGGCACCTGCGCGCGATCATCACTGGGGATGATCTGCTGATCTATCACACCGGCGATGAGAAGGCGATCGTCGGGCTTGCGCGTGCCGCGTCGTTGCCGATGGAAGACCCGACGCGACCGGGGCTGACCGCCAAGGGCGATATCAAGTTCGTTGTGCTGGATGTGGAGCCAGTGCGCGCGATGAAGACTCATCTGACGCTTGCAACGATGAAGGCCGACAAGCGATTCGAGGGCTTCGCGTTGATCACGCAATCTCGCCTGAGCGTGATGCCCGTGCCGGCGGCGGTGGACCGGGCGATCCGCGGGCTGACGAAATAGAGAATGGGCGCGGGCAACGGCGCGGGCGGCCGGGGCTGATGAGAAAGACAAATCCCCGCGTGGTCGCGGGGATCGGTGATGTGTATTTGAATCTGTACGCGAGCGTCGTCGTGCCGGTCGTCTGCGAGTTGCGACGGCGGAAGCGGCTCAGAGGTTAGAGCTCTTGAGCAGCAAGTCTTCGGACGCTTCCATCGCGATGCCCAGCGTTGAGCCCGCGGCGACGTCGAGCTTGCCGATGATCTCAGCGACGCGCTGGCCTCCGGCGCGGAAAGTCAGGATGACGTTGCCGGCGCGACCGGTGGGGTCAACGATCACGAGTTTGTACAAGCCCTCGCGGTCGGGCAGGTCCTTGCAGTAGAGCTGCGCGGAGCGGGTCTGCGGATCCAGGAGGATGACGGCCATGGGCTCGGCACCGTTGGCGGGCGTGTTGATGGGATTGAACTGGATGAACTGGGTGCCGCGGCTGAGGAAGGCGGTTTCGAAGCGTGGGCCGAACTCCTTAATGAAGAGGTCGCCGATGGCGTTGGACGCGATCTGGCGTTCAAGGCCGCGGTACTGGGCATTCATCTGCAAGGTCGTGACGCCGAAGACGATGGCGGCGGCGGCACAGCCGATGGCCGCGGCGCGCCAGATGGGGTTGACCGAGCGGGAGCGTGCGATCACGGGGGTGATGCGCGCGATGGGGGCGGGGGCACCGAGTTCGATCTCGGCGGCGACCGCATCCAGCACGCGTTGGCGGAGCAACGGGGGGCACTGCACGACCGGGAGGGTCGCGTCATGGTCGGCGATGCGCGACTGCTGATCGCGTATCTGGGCCTGGGCGGCGGGCGGGAGTGAGCGGAACGCATCCTCAAACTGGCGGCGTTCGGCCTCTTCAAGCAGGCCCATGGCATCAAGCGACGCGAGCTCAAAGAGTTCGTGCAGGGTGAAGCCGGCAACGCCGGCCTGCTGACTGAGATGTCGTGAGTTGTTCATGTTGCTTTGAGGCTGAGGATTCATGTGGGAACTCCTTCGCTGAGTTCACGTTCCCGCAGGCGGACCAGCGCGCGGCTGAGGGCCGACTTAATCGTGCCGAGCGGGGTGTTCAACTCTTCGCCAATCTGTCGCAACGTCTGGCCGTTGAGGTACGCTCTCACGACCACGACGCGCTGCAACTCAGGAAGCTGATCGATTCGCTTCATTAACGCGGCCATCCGCTCCTGCTGCTCTTCGCTGAAACCGACCTCTGTGGCGCCGGCGGCGACCATCGACCGCTTTTCATCCAAGACCGCGGGGCGCAGGGCGGAGCGACTGCGCCGAAGACGGTCGACAAGGAATCGGCGGGTAATGAGCATGACCCACGTCACGAGTGCGGCTCGATTCGGATCAAAACGGTCGGCGGTTCGCCAAAGACGTATGAAGACTTCTTGAACCGCGTCCTCGGCGTCAGAACGAGATGGAAGGATCTGGTAGGCCATTCGGTAAACAAGGGACGAGAAACGGTCGTAGAGCATCGTAATCGCGGCCGGGTCGTTGGCCGCCACGCCTTTCATGAGCGACAGATCAACCTGCTGCTCTCGCGGCGTTTGAGACATCCGAAAATACCTCCACGACCGAAAGGCGATGCACGAGGGGGCGAATCTCGCGACTCGCCACATCTGAAATCGATACGCAGCCGGCGTGGGCAAGGATCCACAGACCGTCACGGTTGAGAGCATACCAGACAATCACCCGGCTTGAGCCTGGCCCATCGGGTTTTTCACTCAGATCACAGGAATCCGTGTTCGGAGTATGGACGGTTCGGGAAGTTGACGATGAATCTTGCGTCAAGGGTTCTTCCCCGGTACACTTAGGAGGTCGGTTGATCCCAGACGTTTGTCCGGAAGGCAACGCGCATGCGACAGATTGGGTCCGTGCATCAACTCGGTGCGGCTCGCGCCAACAGGCGCGGGGGTATCGCGTTGCGCGGGTTTTCGCTGATCGATGTCATGGTCTCCTTGGTCGTTGTCGTGGTGTTGATCTCGCTGCTGCTGCCGTCGTTGAGCGGAATCCGCGAGACGAGCCGGCGTGTGGTGTGCGCTTCAAACGTGCGGCAGCTCGGGCTGGGCATGCTGATGTACGCTGAGGACAATCGCGACGCGGTGCCGTATAGCGTGCATGTGGCGGTGCGGGACACGGATCCGAAGTGGCGTCCGGATCGCATGATGACGGCGCGCGACAAGCACACCAACGACTGGGACGGCACGGGGCTGCTTTTCAGCCGCAACTACATCCCGTCGCCTGGCGTGTATTACTGCCCATCGCACTCGGGCGAGCACCGCTTCAACAGCTACAGCGACGTCTGGTCCGACGCTGAGGGCGAGCTGGTGGGCAACTACCAATACCGCGGGATCACGCCCGCTGGGACCACGCTGATGCGGCTGTGGCCCGGGCAGATGGCGATCTTGTCTGACGGCCTGGCCACCCAGGGCGACTACAACCATCGCGAGGGGAACAACGCGCTTCGCGGCGATCTGAGCGTCATCTGGGTGCCGGACTTCGGTGGCCAGATCTCGAAAATCCTCGCGAAGAGCGACGACGACGCGATGGCCCCCATGCGCGTGCGCACAGCGTGGCTGGAGATCGATCGGGCAGGTCGCGCGGCGGAACCCGCGGAAACCGCGATGGCGTCGCCGCCCAACTGAGTTCTCGCCGATTTTCTCAAGAGTACTGGTCGCAGGACGCGAACGCGGAGCAAGGTTCGCGTCGCTGGTCGTCCTTCTGCGAGTGACACGCGGGAGACACCCTTGCGCGGTGGTACGCTCAGGCATGGTCAACAGCATCCGGCATTGGCGACGGTCTGACGGGGCGCGACGCGCTGGGTTCTATCTCGCTCGCGCCAGCGTTGGTCGATCGCTCGCGTGGGCCATGGCGATGGCGTTGGGCGCATCGCTCGGTGCAGGGTCAATCGTTGCGGGCGCGAGCACAGCGGATGAGTCGTCCGCACGCGGGCTGGAGCCGATGTCCACGCCAGCACTCACAGGCGCGGGCGCGTTAGCGCTCGGCGGCGCCGCGTTGCCGAGTCAGGCAGTCGAAAGTCTTGTTGCAATAGCGCCGGCGAAGCTGTATTTCGGCGTGAACCGGGCGATCGTGTTTCACGTCGGGCCGATGACGGTTGCGCCCGATGAGCGGCTGCGCGTCGTGCTGCTTGACGCAACGGGGCAGCGCGTGCGGCTTGGATCGCGTGACAGCGTCGAGATCAGCGTCGCGAGCCCGGCCGGAGGCGGTACGCAGCCGCGCGAGTTTGATCTGGCGGCGCTGATTCCGGAAGTTTGGACTGCGCCATCGCGCGGCGTCATCTGGGTGCAACTCGAAAGCGTGGCACGCATCGAGCCGGCGCCGCGGGGCGTCGGCGAGGTACGGCGCGAGCCGGGGCCGAACGATCCGCCTGCGCCGGATCCCGAGCCGACCGAAGCGGTGCGGCGCATCGGCGCGCCCGTCGTGCTCGAGCCGCTGCGCAGCCCGCTACGCGCCGAGCTGGACGAACGCGTGCCCGCGGCTCCGCGCATCGCGTTCCCCAAGCCGCTGCAAGCGACCATCAACGCGTTCTCGGGTTATCGTGCGTATGTCGATCATCGCGTGATCCTCTCGACCGAGGCTGGCGACATCCGCGTGCGGCTTCGGCCCGACGCGGCCCCCAACACCGCGTGGAACTTCAGGTTCTTGTCGCAGGGCGGATTTTATGACGACGCGGTGTTTCATCGCGTCGTGCCCGTGGGGCGCATCGCGGGCAAGGGATTCGTCATTCAAGGCGGGGATCCGACGGGCACCGGCGAGGGCACGCCCGGCTATGAACTGCCCTTTGAACCGAGCGCGCTGCGCCATGACTTCGGCGTGCTGAGCATGGCTCGCGACACGGGGCCCGACACTGCCGGGGCGCAGTTCTTCATCGCGCTATCGCGCGTGGAGACCGCCCGGCTCGACGGGCTGTACACGGCGTTTGGCCAGATCGAAGGCGAAGAGTCTTCGCGGGCGGTGCGGGCGATCGCTTCGGCTGCGTTGCTGCCCGGGGACGCCGACCGGCCGGAGAAGCCGGTGCGGATCATGCGCGTGCGACTGGAGCCATCACCGGCGCTGACGGTGGAGAGCGCCAGCCAGCCGGCGCCGACGCGATGACCGGCGGCCAGCCATGCGCTTGCCGAGTTGCATGCTGGCGGTTCGATCATCATGCCGCGCCGATTCCTCGCTAGACTGTTGTCTATGAATCGCGTCACGGTTGACAAGGTGATGGCGGAACAGCGGGCCGAGGCGTTCACGAAGCGCTCGATCAAGGGCCCGTCGAAAGAGGTCGCGCTGCGGCTGGCGATGTCGATGATCGATCTGACGACGCTGGAAGGAAAGGACACGCACGAGAAGGTGCGGTCGCTGTGCCGCAAGGCGGTGGACCCCGCAGACGGATCGTGGACCTCGGGCGAGCCGCTGCCCCCGGTGGCGGCGGTGTGCGTCTATCCGATGATGGTCGATGCGGCGCGGCGCGAGCTGAACAAGCTGGGCGACGCGGGACGCGCGGTCAAGGTCGCGGCGGTCGCAACGGGGTTTCCGTCTGGCCAGTATCCGCTGAAGGTGCGACTGGAAGACACACGGCGCGCGGTGGATGCCGGGGCCGATGAGATCGACATGGTCATCTCGCGCGGGGCGCTGTTGGCCGGGGACGAGGCGCAGGTGTACGACGAGGTCTGCGCGACCGTCGAGGCGTGCGGGTTTAGGGCGCTGCCGCGTGAGGCGCCGACGGTCGGAGCGGGCGCGAGGCGGGCGAGCGCTGGCGCTCGCGCAGCTGGCGGCGCCAAACGGGTTGCGACATCGGCAAAGCCAGCGACAAACAGCGCGGCCTCGCGTGCGCGCGCCACCGAGGGCAAGACGGCGTCGAGCGAGCAACACGCGTTCGCGCATCTCAAGGTCATTCTTGAAACCGGCGAACTGGAGACGCTCGATCTGGTTCGACGCGCGAGCGACATCGCCATCCGGGCGATGCACGACACCGGGCTCGCCCGCATCCCCGGCGCCGGGTTCATCAAGACCAGCACGGGCAAGGTCGAGCCTGCGGCGACGATGCCCGTCACGCTGGTCATGTTGCAGGCGATCAGCGACCACTATCACGCGACGGGTGAACTCATCGGCATGAAGCCGGCGGGGGGAATTCGGACGGCGAAGACGGCGGTGCAGTATCTGGTGATGGTAAAGGAGACGCTGGGCGACATCGAGCACGGCGCGTATCTGCATCAATCGCTGTTTCGATTCGGTGCCAGCGCCCTGTTGAACGACCTGTGTCGGCAGTTGACGTGGCTGCGCCGGGGGCGATACGCGGCGCGATACGACTTTGCAGAGGCTTGACGCCCGCGCGCTGGCGCGGGATACTGGTGGCGACCAACTGGAGTACTTGCCATGAAGATCACACTCGGCTTTGCGTACACCCTGACAGCGACGGCGTTGCTCTCGCTGCCGTTGAGCATGACCGCGTGCAGTTCCAATCGAGGCGGCGATGCGCCCGGCACCCTGAAAGCAGGGCCCAGCGAGCTGGTCGGCGTGCTTCGCGGCGGGCAGGTGGCCATCGGCGCTGAAACCACCGGCTGGCTGCTGCTGATGGACTCACGCTCGGTCGATGTCGATGTCAGCAAGGTGGCCGGGCAGGCCTCGCAGCTTGACGGCAAGCGCGTGGTCATCTCGGGCGAGGTCATTACCAAGGCGTATCCGACGCGCGGCGAGGTGTCGGTGATGATCGCCGACTCGATCATCGGTGCGCCGGCAACGCAGCGCCCGGCGGTGCCGGTGATCCCGCCGCCGCCGCGCCCGCAGGCGAACTGAGCGGGCGAAACCGTTTGAGATCCACGCGCACGGGCGAGTACGAGCGAAGTTGCGGACGAGCGAGGGCGTCTCGTCCGTGGCGTCGCGACGGTACACTCTGCGCATGGCCAAGCGAACGTCATCGGCCGGCGTGACCACGACCGCTCGCAACCCGCGCTCCCGCGCCGGGGCCGCCTCAGGCAAGCTCGTCGGCAGCGCGGCATCGAGCTTCCTTGCGGAACACGCATGGGACTATGCGCCCGCGCCAGAAACGGTGAAGGTGCAGATCGCGCCGCGGCACGGACTGTTCATCAATGGGCAGTTCGTAGAGCCGCGCGGCGAGGGCGCGGGCTACTTCCCGACGATCAATCCCGCGAATGAGTCGACGCTGAGCGAGATCGCTGGCGCGAGTGTTGAAGACGTCGATCGCGCCGTGAGCGCCGCTCGCGAGGCCCTGCCGCGCTGGCAGGCGCTGCACGCGCGCGAGCGTGCGAAGTATCTCTTCCGCATCGCGCGTCGGCTTCAGGAGCGAGCCCGCGAGTTGGCGGTGCTGGAGACTCTCGACGGCGGCAAGCCCATCAAAGAGTCTCGCGACGTTGATGTCCCGCTGGCGGCGCAGCACTTTTTCTATCACGCTGGCTGGGCGGACAAGCTCGCGTACGCGTTCCCGGGGGCGGTGGGAGCGCGGGCGGTGGGCGTGTGCGCCCAGATCATTCCGTGGAACTTCCCGCTGCTGATGGCGGCCTGGAAGCTCGCGCCGGCTCTGGCATGTGGCAACACCTGCGTGCTCAAACCCGCAGAGACCACGAGCCTCACGGCGCTGCGGCTCGCGGAGATCTTTCAAGAGGTCGGGCTGCCCGCGGGCGTCGTCAACATCGTGACCGGCGCGGGCGCGACGGGCGCGGCGCTGGTGAGCCATCCGGGCGTTGACAAGGTCGCGTTCACCGGGAGCACGGAAGTCGGCAAGAAGATCGCAGCGAGCATCGCGCGCGAGGTGGGGCCGGGGGCGGGGGGGGCGGGGGGCGCGGGGGTCGGGGGCGGCGGTCGGTCGCCCAAGCGGCTCACGCTTGAGCTTGGCGGCAAGTCGGCCAACATCATCTTTGATGACGCGAGCATCGATCAGGCGGTGGAGGGGATCGTCGAAGGGATCTACTTCAACCAGGGACACGTGTGCTGCGCCGGCTCGCGATTGTTCGTGCAGGAGGGCGTCGCGAGCGAGGTGATCACGAAACTGCGCCGACGGCTGGCGACGCTGCGCATCGGCGATCCGATGGACAAGAACACCGACATCGGCGCGATCAACTCGCGCGAGCAGTTGAGCAGGATCGAGAAGTACCTGCACCTGGGTGCGCAGGAGGGCGCGACGCTGAGCGTGCTGGGCGCGCCGGGGCACGGGCTGGCGAAGTTTGCCGGTTCATCCGCGAGCGACCCGGCGGGCGCAGTGTGCAAGACGACGACGGGCAAAGGGTTCTATTGCCGCCCGTGCGTGTTCACGGGCGTGCAGATGAGCCACACGATCGCGCGCGAGGAGATCTTCGGGCCGGTGCTGAGCGTGCTGACGTTTCGCACGCCGGAGGAAGCGATCAGCCGCGCGAACAACTCGCCGTACGGCCTCGCGGCGGGCGTGTGGACGGACAAGGGCGCCAAGATCCTGGAAGTCGCGCGGAAGCTGGAGGCGGGCGTGGTGTGGCTGAACACGTACAACAAGTTCGACGCCGCGAGCCCGTTTGGCGGGTACAAGGAATCTGGCTTCGGACGCGAAGGCGGAGTGCAGGGGCTTCGGGCCTACTTGGATCTGGACTGATGGCCCGCGTCGCCCTCGAAACCACGTTGATTCTCCATGGCGTGCCGCGCGACGCGGCTCTTTCGCTCACGCGCGATCTGGACGAGATCGTGCGATCGCACGGCGCGGAGCCGGCGCTGTGCGCAATCATCAGCGGGCGGCCCGTCATCGGCCTGACGCTGGCGCAGCTTGAGCAGTTGCTTAATGAGGCGCGAGTGGAGAAGCTCAACACCGGTTCGCTGGGGCAGGCGCTGTCCAGAGGCAAGCACGGCGCGACGACGGTGAGCACGACGATGGAACTGGCCGCGGGCGCGGGGGTGCGGATCTTTGCCACCGGCGGCCTGGGCGGCGTTCATCGCGATCTGATATCGCGTCTTGACATCTCGCCGGACCTGCTGGCGTTTACGCGATTTCCGGTGGGCGTGGTCACCAGCGGGTGCAAGTCGATCCTCGATGTCGCCAGCACGCGCGAGATGCTCGAGACGCTGGGCGTGCCGGTCGTCGGCTATTGCACCGATCGCTTCCCGGCGTTTTATCAGCGCGACACCGGCGCGCTCTCGATCGGCGTTGACGCGCGGTTTGACGACCTTGACGAGCTGGCAGCGTTCGTTCGCGCCGAACTGGCGCGCACGGCGCGGGGCGTGGTCATCTGCAACCCCATCCCGGCCGAGCACGAAATCTCGCGTGCCGACTTTGACCAGTGGCTTGCCGGGGCGCACCGCGAAGTCAGCTCGTCGAGCGCAGGGGCACCGGCGGGGCGCGATGTCACACCGGCGATTCTCGGCGCGCTGCACCGCCTCAGCGGGGGCGTCACTCTGCGGGCGAACATCGCGCTGGTGAAAGACAACGCGCGAGTCGCCGCGGAGCTCGCGCGACGAGTTGGCGCGTGAGGCCTGTCGTGAGAAGGTGAAAACTGAAGACAGACCGCTGACCGCTTGCTCAGGACTTCTCCATCACGACCTCGTACACGCAGGGCATCAGCGCGAAGCCGTTGGTGCGCCCGCTCTCGAGCTCTTGCCAGGCCTCAAAGAACGCGACTCGTTCGGCGCTGGTGATCGCGCCCATGGCTTCCAGCTTCGGGACGTAGATCTTCCACCAGGTTGCGACCCAGTTGAACATGGTCTCGCCGGGTCGGGCCACGCGCTGGCGGCCGCGCAAGCTCATAACGCGCAAGCCCGCCGCGGCTGCCAAGCCGGGGAGACGCCCGACGATATCGGGGTCGCCGCCGGGCTTGCGCCAGCTCTCGCCGGTGGCGCGAACGATGCGCTCGTACGCGCGAGATCCGGGCGTCGAGCGGGGCGCGATCGTCATGGACTCGTAGTTGAAGTAGTCGTTGACGACGAAGCGCCCGCCCGGGGCGAGCAGCTTTGCGACATCGGCAACGACGCGTCCGGGGTCTTTGACAAAGCAGAGGAGCCATCTTGCGTACGCGATATCAAAGCCCGCGTCGCCGGCGCCGGTGCGCACCTCGTCCAGCTCGCTCATGGCGTGTACGTCGCCAGCGACGCCCGAGAGCTGCGGGAGGTTTCGGGCGGTGCGCTGCGCGTTGAGATGCGCGATGAACGACGCGGACTCGTCAACGCCGACGACGGTCCCGCTCGGGCCGACGAACTCGGCGAGGTCAAAGCTCGCGAACCCGGGGCCGCAGCCGACATCGAGCACGCGCAGGCCCGGGGCGATCCGCGCGGCTCTCCAGGCCTCATGAGCCGCGTCGCTCCAAAGTCGATTCTGAAAGGCCAGGCGAGCCAACTCATCGGCACCGGTGCCCAGGACGTACTCGTGTTCGGTTGCCATCGCCGACGGTAGGAGTCGGGCAGTGCGAAGGTCGCGGCGTCGGCTCGCCACGAACGGCGCCGCACCCGGCGCGCGACGGGCTGCCTCCGCAAAGGCACCGGCACACAAAGAATAACGCCAGCGAGGGCCGGCGTTCTAAAGGCTCGGTTGCGTTCAACGTGATCTCGGTTGGCGCTGACGCGGCGGGCGCTTAGCGCCCCGTGAAGTCGAAGCCCTTCAGGCCGCCCTTGGTCCACCGGATCTGCCCACGCAGCTCAGGGCCGGTGTAGGTGTCCGTGCCGGTGGTCCACGGCAGATCCTCGACCATTCCGGCCCGGTCGTAGGAGAGCGAGAGAGGTTCGATCACGATGCCGGACGCGAGCGTGTAGGCGCCGCGCGTGGCGTCGGCACTCTTGATGAATCGCGCGCTGCCATCAAAGAACGAGGCGATCGGCTCGGCGCGATTATTCATGTGGTACGCGGGGAGCTTCTTGCTGCCGCTGTGACGCGCAAACGCCTCGACCCACGCGACCTTCCGCGAGGGCGAAGCGACATCGCTGGCGCGCCGCCGACTGAGGCGGAAGGTGACACTGGGCGTGACGAAGAATGTGCCCAAGTGGGATCCTTGACGAATGTTTCCCGAGGTGCCGTCGCGATCCGGGAACGTCGCGTGGAGCGCGTACGAGAACGAAGAGCTGTAGGGGTACCTGAACGTGGCGGTCGCGGGGCCGGAGAGGCCAGTCACCGTCTCGGGGCGGCTCCCAGTGCGAAGCTTGTATTGCCAGTCCTGACGCTGGATATCCGCGGCACCCAAGACCACCGGGTCGGGCAGGCGTTTTGACATGTACTCGATCAGCGGAAGGTGCGAGTAGTTGATCTGCGGCAGCCAGTTAGTCGGGACGCTGCCGGGCGCTAACAGATACTCCGGGGTCGAGTTGCGGAAGATTAGGTCGTAGCCGCGCAGCGACATCCACTCGACCTCGCTGGCAACGGTGCGAACCACAGGCGCGACGCCCTCGCCGGCGTACATCCGGATCGTCCACGTCGTCCCACCCGGGTTCGGCTCCGGGGGGGTGTACCCGCTGAGCACCTCGCGATTGTCAGTGGCGTAGTTCAGGGTGGCGAGCGTGAACTGCTTCTGGTTGCTCAGCGTGATCGCTGCCTTCGCAAGGTCACGCGCTTTTCCGAGTGAGGGCAGCAGAATCGAGACGAGCAGCGCGATGATCGCGATGACCACGAGCAACTCGATCAGGGTAAACCCACGCTTCAACGGCACCCGATCACGAAAAGTCACGATGTCCATCACAAACTCCTTGGCGCTTCGAAGCCAGTGGTGCTGTCAAGCACCGCGTCAGGCGGCAGCAGAACGCCGCGCTCACCCGAGCAGGAACGACGAAGACACGGTGAAATATACGGACGGATCGGGGTAAAGCTTGCGATGAAGTCAGGAATTCCCGCAAAGCCTCGCGGTGGAACCGTAAAAACCCTGATCGCTATTTGTTAGCTGAGTGATCAGGACGGCGCCGTTTGCCGATGCGGGCGGGACGTTCCGCGGCAATCGATCGCGCCTGTCTGCGCCGCGTCAGCCGGCTCGCTTTGACTTGGGCTTGGACTTGGGCTTGGCGACGCGCGTTGTCGCTGGGCCGCGGCGTTTCGCAGCGCGCTTCGCCTTGGCAACCGGCTTAGCGCTCTTGGACGCTGTCACACTTGGTGATGACTGCGCGACAGCTTTCGTGCCGCCTCGCGCGGCGGGGGCTGACTTCTTCGTCGGCGTCGGCTTCGCCGGCTTCGTCCCGGTCCTCGGAGGCGTCCGGAGCACCTGCTCATACCGCTCGATGTACACCTTGGCCGGGATGCGCCGGATCGATTCTGCGATCACCTCGAGCGCCAGGTCGTCCACATGCTTGAAGCGGATGCAGGCCTTGCCCATGTCGAGCTTCTTGCCGCTGGCGCGCCACGCCTTCTCAAACCACGGGGCGTCCTCGGTCGCGCCGGTGCCGATGTAAAGGCCCATCATGTGCAGCGACATGTGCCCTTTTTGGCTCGCCAGCCCCACGTAGGGAAGCGGCTGCTTCGGATCGCAGTGATATCCAGCGGGGTAACGCTCATGCGGGATGAAGTAGCCGATCATCCCGTACTGCATCCCCTCGCGGAAATCGGGGTCGAGGTTCTTCAGAATCACCTGGCGCACGGCGCTCACGCTTGCGCGCCGGTCCTCAGGGAGCGAGTCGAGATATGCCTGGACGGTAGTGGCTTTGGTTTGCATGGCGATAGATTACCGAGACTTCGAGCCGACGGCTCAGAACCACACCGCCGGTTTCGCCGCCCGAATGCTTTGCAGCCAGCGTAATCGAGCGTGCCCGCTCCCATCGCCGATAGACAGACCATGCCCCGCCCTGAAGATATCGTCGAGCTGACATCCCGGCCGGGCGGTCTCGCTCAGCCCACGTCGAGCAGTTCCGCGAGCACACCCCGTCGCAACGCCCCCGAAGCTGGCGCCGAGCGCCCGTTCCTGCGGCTGTGGTTCGCCTGCTCATCGCAGTACGCCCGCGCGTATAAATCTCAAGACGGCAGCGCCTACGCCGGGCGCTGCCCCACCTGCCACAAGTGCATCCGCTTCCCCGTCGGCCAGGGGGGCACCAGCCAGCGATCGTTCACGGTCAGTTGCCAGTGAGCCGCTTAGTGTGGAACGCGGGCCCGGCGATCGCGGCTCTTCGGCACCAAATTCCTTACGACGAGCGACCTCGGATCGCGCCGCGCACAGGCGCTGTGTACACTGAACGCATGTCCAGGTTCTCCGGATATCCCCTTGGTCGCCCGACGCGCCGCTGCGCGCTGACTGGTCGCGAGCTGGCCGTGGGCGAGCAGTACATCGCGACGCTGCAGGATGACGGGCTGGCGAGCCCGCCGCGACGTGCCGATTACAGCGAAGAGTCGTGGCGGAGTGGTCAGCGCCCGCGCGGCGTGCTGGCATTCTGGCGGGCACACGTTCACGCCCCCGGTCACACCGCGCCCAAGCACGCGCTGGACGACGCGACGCTCACCGATCTCTTCGAGCAAACCAGCGAGCCGGGCGCGTCGTTCGACGCGATGAACCCTGCCGCCCAGGCCGATGCACCGGGCGACGACGACGCACAATCACAGCGCGACCCGCATCGCCATCTGGCGCTGCGCTTTGTCCTGGCGCTGCTCATGATGCGCCGGCGTCTGCTGGTCCTGGAATCCAACCGCCCCGGCGTCATGCTCGTCCGCCCACGCGGCGTGCCCAGGCCGCCCGAAGGCCCCCCGCTGATCGAGGTCATCGATCCGGGCGTTGACGAATCAACCATCATCTCGGTCATCGCGGAGCTTGAAGGCGACGATGCCGAGCCTGCGGCCAGCGCGGCCGTCGGCACGTCCGTTACGCCGAGCGCTGATTCGCCCGTTCCCGCCACCACCAGCGCGCTCGGAGTGATCGCTTGAAGCCGCTGCGCTCTCTCCATCGGCTGCGCCCATTGGTCTGCGCGAGCGTCGCCGGGGTGCTCTCGCTCTTACTTGGTGGCTGCGTTTCGGGTCACGAGCCGGGCACGGGTGAGCCGGCACAGGTGACGTTAAACACTGATTTGCCAACCTATGCCGCGGCCGCGGTGAAGTACAACGCAAACACCGTCGGCCTTGAACGCGTGTTCGCTGGCGGGGCGGTCGTCCGCATCACCTTTCCCGACGAGCATGGCGTATCTCAACGCGAGCAAGTCGAAGGCTCTCTGCAACTCATCCGCCCAAGCCGCGTGGCCCTCAACATCCGCAAGGTCGGCCAGCCCCTGTTCTGGCTGGGGTCAGACGAGACGCGCTACTGGTGGTTTGATCTGACCGGGGAGACGAAGTACGCCGTGATCGGGCGGCACGATCTGTTTCGCCAGGAGCAGGCGACGAAGATCGGCCTGTCGGTGCATCCGCTGGAACTCGTGCGGTTGCTTGGGGTGATGCCGCTGCCGACGGAGCAGGGCACGCTGGGCGGCACGCAGTGGTCGGCGTCGGGCCAGTGGCTGGGGATTTCTACGCCGCTGACAGATTCACCCGGCAACGCCGGCGGCTTCCAGCGCATCTGGGTCGATCGCGAGACGTTCCTGGTGCAGCAGGTTGATCTGTTGAATGCCGATCGCGAGCTGGTGCTGACGGCGGCACACTCAGAGCACGCGAGCGTGAGCATGACCGATCGCCCGGTGGGGCCGATGCTCGCGACGCGCATCGTCGTTCGCCATCTGCCCAGCGGTTCGGTGCTGGACCTCTCGATGCCGGACGCAACCGATGGGCGCCGTCGCATTAGCGACAAGGCGTTCGTCTTCGAAGAAGTCTCTGCGTCGCTCAAGCCGGACAAAACCTTTGACCTTGATCGCGCGCCGACGCAGCATCCTGAGCTGCCGACTAATCCGACCGCCGAGTGAATCGTTCGCTCGGCCACATGTGCACTTGGGGGTTTCACTGGTGATCACCGGTTGTACAAATCCTTCGTCCACGCCTCGCACGCCGATCGGCCGCGTGCGGGCGCGCATTGGTGTCGCATGTGTCACCGCTGCGTTGCTGGCGCTGGCGATTTCGCCGGCGAAAAGCGCAACGCCGGTGCCCCCGTCGGCAACTGCGCCGAGCGCCGCGCAGGCTTCGTCAAGCACGAGCACGGTTCTCTCGCTCCCGATCGATCCGCTGATGCCCAGCGCAGGTGCCGATCGCGTCACGCGGACTGATCGCGGATACCGCTCGGCGCACGCCTGGGTCGCAATCCCGGCGCTGAGCCCTCGCGTCAACGGGCGTGCGCGAAGCGCGACGCTGATGCACATCCCGCCTCGTGATGGCGATGCGCGATCCGCGCCGGGCACGGTGCGACGGGTCACTGATCTGTCTCCTGCTCCGCAGGGGATGATCGCAATCGCCGAGCGCGTGTACATCATATTTCCGCGCGAGACGACGCAGGGGACAGCCGCGCCAAGCACCTCGGGCAGCGCGACTCCTGCGAGCGGCAGCACGCCGACGGCCACCGGCACGCCTGCGGGCGCGGTCCGCCGCGCGCAGCGGCGTGTCGTGAGCTTTGAGGCTTCGCCGCTGGTTGGCAACGACGGGTACTGGGATTTCAACCCGATGCCCTCGGGGCGCAGCGAGCCGACCCTGCCGGGCGACGGCGAACTCGTCGACGCGTGCGCCACCGACCTCGGCCCCAGCGTGCTGGTGGCCCCGATCGCCAACGAGGCCGAAGCGCGCGCGGGGGCTTCGGGCGCCGTAGCGACGACGTCGTGGCGGTTGCTCGTGCTGAACTTCTCGGCGTGGAACGAGGTCACACTGCCGCAGGAAATCCAGACGGCGCGTTGGGTGCGCATCGTGGACGGGCTGCTCCTGGCGCAGATGCCCGGCGAGAAAGACGCCCGCGCCTGGAGGATCACGCTGACCTCGGCGCCCGCGAAGCCAGCTGTCTCAATCGTGGCACCAAACTCATCGCCGAACTCTGCGCCAATCGCAACACCAAACGCGCAGCCGAGCGCGGCTCTTCGCGCGCCGGTACCCGCGGCGCCCGCACCCGCGACAACCAAGCCGCTGCCGCGGTTTGAGGCGCTGGACGCCCGCATCGAGCTCCCGGCGGGTCAGGAGCTGCGGACACTCGTGTTTGCAAGCGTCGACGGGCAGCTTGTCTGCACACCTCACACGGCGCGCCCGGAGGCGCTGTGGTCGCTGGCGCCGGGGCGAGCGCCGCTGACGATCGCGCCTGACCCGCTGCCGGAGGCGACGGAGTTTGCGTTCGTGCCGCTGGCGGGCGCATCGCGGATCGCGTTCCTCACCGCCGGCCCGCCCGCGTCAACGTCAGCGCGGCCGCAGGACGGCTCGCCGGTGCCGAGCGCTGCGCCCGCCGATTCGTCGCAGACGCCGCTCCCCATGCGGCAGATCCGGGTCGTCGAGGTTTCGACCAGCACCGGGCAGGTGCTGTTCAACGATGTGGCGCGGCGCGACGCCGTGATCACGGCCCGGGATCTTCAGGCCCTGGCGATCGGCATCGGCGTGCTCACGGCCGCGGTGTTCCTCTTTGTCCTGCGGCAGGACAACCGGCACACCGTTCGCATCCCGCTCCGCACCAGCCTCGCGACGCCGGCGCGCCGCTTCGCCGGCGCGCTGATCGATCTGGTGCTGGGGTACGCCATCGCTTCGCTGCTGCTTGATCGCTCGATAGTGAGGATCATCACGCAGGCCGGGCCGCACTTGATCGCGAACATGATGACGCTGGTCATCGTCACGCTCTTGTGCGCCGCGATCCACAGCATGCTCAGCGAGTGGCTCACCGGGCGATCGCTGGGTAAGTTCATGACCGGGAGCGTCGTGACCCGGGCGGTCGTCGAGCGGGGCGACGAAGTGGACCCACCAGTGAACGCCGGGCCGCCCGACGCGCCGGACGCATCACCCGCGCCCGCACGCTTGCCTCAAGGGGACCGGCCGGCGCCGGACGCGATCCCGCCGATCACGTTCGTGCAAGCGGGGCTGCGGAATCTCATCCGGTGGACGCCGCCATTGGCGATGCTGCTGGCGTTTGATCCGAACTTTCGGCACCCCGGCGACGTGCTGTCGCGCACCGTGGTCATCGTGCCGGATCCGGAGGACGATCGCGACGCGCTCGACGAGGATTGAGCGGAACGACCACTTTGCGGCGCGAGCCTCTTAGAAACTCACTTGGTCATCTTCAGCATTTCGACGACGCTCGCTCTGAACCCAGCCGAAGCGAACATCGCTCTTGCCGCGTCGTTGAACGCGCCGGTGTGCAGGCGCACTTGGGCGACGCCGATCGCCTTGAAGCGCTCGAAGGCGCTCTCGACGAGCTGGCGCGCGACGGCGTGACGCCGGTCGGCGGGCTCGACCCAGATATCGTGAATCCACCCGCACTCGGGCACCCAGAAGATCGGGACTTCCGGCTCGACGGTGCCGACAGCAAATCCCGCCAGCGTCGCGTCTTGGCGCTGCGCAACCAGGAACACGCTTCGCGCGTCCGCCGCTCGCGCCGGCAACCACGACGCATAGCGGTCCAACACGTCGGGCAAAACCCGAAATCGCTCGGGGTCGTGGCGCTCGTGCAGGGCGGTGATGGACCGAACCATCGGAAGGACATTGGGCACGTCGGCTGCGGTCGCTGGGCGGATCGTGATCATCAGTGAGCGTACCCAGGCGACTTGCGCGGCTCCGAACTTTCACCAACCGATCCGGCGCTCTGCCGCTCGGGTGTTGGCGCGCGGGCGGGCGAGGTGCTGATCCGGTACACTCCGGGACTTGCCCTCCTTTCGTGGGACCCGTCACGATGATGATGAACCGATTCCGTACGACCGTTGTGCCGCTCGCGCTCGCGACGGGGCTCTCGATCGGCCTCGCCCCTTCGACCGCTCACGCCCAAGGCAATGCCGACACGCGCCGCATCGATCGCATCCTGCGCACCGGCACCGAGACCAACGACTTTCGCCTGCGCGTGGACACCAGCCTCTCGCTGGCAGAACGCTCGCAGATCGATGTCGGCGGGTACCTGGCGTTCACCGGGCTCTTCCGCAACGACGCGACCAACTCGACCCGATTGTGGCAGCCGGAGGCGGTCATCTACGGGCGCGCCAACATCGACGGCGCGCACCAGTTCTTCGCGCGCGGGCGATTCCTGTATCGAACGTTCTCCAATGGCGACAGCTTTGACGGGCGAGGCGATCGCTGGAGCGAACCCTTTGCCGATCGCTACTGGTACGAGTTTGACACCCGCAAGGCGATGTCGGCCTACGGCGGCGAGAATCCAGACTTCAACTTCAACGTGCGCGTCGGACGCCAGTTTGTCGAGTGGGGAAGCGGGATCACGCTTTCTGAGACGCTGTACGCCGTGACACCGACGCTGGAGTTCACGCGACAGTTGCGGCTCGAAGGGCTGGCGGGCATCACGCCGGACCACACGCCGGACTTTGACGGCTCGCGCTGGAGCTTCGACGAGAAGACCCGCCGGGCATATTTCGGCGGCAGGCTGGCGTTCACCTTTCCGCAGGGGCAGGAGATCTATGCGTTCGTGCTGCACATGGTGGACAACTACAACGACAACCGGGCTCGCCCGCCGCTGACGCCGATCGGGTTTGTGAACTTTAAGTACGACTCGACGTACTTCGGCATCGGCTCGTCGGGCTCGATTGGGACGGATTGGCTGTACGCCGCCGAGGGCATTTTTCAGTCCGGCGAGAGCTATTCAGATCCGCTGCGGGGGAGCCAGCGCGTGGAGGACATCTCCGCCGGCGCAGCCCGCCTGATGGTGGGATACATCGTTCGCGACGACAACCAATCGCGCATCGAAGGTGAGCTGCTCTACGCCACGGGCGACAGCGACCGCAACAACGCGACGTCCACGATCTCGGGCAACCTTGCCGGCTCGACAGACACCCAGTTCAACGCCCTGGGCTACGCGAACACCGGCCTGGCGTTTGCGCCCGCGCTTTCTAACCTGCTCTCGGTTCGCATGGGCATCTCGACCTTTCCGCTGAAGTCCGACCCGACGTTTGACGGCCTGCAGATCGGCATCGACGCGTTCGTGTTCGCCAAGCCCGAGCGGCGCGGGCCGATCGACGATCTCTCCGGCCAGAGCACGTTCTTAGGCAACGAGTTCGATGTCTACGCCAACTGGCGCATCACCAGCGACCTGTCGCTCACCGCACGCTACGGCATCTTCCTGCCCTCGGCCGGCATCTCCGGCGGCCGCAACGCGCGCCACTTCGTACTCTTCGGTGTCACGCTCGCATTCTGATCAGTCCCCGCCCGATTGCGCTTCGTTTCAAAGCGCCCAACCCCGAGCCCTCGCATGATCCGATCAATCACCCTGGCCTCACTGCTCCTGAGCGTCACCCTCTGCGGGTGCGCGCGAACGGTCGTTTCCGACCCGTTGATCACGACGTACCCCGTGGACGACTCGTCGTCCGAGCTTGCGTACTGGCACTCGCTGCCCTCGCGCTCCGCGGTCAGCAACGACGAGGGCCTGCACGGGCTCATCCTGCTCTCGGACACCGAGGACACGACGGGCTCGTACGAAGCGCGCGTGGCGCTCGCCAAGCAGCGCCGCTGGCTGGGTGAGGGCTTTGAAGAAGAGGCCAATCTCGCAATGCAGCGCGGCACGCTCGCCCGCGCCGTCGCGGTCATCTGCAACGTCAGGGGCGGCGTGATGATGCAGCTCGTTGGCCCGACGCCGCGGTACGCCACACGCGAGCTGGTGGCGATGGGCATGATCCCGGAAGGCTCCAGCGAGAATCAGTCCATCACCGGGCTGGAGTACATGTCGGTCATCACCCAGGCGCAGGACTACTTGAACAGTCGCACGCAAGGTGCCCCGACAGCCACCAACCCCGTCGGCCCGTATTCGACGACCCCCAACGACCCCCCGCCACAGACCGCGCCCTCGCCCAACGCGCCCACCGGCCGACCAGATCGCGGCAATCTCGAGCCGGCGCCGCGCACCGATCCGGCGGGCACTTCGTTGCCACTGATGCGCCCCGTGCCCTTCACGCCCCCGAATCCCCCCTCCACCAAGCCCACGACTTCCCCTTCGCCGTAAAGCCGACATGGCCAGCTCACCCGCCGCTACGCGACGCAACGTCCGCCTTGCGCGAACGCAGATCGCGCTGGGCCTGGCGATGACGCTGCTGGCGGGGATCATGTGGTTTGCCGGCGTGCTCGGGCCGGTTGAGCGGCTGACGCTGGACTGGCGGGCACAGTGGTTTGGTTCGTCATCGCCCGGACCCAGCGAGCGGCTGGCGGTGATCGCGATCGATCAGGCGGCGCTGGACAACATCGGGCGCTGGCCTTGGAAGCGCGAAGACCTGGCGTTGATCATCCGAGAGCTGGACCGCGCGGGGGTCAAGGTCATCTCGCTGGACCTCCTGCTAAACGATCCGGAGAAAGCGCGCTGGGTGCCGACGACGACGCTGGCCACGGCGTCATCCGGCGAGCCCGCCCCGGCGGGGACGCAGTTTGTCAGCGCCGGCGGCGACGACGCCCTGGCCAGCGCCATCGAAGCCCACGCCAAGGTCGTCGTCGCCGCCGGCTTCCAGTTTGAATCACTCACGCACACCGCCCAAGCCATCAAGGCTGGCAAGCGCGCCGGACGCGCAAGCGGCCCCGCCAGCACCACGCCCGGCGGCGCGCCGGATGCGGAGCCCTCGCCGGACGCGCCCGCGGGCAGCGGTGCGCCCAGCGGTTCGGGCTCCTCTGCATCCTCGCGCGTGACGCGCATCTCGCTCTCGCAGGTCTACGCGGAGCTGGAGCAAAACCCCGCGCTTCGCACGGCGCCGTTTGACGAGGCGGTGCGCTCGCTAGTCCGCAGGCTGCTGCCGCAGGATGCTCAGGCGCTGAGCGACGGCCCGGAGTTTCAGCGATTAATTTCTCGCCTCGGCGCGTCGCGGATCTTGGCACGCCATGAGTCCACGTCGAGCGTTGCCAGCACGCGCGTAACCAGCGAGGCAGGGGGCGCGCTTCGCTTCCCGATCTCCGTTGACCCCGCGACGCCAATCGGGCCGATCGGGCTGGCGGCGGCGCGCTTAGGCAATGTCACCTTCGACAGCTTTGACGCCGACGGGCTGACGCGCCGCATCCCCCTGTGGGTCGAGCATCACGGGCGGCTCTGGCCCAACCTCGGCCTCGCCTCGGCGCTTGCCCTGCTGGACATCGACCCCGCGAAGGTGCGCGTCGAGCGCGACAAGACGGTCATCCCGGGCGACGGACCGCGCCCGGAGTTCTCGCTGCACATGCGCCGGGTCATGGTTTCCTCTGGTGAGTTTGATGGCGTACACCTCATCGCCTGGCCGCGGGCCCTGCTGGGCAAGCCGTTCTCCGACGACGAGCTGCGCGGCTGGCAGTGGCCCTTTTACAACCTCAGCACCGGCTCGCCGCTGGAAATCTCGATCGGGCGCGTGTTCGAGCCTTCGCGGATTGACCGCGTCATCGCTGGCAACCTGGCACAGGTAGACCGCGCCGCGCGCCTGGTGCTCTTGCAGAACGCCACCACACCCGCCGACGCGGACAACCCCGGCTCGCTCCTGAACAAGGCCGACCAGGAAGAACTCACCGGCACGCTGAGCGCGGCCCTGAGCCTCTCCAGCAGCGAAGAAATCTGGGCCGACTATTTCAAAGCCATCAAGGGCTTACTGAGCAAAGCCCAGCCGCGGGCTGGCGCCGAGCTCGACGCGTTGAGCGCGACTGAGGACCTCCCGGCGCGCGAGCGGTTCCGGGCGGAGAACTTGCGCGAGGCAATGCGGGCGATTCCGCTGGCGCTGCGCGAGATCGATGAGGGCCTCATCAACATCGCCAAGGTGCGGGCCGACCTGCGCCGGACGCTCGACGGAAAGCTCTGCTTCGTGGGCTGGACCGCGACCGGCGCGCTCGCGGACTTCGTCGGCACCAGCATCGATCCCAAGACCCCGGGCGTACACCTGCACGCCGCGGTTGCCAACAGCATCCTGATGCAGTTTGATCGCACCCCGGTAGCGACGTGGGTGGACCTGTCGTTCATCGCCCTGCTGGGGATCGTCGGCACGCTCGTGGGCGTTCGCGCCAGCGTCGTCGCTGCGCCCATCATCTGCCTCATGCTGATCGCCGGCTGGTTCGGCTTCGTGGGGTACGTGCTGTGGGACTCTGCGTGGCTCGTGGTGAGCTTCGCCGGCCCGGCGTGTGCGCTGGTGTTCCCGGTGATCGGCGTGTTCGTCCACCGGCTGGTGGTCGAGCAGGCGTCGCGCCGTCGGACCGAAGAGCGATTCAAGAGTCGCGTGGCGCCGCAGCTGGTGGACATCCTGGTGAACAACCCGGAGATGGACACGATGAAGCCGCAGCGCCGCGAGCTGACGGTGATGTTCACGGACCTGCAGGGATTTACCACGACCGCCGAGCGATTGGGCGAGGTGAAGACCGCCGAGGTGCTGGCGCGGTTCCTGGGGACGATGACGGGCGTGGTGCTGGCCAACGGCGCGACGCTGGACAAGTACATCGGCGACGCGATCGTGACCTTCTGGGGAGCGCCGATCGACAACCCGCGGCACGCCGCGGACGCGTGCCGGGCGGTCCTGGCGATGCTGCACCGGCTGGACGAGATGAACCGCGCGGGAGAGTTTGCCGAGGTCGGTCCGACGGGGCTCATCATGCGCGTGGGCCTGTCGGCGGGCGACGTCATGGTCGGTGACTTCGGCGCGCCGCCGACCAACTCGTCGTACACCACGCTGGGTGACACCACCAACCTCGCCGCCCGACTCGAAGGCGCCAACAAGGTCTTCGGCTCGCGTATCCTGGTGAGCGCGCGGCTGAAGACGTTGGCTGAGGAACACGTCGAGCAGATGCGCAGGCTCAATGTCCCACCGCGGATGATCCCGCCCCTGATCTGGCGCGCGCTGGGACGCGTGCGCGTCAAAGGAAAGCTTGAGCCGGTGGGCGTCTACGAACTGGTCGGCGATCTGGCCCCCTTCGGCGAGCGCACGCCCCAATGGATCTTGACCACCGAGCGCTTGATCGCGACGTATCAAGCGGGGGACTTTGACGCCTGCGATAGCGTCATCGCAGAGTACACCGGTGCCTTCGGCAACTCGGCGCTGCTGGATCTCTATCGCGACGCGATGATTGAGTGGGCGGCACGGGTGGACCGGGCCGAGGCGTTTGACGGGTGCGTGGAGTTGAAAGAGAAGTGAGCGAAAGACATCGGGCATCGGGCATTGAGCACCCGGCATCCGGAGCCAAAACACGGTTAATGAGGGCCGGGAGCTACGAACAACACCCGATCATATCAAGATGCTCCTCGATTTTGGGGTTCCTGGCCCGACCGAGCAATCCGCCAAGTTCGCTCGCGTGTACCTGTCTATGTGATAAACTTGACTCGCCTCGCCCGCTGAAGGAATACCTCATATGAAAACGACACGCTCGTTTGGTCTCGCCTCGCTGGTCGCGGCGGGCGCTGCGCTCATGGCTTGCAATCCTGGCTCGCTCGCGGCCGCCGCGGGTCTGGTCCAGCCGGTCAGCGACGTGATGCCAGTCATCGCGCCCGCGCCAGCGGACATCGCGACGCCAGAGCCGTCCAAGGACGTCCCGATCTTCGTCAGGGCCGTGCAGGGCAAGGTGCAGGTTCGTGAGAAGCCGGGCTCGCCCTTGAAGAAGGTCGGCGTGGGCATGGTGCTGGCCCAGGGCGCTGAGCTTTACACTGCGACCAAGTCGGCGGTGCAGATTCAGGTCGGCGCGGGGCAGATCTTCACGGTCGACTTCAACACTCGCGTGATCCTGCGCGAGATCGTCAACAATGCCGGCACCGAGAAGACCTCGATCGACATGCCCTACGGACGCATCACGTTTGACGTGACCTCCACGCAGGTGGCCAACGACGTGACCATCACCGCCCCGGACGCGACGCTCGCAGTCAAGGGCACCAGCGGCGGGCTCCAGTCGCGCCCCGGCTTCGGCACCATCGCGTTCGGCGGTGTGCTCAACAAGGG
>JBBQMD010000023.1:0-42779 GCA_038328575.1 Phycisphaerales bacterium | reverse complement strand
CGCGGAACAATCCCACCAATCATCAGCTTGTATCGCGACGCCGCATCCAACGCCTTGGGGTCAATCTGCATCGCAAATCATAACTCGAACTTGTCACACGCCCCCCGCCGCTCATGCGAAGAATGAGGCTTGGACGCGATGACATGGCAAGCCCTGCTCGGTCGGTGGGTCGAGTTCGCTCAGGCGAGCCTCGCCATCCCCGCCACAGACTCCGGCCAGCGCTGGCGCGCCGCAGTCCCCGCGATCATCACGCTCCACGCCATCACCTGCGCACTCAACGAAGTCGATACGCTTCCCCAGGGCGAGCAAGCCCTTGCGATCGATCGGGCCGCGTACCTCCTTGATCGCCATCAACGCGAGCTTCACGCGCTCTGGAAGCCCGACCAGCCGCCCCCGGGTGTTGAGGAGATCATCCGCGGTACATCCACCGCACTGGCCACCGCCCGCACCAGCGTGTCCCTCACTGCATCCACGCCCCCGCCCGCTTCGGACTCAACAAAACCCGCATGACCCGCCCGCTTACCAGCACAGCCGCAACACCTCGCCGCCCTCATCGCGGCGCCAGCCCGCTCGCGCGTCTGCTTTGCACGCTTGCCCTCACCGCCGCCGCGCTCGCCCTCACCGGCTGCGTCAGCGTCTCGCACGCCGACGCCATGCGCCTCACCCACCCGCCCACCGATCGTCCCTTCGCTGCGCCCGTCTGGCCCGAGCGCAACCCCGAGTGGGCCCAGTCTGTCGTCTCCACCTGGCGCGGCACGCACACCATGATCCGCCAGACCGTCATCCGCGACGGCACAAAGCTGATCCCCTTCATCAGCCGCTCACAGCTCACAGTCACCGACGCAACACTCACTGACTTCGGCGCGCTCCTCGAAGTCAAGAACCCGCCCGAGAGCCCGCAGACCGATGATGCCGACCGCCGCTCCAGCCTCCTCATCTTCTCCTCGCTCGCCAAAGACGCGCCCGCCATCGCGCCCGACCCGCGAACCGAGATCGGCGGCATCGCGATGGACGTTTATCCCCCGCTCGGCACGCACCAAGCACCCGCCGGCATCGTCGTTCACATGCAGGGCCTCGCTGGCGTGGAGTATGAGCAGCCCGTGGTCGACGCGCTCCGGCGTCGCGGCTTCATCGAAGTCCGCACCGAGTTCCCCTGGGCGCGCTGGCAGCCCGTGCAAATGGAACTTGGCACGCCCGAAGCCGTGTTCGACGCCGCCGAGAAAGTCGCGCGTATGGCTGACGACTGCTTGGCTGAGGCCGCGTATTCGGTCGAGGGCGCGATTGAACACCTCTGGCGCACGCGCCCCGAACTCCGCAACAAGCCGATCGTGCTCATGGGCTTCAGCGCCGGGTCGCTGGCGCTCCCGGCAGTGGGGGCCAAGCTGGGCGATCGCCTCTCGGCCGCCGTGATCGTCGGCAGCGGCGCCAACATTGTCCGCATCACACAGACCAGCGAGCTCACCGACGCCGGCATGAAGATCCTGCTCCTGGGCAAGCCCGCATCGGGCGCCATGGCCGGCCTGCTCGCCGGAGAGTACCTGCGCCGCAGCACGCTCGACCCATTCCATGCCGCCGGCGCGCTGCGCGACAAGCCCGTCCTCCAGCTCCACGCCTCCACCGACGGCATCGTTCCCGCCGAACTTGGCGACGAGCTCTACGAACAGCTCGCCCGCCCCGAACGCTGGACCTTCCCCGGCGGGCACCGCTTGCTCTTCCTCCAGCTCGAAAGCTGGTCTGAAGACATCGCCCGCTGGGTGGTTGACGCCCTCGCCGCCCGAAACCGTGTTGCCCCTGCCGCTGGCGATCCCAACACCGCCAATCTATTTGCCCCCCCGGGCAGCCTGCTCAAGCCGCTCTAACCCTGCGCTCCGCCTCCCCCCGCCCGCTCGCCCGCTGGTGAACCGGCCGACATATCATCCGCCCCGACCGCAAGAGCCAAGCGCGTTCCCCCTCTGAAAAGGACCCGACCATGATGCGTCGTGCGAAGATTTCTGTCATCGGTGCCGGCAACATCGGCGGCGAGTGCGCCCGCTCCATCGCCATGAAAGAGCTGGGCGATGTCGTCCTGCTCGACATCGCCAACAAGGAAAAACCCGAGCTTCACATGCCCAAGGGCAAGGCGCTCGACCTGTCCTGTTGCGGCCCCGTCGAAGGCTTTGACTCCCGCATCCTCGGCACCTTTGACTACGCCGACATCCAGGGCTCCGACGTCGTCGTCGTCACCGCTGGCGTCCCCCGTAAACCCGGCCAGAGCCGCGATGACCTCGTAAGCATCAACTCCGGCATCGTCAAGAGTGTCGCTGAGAACATCAAGAAGCACGCCCCCGATTCCATCGTCATCGTCGTCAGCAACCCGCTGGACGCCATGGTCTACGTCATGTGGAAGGTCACCGGCTTTCCCGCCCATCGCGTCATCGGCCAGGCTGGCGCACTTGACGTCGCCCGCTACAAGACCTTCCTCGCCATGGAGCTTGGCGTCAGCGTCGAAGACATCCAAGGCCTCCTCCTGGGCGGTCACGGCGACGACATGGTCCCCCTGCCCAACCGCACCAGCGTCAACGGCATCCCCATCACCGATCTCCTCCCCGCCGAAAAGATCCAGGCCTGCGTCGATCGCGCCAAGGTCGGCGGCGGCGAGATCGTCAAGCTCATGGGCACCAGCGCCTGGTACGCCCCCAGCGCCGGAACCATCGAGATGGTCGAAGCCATCGTCCGCGATAAGAAGCGCGTCATCGCCTCGGCCGCGTACTGCGAGGATCAGTTCGGCGTCGCCCCGGGCCAGAAGGGCAAGGGCTACTTCGTGGGCGTGCCCGCGGTCCTCGGCGCCAAGGGCGTCGAGAAGATCATCACCTTCAAGCTCGATGACACCGAAAAGAAGTTCATGGACGAGTCCATCAGCCACGTCCGTGACCTCGTCGGCGTCGTCAAGCGTCTGTACCCCGAGCTGGCCTGAATCGCCCTTACTCTCCCCCGCACGTTCTTCGCGTTCCCCGTGTCACCCGTTCGAAGGACTCCGCATGACCACCAAGTTCCGCTACGTCTCAGCCCGCTCACTCGCCCTCGCGATCCTGCTCGCCTCGGGCACATCGTCGCTCGCCATCGCGCAGTCTCCTCCCGCGCCCCCCGCGCAGGGCATTCCGGTGCAGACCATCACCGCCCCTGCGCCAACGGTTCCGCCCGCGCCATATGTTCCGCCGCCGCCGGCGCGAATCACCTCGACCGATGAGGATGTCAAGGCGGTGACTTCGCTCCTGGCCGGCAGCTTCCGCTCGCAGGCAATGGGCGACACCCCGGCCCTGGTGCTGCACGCCGCGATCGTGAACGTCGAAGGTCTGGACAACGCGCTCTACTTCGAGGTTGGGCGCGCCGATGCGCCGTGGTCCTCCTTCCGCAATGGCCTCTTCCACGTCTACTCCGCCCAGACGACCGCCGGCAAGCAGCTCGTCCTTCGCGTTCTGGACTTTGCCAAGTTCGTCCCCACGCACCAAGCCATGATGACGGGCATCTGGGCGGCCCCTGAGATGTTTCCTGCCGTCACGCTGGATCGCCTCTCCGTCAATACCGATATCCCGCTAACGCGCGACTCTGCCGGCTGGCGGGGCCTGACCGCTTCTACACCGACGCTCGTAGGCGGGGCCGTGCGATTCTCCACCGAGTTTGCGCTCTCCCAAGGCTCCATCTCGTGGGCCGATCGCGGCACCAATGCCGCCAACACCCAGGTCTGGGGCCCATCCCTCGCCCAATCGCTCACCTTCGTCACCTATCAGCCAGAGGTCACCGTCGACCGTCGCGCCAACGGCCTCGTCGTCATCGACTTTGCCACCCCCGCCAGCGATGCCTTGACCGAGGCCGGCACCGAGCTCGCCGTCCACGTCAACGGCTTCCTTCAATCCGACGGCCTGCAAGTCGACAACTCCAAGGCCCCCGGGCGTGAGCCGCTGCGCGTCACACTTCCCGCACAGCTCCCCTTCGTTGGGATCTCCGAAGGCCTCTCGGGCGTGCGCGTCGGCCAGTTCCGTCGCCTGATCGTCCCCTCCGTGCTCGGCTTCGGCGAGCGCGGCCGCGCCCGCTCCAACATCCCCGCCAACGCCACCCTCGTCTACGAAATCGAAGGCCTCTACGCCAAGCCCCCCGAATCCCAGCCCGCCGCCGACGCCAAGCCCGCGACCGGCGCGCCCAGCGCCGAACCGCAGAAGTAAACCGGCAACACTCGCCACCTTGCCCACCCCACCCCACGCCCGCGCGACGCACGTCGCTTGCGGGCGTTTTGCTTTCTACCCTCGGCCTGGTGCGACACAATCGTGTCGCCGTGCAGTCTTCTAGAAGACTTGCGCAGAAGTCATCCGCCTAGTCTTCTCCATCGCATGTCGAGCCACCGCACGCATTACGAGGCTTTGGGAATCCGCGATGACGCGAACGCCACCGTGATCAAGCGCGCGTTCCGGGCCTTGGCCCTGAAACTCCACCCGGACGTCAACGCCAGCCCCGACGCGCACGCCAAGTTCGCCGACGCCCAGCGTGCGTACAGCGTGCTGAACGACTCGGCCACGCGTGCGCAATACGACGCCGCGCTGGCGTCGCTTCGCGCCATGCCCGCAGACCGCCCGCAGGGCGCGATGCACTTCACCTGGTCCAACATCGCCGACAGTGGCAGCCGCGTCGCAGAAACCGACGACGAGCTCTTCGAAGATCTCTACTCCGCGTTTTTCCAAACACGTCTGCCCAAGCCCGACGCCGCGCAGGCGGACAAAGCAGAGCGCCCAGCGCCCCGATCGCGCCCGCGTCGTCGGGCGTAGCGCACGCGTCACCGTCGGGCGCCAGTTTGAGTCTCACGCGTTCTGCCAACCGCTCACCGCAACCGCCGGACCAGCAGCGCTTGACCCGCCTTGATGTCTGTACAAGGCGGCAGCTCCCAGCCCATCGCACCGAAGGTGTTTAGGGCGGTGACGAGCGGGTTGAACTGTTCCTTATAGAAGATGTCGCCGTTGCGGAACGTCGCCGGGTCGCCGGCGACCGGTGGCGTCACTTGCAGCCAGGTCGTGCGGTTGCCGGCCCGGATCGTCGCGGTTTTCTCTTCAACGACCAAAATCCCGTACTCCCACTGGTCCGCCTTCGGACCGCCCGCGCTACTTCCACCCCGGGCACCCTGCCCGGCCAGGACCGCGAGGGTCACCACCCCCGCGCCGGCAACCAGCGCCCACGTGCGCCGGCCAACCCGCCGGGGTCGTGCAGGAATGCTGCTCACGCTCGCGTCAACATTGGCGGGTGCCGAGCGTGACGGGGGCGTGGGTGAAGGGTTCTGATGGAGGGACTGAGGATTCTTGGCAGAGGGAACGTCACGCATAGGAATCTCCTGATGCCCCATCATTTCGATCTCCGTCAGATTCGGTTGCAGCAAGGGCCTGAGTTGTTGCGAACAATCGCGGGTGGACCATGAGTTTGATGTCGTCGTGATCGGGGGCGGGCACGCGGGGGTCGAGGCGGCCTGGGCCGCCAGCGCGATCCTCGCTGGGCGTGAGAGCGGGGGTCGTCCTGCGCGCGTCGCGCTGCTGACGCTGGATCCCTCGACGATCGGCGTGATGTCCTGCAACCCCGCCATCGGTGGGCTGGCCAAGGGCCAGATTGTTCGCGAGATCGACGCGCTCAACGGCGTCATGGGCCTCGCGGCAGACGCCACCGGCATCCAGTTTCGCGTCTTGAACACGTCAAAGGGCGCCGCGGTGCGCGGGCCCAGAGCGCAGTGCGACAAGCACGCGTATGCGCACTGCGTTCAGCGATTGCTCGCGAGCCGCGCGAACATCACGGTGATCGGCGGCGGCGTCGAGCGGCTGCTCGTCGATGACCAGCGCATCATCCGAGGCGTACAGATCACGCCGGCGACGCGCGCACCACGCGACCCCGGCGCACCGATGGCGACGCGAGCGTTCATGGCGTCGGCTGCTACGACGCTGACGGCGCGGTCCGTCGTGCTCACCACTGGCACCTTCATGCGCGGGCTGATGCACACCGGCGAATCGCAGACGCCGGGCGGGCGCTTCGGCGAAGCGCCCGCGGTCGGCATCGCCTCGTCGCTCGCAGAACTCGGCTTCGAGCTCGGGCGACTCAAGACGGGCACGCCGCCGCGCCTCAAGCGCTCGACGATTGATTGGGATTCGTTGGAGCCGCAGTGGGGGGACGAGCGCCCGACTCCGTTCAGCGAGCTCTCGCGCGCAGCACCGGCCGACGCGCACGCGCTCGCGCCCGAAGCGTTTCAATCATTTTCGAAGTTCCCGGTTCTACAACAGGTGGATTGTCGCGTGACGCAGACGTCGCAGGTGATTCACGACGCGATCCGTGCGAACCTTCATCGCGCGCCGATGTACTCTGGGCAGATCGAGTCGATCGGGCCGCGCTATTGCCCGTCGCTGGAGGACAAGGTCGTCCGCTTCAGCGAGCGCACGTCGCACAGCGTCTATCTTGAGCCTGAGTCGTTGAGCGACGACTGGGTTTACTGCAACGGCATCTCCACAAGTCTGCCGTCGGACGTGCAGGATGTCATTGTCCGCAACTTGCCGGGCTGCGAGCGGGCGGAGATATATCGCTACGGGTACGCCGTGGAGTATGACTTCGTCAAGCCGCACCAGATTGACGCCAGCGCCGAGACGCGCAGCGTTGGCGGGCTGTATCTCGCGGGCCAGATCAATGGCACCAGTGGCTACGAAGAAGCCGCGGCTCAGGGGATCGTCGCGGGGATCAACGCGGCGCGGCGGGTGATGTCGCAGGAGCCGGTGATCATCGGGCGCGAGCGTGCGTACATCGGCGTGCTCATGGACGACCTGGTGATCAAGACGCCGACCGAGCCGTACCGCATGTTTACCAGCCGAGCGGAGCATCGGCTGACGCTTCGCGCCGACAACGCGCCAGACCGGCTGACACCGCTGGCCGGCGAGCTTGAGTTGCTGGAGCACACGCCGGGCGGGCGGTTGCGATCAAAGATCTTCGCGGCCCGCCAGCGTGATCTGGAATCGCTGCGGGCGATGGTGGAGCGCACGAACGTTGACGGCACGGCGCTCTCGCTGCTGCTGCGTCGCCCGGAGTTCACGCACGAGTCGCTGCGCGCGATCTCGGCGCGAGAGATCCCCGATGACGTGGTGCTGACGGTGGCGACGGAGTTTTTCTATCGCCACTACGTCAAGCGTGCGGAGGCGGAGCACGCTCGCTGGGAGGATCTCTCGCGTCGCTCGATCCCCGACGAGGTGGACTTTGCGACGTTCGTCAACCTGCGCCACGAAGCAAGACAGTCGCTGACCAAGTTCCGCCCGCGCACGCTCGCGCAGGCGGCCCGCCTTGAGGGCATCACCCCGGCGGATGTCACGCTGCTGGGCGTGCTGGTGCGCAAGTGGCGCGAGTCCACCCGCGGCGCGGGCTCTAAAGAGACGGACCCGGTACCATCGGTGCCATGACGTCTGTTGCTGAGATCATGCCGTTGTTGATGCTGGCCAGCCCGGATCCCTCGCCCGGCGGCTCGGGGAACATCGGTCGCGATCTGGTCATCATGTTGATCGGTAGCGCGCTGATGGCGATGGTCCTGCGCCGCATCAAGCTCGCGACGATACCGTGCTTTCTGATCACCGGCGCGCTGCTGGGCCCGACCGCCACCGGCCTCATCAGCAGCGGTGAGAACATCAGTTCGATCAGTTCGCTCGCGGTCATCCTGCTGATGTTCACCATCGGCATGCACCTGAACCCCTCGGAGCTTCGCGGCGGCGGCATGACCCGCTCGCTGTTCGTCGGCATCGCCTCCACGCTCGCGGTCGTCTTGGTCTTCTGGCCGCTCTCGGCCATGGCGACCGGATCGCTGCCGATCGGGCTGGCGATCGCGATGGCGATCGCGATGTCGTCTACCGCCGTGGCCATGCGCATCATCGCCGACAACCGCGAGACGCATCGCTCGCTGGGGCGGATGTGTCTGGCGGTCTCGATCTCACAGGACCTGCTGTCACTCGGGTGCATGGCGATGATGCCGCTGCTGGCGGTGTGGGCCGGTGTCAAGGCGGGCGCGGGCGGGGACGCGCACGCGGCGTTTTTCCTGCCCACCGACTGGCCGGCGGCGGTCAAGGGTGTCGTGGGGATTCTGGGGATCGCGCTATTCATTGCGCTGGGCCGGCTGGTTTTGCCGCGCCTGGTGCTTGAAGCGACGCGCGGCGCGTCCAGCGAGATCGCGCTGGTGCTAACGGCGGGCGCCGCGCTCCTGGCGGCGATCGTCGCGGCGGGCCTGGGCTTTTCGCCCGAGCTTGGCGCGTTCACCGCCGGCTTCCTGCTCTCGTCAACGTCTGTTCGTCATCAGCTTGCTGGGCAGCTCTCGCCCCTGCGCGAATTGTTCATGGCGGTGTTCTTCACGTCGGTGGGCCTGAGTCTGGATTTCAACTTGCTGCGCGAGGGCTGGATACTCGTCGGCCTGGGCGTCATCGGTCTCGTGGTCGTGAAGTCCTTCATCATCGCTGCGACGGCGTGGACGCTGGGCGCGACGCCGACGCTCGCGGCTCGCTCGGGCCTGCTCCTGGGTCAGGCCGGCGAGTTCTCGATCGTCGTCCTGGGCGCGGCGTCGGCAGTCGGGCTGATCCAGCCGGACACGAACTCGCGGATCATCGCGATCGCGGTCATCTCGCTCATCCTGATCCCGGTATTGTTCAAGGAGTTTGATCGATTGCAGCCGCTGCTGTCGCGCTTGAAGCCCGCGGGCTGGACGCGGACAGACGTCTTCGCCGAGCAGACTCCCGCAGGGGCGGACGGTGGCGAGTCGAATAGTTCTTGGCGTTCCAAGGCGCGCGCCCCACGCAGCGACGAAAGCGGCTCGTTGCCCGACGGCCAAACGCACTATCCCTTCGCGCGCCCGGCCCACGTCATCATCGCCGGCTTCGGCGTCGTCGGCCGCTCGCTGGCCGATCGGCTTGACCTCCTGGACATCCCGTTCATTGTGGTGGACATGAATCAGTCCACGATCCAAACGCAGATCAAGCTCGGGCGCAAGGCGGTCTATGGCGACATCTCGAACATTGAAGTGCTCGAATCGGCGGGGCTCAAGCAGGCCGACGCAGTGATGCTGACCATCCCCGATGACGAGGCAACGCTCAGGGCGTGCCAGATCGTCCGCTCGCACAACGCGAACGTCTACATCGCGGCCCGCACGAGCTTTCTCTCGCTCGCGATGCAAGCGATGCAACTTGGCGCCGACATCGTCGTGGTTGAAGAGGTGGCGACCGCCGAGGCCATGGCCAAGCAAGTGGTCGCGGGCCTCACGGCAAGAGCCGCAGAACGCGAGCGAGCGGCGCGGCGCCCACCAACCGCCAGCCCCCAGCCTTAAGCCTCATCACTCAGCACTCATCAATCAGCACTGGCCTCTCACCCCTCGCCCATCTGACGCAGTTCGTCGCGAAGGATCGCGGCCAACTCGTAGTTTTCCGATTTCACTGCGGCGTCGAGCCTGCGGCGCAGCTCGGCCCGCGGGCTGATCGGCAGCTTGGGGATGAGCGACTCGCGCATGCCGCGGAGCATTTCGACCTCGCCGGAAGTTTCGAAGGCGGAGTCCTGGCCGGTGTTCTGGAAGTGCTGACGGAGCGCGTCGAGCCCCTCGTCGATGGCGTGGAGGGCGGCCTTGGGCTCGTTGTCTTCAAGCGCCTGGCTGGCCAGGGCACGGGCGCGCATCATCGTGATGTACGCGCGAAACGGCTCGAGCGCCGCCCGATCTTCCTCGGTCTCTGCGTGCTTTGCGCAGAGGTCAAGCACGCGCAGATTCCGCGTCGTGTCCTGAACGACCCCGTCGTAGTCTTTGAGAACCAGCAGCGACATGTACCGGTGGTAATACTGCACCGCCTCTTCGCGCAGCTCGCGGCAGTCGTCGGCGCTGAGCGCAAACCCTGTCGGCTCGCCAAAGGATTCACTCATACCGGACTCTGAGGGGTTCTGGCGGACAGAGTCCGACCGTGACTCGTGGTACTCCAGGAGGCTTTCGAAGCCCCGCGGGCGCTGGCCGTCGGGCCGGCCCTCCATGTGCATCTGCAAGACCCCCAGATCGACCCTCATTTGAATCCGCGGCTCACCGTCCATGCCCTGAATCACGCGAACATTGAGTTTTCCAGGCTCATATGGCCAGTTACGCAATACCTCCGAGAGATCCCAGTTCCCTTCAGTGCTCTCACTCAACGCCAGCCCTTTCGAAAGCGGACCGAAGCTCGAGGCCGGACATCCGAAGTTGCCCGCAATTACGATCGACTATATACGCGCGAGGGTGGCAAGCGAAGCATTGATCGGGTAATGTTTGGATACCGTCGCAGGCTTGCCCATCTTCACACGATCTACACGAATGCGGACGCAAAACTCAGCCAGTCACCACTGTTTTCAAGAGCAACGTCGGCTTTACGATCCACGCTCAAGATGGTATTCTGCGTGGACGATTGCATCCGCCATTAGCGGATGAGCGTAACGGAGTGGAGCCCACATCCCTCCTCAGGGAATGCCACTCGTGACCGCTCGCGTCGCGGAAAGGGTTGATCTTCGTGTCGGCAACTCGGACTTCGCGAAACTCCGTCCAGGCGGAGCTGCAAACTGGTTTGCAGCTGTACCTCCGCCAAATCAACGAGATCGCTCTGCTGACAGCAGACGACGAGAAGCAGCTCGGCTGGTCAATCATCAACGACAACTGTGCCGCGGCCCGCGAGCGGATGATCCGGGCCAATCTTCGGCTGGTGGTCTCGATTGCCAAGAACTACGCCAACCGCGGGCTGACGCTGCAGGATCTGATCGAAGAGGGGAACGTCGGGCTCATGCGCGCCGTCGAGGGCTTTGACCCTGCGCAGGGCGCGCGCTTCAGCACGTACGCGTCATGGTGGATCAAGCAGGCGATCAAGCGTGCGTTGATCAACGCGGTGCAGCCGATCCACGTGCCAGCGTACATGGTCGAGCTGATCGCCAAGTGGAAACAGTCTTCGCGCAGGCTTGAGCAGACGCTGGGGCGTCAGCCGACGCTGCAGGAGTTGGCCGACGACATGCAGCTCCCGCTGCGCAAGATGAAGATCATCAAGCGCGCCGTGCGGGCGGTGCGAACGCCCAGCCAAGCCCCGGCCGACGAGTCGGGCGAGTCGATGAACTTTGGCGACCTGGTCGCGGATCATCGCACGCACCCGCCATCAGAATCGATGGTGCGTGATGACGAGCTGCGGACAATCCGGCGTCTGCTGGACGCGATCGACGAGCGCGAGGCCAAGATCCTTCGCATGCGGTTCGGGTTTGATGGGCAGGAGCCGCTGACGCTCAAGCAGATCGCCAGCGCCATCGGTATCTCGCGCGAGCGCGTCCGCCAGATCGCCGACGAGGCGCTGCGAAAGCTCAACGCCCAGATCAACGACGAGCGCCCTACACGCTTCTTCCGCCCCGGGCACTTTGACAGCGACGGCGACGAGATCTCTGGCCCTTCCGGCGACGACCGCACGGTCTACGCGTGAGCGGGGGGTGGCAGTGGGGGGGTGCGGGGGCGTGCCATCACCGCAGCGGAAGCGAGTCCGGCGGGTCTTTCATGAACAGGCCCATGTAGCGCCGCCACAGGTTCATTTTGGTGCGCGCGTCGTAGTGCTGGAGCGCCAGAGCCGCGAGGTCGTAGCTGGCGGTCACCTCGTGGGCGACGATCGCGAGCTTGAGCAGGCGGCTGGGCGCCAGATCGTGCCAGCGCGTGATGTCCGGGATGTAGAACGCGTCGGTCCACAGGGCCTGGCTGCCGTTGCTGCCGGGGTTGTTGTGGTACATGAAGGGGAAATAGCAGCGTCCGGAGGGCGCGTAGAACGTGTGGAGCATGAAGCCCTGCGATCGCAGGAACGCGTCCACATCCGCAAACAGCGGCTGGCCCTTGTACAGCGGCACAAACTCCACCTCAGTCTGCACGAATACCACGCTCTCCTTCAGGATGCGTGTCGCGCCCTTCAGGCAGTCCAGCTCCGCACCCTGCACGTCCATCTTCAGCACGTCGGGTGACTTGATCTCGTCCATGTCGTCAAGCCGGCGCGTCTGCACACTGTGCGTGCTGACAACCCGCATGAGTTCCGGGAGCGTCTGAAACCACTTGATGACCTCGACATTCGGCGGGTAAAGCGAAGCGGTCTGCGACCAGGCGGTCAGGTGAAACGTCTGCGGCGTGCCATCGCCGACGAAGCTGGGAACGTAGCGACGACCCGGGCGGCCCATGCCGTTGAGCTTGTCGCACTCTGCCTTGACCGGCTCAAAGCCGATGACGCGGAACTTGCCCTCGCGCATGAGGTTGTTCATCGGGTCGCCCGAGTCGCCAATGTCCATCGCGCCGACGTCGACGATCTCCATCACCGGGGCAAGATTTCCCAGGAGGGTGATCAGGCTCCCGACGCCCGCCTGTCCAGCGGGGGGGGCGGGGGGTGCGGGGGGTGCGGAATGGGAGGAGTTGGGGTTTGTCGGCGTCGAACTCATGGTGCGGTGCCTCGATTCGCGTGACGATCCGGCACGCTCGCCGGAGCGTAGGACTGATCACGCGCGATCAATCGCATGACGGCGGGCACCCCGCAGATCCTGCCATCGCCCCCGACCATCGCGCGGCTTTCTGCTACCATGTCCCTCCCTCCGATGGAGTCCCCCTCGATGCTCACCACGTATCACCGGCTGATCAAAGCGTCCGCCCGCCGCGCCGCCTGCTCGCTCATCGCGGTCGGCGCGATCTTCGCGGCTGCCAGCACGACGTTTGGCTCTGACGAGTTCATCCAGCGGGCCAACAAGCTCTATTCCTCGATCAAGCCTGAGCTCGCAGCCGATCGGTTGCTGTTCCCGCTGCTGGCCAAGATGGAAGCGCCGCCCGCGGCGCTCGTAGATGCCAAGCGTGCGGCGCTCCTGGCCCCACCCATGGCCGACTGGGGCGCTGTGCAGACCTGGGTGGACGGCGCGCCGCAACGCGAGGTGATCGCGGCGGTCAAGAAGATCACGGACGAAGAGCAGTGGAAGAAGTCGTTTGCGATCTCGATGCCCTACGGCGCCGACGCCGCGGCGGAGATCGACCCGAATCTGGTCATCCAGAAAATGTACATCGAGCTGGGCGAACCGTCGATGCTGGCGCAGGCCGAGTTCCTGTACATCAAGCGTTTCGAGTGGCTTGAGCTGCTGATGCAGACCGAGGCGACACGCCTGGTCGAGGCTGGCAAGCCAGCGGAGGCGATGGATCAACTTGTCCGCCTGTGCTGGGTTGCGCGGATGGTGTGCGACCGCGAGTTTCTCGAAGAGAAGACTTGGGGCATGAACGCGCTGACGCTGGGCCTGATGCGCATCCGTGATATCGCCTATTTGGACAGTCGGAAGGAGACGCACCTGCTCACGGCTGAGCAGGTCCGCGACATCATCAAACGCCTCAAGCGCAGCGGCGGGATGCTCGGGCTTGATCGCCTCACCTCGCCCCAGGGCAACCTCATCGCGGCGGAGCAGCTCGTCGCGCAGGTGATGGTCCCCGGCGCCGGGCCAGACCCGGAGCGTTGGTCGCGATTCTTGTCGCGCATCATCAGCCAGACCCGCCCGATCCGCATGTTCAGCGAGCAGGCAAAGTGGGACGCGCTGAAGAGCCTGCACGCCGACACGACCATGACGACGCAGCGCGTCAAGGCGGTCTTTGCAGACTTCGACGTGCGCTGGAAGCTCGACCCGTTTGACCCGCGTCTGAAGTCGCCGTCGGACTACGCCAAGCTCGATCGCGCCCGCTTCGCCCTTGTCGATTCGATGGTCGCGGACTTGGATTCACTCCTCCCCCGGCGCACCGTGCTCAACGTCGAGGCCTCCGGCACGCGCATGGGCCTCGCGGCGTACGCCTTCATGCTCGCGCAGCGCAACATCCCGCCGACTCTGGCGGCGACCCGCCCTTCGATTGTCCCCGAAGTCGATCTCGACTCGACCGATCCCGCGAAGAGGAAGTTTATCCACTACTCGCCCTCGCCGACGGGCCAGGACTTCACGGTCACGGTGTTCCCGGAGTTATTGGGCGTGCGGACGCCGCAGTTTGAGGTGACGATCCCGGGCGATCAGTTCTTCATCAGCGCCGCCGGCCCTGACGGGCTGCTGAACAACAACTCGCGCTTCACGCAGACGATGGCCGACGAGCGCGGCGACTACCTCCTCTGGCCCCCGGTCCTGTCGCTCGTGCGTCAGAACCTTACCGAACGCGGCGGGCTGAAGTGAGCGTTGACCGCTGGCGGCGCGACGCGGTTTGACCGCAGGACGCCCGGGGGGTGCTGGCGCGCGGCTTTGGTTGGGAAGCGTGCGAGGACGGTGCTCGCGCCGCGCCGGCGCTTGCGGGCACGATTCAGTCAATGTGTAACGTCAGCGACCTAGCGAGCATTCAACGGATAAGCATGAGCACAGGTTCGCCCCACAAAATGGTGATCATCGGCTCCGGCCCGGCGGGCTGGACCGCGGCGATCTATGCCGCGCGGGCTCAGTTGAAACCGGTGGTGTACATCGGCATTCCGAAGCAGGATCCGGGGCCGGTGCTGCCGGGCGGGCAGTTGATGCTGACGACGGAGGTCGAAAACTACCCGGGCTTCCCCAAGGGCGTGACCGGTCACGAGTTGATGCACGACTTCCAGTTGCAGGCCGAGCGCTTCGGCACGCAGGTGATGCAGGACGACGTTCTCAAGTGCGACTTCTCGCGTGATCCGATGCGCGAGCCGCACGTGCTGCACACCGCCAGCAGGGAGATCGTCCGGGCGCACTCGGTGATCGTCGCGACGGGCGCAGTCGCGAACTGGATCGGCCTCGACAACGAGATGCGTCTGGCCCGCTCTGGCGGCGGCGTCTCGGCGTGCGCCGTGTGCGATGGCGCGCTCCCGCCGTTTCGCAATCAGGTCCTGGGCGTCGTCGGCGGCGGCGATACCGCGATGGAAGAGGCGACGTACCTCACGAAGTTCGGTTCGGTGGTGTACGTCATCCACCGACGCGACTCGCTTCGCGCCAGCAAGATCATGCAGGAGCGGTTCCTCAGCCGCCCCAACGCCAAGGTGCTGTGGAACAAGGCGGTCGTCGAGGTGCTGGGTGACAAGACCATCGAAGGCGTCATCCTTGAAGACACCATCACCAAGGAACGCTCGCGACTGGACCTCAAGGGCCTGTTCATCGCGATCGGTCATACGCCGGCGACGAAGTTCCTTCTCGACAGCGGGCTGACGTTCAACGAGAAGGGCTACATCGACCTCCCCACGCGAACAAGCTACACGAACCTGCCCGGCGTGTTCGCCGCGGGCGATGTCGCCGATGAGCATTACCGCCAAGCGGTCTCTGCGGCTGGAATGGGCTGCATTGCGGCCCTGGACGCGGAGCGATGGCTTGCGGCTAAGGGTGTGGACTAGATGGCGCGTGAAGGTGTCAGTCCGAGTCGCTCACCCGTCTGAACGACAATCTGTTCCGCCACCTGCTCGGGGTTGTAGCCACCGTGCAACATGACGAGCGGGCGACCAAAGAGCTTCGCGGCCTTCCGAGCCTCGTCAATATGAAGGTGCCCCGCGAGCTTGACTATTGCCAAGACCGCGAGCGTGCGGTCGTTTGCGATCGCGGGCTTGATGGCCGCGCCGCTGCCATGTTCGGGTAAGTACAACCAGTCAACGTCTGCCAGCTCAAAGGCATCAACGAATCTTTTGATCGCGTCCTCGCGAGGCTCGCCCCCGATGATCACGACTCGACCGGAGCGCAGCAACTCACGAACCCGAGCAACCTGAACAGAGTACGTTCGCCTGAGCGTGCCCTCGTTCGCATCCGATTCGTCGTCGCCTGTGTCTTCCGACCCCGCGAAGACCGCGCTTGTGAGATCGCTCTCCGGGAGCAATCGTCGAATCGGGGCCAGGACACCCGCGAGCAACGACAGCTTGTACTCACAATCACGCAGCGTCGTCAGACCCGCGACAATCTTGGCCTCGTCGTGCGCTGCATTCTCCGATGTCGCCAGGCGCTTGGCATGGTGCCGCACTCGATTCAGAGCTTCGCGCTCTGACTTGAGCCGCACCGCGAACTCTCGAACTTGCTGCGCAACGCCTTGAACTCGGGCCGAGAGCAACGAGGCTTGGGCCGGCTCCCCGGGATCGTCCAGAGTCATGAATCGATCGACGTACATCCGACGCGACTGCGTGAAATGCTTCAGCCATGAGAATACAAGTCCCTGGTCCGCATCCTCGGCGGTGAGCCACGTCGGGCCGAGGGCCACGCGAAGCGCCGATTGGGCTTCAGCCAGGTGAAGTAGGTCGGTCATCGTGATGGGCCGCTCAATTTTTGATGACTCGAGAATGCACTCCGTCGCGGCACCGAGATTGCGATAACACGCGCCGATTTCCTTCAATCGATCGTCTGGAGGAACCGGTTTCTGGGGCATAAATGCCCATAGAAAGCACGACGAGATTTGACGTGCCTCGCCAATGAGGTCGCGACATTCGCTGTTCAGCGTGAGCTCATTCTCCTGACGGTGTTGAATGGCAAGCAGGCACGAGCGGGCTTTCATTTCACAACGCCTCGGCACCAACGACAAATCGGGCTGGTCGTGTTGCAGGATTCGCGGTGCCGACGTTTCGAACATGCTGGGAGCGACCGCTCGCTCCGCCGCGCTCCGGGCGCGAGCGAACTCATCGGCGACTCCGCGAACCGTCACCTGGAGCGCCGCGCCACCTAGAACTAGCGGCACAGAGCCGGTTGCAATCAGATTCAAGGATTCGATCGGAGTGAGCTCGCCGCCCATCTCCGCTTCGAGCGAAGTCGTAGACGTCAGAGCACTGCTCGCTTCAGTGTGGACCGGCGTTTCGAGCTCTGCCTTTGGACTGCCGATGTGCTCTGCGAGGTCTGGGAGAATCAGCTGGGCAAGTTGCCGAAGGATGCTCGCGGTGTGGGCATCCTCCATCAATCGGCTGACTGCCACCCGAATCGCTTCACCAAGCTGACGATCAGACTCTTCGGACACGTTTGGACTCCAGCGCGATTCGAAAACTCAATCCCCAGCCCGCGGCAGGTCCGCTTCGCCCAGCAGCCGAAACTCTTTGCGGCGCAAGATCTGGCCCGCGAGCGTGAGGTCGTCCACCGCCAACGCCAGCGTCTGCGTCGCGCCCGACCAGGCCATCAGCGGATACATGAAGCGGATGCTGAGCTCCGCGCCGAGCAAAAACTGGCACATGGAGCTCAACGAGTGCTGAGGGTCGAAGCACACCACCAGGATCTCGGTCTCCATGTAGGGCAGGTTCTGCTCGCGCAGGATCTGGCGCGCCTCGTCCGCGTCGTTGGGCACGATCCGCACCACCGCGTGGTCGCTGGCCTCATGCACCGCCAGCGCACAGATACGGCAGTTGTGCTCGTCAAAGCCTTTCACAAGCTCCAGCATCTTGCCGACCTTGTTGGCCAGAAAGATGCTGAACTGCGTGACGCTCGGGATCGTGTAGCCGAGGCTCGTTCCCGGACCGATTCCAGCCTGACTCATCGCGAGCTCCTGCGTGCGGTGCGTGTGAAGTTTGGAGCGTAGGAGGTCTTCGGGCGCCATGCGCTGACGGAGCGAGCCGGGAAGGGCGAAGTGGGCGATCAGCCGCGTGTGCCCGGCTGGCCGAGGCGTTTGTTCATCGATGCCAGGCGCACGCACTCAGCGATCCGTCCCTGGCGCGTAGCATCGATCTTGGCGCTGGCGATGAACCAGAGCGCGCCTTTCTTCGCCGACGGCGGGAAGGCGCGCCAATTCGCAAGCGCCTTGCGCGTCGGCTTTCATGGCCTCGACCAGAGCCGCCGGTTTTTCCAGACGTTTGATCGCGTCAAGCAGCGACCATGAACCGTCCGCCATCGCGGCGACGATCTTCGCTCGCCCGATCGGCGTCATCTGGCCGCGGGATTCGAGCGACTCCATTGACCTTCTTGTTGAATGCGGACCATGTCAGCAAAAGGGCTCAGCGATTAAGCGCTGAAGCTGCTGCCGCAGCCGCAGGTGCTGGTGGCGTTGGGGTTGCTGAAGACGAACCCGCGCCCCATGATCTCGTCGCGGAAGTCGACGGTGACACCGCTGAGATAGAGGAGGCTCTTGGGGTCAACGATGACCTTCACGCCGTGCATCTCGAAGACCTCGTCGGTCTCCTTCTGGGCTTCGGTGAGGTCCAGCAGGTAGCTGAAGCCAGAGCAGCCCCCGCCCTTGACGCCAACGCGTAGGCGGATCTTGTCGCCGTCGAGCTCCTGATCCTTGATAATCTTGTGAACCTCCTTGGCCGCGGTTGCGGAGAGGTTGAGGCCCGGGGCGGTCTGGGTCGCGTGATCGTGCGTGTGAACTGCGGACATGACGTGTTCTCCGTGTCGGGCACATGGCCCGTGATTCGCTGCTGAACCGACACCAACTCTACGCGTCCTCACCCTTGCCCGTTCGCCCAACGAAAGCCAATCAATGCCTGCCGATCGGTCCCAGAACGCACCTCGCACGGACGCTTCGTCGGGCGTACACCGCCGCGCGCGTCAGTGCGACCCGGCGTGATCGTGGTCGTGATCCTCTACCAGGATGCCGTTCTTCCGCTTGTAGTCGGCGATCGCAGACTTGATCGCGTCCTCGGCCAACACCGAGCAGTGAATCTTCACCGGCGGGAGGCTGAGCTCCTCAACAATCTCGGTGTTTCGAAGCGCCATGCCCTCGTCGAGCGTGCGCCCGCGCAGCCACTCGGTGGCCAGCGAACTGCTGGCGATGGCGCTGCCGCAGCCAAAAGTCTTGAACTTCGCTTCCTCGATCTTGCCGGTCTGCGGGTTGACCTTGATGCAAAGCTGCATCACGTCTCCACACTCCGGCGCGCCGACGAGGCCTACGCCGATGTCTTTGGATGCCTTCATCTCCTCGCCGGAGCCGAAGTTGCCGACGTTGCGGGGGTTCTCGTAGTGATCGATGATTTTGGGGCCGTAAGCCATTGTTTGATCCCTTTGCATTGCCAAGTGGCTCGTCGCCACATGGGACATTCAGTTGAACTCACTCACGCGGATGGCCACTGTGCGATGTGGCGTTGTACGATGTGCCGTGTTCCTTTTAGTGGTGCGCCCATTCCACCTTGCTGAGGTCGATCCCTTCCTTGTGCATGTCGTACAGCGGCGACATCGCTCGCAACTTCTGCACCGCCTTGACAACCTCGGCGATCGCGTAGTCAACCTGCTCTTCCGTCGTCCACTTGCCCAATGACAGGCGGAGCGAGCTGTGGGCCAGGTCGTCGCCGACGCCGATGCCCTTGAGCACGTAGCTGGGCTCAAGGCTTGCGCTGGTGCAGGCGCTGCCGCTGGAGCAGGCGATGTTCTTCACCGCCATCATGAGCCCCTCGCCCTCGACGAAGCCGAAGGAAATGTTGGCGATCTGCGGCAGGCGCTTCTCAGCGTGCCCATTCACGGCGCAGGTATCGAGCTGACGCCCGATCTCGGTCTCCAACTTCTTGCGCAGGCGCCCGAGGCGGATCGCGTCAGACTCCATCTCGAGGCGTGCGATCTCGCAAGCCTTGCCGAAACCGACGATGCCGGGGATGTTGAGCGTGCCGGACCGGAAGCCGCGCTCCTGACCGCCGCCGTCTTGGAGCGACTGAAGGCGGACGCGCGGGCGGTGACGACGGACGTACAGAGCGCCGACACCCTTTGGCCCGTAGATCTTGTGGCCCGACCAAGAGAGCAGATCGATGTTGTCGGCATCGACGTTGGTGGGCATTTTGCCGACCCACTGCGTCGCGTCGGTATGGAAGATGATGCCGCGCTCTTTGCAGAGCTTGCCGATCTCGCGGACCTCGTTGATGGTGCCGATCTCGTTGTTGGCCCACATGATGCTGACAAGGATGGTGTCGGGGCGAAGCGCGCCGTTGACCATCTCTGCCGTCACGAGGCCGTCGCGCGCTGGCTCGAGGAACGTCGCGTCAAAGCCCTCTTTCATCAGACGCTTGACCGGGTCAAGCACCGCCTTGTGCTCGATGATGCACGTGACGATGTGCCCGCGGCCTTTGCTGCCCGCCGGTGCCTTCTCGTACAGGTACGCAGCGCCCTTGATCGCGAGATTGTTGCTTTCGGTGCTGCCGCTGGTGAAAATGATCTCTTTCTCGCTGGCACCGATGAGCTGCGCCGCCTGCTGACGGGCCTCGTCAACGCCAGCCTCCGCCTCCCACCCGAAGCGGTGGTTGCGCGAGCCGGAGTTCCCGTAATGCTCAGTGAAATACGGCAGCATCGCCTCGACGACGCGCGGGTCGCACTGGGTCGTCGCGGCGTTATCCATATAGATCGGCAACTTCAAAGTCATTTTTCAAGCTCCTTTTTCGAGCCCCCGGACCCGCCGCGGTGCCCGCTGGCCTCGCATCGCGGTGGAATCATCGTCTACGGCACCGGCGAGAAAGTTCCCCGACGGCACGACATCACACATTCACCGTCAACTCTGAACACACCGTACGGTAGCCACCCTGAGACTCGTTCGCAACTGCGCTGGTTACTGCAAAATGGGCAGGACGCAAGAAATTAGTCGGGTGTGCGACGTTGATTACGGGTGGTGCGGCGCGAAGTAGGCCCCCGAGGCCGGAATCGGCGAGTATCTGGGGGATATGCCGGAAGCCCTGAACAGGTGGAATGCGCGGCGCCGGTTTACGGACGGGCATATTTCATAACTATCCGCCGCCCGTGCATCTCGTACTCGACCGACGTCATGTAGGCCCGGATGAGCATGAGTCCCCGGCCCGACGGAAGCTCAAGGTTCTCGTCGCTCGTGGGGTCGGCAATCGCGCCTGGATCGAACCCGGGGCCCTGGTCCGTGACGCGGACCTCGACCTCCGCAGGGCTCACGGCATACTGCACCTCGATCGGTACTGACTCGCTCAACCCCCGATGCCCGTGGAGGAACGCGTTGACCATCGCCTCTTCGAGCGCGACGCGGAGTGCGAATCGTGACGCAGGCGGATACCCGCATGCGTCCACGGCGTTCAGGATGTCCGTCTCGACGCGATCGATCTCTTCGCGGTTGTTCCGAGGGCGCGCGCTGCCGCTCATTGATGCCGCGCTCCCGCTTCCGGTGGCGCCGGCTCCGGCGTCGGACGGGTCGGGAGTTGAGAGCGGGTTGTTCGCCGGGTTGCTCATGTCCATCGAGTTGGATGCCGAGGCCGGATCGGGTGGGCACTTGAACCGGAAAACGACGGGAGCAGAGACTGAAGAGGAGTTTTCTGCAAGCAAGGCGGCGGGAAGACCGAACGAGATCGGTCAGCAAGCGGTTTGCGATTCCCCTGCGGCGAGCACTCGCCGGCTCGTTCGTTTGATCAGCGTTGGGGACTGAAGGCACGGGCGCGAACTCGTAGTTGCGCCATCGCCGGGCTTGCGGCCGCGCTCGGCGCACAGGCGGGCGCGCGGGCCGTCTTACTTGAAGCTGGCGCGGGCCTTGTCGGAGCTGTCGTGGATCTCGAAGATTTTGTTGAGCTTCGTGATCACGAAGACCTGGTAGATCTGCGGGTCGATGTTGCTCAGTCGCAACTGGCCCTGGAGCGCGCGGACGCGGTTGTTCACCGTGATGAGCGTGCCGAGGGCGGCGCTGGAGAGGTGATCAACGTCGGTGAAGTTGATCAGCAGCTTGGGCTTGGTCTCGGCCTCGATGATGCCCTTGATCTCTTCGCCGATCTGCTGGATGTTTGCTTCATCGAGGATGTTGCGATCGCGAAACTGGACCTCGATCACGCTTCCGTCGCGTTTGACCTTCAGACGGGACTCGCTGGCGGGCATCGAAAGGGCTCCTGTCGGCTGCAATAGGTGGGAAACACGTCGGTGGAGCTTCGGGACACTGCTGCTGCACCGGTGAGGCAAGGACTGTATCAGCCCGGAGATCGGGGCGTGATGGTACCGGGCAGATTCCCCTCAAAAAACGCCCGAGCGCGGGCTCGGGCGGGGGCAAAGTCAATGTCGGGCGGGGGGCTGGGCGATGACGGACAGAGGCCGCGCGTCGCTCAGTTGCCCAGGCCGGTGCGAGCGGTGTCCATGAGGCCCGGGAAGCTCCGCTCTTCCTCCTCCGTTTGGATCAAAATGGTGGGCTTGACCAGGATCATGAGCGTCGACTCTTCCTTGGACTGGATGCGGTTGGTGAAGAAGCGGTTGATAATCGGGATCTTTGACAGCACGGGCACGCCGGTCTCAACGTCAACCTCGGTCACCAGGCGCTGGCCGCCCAGGAGCAGGGTGCCCTCGTCGGGAACCGTGGCGGTCGTCTGGACGCGGGTGGTGGTGATGACCGGGAGCTGGATGAACGAGCCGGTCTCGGCGGAGTTCACGAGCGCCCCGCCGACCACGGCGCTGATGCGCTGGTTGGCGATCTCGCGGATGACGTTTACCGACGAATCGATGTTTAACGTGACGAAGCGACGATCGGAGCTGACCACCGCCTCGACCAGCATGACCACACCCTCAGCGACGGTGCCGGTGGTCGGGTCAAAGCCGACGGCTGATTCGCCGACGACGGGTTCGAGGTCGGTGATGATCGCCCGCTGGGTGACGACGTAGACGTTGGATGTCTGGCCGTTGGTCAGCGTGAGGCGCGGGGCGGTGAGCGTGACGGTGCGGCGGTCGGCCTGCGTGGCCTTGATCAGGAAGTCGACCTGGATGTCATCGAGGAACTGGCCAGCGATGCCCAGGGCTGGCGCGCTGGAGACGATGTCGCGGGCGAAGCCCGCGGCGGGGAGGAGGCCCTGCGTCAGGTTGAGCGAGTTGCTCGTGGCCCCGATCGGAGACCAGCTGGTCGGCGATGCCGAGTTTTGCAAAGCCTGCGCGGAGGTGCCGGGAGGAATGATGACGGGGATGACTGAGCCGTTCGGAGCGTATGTGGTCGAGCTCAGGGTGCGGCGGAGCGGAGATCCTTGGGTGAAATCGAAGAAGTCGCTGGGACGGATCGCGGGGTCGAGCCCCTGAGCCGCGGTCACGACGTTGCTCTGGGCATTAAAGTAGACGTCAACATCGAAGCCGATCTGCTCGAAGTAGTCCTGGCTGACCAAAAGGAAGCGCGACTCGATGTTGATCTGGATCGAGCGGATCTCGCGGAGTTTGCTCAGCAGGCCGGCGATCGCGGCGTGGTTGCGCGGGGTCTGCGTGATTACGAGGGTGCCGTTGATCTCGGTGATCGCGCCGGTCTCGCCGCCGGCCTCGCGCCAGCTCTCAGGGTCGATCGTCCGCTGCACCATGTCCACGATCTGACGGATGCGCGCGGTGCGTTCGTTTCGCTCGTCGCGGGCGGAGGACTTGGCGAACGGGCCAGAACGGGTGTCAAGGTCGGCCTTGGACGCGAGCACGCGAGCGAGGTCCAGCTCGGGAACGTCCTTGTAGTCGGGCGTCTCGAGCAGGAGGTCGGTGATGTTGTAGGGGAGGCTGGTGGTCTTGCGCTTGATGGTGTCAGCGCTGGCGATGGTGATCACGCCGGCTTCGATCGAGTAATCCAGCTTCGTGCCCGGGTCTGAGCGAACGAACTCGAGAACCTTTTCGAGCGCGACCTTGGCGGGGATCTCCTGGCTGAGGCTCAGGTTGACGCGAGCGCCGGGCTCGACGCCGATGGACTTGAGGCTCTCCCAGTTGGCGGTGATGTCGGTCTGAGACGTTGCGCTGAGGTTGGCGAGCACCTTGTCGAGTGTCGCGCCCTTGAACGCAACCGGGACTTTGCGACCTTCGAGTGATGCCATGGCGCGACGGTTTTCCGGCGACTCGCTGGCACCAAGCTGCTCGGTGCGGGTGTAGGTCTTGGTGGGCCAGTTCTCGGGGAACTGCATGATGTTTGGCGGGGCGATGAGCGACTCGTGGGTGTCAAGCTCCGCCTTCTGAACGCCATAGCCCTGGCGGCGCTTATAGTTCTGATAGATGTCGTACGTGCGCAGGTCGGTGAGCACGTCACGCATCATCTGCGCGCCGGGGTTATTCGGATCAAGATAGAGCACCTGATCGACGATCTGCGATGCCTCGGCGTAGCGACGCTCGATCTGCAGCTCGCGCGCACGCTTGAGGCTCTCAAAGACCTTCTGCTCGCGATCGTCACGCAGGCGGGTCTGGGCGGACTCGGCGTCGGTGCGGAGCTTGCCCTCGCGCTCGCGGGCGGAGTTGGCACGGGCCAGGTCCTCACGCCGAGCAATCTCAGCGTTCAGGTCGTTGACCTTCTTCTCGAATGCGTCGAGCTCGGCCTGCGAGAAGAACGAGCGAGCGTTCTTGACCGTGACATCGGCGCCGGCGTTCAGGTCGCGGGCACGCTTGGTGTCGCCCGAGGCCAGGGCGCGAGACGCTTCGTCAGACTGGCTGGCGAACTCGGCGGTTGCGCGCTCGCGCACGAGCCGCATGCGGTCGAGCTGATCGTCGACAAGCGTGCCGCCGGAGTTGTCGCGAAGACGGACGCGGGCCTCGGCGAGGCGACGATCAACGCGAGCGACTTCCTCGACGCTGAGGTATTGGCGGTGCGTCGTGCTGGCCAGCTGATACTTGCGAAGCGACTCGGCGTAGCGCCCGGCGTCAAAGGCGGAGTCCGCCTCAGCGAGCGTGCGCTGCGCATCGGCCTTCAGCGCGATCTGCATCATGTCCGTTGCGGGGTCGCTCGGATCGGGGACGGCGACACCGGATGCGGGGTTCATCGGCTGAGCGACGGGCTCGCCGGCGGCGGGCGTCGCGATCGGGGCGGTCGCGGGCTCGGCGGGGCGAACCGGCTCGGGGGGCACGGCTGGCGCGGGGGCCTGGCGCGGCGCGGGCTCGGTGATCGGGTTCATCTGGGGCAGCGGCTCGCTGGCGGGGCTCTGGCCAGCGGGGTCGCTGGGTTTGCTGGGCTGGTCACGCTTGACGGTGCCGGGCTGGATCATCGCCAAGTCGCGATCAAGCAGCTTGACCTGAAGCTCGTCGGCGGTGCGACGATCCGCACCACTGAGCTCGACGCCCCAGCGGCGCACCTGGGCAAGCGTCGTGCGAGCGGTAGAGACTTCGCCCGCGGCGTACTGCTCGTTCGCCAGCGCGATGGTCGGCGAGACCTTCGGCGAAAGCTCGGCGCGCTGGGCGGCGATGCTCTCAAGGAGTTGGGTGGCGCGGGCCTTCTCGGTGGCGCTCGAATCGGTACGAGCCTGCACGCCCTCGGCGTACCGCTGGGCCATGCGCAGGTCGCCCTCATCGCGAAGCAGGTCGCTCTTCTGGAGCGTGACCTCGCACTCGCCGAGTTTGGCGATGCGGGCGTCAAGGTCGTCCAGACGGGCGATCAGGTTCGCGCGCTGGGCTTCGCCAGCGGGCGCAGCGCCGGGCTTGAGGGCGGAGAGAAGCGTTGCGCGAGCGGCGATGAGGCGCTGCTCGCTGATGAGTCGATCGACAACTTCCAAAGACTGGGTCGGCTGGGTTTGGCCGGCGGTCTGGGCCAGCACCAGCGGGGTGGTCGCGCAGGCGCTGAGCGCGGCGAGGGTGATCGTGTTGAACATCACGGACGCAGTGAACTCACGGTTCTTGACCGACATGCAGCAGCTCCGATGTCACGCCGCGCGCAGCCCCCCGAGGGGTCCTGTCGCGGACTGAGGGGCAAGCCTAACGCCTCCGGTTGGTAAACGCAAACCCTCATGGGAGGAGATTTGTCGCAAACCTTGTCCACATCACGACTTGCGACGCCGGAATCTTCTAGCTCCTGCCGGATGTTTGGGTTATAGAAGTAGAACCGTCAGGGTTTCCTCGTGCGGGTGGCTCGGTGCGAACAGATGACCCGCGAAACGAGTCGTGTTCAAGAGAAATTGCCTGTATCGCCGAGCAGGCGGCAAGTTTTGACGGGGTCGATAGCGTGATCGAAGTGCGATGCGGCGGCGGTCGGTGCGTCAGCTTTCGCGCGACGCCGAACGGCGGAGCGTCGCGAATGTGGGTTGCCCGTGTGGCGAACCGGCCGCGATGAAGCGATGGCTAATTTTAGGGTCTAGTTCTTAGACGGACTTCGGGCGGCAGCGCCGGGCGTCAGACTGCGCGGGCGGGAGTCAGCGTCCGTGTCGCCACTCGTGTGCCCGCTTCGACACTCTCGCCCTCATTGGAAAAAAGGTACGTGCGCTCCGGCACTGCGCTGAGGCGGCAGAGCATCTCGTGGGTGATCGTGCCCGCCTGCTGCGCCAGCGTGGGCAGATGGTTGGGCATTCCGGGCACGGGTCCGATGACTTCGACCTCGCCGCCGACGTGGGCCAGCTCGCTGGGCGCATCGGTCACGTCGATGGTGATCTGATCCATGCTCACGCGCCCGACAACCGGCGCCCAGATTGAGCGTGTGGGGTCCAGGTCAAAGCTCGCGGTGGGTTCGACCGTTCGGGGGCGGTCCCACTGCAAGCCGGTGAGGCGGACCTTGGCGCGGTTGCTCAAGCCGATCGGATAGCCGTCGGCGTAGCCGACCGGGACGATGGCGATGCGCGACGGGCGCTCGCTGTGCCAGGTGCGGCCATAGCCCACTGGCCAGCCGCTGGGGATGTCCTGCACATGAATGATGCGGCTCACCCAGCGAACGCTGGGGCGCAAGGCTCGCAGGGCTTCGTCAAACTGCGGCGGGGCGTCGGCGTCGCTCATGTCGTCGGCGTAGCCGAGCATGCCGAGGCCGACGCGCACCATCGTCGCGTGAAACGATGCGGAGCGGAACATCGCGGCGGTATTGGCGGCGTGGACGACGCAGGGCGGGTGCCCGCGCGCGATGGCCGCGGCGAGCTTGGGCTTGACGCGCTCGATCCAGTTGCGGAAGAAGCGGGCTTGCTCGCGTGTGAAGGGCTCATCGCTGGCGGGGCTGGAGAAGTGTGTCATCAAACCGGCCAGGCGCAGTCGGGGGCTGGTGGTGGCGAGCGTGACAAGGCGCTCTGCTTCGTCGGGGAGGCAGCCGCCGCGCGACATGCCGATATCGACTTGCACATGGACGGGCAGGGCGAGGCCCAGGCTGTTTGCGCAGGCGATGAGCGAGTGGGCCTGGCGTTCGCTGTGGAGGACCAGGTGCAGCCGCCCGGTGACTGCGAGGCGATAGAGCGGGTCCTGGCGATCAAAGCCGTCAACGGGCATGAGCACGAGGATCGGCGTGCGGATCGGCGAGTCCGCCAGTTGGCGCGCCTCAGCGAGGCAATAGACCGCGAGGAGGTCAACGCCGAGCGAGGCGAGTCGCTTGGCGATGCGGGGCGCGCCCAGCGCGTAGGCGTCCTGCTTCACGATGGCGCAGAGTTGCACCTTTGAGGGATGGCTCTCGGCGGCGTTGGCGATCGCGGAGCGGATGACGCCGATGTTCGAGTCAATGGCCGCCAGATCGATCTCGAGTCGCGAAGTGGTCACAAAGGGCTCCGATCGGGGTCGTGCGGGGCGCACGCGGAAGTCGAGGGTTCTATGATGGTCATCGGACTTGCGACAGGATTGACTGCGAAATATGGCCATGAACACAACCAACGACTCTGCCCCCGCCTCCTCGCCCGGCTCAACGCCCGCGCCCTCTCGGGACGAAACGCCTGCAAGATTTTCTGCCGACGACAGCGCGAACGCCGCGTCGCTGCAATCTGTCGATGACGTGTTCACGGAGATTGCCAACTTTGATTCGTTGGGTCTGCGGAACAGCGTGTTGAAGGGGTTGAAGGCCGCGGGGTTTGAGCGCCCGACGCGCATTCAGGCGATGCTGATCCCGCGGATCATGGCGGGCAAGGACGTGATGGGGCAGGCCAAGACGGGCACGGGAAAGACGGCGGCGTTCGCGCTGCCGCTGCTGAACAATCTGCAGAAGGACGTGCCGAGCCAGGCGCTGATCCTGGTGCCGACGCGCGAGCTGGCGATGCAGGTGGCTCGCGAGATCAACGAGCTTGGCGCGCTGACGCCGATCCGGGCGGTGGCGGTCATCGGTGGCGAGCGGATCCAGACGCAGCTTCAGGTGCTCAAGACCGGCCCGCAGATCATCGTATCGACGCCCGGGCGGTTGATGGACATGGCCCAGCGCGGGCACATCTCGCTCAGCAACGTCAAGCACGCGGTTTTGGACGAGGTTGACCGGATGCTGGACATCGGCTTCCGGGAGGACATCAAGAAGATTCTGGGCATGTGCCCGCAGCCGCCGGAGCGCCAGACGATCTTCGTCAGCGCGACGTTCTCGCCGGAGATCGAGCGGCTGATCCAGCGTCATAGCAGCAACCCTGAGAAGATCGTCGCGGTGACCGCTGGCGCGCTGACGACCAAGATGGTGCGTCAGCATTATCTGGCGGTGCAGCCCTGGGACAAGAAGAAGCTGCTGGCGCACCTGCTGACGCACGAGGAGGGGGCGCTGACGCTGGTGTTCTGCCGCATGAAGCGGACGGTGGATGAGCTGACGAAGTACCTGAACGAGAAGGGGATCGACGCGCACTCGATGCACGGGGACATGTACCAGACCAAGCGCAACAAGATTATCGAGCGCTTGCACAAGGGTGATCTGAGCGTGCTGGTGGCCAGCGATTTGGCGAGCCGCGGGCTGGATGTTGACGGCATCACGCACGTGATCAACTTCGACATGCCGGAGGACCCGGAGATCTACGTCCACCGCATCGGGCGCACGGCGCGCATCGGTCGCGGGGGCGTGGCGTGGAGCTTTGTGACGCCGGAGCAGGGCGAGCTGCTCACGCAGATCGAGTTCCTCATCAACATGGAGATCCCGAAGCTGGACTACCCGGACTTCGTCGCGACGGCGCCCCCCGGTGGCGTGGCGCGATACGCGGTGCCTAACTCGCAGGAGCCCAAGCCCGAGGTCGTCAACGCCATCAGCCGGTACGCGGCAACAATGGCGCCAGCACCGGTGCAGACCAAGGCGGAGATCGACGCGCAGAAGTTCCCCGGTGGGATCGTCCCGAGCAAGCTCCCGGCCAAGCGGATGTACGGCAAGGTCAAGGGGCGCTGAGTCACCCGCCTTCGTGCGGATGTCTGGCCCGTTGGCTGTGCGCTCAGGGCGTGGCGAGCGCCGCGCGGCGCACGCTTGGGGGAGCGGTAAAGGTTCTGAAAAGCGATAGCCGTTGAGGTGCTGAATAACTCGTGGCGCGGATGTCGCGACGGATTTGCTGGCAGATGATCTTGACGCAGGGCCGACTCGGGTGCATCCTTCGTTCGCGGCCGGCCAACCACGCGCCCGCGCTGGAGCGGTTGGCTTGGCATCGGCTGGGCGTTGGCGGTAGAGTCTGCGATACGGATGCTCAAGCACGTCAGCACACTACGCAACTGGGTCGAGCCGGGGACGATCTGGGCCGGGTGGATCGCGTGGGGCGTGTTCGCTTTGGCCGCGTTTGTCATTGGGCTGAGCGGCAAGGCCAACAGCGTGACGACGAACTATCGGGCCGCGTCGCACGCGTGGCTGCACACGGAGCGGATGTACTTTCCCGGTGGTGATGGATGGATTTATCTGCCGCAGAGTGCGCTGTTGTTTGCGCCGATGCACGCGTTGCCAGAGCGGCTGGGCGAGGGCGTGTGGCGATGCGCGTGGGTGATGCTGATGGCGTGGGCGGTGTGGCGGTTGACGCGCGTGCTCAACTCCGTGGGGGGCGTCGCGCCGGCGCTTGACGACGTGGGGTGGCTGGATCGCGGGCGGGTCAGGCCAGACGAGCGAGAGGCGATGTACGCTGGCATCGCGCCGCGGGTCGATCTGTTTTTCTTGGTGACGCTGCTCACGATCCCGGCGTGCTTTGGGAGTGTGCAGAACGGGCAGACGAACATGCCGCTGGGGGCGGCGATCGTGCTGGCGTGCGTGAGCGCGCTGGATCGGCGCTGGTGGTGGTGTGTTGCGTGGTGCGTCTTTGGGCTGATGTGCAAGCCGGTGATGATCGTGCCGATCTTGCTGCTCACTGCGTGCTGGGTAAGGCCGCTGATGGGGCGGATGGCGCTGGGGCTCTTGATCTTTGCGGCGCTGCCGCTGGTGAACTGGAACTCGGCATACGCCCTGCGCGAGTATCACGCCGGGGTGCTGAAGGTGTTTGAGGCGGGCGCGATGCGCGAGCGCGAGTTTGCGAATCTGGGCGGTTTGCTGGCGGATCTGCAGCTGAAGATTCCGGACGTCGCGATGACGGTGCTCCGGGTGGTGGCGGCCGGGGGCGTGCTGGTGATCTGCTGGCTGAGCGCCCGGCGCGACGGCCTGACACGCGGGGCGCTGGTAACGCTTGCGCTGAGCGCGGCGTACTTAATGGTCATGAACCCGCGAACCGAGGGCAACTCGTACTCCGTGCTTGGGCCCGCTTTGGCGGCGTGGGCGGCGTTGTGGCTGATGAGGCCAGCGCGACGGCCCGGGCACACCCTGATCGCGTGGACGCTGGTTGTTGGGTGTGTGTTGCTGGGCGGGGCACACCTGATCACTGGCCCGGTCTTTGCGCGCGGGAACGACCTCAGCCTGCGGCCTCTGGTCGCGCTGGTGTTTGGGGGGCTGCTGATCTGGCGGGTATTGGCGGATGACGTGATTCGGATGAAGTCTGAAACCTGAAGGTGGGGGAGGTCCGAAGGATGAGCGTGTGAGGAAATACACGCTCGAAATGGACGTTGACTCTCTGTCCGGCCGATGCTTCAATTGATCGCTCGGGTTGGACAGGCGGGGCCGCACCGGACGCGCCCGACTGATTGCCCGATTTCCAGTCTCATGCGCGAGACCTCCGGCCGTCCTCGCGTTGTATCACGCTTGCAATTCTGATCGCACGGAGCCGCCAAATGCCCGCCGTCAATCTTCAGTCGTTCCAGACGCTCGGCTTCATCCAGAACATCGGCCCGATGGAGTGGATGATCATATTGGTGGTGATGCTGCTGTTGTTTGGGCGGCGCTTGCCGGAAGTCGGCAAGTCGCTGGGCAAGGGGATTGTCGAGTTCAAGAAGGGGATCAAGGGCGTGGAGGACGAGGTCGAGGGACAGTCCGCCGCGCGTCCGCCGCAGGCGATCACGCAGCAGCTCCCACCGGGACAGGTGCAGAATCAGCAGGCACCGTGGCCTCAGCAGCAGGCGAATCCGCAGCAGCAGCAGTATCCGGCGCAGTCGCCGCCCGGGACGTATCCGACACAGCAGCAATATCCGCAGCAGCCGTATCCGAACCCGGGCTACCCGATGGGTGGCCCCGGGATGCCGGCGCCGAACGCCCCGCAGTAAGCGCCGCGTGGGCGGCCCACCAGCGGTTCATTTGCTGGATTGATCGATAAAGCGTCCCGAGTTTGTCTTGCACTACGCTTGGCCCATGACGACTCGCCCGCTGGCTCGTGCTTGCTTCAGTCTGGTCTGCGTGATCGCGGTCGCGGCTGGCGTGTTCAATGCCGACGCGCTTGCGACGCCGCCTTTGCCGCCGCCAGTCAAGCCTGGGGAGGAACCCGCGAAGTCCGCGGCCGCGAAGCCAACCCCTCGCAAGCCGCGCATCCCTGCGCGACCGATGATGCCGCCGGACTCGACAGCACCGCCGGAGGCGCCCGCGCTGCCGCCGCTGGCGTTCGAGTACGCGTCGCTGCCGGTGGTCACGGTGGTTGCGGACAACGTCCGGATTGATCGCTCGTGCGTGATCAAGATCCCGGCCGACGCGATCATCGTCGATGCCGACTCCAACGGCGTGATTCAGGTCACGGCGCCGGATGTCTTGGTGGTGTTTGAGCCGGGGTCGGTCCTGCGCGGCGCGATGGCGGCGGCCGAGCCGGAACTGCGGCGCGGGTACGCGGTGCGAGTGCAGGGTGTCGCGGGTGTGACGCTCAAGAACGTGCGGGCAGAGGGGTATCTCGCGGGGATCTATGCGAGCAAGGCTGACGGGCTGACGGTGGAGGGCGGCGAGTTTCGAGAGTTGCGCCGGGGCGTGTTGAAGTCCACGCCGCAAGCGGAGGATGCGCGGGATTGGCTGTGGCCGCATCGCAACGACGCGAATGAGTGGCTCAACAACTACGGCGCCGCGGTGTACATCGAGGACAGCAAGGGCGTTGTCGTGCGCGAGGTCACGGCGCGGAACACGCAGAACGGGATCCTGCTTGATCGCGTGAGCGGCGCGAAGATCTACGACAACGACTGCTCGTTTCTCACCGGCTGGGGCATCGCGATGTGGCGCTCCAGCGACAACGTGATCGCGCGGAACGCGCTGGACTTCTGCGTCCGCGGCTACTCGCACGAGATCTATAACCGAGGCCAGGACTCGGCGGGGCTGCTGATGTTCGAGCAGTGCTCGCGCAACGTGATCGCAGAGAACTCCGCGACGCACTGCGGCGACGGGCTCTTTGTGTTTGCGGGCAATGAGGCGCTGGGTGAGGGGGCCAAGGTTGAGGGTGGAGCGGAAGCGGCAGCGGGTTCGCCGTTTGATGCGACGGGCAAGGGGTGCAACGAGAACCTGATCATCGGCAACGATTTTTCGTACAGCGCCGCGCACGGGCTCGAACTCACGTTCTCCTTCAACAACCGCGTCATCAGCAATCGGCTGGTCGGTAACGCGATCTGCGGGCTGTGGGGGGGCTACAGCCAGAACACGCTGATCCTGGCCAACACGATCACGCACAACGGGAACCCGGAACGGGCCGAGGGCGGCGGGATCAACATCGAGCACGGGCACGCCAACACCATCGCGCTGAACACGATGGGCAACAACAGCGTCGGCGTCTCGCTGTGGTGGGACAACGACGAGAAGCTGCTGCAAAGCCCGTGGGCCAAGGCCAACCACAAGGGCTCCAGCGAGAATCGGGTGATCTCCAACACGTTTGCGGGTGAGCCGGTGCCGGTGAAGGTGCGCATCACCACCGGCACGCGCGTGGGCGCAAACACGCACGAGGAGTCGCCGGAGAAGGTCGATCGCGACAAGAAGTCTGACGTAATCGTGCTTGAGCCCGGGGAGCCGGCGCCGGAGTTTGATGTGCCGACCGCGAAGGATCTGCCCGGGAGCAAGACACCCGTGGGTGCGCGTCGAGCCCTGGAGGGGCGCGAGAACATCATCCTGACGCGCGACGGGCCTTGGGACCATACCAGCACGCTGGTGCGTTTGTACAAGAGCTTTCCGGATCGCGACGAGTACGAGGTCTACCGGCTCGCCGATCGATCGGTGGTCAACATCGTCGGCGTGCAGGCGGGCGTTCCGGACTCGATGGTGCCCGAGGCGAATCTTGACTACCCGCAGGCGGGCGAGCGCTTCCGCCGGTTGACGGTCAGCGCGCCGAACGAGGGCGTCTTTCCGTACCGGCTGACGTTTGACGGACGCGGGTTCAAGGCGTCGATCCCCGGCGTGCTCAACAACCTCGGGTGGGACGTGGTGTTCCTGACGCTCGATGAGGGCTTCGTCAACGCCGCGACTCCCGAGGCGCGTGCGAGCGCGTTTAACCGGCTCGCGATGGAGGCGGGCGTTCAGCTCAAGGGCCTCGAAAAGCCGATGGTGCCTGGTGTCGCGGCGCGGGCTTCGTTGCGCTCGCTTGACCTGCCTTTTGGCGAGGGCGGGCCGAGTGAGCTGAAGCTTGATCCGGTGGTGACGGAGGCGGCGCTGCCGGCGGATCGATTCGGGCTGGAGGCGCGAACGACTTTCAAGATCCCGGGGGGCGATTACCGCGCTTCGTTCACGTTTGACGACGGGCTGCGGCTTACGCTGACGATCGGCGAGGGGCCGGGCGCTCGCGAGATGGTGCTGGCCGACGAGTGGGGCAGGAGCGACGCGGTGCTGAACATCGCCGACTTCACCATCCCCGGCCTGGCGAGCGAGGCGGTGCCGGTGACGATCGTTGCGAAATACTATGACATCGACGGGCCGGGGGAGTTGAAGCTGCGAATCCTGCCGGGCAAACCCTGAGACCGTGTGTGTGGACGGGCCCAATGCTCACGCGGGGCGTCGATTCGGACCGATACGCTGGCCAGACGACAAAGGGCAGCCAAGGAACGCTCATGCGATACTGCGATCTGTGTGTGATTGGGTCAGGACCGGGCGGGCAGAAAGCGGCGATTCAAGCCGCGAAGCTCGGCAAGGACGTCGTGATTATTGAGAAGATGGACGTGGTCGGCGGTGTCGCCATCAACACCGGCACGATCCCGAGCAAGGCCCTGCGCGAGGCGGTCCTGGCGGTCAACCAGATGGAAAACGTGATGGCGTATGCCAAGGACCAGTTCCTGTCGCGCGAGAACAAGCTCGAGCGACTCACGGCGGCGACCAACCGCGTGGTCCGCGCCGAGGTCGAACTGACCCGCCAGCAACTCGTCGGCAACCAGATCGAGATCATCAGAGGGCACGGCAGCTTTCTTGACTCCAAGACCGTGAACGTCGACGGCTCGCGGGGCGTCGAACAGATACACGCGGAGCACTTCCTCATCGGCGTGGGCACCACGCCGTCCAAGCCGCCGGGCGTCGAGTTTGATGGCATAAACATCATCACCAGCGACGAGGTGCTGAAGCTGCCGGTGCTTCCGCGGAGCATGATCATCGTGGGCGGCGGGGTGATCGGCACTGAGTACGCCTCGATGCTGGCGGCGCTGGGGGTGCGGATCACGCTCATCGAAGGGCGCCCGCGATTGCTGGAGTTCATTGACGCGGAGATCAGCGAGGCGCTGCAGTATCACCTGCGCCAGATGGATTGCACGCTGCGACTGGGGGAGAAAGTCACCAGCATCAAGCGCGTCCCCGCGCCGGCGGGCGGGCGCAGCGACGACGGGATCATGGCGCAAGCGACGCTTGAGTCGGGCAAGGTCATCACCGCCGATTCACTCATGTACGCCATCGGGCGGCAGGGCGCCACGGCGGGGCTGGCGCTGGAGAAGGCCGGGCTGGAAGCGGACAACCGCGGGCGGATCAAGGTCGATAAGAACTATCGCACGAAGGTGCCGCATATTTATGCGGTGGGCGACGTGATCGGTTTCCCGGCGCTCGCGTCCACGAGCATGGAGCAGGGGCGGATGGCGGCGCTGGACATGTATGGGGAGAAGCACGAGTCGGCCGCGGAGTTGATCCCGTATGGCATCTACTCAATCCCCGAGATTTCGATGGTGGGATGGACGGAAGAGGCGCTGACGAAGGAGAACGTCCCGTATGAGGCGGGCATCGCGCAGTACAAGGAGATCGCGCGCGGGCAGCTCCTGAACGACCAGGTGGGCATGCTGAAGCTCCTGATTCACCAGGACACGCACGCGCTGCTGGGTGTACACGCGATCGGCACGAACGCGACCGAGCTGATTCACATCGGCCAGGCGGTGATGGCGTTCAAGGGAACGGTGGAGTATCTGGTCAACGCGGTCTTCAACTACCCGACGCTGGCGGAGTGCTACAAGGTCGCGGCGTTGAACGGGCTGAACAAGCTCCGCCGCGTGTAGAGCTCGCTTCGCGAGGATCCAGCGGGACAGGCGACGCGGCGCGACGAACACCTTGTGGCGTGCGGATACAACCGCTGGATCTTGGGATCGGCTTCAACTGGAAACGAGTCACGTCGCCCGAGCGTCGAGGGCTTCGGACCCGGAAACGCCGTTGGCCGAATGTGCGTCTTCGAGCAATCCGGCGAGGCCGCGGCGCAGGTTGCCGTTCTTTGGACGGATCCTGGCTTCGTCGGTCGGGGCCTCATCGACGTGCCCGTTGCCAGCAGCAACAAGCTCGCGCTGGGCGCGATTCGAGGCGGGGCGGGTGCGTGACGATGGCTCGCTCGACGAATCGTTGACTTCGCGGATGCGACCGTCGGGGCCGACCTGGTCGATCTTGACGGCGACGCGCTTGGAGACTCCGCGCTCCTGCATGGTGACGCCGTAGAGCTGGTCGCCCTCGTGCATGGTGCGTTTGTGGTGGGTGATGACGATGAAGTGTGACAGGTCGGTGAACTGGCGGACGACCTTGCAGAAGCGATCGACGTTTGCGTCGTCGAGGGCGGCGTCCACTTCGTCCAGCACGCAGAAGCAGGCCGGCTTGCTGCGGAAGATCGACATCAAGAGCGCCACGGCGGTCATGGACTTCTCGCCGCCGGAGAGCTGGCTAATGCTGCGCGGCTCTTTGCCCGGGGGCTTGGCGATGATCTCGATGCCCGATTCGAGCCAGTCGGTCTCGTCGGTCTGTACGCCATCGCGGACGACGGGCAGGAGCTTGACTTCGGCCTTGCCGCCGCCGAAGAGGCGACGGAACATGCCTGACTCGCCGGCGAAGTGCTCGCACACCTGCTCAAAGGTGGCCTTGAAACGCTCGCGGCTGGCGGTGTTCAGTTGCTCGATGAGCGAGCGCAGGTCTTTGCCAGCCTGATCAAGGTCTGCGACCTGCGCGGCCAGCAGCTCGTTGCGCCCCGCCAGTTGCGATTCTTCTTCGATCGCGTCGAGGTTCACGTTGCCGAGTTTCTTGATGTCGGCTTTGAGCTCGTCCACACGGCGCGCGCCGAAACGCGGATCGACGCGCGTGATCACGACGCCAGCGACCGGCTCGGAGGCCAAGTCGTCGGAGATTGTGCCCGTCGCGGGCGTTGCGACGAGCATCTGCTCGTACTCGGCGTGCAGCCTCGAGATATCCTCGCCCAGCTCCTCGCCAGCTCGCTCTTCGAGAGATTCACGCTTAACCTCGGCTTCGCGCTTGGCGACTTCGAGGCTGTGCCAGTCGCGTTCGATGTGCTGGGCTGATTCGCGGGAGGCGAGCACGTGTTCGCCCAGAAGGCCGACCTCGCGTGTGGCCTCGCTCACGGAGTCCTTCGCGACCCGATCCTGCTCGGTTGCGATCGTCAGGGCGGCGCGGGCGGTTTCCTGCTCGCGCAGGGCTTCGCCAGCCGCGGCGTTGTGCTCGACGAGTGCTGACTCGCGGGCGCGGACTGATTGCTCAAGGTTTGCGACCCTGCGGCGCTGCTCGTCGCACGACTGTTCGAGGCGCTGGCGCTCGCGGCGCGCGCTTGAGAGCTGCTCAGCGAGGCGCCCCGCGCTGACCTTGGCCTGCGTCATGCGCTCGGCGCCGGAGTCAAGCTGCGCCTGCACGCTGGCCATCTGGCGCTCCAGCTCGTGACACGAGCTGGTCTGCTCCAGGTACAGGCGCTGCAGGCGCTCGGCCTTGGCGCTGAGGTCGGCGCGTTCCTGATCGAGCGCTCGCGAGCGCTCGGTGAGCTGTTCGATCTCGTCGCTCAACACGGTCTGCTCGCGGGCGAGGCGCTCTGACTCGCGCGTCAGGTGATCCAAGCGCGTTTCGTCCTGGTCCAGCGCCCGGCGCTCAGAGACCAGCTGGGCGCGGGTCGCGGTGAGCCACTCGGTCATCGAGCCGGCCTCGGCGTCTACGCTGGCCAACTGCGCCCGCTCGCTCTGGACCTCGGCGCGCAGCGATTCGAGCTGGGTCGCCAGCAACTCAAGCTCACCACGTCGCTGAAGGACGCCCGGCGCAGCGACGGTGCTGCTTGCGTCCTCGTTCTCGCCGCTGGTCTCGACCGGCCCGGCCAGAACGCGTCCGTCGGGCTCGATGATGCTGCCGTCTTCGCAGATGAAGCGGCACGCGCCGGCGTCGCGCCCGAGCATCGCGGCGATCATCATCGCGCTCTCGACATCGCGGACGCGGAACGTCCGCCCGAGCAACCGGTCCAGAAGTGATGAGATCTCGGCCGCGCCATCGTCGTCGCGGGCGCGCACACTCGCCAGTTCGCGGACGCGTTGAACGTTGGGCAGGCCTTCGAGCCGCTCGCGAATCCGCACGTCGGCGTCGGGCTCGATGGGTGAGAGCGGCGCGATGGTGAGGAACCCGACGCGCCCGGGCAGCCCGGCGAGGTCCTGGGCGCTTGGCATCTCCGCCAGTGTTCGAACGACGAGCGATTGCAGGCGGCCGCCCAGCGACTGTTCGACGATGGACGCATGCTCGGCGGGCGCGTCGATCAGATCGCTGAGGACGCCCCGGACGCTGGCGAAGCCGCGCTCGGACTGGCGGATCTCCAGCACGCGCCGCACCGCTTGCCCGAGCCCGGCGCGGTTCTGGACCATTTCCTGGAGCGTGGCGCGACGCGAGTCGAGGCGAGCGAACGACTGATCGAGTTCACCGAGGCGCTCGGCGCGCCCGCGACGATCCGCGACGAGGCGCCCTGAATCGAGCGTCAACTCGCTGACGCGGCGCTCGAGCTCGGCGTGGGCGGTGCGTCGCGCTTCGAGCGAGCGCGCGGTGGACTCGCGCTGTTCGCCGATACGAGTGCGCTCGCTCTGATTGCCGGTGGCGCGTGAGCCGAGTCGGCCGAGCTGGTCCGACAGGACCGCGGCGCGACGTTGATCCTGATCGACCGCCGCGAGGAGGCCGGCGCGTTCGCGATCAATGTTTCCGGCGCTGGTGCGTTCCTGTGTCAGGCGACTGCGAAGGCCGCTGATCGATTCGCTCAGCGTGTTGCGCTCGGTGCCCAGGGTGGCCAGGGCACGCTCCGCTTCGCTGAGCTGTTCGCCAAGGGCCGCGATCTCGTCGCGGGTCTGCACCTCGCTCTGTGTAAGCGATTCGAGTTGGGTTTGCACATCGGCGACGGTCTGGCAGTCTCGATCAAGGCCGTTTCGCGTCGCGTCTGCGGCGTTCTGGCTTGAGCGGTGGCGCTGCACTGCTGACGACTCGGCGTGGCGCGCCGACTGGCAGGCGCTCTCGGCGCTACGAAGCTCGTCAGAGGCGGTGTGTCGGCGCTGCTCAGCCTGGCCCTTGCGGGCTTCAACGTCAGCAAGGCGCGCGGCGGCGCTAGCGCGCTGCTCGCCCAGCTCAGTCAGGCGGCTGGTGAGGCCGACGAGCCGCTGGTGGAGATCGTCAAACTGATCGAGCGCCAGCACCAAACGCAGGGCCTTGAGTTCCTCGTCAAGCAGCTTGAACTGGCGAGCACGCTGGGCCTGGCCCTTGACGACCTTCAGCCGCCGGTCCGTCAATTCAAGCTGCTCGCGGCAGACCACGAGGTTCGTCTCTGTCCGCTCCAGCTTGCGCTCTGACTCGATCTTGCGCTGGCGATACTTTGCGACGCCCGCGGCCTCTTCAAACACCGTGCGCCGTTCCTGGGGCGAGGCCAGCAACATCGCGTCGACCTTGCCCTGCTCGATGATCGAATACGCATCGGCGCCGACGCCGGTATCGAGGAACAGCTCGCGGATGTCCTTCAAGCGCGCTTTGCGCCCGTTGACCAGATACTCGCTGGCACCGTCGCGATACAGGCGTCTCTCGACTTCGACGGTGTCGGCATCAATCGGCAGGGCGCGTCGCCCGCGAACGTTAAAGTTCAGGACGGTGGACTCGATGTCGGTGAGATGGCCGGAGGCGTCGGAAAAAGGTGTTGCGCCTGCGATGGAGGAGTCGAGCGACAACGGCACGAGGGGCGTGGCTTCATCGCTGGGCGCGTTGGCAAGCGAGGAAACATCGAGATCGACTGCGGCGGCGAGATCTTCTGGGGGCGTGGCCTTGGTGATGATCGGGTTGGCGAACGTGAGCGCCACGGCGGCCATGCCCAGCGGCTTGCGTCCGGCGGAGCCGGCGAAGATGCAGTCGATCATCTCGGTGCCGCGAAGAGACTTGCTGGATCGCTCGCCCAGCACCCACTTGAGGGCATCGACGACGTTGCTCTTGCCGCAGCCGTTGGGGCCGACGATGCAGGTGATGGCGTCGTCGAAATGAAACTCGGTTTTGTCGGCGAAGCTCTTGAAGCCAAAGAGTGTGAGCTTGAGCAGTCGCATGCGAGGCAACCTCCTGTCGCACCGCGCAGGGCGCGGCTCGTCCGTGGATGCCGCGGGGCGTGCGAAATGGCGTTCGGGTGAAGCGCAATCGGCACACGAGGCGGCGAACCAGTAAGTATGTGGAGAGCCGGTGAAGAAATCAAACGGGGGGCTGTCGGTTGTGGAGGACGGATGGGTGGGCCACTATCTGTTGGACGAGTGCGGTGGGGGCGCGAGCGTGAGCAGATGATCGCGATGTTCGCTCCCAGACGACGTGGACCGGGGGTTTTACCTGATGTGTGGCCCACACGAATTTGCTCTCGGACTAACAATCTCAGCCCTCCGGCACTGTTTTCTTGGCATATTCCGTTTGATCCCGTAGGCTTCCCGAAGTCTTCACCGGTCCACGTACCGATCGGCGAAGCTTCTAAATTTTAGGAGAGAGAGATGAAGAACTTTATCGTTGCGTCCGTTGCGCTTGCTGCCCTTGCCGGTTCGGTCCACGCCGATCAGGTGATGGTGGACATCACGGGCTGGCAGGCGACCGCTGGCTATCTCAACCCCGGAAACACCTCGACGACGGTGAGCATCCCGGTCGGGTCGCAGATCACCGGCATCACCTACACCGACCTGGCCTTCACGGCGCAGGGATTGAGCTGGCTGTCTGAGTTCATCCTTTCGGTGAACGACGGGCAGTTTGGCGATTTCTGGGATTTCCGGGTTTCGTCGACGAACGCTCCCGGCGTCTTCGGCCCCGCCAGCGGTGCCTTTGTCCCCGGCCCGCAGTCGTCTGGTGGGCCCTTCACCACGACGCAGGACCTCTTCGTCACCGTCTACGACACGTTCAATGACGCTGGCATCGATGCGGTCGTCAGCGGCGGCACGCTGACCATCACCTACGTGATCCCCACCCCGGGCGCGATGGCGCTGCTGGGCTTGGGCGGTCTGGTCGCGACGCGTCGTCGTCGTGCGTGAGTGAATCGGGGGCTTGGCCTCCGAGGATCGATCGCAGTTTGAGACTTCAGAGGCCGCGGGCAAATCTTGCCCGCGGCCTTCTTTAATTGGCTGGCTGAGTCGGTGATGGCAGGAGGATCGGGCGCCCGGCGTCGGCGGTGCGTTCTCTTCGCACGCATTGCATCACGACATTCGCGACGTCATCCGGCGAGAGAGTCTGGGCCGTGGGGAGTGCGGCGGGCGAGACGATCGACCGCAGCATCGGCGTTTCGACGGCACCCGGGCAGATGACGTAGCAGTGGACTTCGTGCGGCGAGCCCTCGGCGTTTGTGACAAAGCTCAGCATGTTCAACGCCGCCTTGCTCGCGGCGTAGGCAAAGAAGCCGTTGAACGGATTGAAAGTCGCCATGCTGGAGATGTTCACGATCACGCCATCGCGTTGCAACAGGAGCGTCGGCCAGGCGAAGTGGATCAGGTTCGCGGGCGCTTCGGTGTTCAGGGCGAGCACGGCCCGGGTGATCTCGGGCGTGGTGGATTCGATTGGCTTCACCGGCGCGACGCCCGCGGCGTTCACCAGCACATCGATCCGCCCAAGCTCGCGGATGGTGCGGTCGATTAACTCGCGCGCTTGAGCCGGGTCTGAGACATCGCACGGGTGGATGACGTGATCTTCGCCGACAAGCTCTGAGTACGCGTCTCGCAGGTTGACCAACGTCCGAGCCGCCATGACGACGCGATAGCCATGTTGACTCAGTTGGCGAGCGCAGGCCAGGCCGATGCCCGAGGACGCGCCGGTGACGATCGCGACGCGGCGCGCGAGCGATCTGCGTGGGTCTGATGGCGCGGGCGGGCTTGGCGGTATCACGTCACATTATCGCCTGCTCGGTGCGCGCCGGTGCCGGGGCACGCGTTACACTGTGGCGATGAAGGGTCCACAGGTGGTGATCCTGGTGTTGTTCGCGATCATTCTCGGCGTGCCGTTTTTCGTGCGCCAGGCCAGTTCACGGCCCGACGCGACCGGCGGCCCGCGCGATGAGAAGCGTGCGAGGCTGATCGTGGTCACCCCGCACATCGAGCAGATTCGCGTCGAGTTCGCGCGCGGGTTTGATCGCTGGCACCGGCGCACGTACGGCAACGGCGTCGAGATCGACTACCGCACGCCCGGCGGCACCACCGAGATTCTGAAGTTGCTGGAGGCGACGTACGGGTCCGCGATGCAGCGCCGGATCGCGGAGATGCGAGCGAGTTCGGGCGAGCGGATGCTCGATCCGACGTTCAACATGGACGACATGAAGGCGGGCGAGGCGGACTTTGACGTGATGTTTGGTGGGGGCACGTTTGATCACGACCGGTTGCGCAGCCGCGGGGCGACTGTGAGCGCGCGAGTTGGTTCGGCGTCGTCCGAATCGAAGGCTGGGGTGGCGCAGCCGGTGACGCTTGCGAAGCCGCGCGACGCGATCAATGCTTCGACGATTGACCAGCTCGCGCTGATTGAAACCAAGGCGACGATTGATGGAAAGACGGTCGCGCTGCGTGTTCCTACGTGGGCGATAGAGGGCGGCGCGAGGGCGTTGCTGCCATTGGCGGAGGGGAAGGCATCGGTGGAGGTTTTGATTCGCCTGTTGGAGTGCGCGCGAGTGTTCAATGTGCGGATCAGCACTCCGCCGAGCCCGGTGTTCTCGGATGCAGAGATGGGCGCGATCTTTGGCGAGAACAAGATCGGCGTGGGCCAGCTCTACCAGGACGATCGGGCCAAGGGCGGGCCGGGCGATCAGCAGCACTGGATCGGCGTGGCGCTTTCGGGATTTGGGATTGTGTTCAATCGCCCGCTGCACGCGCAGATGGGCTTGAGCGAGCCGCGGAGTTGGAATGATCTGCGGCGCCCGGAGTACGCGGGGTTGCTGGCGATGGCCGACCCGCGCCAGAGCGGCAGCGTCGCGACGTTGTATGACTCGATTTTGAATGCTCAGGGATTTGAGGAAGGGTTCCGAACACTTCGGGATGCGTCAGCGAACGCGCGGAGTTTCTCAGCCGCGAGCACGCAGCCGCCGATGGACGTGAGCCAGGGCGACGGTATCGCGGGAGTGGCGATCGACTTCTACGGGCGGTTCCAGGCGCAGGCGGTGCTGGCGCCCGGGCAGACCAGCGAGACTGGGCGGCTCGGGTACATCGACCCGCCCGGCGCGGTGTATGTTGACGCCGACCCGGTGTCGATTTTGCGCGGCGGGCCAAACCCCGAGATCGCGCGCCGGTTTGTCGAGTTCTGCATGAGCGAAGAAGCGCAGACGCTCTGGCAGTTTCCCGTGCGCGGGAGC
>JBBQMD010000022.1:0-42957 GCA_038328575.1 Phycisphaerales bacterium | reverse complement strand
GACGACGGCTCCAGCCGCGTCCCCACCCCCGCCCCCGGCACCGTCGTCAACAACGGCGTCACCGAAGGCGACTACAACTACTTCTTCAGCGTCTTCTTCGACGGTTGCTCGCTCTAAGGCAGAGCGATGAGCAATGAGTGCTGAGTGCTGAGTGCTAGAAGACCGGCAATCGAGATTCGGCAATCGGCAATCGTGAACGCAGAAACCCAAGGCCCCGGCTCATGTGAGCCGGGGCCTTTTCATTTTTAGGCACAAAATTGCAATCTTGACATCCACTCTTCCGCATCTCGTGATACGCTATTTTCACTCCTGAGGAGCCCGACCATGACATCAGCAACTACTCGTCCGTTGATCGCCGCCCTGTTCATTGCGTTTGCCAGCGCCTCGGCGCTCGCCGGCGTACCAGGGCCGTCCATCACGTGGTACACCATCGATGGCGGCGGCGGCACGTCGACCGGCGGCGGCTTCACACTCTCGGGCACCATCGGCCAGCCCGATGCTGGCACGCTCAGCGGCGGCGCGTTCACGCTCAAGGGCGGCTTCTGGCCCGGTGCGTTCGACGCTGCCGTTGCTCGCTGCAACCCCGCTGACATCGCCAATGACTCCGGCGACCCGATCCACAACCCGGTGGTTCCGGCGAACCCGCTGATCCCCAACAACGGCGTGACCGAGGCCGATTACAACGCATTCTTTGCCGGCTTCTTTGATGGGCAGCTCTGGTGTGACATCGCCGCCGACACCGGCGAGCCGCTGGTCCCCTTCGGGCTAGGCGGCACCGGTCCGTTCGTGAACAACGGCGTGACCGAAGGTGATTACAACCTGTTCTTCTCCATCTTCTTCGACGGGTGCTCGTTCTAACTCGCCCGCTCGTGCCACGCGAAAGCTCATCGCTGTGTTCAGAGACTCGGGCGTGCGCTGTGCGCAGCGCGCCTTGCTGGACCATGATCGCCGCGTTCGCGCTTGCGCACGCGCACGCCAACGCACAGCCCGCGGTCCCGACGATCCCCGAAATCCTGCTGCGCGAGGGCGATGTCATCGCTGGCATCACGATCCACTCGATCAATCGCGTGAGCATCAACACCGATGGCGAATGGCTCGCGAGCGTGAACCTCAGCGGTTTCAGCGTGCCAGCGGTCATCCGCTCCGGTCGGCTGCACTTCAAGGCCGGCGATGCGCTCGCCGGCGCCAACGGCGCCATCGTCTCCTGGGGCGCAGCGAACATCGCGCCCGACGGCTCGACCTTGTGGCCGATCACCTCCACCGTCCGCGCTGGCGTCTATCGCACGCTGCGCGACGAACCACCGTCGGTGCCCGCGTTCGTTGCGGGTTCCAATGCGTACACGCTGGCCCGATGGCTGACGGCGCCTCGCGTGATCACGCTGGACATGAACACAGCGCTCGTCATCGGCTCGGTTGATGATCTGGCCATCCTGGGCAGCGACGACGCGGGGATCTTCGCGTTGACGGTTGACGCGCAGGGCGTGCAAAGCCTGGTTGCCCCGCTGATTCGCGAGACGAACCTCATCGGCTTCGGAACGCCGCCGACGAACATTCCGCTCGCGTCGGTGTGGACCGGGGCGGCGCACAGCGACGCGTCGTCGTTGACCGCCTACGCATGGATGGGATTGCTCGCATTCCCTGCATCAGACGCAACAAATGAGATCGCCATGTTGGGGCGATTCGGCGTGTTGGCCCGCGAAGGTGGGGTGAGTGTGTCGCCGTCGCGCACCTACGCGCCCATGACCTCGAACGCGATCAGTGTGAACGCGTCGGGCGACTGGGCCATGCGCGTCGCGCTGAGCGGGACCGTCGGCGGCAACGCCGCGATCATCCGCAACGGGGCGGCGTTCGCGCGCAAGGGCGAGGTGTTTGCTGCGAAGCCGCAGTACTTCATCGACCAACTGACTTCACTGGGCCCGCCGATACACATCGATGACTTCGCACGCGTGTGGTGGTGGTGTGACTATTCCGCCGCGGATCTGACGGCCGATTGTGCGATCGTGTGCGACTCGACGATCGTGCTGAACGAAGGGCAGCGCGTCGGCACGACGGAGTTCATCCAGACCTTTCGCACCACGAACACTTCGTTCGCGATCGACCCGCTGGGCAGACATCTGCTGTGCGTCGTGACGCTGGTCGGCGGGGTCGATGCGCTGGTCCGCGTCTCTCCGCCGCGCCCACCAGAGGGCGCTCGATGCTCGCCAGCGGACATTGCCGATGACGAAGGCACGGCGCTGCCGAGCCCGGGCGTGAACAACGGCGTGACCGAAGGCGATTACAACGCGTTCTTCTCGTGGTTCTTTGACGCGCTGCCAGCGTGCGATATCGCCGCCGACGACGCCACCCCGCTGCCGCCGTTTGGCGAGCCCACCGCCCCCAACAACGGCGTGACCGAAGCTGATTACAACCTGTTCTTCGGGCGGTTCTTCGATGGCTGCTGAATGAGCCAGTGGTCCGGCCCTGGCCCGGCCCGGCCCTGCCTAGCCGCACTCGGAATGCCCAGGCGACGGACGACGCCAGCTCCCTCATCCCCATGTGCTGTCATCCCTAAAGCCGCTGGCAAGTCAGGGGGCGGGGAATCCGTGATCGCCAGCCAGGCGAGCCCGCAGATCATCGACCTTCGCCACCACAACGACCGCGTCAACTTACCGCCAGCAAGTACTTTGACATGAAGCGGTCAGCACCCGCAATGCCCTAGGTAGTTGCACACGGTTGGGGGGTGGGTGGGGGGTGGGTGGGGGGAGTGGCGAAATTCGGCGATCACTTACTAAATCTTTGCATAATCCACAGAGTTGATGTACAGTCACCCCATCATCTACGGGGTTTCCCCGCGCACTCGTTGCGGCATCCCCCGAAAGCTTCTCCCCCCGCTCAACTGTCATCAACGTCACCAGACCTCTTGTGGGTTACACGAAGGAGTTTGAATCATGAAAATGCAGACATCGGCCTTGGCTCTCGCACTCGTCGCCGGCATGGCGACATCCGCCTCACACGCTCAGGTGTCGAACCTGGGCGATCTCAACACGCAAGCCGCGGTCGTGGGCTACGTGTCGCTGAACGGCGCCGCGATCCCCGCGGGCGTGTATCGACGCTACGAGATCGCCTTCGACTTCACCAACTCGGTCGGTGACTGCTGGAGCGAGGAGTCCGACGGGCGGCTCGTCAACACAAACCCTCTCGCTGCGGGGTCGGTGACGTACTCGCGCACCGCGATCTACTTCGGCGGCGCGTTCGGGACGTACGCGCAGATCCCCTTCGGCGCGCAGGAGAACGCTCTGCCAGTGCCGCTGCGGTTCCGCGCCCAGATGCCGCTCGCGGCGCCCTACAACGGCGGCCAGCCGCTGTTCCTGCTGCACCGTCATCGCTATGCCGGCACGTCTTCAACGTGGGCCAACACCATTGTGACTCTCAGCACCGCAGCGAGCACGATCCCGACGCCGAACGCGACGGTCCCGGCTTTGGTTTTCCCGGCCCTGGGCGACCCCTCGGCCGTCCAGACAGTGACGGTTGACCTGCCGGCCAGCGCGACGGACAATATCCGCTGGGTGAAGATCACCGTGCCCGTCGGCGGCCTCAGCGCCAGCAACGGGCGCTATCTCGACATCGACACCGAGACCAGCACGTTTGCAGACCCGCAGATCTGCTTGTTCTTGCCCACTGGCGAGGTGTTCCTCAACGGTACCCTCGCCGCGATGAACGACGAGGGCGGCACGGACAGCCAGGCGCAGCTCACCTTTGGCGGCTCGACCAACCCTCGCCCCGCGCCCGGCAACGGCCTGGTCTACAACGGGCGGCACGGCAATCTCCCGGCTGGTGACTTCTACCTCGCGGTCACACAGGGCACCGTCATTGACGCCTTCGGTGACCTCCAGTACACCATCTTTGCCCCCGGCTTCGAGGCCTTTTCGTACGGCGACCTGGGCGGCACAGTGACCGTCAACATCAGCACTGGCACCGCGACGCTCCCGCTGCCTTGCGTGGGCCCGCGCGAGACTGAGCCCAACGACACTCGCGCTCAGGCGTTCCCAGTCACGCTGGCCGACACCCAGAGCATCTGCGGCAACACGGTCGCAGCGACCGCCGCCGGACTCGACTATTACTCCATTCTGGTCCCCACCGCCGCCGGTGAGATTCGCCAGAACGTGCTGACCATGACCTCAGACAGCATCGGCCAGTCGCTTCAGGTCCAAGGCTTCGCGCAGGTCGCGGGTGTCATCAACACCGCGGCGGACGTGGGCCTCGTCGGCTCAGTCGGCCTCGTCAACTCGCGCGAGACGATGTGGTTCACTGCGGGCAACTCTGTCGCCCCGCTGGCTCGTCGCGCCACCGTGCTTGTCACCGGCTCAGCAAGCACCAGCGCCGACTACAAGCTCACAATGACCAGCACCGTCATCACCCCGATCGAGTCGGGCATCACGCTCGAGGCTGGCCCGGTGACCATCACGACCGCCGGCGCAACCACCGTGGACACGGACATGATCCTGCTGGACACCGACCTGAACCCCGTCCCCGACGCGCTAAACGACGACATCAGCGCCACCAACTTCCAGAGCACCATCGATACCACGCTCGCCGCCGGCACCTACTACGTCGCGATCTCCAACTTCAACCTTGCCAACGACCAGGCCTCCCCCGCGTCTGACGGGTTCCGCGACGGCGTCGTCGTGGATAACCCCGGCGTGATCGTCAACACCAGCGGCACCACCGGCAGCGACCTCACCATGCTGATCGGCTCTACCGGTGGCACGCCCACCGGTGTCCAGGCCGCCAAGACCCGATCGCTCGATGTCCGCTTCGTGAAGTTCATTGTCAATCCCGGGCAGAACACCTTCCCCGCCCGCTGCAACGGCGCCGACATCGCCTACGACAACGGCGACTTCCTCCCTCGCGCCGAAATCGTTGACGGCACCAACGGCACCCCGGCCATCCCCGGCCCCTTCGGCGGCGTGAACAACGGCGTGACGGAAGCCGACTACAACGTCTTCTTCGCCAACTTCTTCGACGCCAACGCGGTCGCAGACATCGCCAACGACGACGGCGTCAGCCGCGTCCCCACCCCCGCCCCCGGCACCGTCGTGAACAACGGCGTGACCGAAGGCGACTACAACTACTTCTTTAGCGTCTTCTTCGACGGTTGCTCGCTCTAAGGCAGAGCGATGAGCAGTGAGTGCTGAGTGCTAGAAGACCGGCAATCGAGATTCGGCAATCGGCAATCGTGAACGCAGAAACCCAAGGCCCCGGCTCATGTGAGCCGGGGCCCTTTTTCCTTGGAGGTGTTTTCGTTGACCAGTTCAGTCGGTACACTGGCCGACCATGCCCACTTTGCCCACTCGTGCTCGGAGATCGCGCCGGTCTGTCGCTCTCACGACGGGAGCAAGCTTGATAGTCGCGGTCATGCCGGCGTCGCTCATCGCGAACGAGCCCGCACCGACGACGCTGGCTGTCACGCCGGCCGTCATGCCTTCAGCGCCCGCGACGGCTCCTCCCGCTGCACCGGCTCCGATCACCCCGCCCGCGCCCGCGATTACTCCGCCCGCGCCATCCACCCCGGTGCCCGCCGCGGCTGAGCCGGTGGCGGTGCTCACGCCGCTGGTCGCGTTTCCGCATCCGCTCATCAGCGAGGTGCTGGCGAGCGTTCCCATCGGGCCGGCCGGGGACGCCAATAAAGACGGCACGCGCGACGCCACGGGCGACGAGTTCATCGAGATCTTCAACCCGCACGACAAGCCCATCGAGCTCAAGAACTATCGCCTGACCGACAAGTCTCTAGGCAAGGCCAAAGCCTGGAGTTTCACGTTCCCGCAGCTCGAACTGAAGCCCGGCGAGGTCTGCGTGGTGTTCAACGGCTGCAAGGCGACGATCCCGCCGCCGCTGGGCGATGCCTCCGCGGCGGCGCAGCCGAACCCAAAGTTTGATGGCGCGCGGGTGTTCACGATGAACGCGCCGTCGATGCGGGTGTCGCTGAGCAACGCCGCGGACGCCGTGGTGTTGTGGACGCCCGACGGGAGGGTGATTGAGGTTGTCAAGTGGGGCAAGGTGGACGGGATGCCGACGTGCGTGCTCACCGAAGAGGTCTCGGCCCCCAACGACTCATCGCTGCAGCGCGACACGCTCACCGGCAAACTGGTCGCCCATCCCAGCGAAGGCGGCGTATCGTTCTCCCCCGGCAAGTTCGCTCCCGCGGCCTCGCTCCGCTCCGCCAAGCCCACTCCTGGCGCTCGGAACACAACGCCCGCGAGCGACAAGCAGCCGGGCTCGCGCCCATCGCCCAAGACCGGCGGCGGGCGCTAAGACACTCGCTCGACAGGAGGTTCGGCACTCATGGCGTGGATCACCAAGAACTCGGGCCAGATGAAGATCCCGCGGCGCAGCGAGCCGTACCTGACCGAGGCGATGAAATCTGAACTTACGCGCACGATGCTGCCGCGCTATGAAATGCGCCAGGGCGCGCTGCTGCCGACGCTTCACGCTGTGCAGCACCAGTGGGGCTGGCTGCCTTGGCAGGCCTTGGAAGAGGTCGCGCAGTTCCTTGGCTTGGAGCCCGCGACGGTCTGGGACACCGCGAGCTTCTACGAGGATTTCTGGCTTCAGCCCAAGGGCAACAACGTCATCGCGGTCTGCCGCAGCATCGCGTGCGAGGTGTGCGATCACGCCAAGATCACCGACGCCTGCAAGGCCAAGCTGGGCATCGAGGTCGGCGAGACGACCGACGACAACAAGTTCACGCTCATTGAGCTGGAATGCCTGGGCCTGTGCGAGGGCGCGCCGGCGTGCCTCGTGAACGAGGACATGCACATGAACGCGACGCCCGCCTCGATCACCAAAGCGATCGACGACGCGTCTCACGCCAACCCGCACGCGCATCACTGATCTGTTGCATCCCCCGCGAGCATCGCGCTCGCCTCTTCGATCACGCGCCGAACGTCGAGCCACGCCATCGGCGATGGCACGCCCGGCGCGATCACTCGCGCCCGCGCCCCGATGGGCGACCACACCGCGACGTCGGTCGGCCCGAAGAGCGAGAGCGTCGGCACGCCGAGTTGTGCTGACAGGTGTCCAGGGCCGGTGTCGCTGGCAATGACCAGCGCCGCGCCCGCGAGTGACTTGGCCAAAGATTCCAGATCGCCGATCATCCGCCCGCCCGCCGAAGCAAAGACTGATCGCTCGCGCTCGCTGAAGCGCTCGCGCTCGACCTCGCCCGCGATGAGTTGAACGCCCGGCGCGTGGCGCAGGGTGAGCGCGCGGGCGAGCTCGATGAAGCGATCCAGCGCCCAGCGTTTGGCCTCGCCCCCGGCGCCGACGTGCATCACGATTGAGCGGTTCGTATCGTGCGCGGTTGGGGCCACCGCACCAAGCCGCGCAACGTCGAAGCGTTCCCACGCGTCGCGCCGTGATGGCGTGCCCGGCGCACCGACCAGCATGATTCGCGCACACGGGAACGCGGCGCTGGCGCGTTCAAGCCAGCGGGTCCCGATCTCGGAGCCGGGCTCGACGAGGAACGACACCACCAACGTCGCCTCCGTGTCCAGCGCCTGCGGCAGGCCATCACGCCAGAGCGACGCGTAGCGCGGCTGCTCGATATCCACGGCGCCGACAGGTTCGCCCAGCCACCTCGCGCCGAGCCTCGCTTTCTCGCTCGCGCTGACAAAGTCCACCTGAAAGCCTTGACGCGATAGCGCACGCAGCAGCGGCCACACCATCACCGAGTCGCCCAGACTTCCCGCATGAAGCACGACGCCACGCGGAGCGGTCGGCGTGGCGTCGTGCGTGTTCGCTGCGTCGGCCTGAGCGCTGTTCGCTGCGTGCGTGCTCACACGTTCTTCTCGATCGGTGCGCCGATCAGGTTGCCGTACTCGGTCCAGCTCCCGTCGTAGTTGCGAACGTTCTCGAATCCCAGCAGGTACTTGAGCACAAACCACGTGTGGCTGCTGCGCTCGCCGATGCGGCAGTAGGCGATCGTCGGCGTCTGGGGCGCGAAGCCTTTGCCATCCTGATACAGCGCCCGCAACTCCTCGACAGACTTGAACGTGCCGTCGGTGTTCGTCGCCTGCGCCCACGGCACATTCACCGCGCCCGGAATATGCCCGGCCCGCTGCGCCGTCTCGTTCATCCCCGGCGGGGCGATGATCTTGCCGGTGAACTCATCGGGCGAGCGCACATCGACAAGTTGCAAAGACTTCGGCGTCGCGCCCGCGATGCGCCCGGCGCTGGCGGTTGATGCGAGCACTTCGCTGACGCGGGCGCGCAGCTCGTCGTTGGGCTTGAGGGCGCGGTACGTCGCGGGCGGGTGCGAAGCGACTTCGTTGGTCAAGGGAAGTGTGGAGTCGTTGAGCCAGAGGGCACGCCCGCCGTTGAGCAGGCGGACATCGCGATGGCCGTAGAGCTTGAGCACCCAGAAGGCGTAGGCCGCGAACCAGTTGGCGCTGTCGCCATAGAGGATGATGGTGTGCTCGTTGCTGACGCCTCGCGAGGAGAGCAGGGCCGAGAGCTGCTCCGGCGTAGGGATGTCGCGACGGACCGGGTCTTGCAGGTCCTTGGCCCAATCGAGCCCGATTGCGCCGGGGATATGCCCCGCGGCGAACATCTTCGGATCGACGTCGACCTCGATGATGCGGATGTCTTTGTTGCTCAGGTTCTGCTTGAGCCAGTCTGCCGTCACCAGCGCTTCAGGGTGCGCGTATGCCATGGGTCAGGTCCTTTCGAGCCGCGAGAGCGTTGGTCAACGCTCGCGCAGCATGTGCGTGTGCATAAGTGTGTGCGTTTGTATCGGTCGCGTGCTTGTCGTGAGTTTGACGAGCTGGAGTCGCCATCGCGCCCGCGGGCACGACGGAATCAGCGGCGCGTCATCGACAGCGGTCTCGCGCGCAGCGCGCCCTGCGCAACTCGGGGGTCATCCGCACCTGAATGGATCGTGACGTAGTCATGATGCTTGGTCGTCTTCCAGACCGTTCCGCAGTTCCGGCAGATGCTTCAGCATGGTAGCGACGTACTTGAAGACGTCGTCGCAGAAGATCATGACGCCGAGCCCGACGCCGTCGCGGGTGGCGATCTGGCGAGCGCCCTCGAAGATCAGGCCGCTGGACGGCCCGGCGCGCAGGCCCTCGCGCCGCAGCAGGCTCAGCGCGGTTGAGTACGCGAGGTTGAAATCAATCTCGAGAATCTCGTCGATCAGCGACGGGTCGTAGAGCTTGCTGACGTCCAGCTCGCTGACGTTGCGCAGGCCGGGCACGTCGTGCCCGGCTGAGGGCTGGACCGCGATCACTTTGACGCTCGGGTTTTTGGATTTGAGGAAGCGCGACAGCCCGGTGACGGTGCCGCAGGTGCCCAGCGAGGTGAACACGTGCGTGACGCGACCTTGTGTCTGGCGCCAGATTTCCGGGCCGGTGGTGCGCTCATGCGCCAGCGCGTTCATCTGATTCTCGTACTGGTTGGGCATCACGTAGCGCTCACCCTGGGCCCGGGCGTAGGTGCGGGCCAGGCCGATGGTGCCGTCTTCGCTGCCGGGCAGCGGGCACATGGCGTCGCTGACGATGTCGACGTCGGCCCCGGCTATCTTGATGAGCGAGCGCTTCTCCGACGGGACTTTTGAGGGCATGACGGCCCGGGCCGGGTAGCCGCGCAGGCTGGCGATGGCCGCGAGGGAGAAGCCGGTGTTGCCGCTGGTGGGCTCGACGACGCCGCGCCCCGGGCGGGAGACTCCGAGCTCGCCGCGCGACTCCAGATCCTGAATCATCGCCCACGCGGCTCGATCCTTCACGCTCCCGAACGGGTTCATCCATTCAAGCTTGGCGTAAAGCGTGCTGCCCGCGGGCACCAGCGCGTTAAGGCGCACCAGCGGCGTCGGATTCTCTTCCGAGGGGAACATGTCCAGCACGCCGTCATAGACGCGGGCATGCGGATCGGTCTTCATCGCTGCGTCGCTCGGTGTGTGCTGAGATTCGGGCATGGGGCGTGAGTGAAAGCTTGGACCATGGCGTGGGCAATCTTCGTAGCTTTGACGCGCGCAACGCATGCTGCGTTGCTCCGTGAGCGAAGATTAATCCGCGCCCGGGCCCCCAACAGAGCCCTCGGGGTCAACCGCGACGCGCCTCCACTCCTTCCCCTATCGATGATGAGCCCGCGGGCGAATGCTGAGGCGCGAACGCGAGAGCGTTGCCGCCAGCGCACCGTCGGCAAGCCTTGGCGAGCGGCTACACTTCGCCGCCGACGCCACCCCCGTCGGCCCATGTGACAACTCAACCCAGGCCAGGGGGGCTGGCCAACCATTCGTTGACGTCTGTGCGCACGCACGACGCGCAAGGAGATTTCGCATGGCAAACGGCAACGCCCCCTCCCCCGTCAAGTGGACCAAGAAAGACCTGCTCTCGCGCCCGGTCGAGCACGTGGACATCACGTCGTTTGACGCGCGCCCGGTGATCGACGCGTACCGCCAGATGGCGTACTCCGCGCGCACGCTGGCCAACGCATCAGACATCTACAGCATGATGCTGAAGGACAAGGACTGCGCCGTGATCCTCACGCTTGCCGGTTCGTTGATCTCCGCCGGGCTGAAGAACGCGATCATCACGCTGGTTGAGAACAACATGGTGGACGCGATCGTCTCCACCGGCGCCAACATCGTCGATCAGGACTTCTTCGAGGGCCTGGGCTTCGAGCACTACATCGCCCCCGGCAGCCCCGAGGCCCCGCCGGTGGACGACATGACGCTCCGCAACCTCATGATCGATCGCATCTACGACACCTATATCGACGAGGACAACCTGCGCGATTGCGACGCCACGACGCACACCATCTTCGATCAGTTCGAGCCCGGCGCGTACAGCTCGCGCGAGTTTATCGAGGCCATGGGCGCGTACCTGGCCCGCAAGCACCCGCAGAACCGGAGCATCGTCAAGACCTGCTACCAGAAGCGCGTGCCCATCTTCGTGCCCGCCTTCAGCGATTGCTCCGCCGGCTTCGGCATCGTCCTCCAGCAGACCGAGGCCATCGAAGAAGGGCGCGGCCAGGTCGCCTTCGACTCCGGCAAGGACTTCCGCGAACTTACCGATATCAAACTCGCCACCAAGGACACCGGCCTGCTCATGCTGGGCGGCGGCGTGCCCAAAAACTTCGCGCAGGACATCGTTGTCGCCGCTGAGCTGCTGGCTGAACGCAAGACCGGCAAGGGCGGCGCGGACCTGCGGAAGACGAGCGAGGTCGGCATGCACAAGTACGCTGTCCAGATGACCGTCGCCGATCCGCGCGATGGCGCGCTCAGCGGCTCAACCCTCCGCGAGGCCTGCTCATGGGGCAAGGTCGACATCGTTCACGAGCAGATGGTCTTCGGCGAGCTCTCGGCCCTCTTCCCGCTCTTGGCCTCTGACGCCTATCACCGCGCGAACTGGAAGAAGCGCAAGGACTTCAAGTTCTCCGACCTCTTCGAGAAGGGCCAGGGCGCGCCAACGTTCGCCAAGAGCGTCAAGCGCATGAAGAGCCGGTGAGTCGGCCGCTCGCTCAAATCTCTTTACGCACGAGCAAGCCCCCGGCGATCTGCCGGGGGTTTGTTGTTGACCGCCGGCTTCGCGCCCGGCTTAGCCGAGCACGCGTGCCAGCAGCGCCGCCGCGCGCTTCAACATCAGGCCCATGTTGCGCCGCTCGCTCCCGCCACCTTCAAGCGCCGCATCATCTTCAATGAGCGGCAGGTTCACCTCGACATTGCAGCGCGAGCTCTCCGCCGCCGCGTTCAGCACGATTGCGCCGATGCGCAAGTCGCTCTCCAAAAACCGGTTGGTCTTCCCTTTGATCGCCGCCAGACTGTCCAGCGCCTCAACGCACGTCGCCAGGACGAACAGCGGTACCGTGGCGCTCGCCTTCGCCGCGCCGGCCAGATCTGCCAGCCGCACCGGGTCGTCAGGCGGCAGTTTCTGCAGCGCGTTCAACGCCGCGTACGCCGCGCCGTCTTCGTCAGCGAGTGTCAGCAACAGCTGCCGCGCCCGCGAGAGCTTCGCGCGCGCCGCGCCCAGCGTCTCCTGGTGCTCCGCCAAGTCCTTCTTGCCGATGGAATACTCCACGACCATCAAGGCCTGGGCCACGCCCACCGCCCCCACAACCGCCGCGGTCGCGCCGCCGCCCGGCGCTGGCGTCTTGCTCGCCAGCGCGTCGAGAAATCCTACTAGGCTCATCGATCCCAGCCGCGAAATCACCATGTTGAAGGATACCGCGATCAAGGGCAAGCAACCGGGCGGAAGGCGTTGACGCCGCCCACATGGCCGCATCGCACACGGCCACAGGGCACATCAAATCCGGCCGATGCCACTCGCTACTCGCGTCTCGCGACTCGCGACTTCTCCCCTCGAAACTTTCACCACTCTCCCGCGAGCATGTGTTCGATCGCGGTGGCCACGCCCGCCTCGTCGCAGGCCCCCGTCGTCCGCTTGGCCACCGCTTTGATGCGTTCGTGCGCGTTGCCCATCGCGACCCCCAGACCCGCGTGCGTGATCATTTCCATGTCATTGAGCTGGTCGCCGATCGCGGCCGTGCGCTTCGGGTCAATGTGCAGGCGCGCACACAGCCGCTCGATCGCCTGCCACTTGTCGGCCCGCGCGTGAAACATCTCGACAATGTGTACGCTCTGGATTCCCAGGTCGCGCCGCTCCTTGGGCAAGAGGGCGCCGTGAAAGTGCTGGAGCGTGGCGCGCGGGCCAAACTCCTGACGCAGCTTTCCCGCCAACTCGTCGAACGGCTTGTTGGTCTGGTACGCGCCGACGCGCACGGTGTGCTCGTGGTGCTCATCGTCGTCCAGGTGCGTCGCGTACCGCACGCGCACACCCATCTTGTTGAACCACCAGCGCGAGGACGGGTCCAGTGATTCCGCTCCGCCAGGCCCGATCACCAGATAGTCGTAGTCCGTCGCTGAGGGGTCCTTCAGCACCAGGGCCGCGTGGTCGTGCGCGCCGAGGTATTGCACCATCTCGCGGACCAGTTCGCGTTCCATCGCGAAGCGCTCGAGCGTTTTGCCGGTGGTGGGGTCGGCGACCATCGCGCCGCCACTGACCACGACCGGACCGGTCTGTTCGATCGCGCGGATGATGGGCATGGACTCGATCAGGGCGCGCCCGGTACACACCGTGACGATCATGCCCGCCTCGCGAGCGCGCCGGAGAGCTTCGAGGTTGCGCGCGTCAACGCTCCCGCTGTGATCAAGCAGGGTGCCGTCAAGGTCGATCGCGACGAGGTCGTACTTTCTGGCCATCGTGAGCAGCGTAGTGCCGGGGCTGGGGGTAAGCCCGGTCGGCTTCGACCCAGGCCGCCGCGCCTCGCGCACCTGTCGCGTCGTTAACGCGCAAGCCGAGCACCGGCGCGCCTGCTAACGCGTTCTGCTCGCATGATCCGGCCAGCCCCGGCTCAATCCTCATCCGCGTCACGCCCGGCGCACTGCCGTTGAATCTCGCAGCGCTCACTCGCGCCGCACGCCCTGTTCGCTGAGTTCGATCAGCCGCAATCGCTCAACGCGTTCAGCAAGCACAGATTGACAACGCTTCCCATATTGTCAACCAGTCTCGACGCTTCCTCACCCGTGCGCGCCACGCGATGTCTGGTGGGCGTCAAAGGTTTCGCTTTCACACCGGCAGTTTCGGCCTGACTCGCAGCCTGTTTCCGCCAGCCCCAGTAAAACAACTAGACATTTCAGAATTACTTCGTAGGGCTCAGTCCCCCCCGTGATCTGGGCGTATATTGCCGGTTGTTGGGTTCAGAGGTGGGTCGGGTTACATGAGTCTCATCACGTTTTGATGATTGATGATCATGGCCACCCGTGGAGCGGGGAGGCAGCGTGAACCCGATGAAGAAGAATAACGGCCTCCTTCCAGAACACGGACGCCTTGCAAGCGGTTTGCTCGCAATGGCGGATGACGCTGGCGTCGGGCTGCTGGTGCTTTACCCCGATCACACCGCCCTGGCCTGCAACGACGCCGCCATGGCGTTCCTGCGCGTCGGCTCCCACACGCTCCTCTCTAAAGCTCATCGCGAGAGCTCAAAGCTTGCCGCGGCGATGTACGCCTGCGTGACCGCGCCGCGCCCGCGCGAGGCCGACGCGATCATGCTCGTCGAACGTCGCCAAGGGTGTTACATCCGCTGCACGCTTCGCCCGCTGCCGTCGCTTGATGCGCTGGAGCTGTGCCTCTGCGTGTTCAGCCAGTCGCCGACGGTTCCGACCGTCGCCCACACCGAGATCGTCCACGTCCCCAAGGACTCCGATGCTGACGCGGATACGTCCGTCGTCGGCCGGCTCACTTCGTCTGAACTGGCGATCCTGCGCATGATCGGCGAAGGCCTCTCGACACAAAGGATGGCGCGGCGGCTCTCGCGTTCGCCCAAAACCGTTGAGTGGCATCGCGCGAGCCTGGGCCGCAAGCTGGGCGTGCGAACCCGCGTCGAACTGGCGCGCATCGCCATCACGTTAGGTATTGTCCAATCGATCACCGTCGACGAAGGCTGTCCGCCGCGCAGCCGGGGACACGCAGGTGCGTCCACTCACCCAGCCCATCCGTCGCTCGACGGAACCACTCACGAGGCCGCCCTGAACCACAAACTCAAGGGCGGTGTCCGTCTCTAGAGTAATCCCTAAAACTAACGCTCTTGAGCAAATCGCTCCGGCGCGAGCCCCGAACGGGTCCGCGTCCGATAAAGACCGGTCCGGGGGGCCAGTTTCGCACATTCGACACCACAGAAATGCGACAGTTTTTCGGTCGCGTCGCGCCCGACGACACGATTTTGATGTATGCTTCGTTCAACCGGTGCGGGGAACTGATTCAAGCGAGAGGTGACCAAGGGCATGTCCGCCAACACAACTATTGCGGCCGGTCTGTCAAGCCACGCCGAGATCACCACCTCTCAATGGGGCGGCGATCTGGCTCACCTCTTGTCGCTGCCGGCCTGGGAAGCGCTCGTGCAGGATTCAGGCTCGCTGGTGAGCTTGCTCGATGGGGACGGCCGCTGGCTCTTTGCCAACGAGCACACCGCGTCGTTCGTCGGGAAGCCTGTCAGTGAGATCATCGGGCGCACGATGAGCGAACTTCTTCCCGAAGACTTCGCCGACGAGCGATTGAACGTCTTGCGCCGCGTCTTGCAGACCGGCCAGTGCGTGCGCGTTGTGACGCGCTTGCTCGGCTCGCGGATGGAGTGCGCCTACCGCCCGCTGCGCTGTTCGCCGACATCGCCCTTGCTGGTGCTGGCCACCGGCCGGCTGATCCCCGTCGCCGCGGGCTCTGCGCAGGCGAGCAACGGCTCGCGCGAGAACGGCGCGAACACCGTCGAGCTCTCGACGCGCGAGTCGTTGAAGATCGACAGCCTGACGCCGCGCGAGTGCGAGGTGCTGCGCATGGTGGGCGAGGGCCTCTCGACGCTCCAGATTGCCGAGCGCCTGTTCCGCACCGTCAAGACCGTCGAGGCGCATCGCGCATCGCTGGGCCGCAAGCTCGGCGTCACCAACCGCGTGCAACTGGCGCTGGTCGCGATTCAGGCGGGCCTGGTGCCCCGGCCCAACTCCGAGAACCCGCTTTCAGCGCGCATGTCACGCGCGAACCCGCCTGGCCAGAACGGCGCGGGCTCGCGGTAAATCACCCGCGCGTGCCGGGTTCCCTCTCGGCCTCTCTGCCGCCTCTCCGCGTCCACCCGCGCGTTCACTCCCGCTGAATCCGCTCCAATATGCCCGCCGGCAGCGCCACCTTTAACTCGCGCCAGTGCGCGATCGGATCGCCGAGCCAAGTGCGCACGTCTGACGAGCTGACATCCATCGCGCCGGTCTGGACCACGCCGCCCCGCAGCTCGTCCAGCTCCCCTGCTGACCACGCGCGCGTGGCCCGCAGCCGTTCCATCAGCGTGTCGCTCCACGCATCTGGCCCGCCGTGTGCGCAGGCTGCACTGCCACCGCTGACCCCAACGGCCCCGTCCAACGCGTCCGCCCCCCCCATCCCCGCCCGCCGGATAATCAGCGGCGGGGCAACCCGCACCAGCCGGTGCGCGTCCTTCCAGCGGTGCAGCGCCAGCGCCTGATCCTCGCCCATCAACCAGCGCAGTGAAACATCTGCCCGCCCCGCGTGATCCAGCGCGTCGCGAGCCCTCGTCGCAGTATCAATCGAATACGACTCGTCGCCAGTGGCGTGCGAGCCGGCACCCGCCGCGCGGCGCAGCTCGTCATCCCACACCTGGGCGTCCGGCTCCGCGCGCAGGGCGATCTTCAACAACTCCACTCGCATCGCGCCATCGAACATCGTCGCCGTCGCCTTGTGAGGCGACCGGCTCGCCGGCACGAACCATCGCACCACGGCGCACCCGGCCCGCTGCGCCCACGCCTCCGCCGCGGCTCGCGAGAGCTCGACATGACCGCGATGCACCGGATCAAACGACCCGCCATAGAGCACCACCACCCCGACGTCGCGCGGCAGCACCGCTGGCAACTCCACCTCCCCCGCTCGATCGCCCGCATCACCATCAGTCACACACGCAACCGCCTTTCAATCCCGGTGCTCGGTGCTCAGACCCGAAGCGCCTCCACCAAAGTCCCCAATGGCTACCGAAGCAATCGTCAGATCGTCCGCCAGATCCACGCGCTGCTCGCTCAGCCCCGGGTCCGCGTCGCCCAGCGCGTGCCGGCGCACCGACCGCAGCAAGTGGCAGACGTCATCGTCCGGTGTCGAGCATGCGCCCAGCGCACTGAGAATCCGCGCCATGCCGAACTCTTCGCCATTCTTGTGGCGCTGCTCGATCACGCCGTCAGAGAACACCACCACGCGCGAGCCCGGCTGGAGCCGATGCTCACCCTGCTCGTACGCATCTTCCGGGCTCACCCGCAGCGGGAGCCCGCGCACGTGCTCGCCCGGATTGATCCACTGGCCCGATGGCTCGCGCACCAGCCAATACCCGTGACCCGCGTCGATGAACGTCATCAGGCCCGACTCGGTATCAATCATCGCGGCGAACAGCGACACGAACCCGTTCTCCGGCATCTTCGCGCCCAGGTGACGGTTCAGCCCGCCAACCGCCAGCGCCAGATCGCCCGTATTGTGCAGCGCGGCCGTGAGATAACTCGACGTCACCGCCGCCAGCATCGCCGCCGGCACGCCCTTGCCCGAAACATCGCCCATGAACATCGCCAGGCGCCGATGGTCCAGCGGGAAGATGTCAAACAAGTCGCCCGCGATGAAACGCCCGGGCTCGACGTGCATGCGGTACGACGCGCGCAAAACGCGCCCGTGCGTCGGCGGCAGGATCGACTGCTGAATCAGCGCCGCCGTCGCCATCTGCTCGCTCAGACGCGCACCGTGCATCTCCGCGTCGGCGCGCCGCAGCGACGACAGCGTCAGCGAGCACAAATCCGCGACCGCCTGACAGAACGCCGCGGCGTCGTCCTGGATCCGCATGTGCCCCTCGCGACAATCCAGATAGAGACAGTGCGTCATCTCGCCCGCGTCCATGATCGGCACGCATAAACACATCTGCACGCCCAACAGCGACTGCGCGTTGGAGATCGAATCGGCGCCGCGATTGATCTTGACCGCCTGCCCGCGAGCCGCGGCCCGGATCAGCGACCTTGAAAAAATAAGCGTCTCCGTGCGATGCCCCACCGAGCGCACGCCCAGAACATGAATCTCCTCCGCCAGCAGGTCCGGCTTGATGAACGCGATCACCGAAAACCCCGTCGCCTCTTCGAGCGTCTGGACCACGCTCTCGGCAAGCTCCGCTTCGGACCGCACCGTTTGCACGTGCTTGGCGCACTCCAGCAGCAGCTCCAGCCTCCGTCGATGAATCCCCTCGCGGTTGACCTCTGCAACCGTCACCAGCGAGCTCTCGCTCCCGGCGCTGTCGTGCATCGAGTACGTGCTTGACGTCCCCGCCCCCACCGCCACCCGCAGCACCCAGGGCCCGACGCGGATCTCATCCCCCGCTTTCAGCGGAGTGTCCACCTGCGGCATCAGCTTGACGTTGTTCAGCACCGTGCCGTGACGGCTGTCAAGGTCCGCAACCGTCGTCAGGCTCCCGAGCCGGTGAAACCGGCAGTGCTCGCGGCTGATCGCCAGCTCCCCTTCGGGCGTGCGCAGCTGACACTTTGTCGACCGCCCCAAGACACTCGAGGTCTCTGGTAAAAGCAGCAACTGCTCCAGCGCCGGGCCTTCCAAAACGTCAAGCCGCATGATGATCGAGTTCGCGTTGATCTGACTCACCGGTCCGATCTCCATTGGATGCGAGCCGCAAAGGCCGCGCACGCGACGACCCCGCGACCTGACCAGCCGCACGCCATCATCCACTCAGTCTAACGACAATTCCCGCCCGCACCCACACACTTGCGAAATCCTCTCGACTTCCCGGCAGTTTCCCCTCGCTGTCGGCTCCGCCGTTCCAGGCATGTTCGCCTTCTGCCTTACTCCCCCGGAATATAGGAAATCGCCCCCTCCCAGGGAGAGCTGGCCGACGCGTACAGACGCTTGGCAATCCGGCCCGCCAAGTAGCTCTCGCGCCCCGCGATGCACCCGTGGCGCATCGCGCTGGCCATCAGCACCGGGTCTTTGGCGTGTGCGATGGCGGTGTTCAATAGCACGCCGTCGGCCCCGAGTTCCATGGCGATCGAGACATCGCTGGCGCTGCCGACGCCGGCATCGACGATCACCGGGTACGCCGCGTCCCCCTGTTTCAGGAGTTCCAGGCACAGCACGATGTTGTTGCGATTGAGCACGCCCTGGCCGCTGCCGATCGGCGAGCCGGCGGGCATGACGCTGGTCGCGCCCGCCTCCTTGAGCCTTACCGCCGCGATCGGGTCGTCAGACGAGTAGCACAGCACCTGGAAGCCGTCTTTCACCAGTTCCTTGCAGGCTTCGAGCGTTCCCGCCGGGTCTGGCAGCAGGGTCTTCTTATCACCCAACACTTCCAGCTTCACCCATCCTGAGCCCGGGTTCTTCAGTTGCTCCAGCAGCTCGCGCCCTAGGCGCGCCACGCGCACTGCGTCCTCGGCTGAAAAACACCCCGCGGTGTTGGGCAGGATCGTGTAGCGCGACAGATCCAGCGCATCCAGCAGGCTCTGGCCCTGCGCGTTGATCAGCCGCTCGCGCCGCACTGCGACCGTGACGACCTCGGCGCCGCTGATATCCAGCGCATCGCGCATCTGTTCCAGGCTGGCGTACTTGCCCGTGCCCACGATCAGGCGCGAGCCCAGGCTCCGCCCGCCAATGACCAGCGCCGCCTTGCCCGGCCGCGACAATCGCCCGCTTCCGCTCGCCCCGCCCCCGCTGCTCGTTGCCTCGTTCATCCCCCATCCTTGGCGCTCCCGGATGCCAACACGCGCCGGGGCCTCATACGCTCGCGCCATGGCCACCCGCCCCTCTGCCGCCAAAAGCCACGACGCCATCCCCGTCGGCACGCCCATGGCAGTCCTCCACGGCCCGGAGCAGTTCCTCATCGCCCAGCACACCCGCGATCTGCGCGACGCCCTCACCCGAAAGCACACCGAGATCGACGTCTTCACGTTTGACGGCGCCAGCGCTTCGCCCGCAGAGGTGCTCGACGAATGCCGCAGCATGAGCCTGATGATGCGCCACAAGCTCGTCATCATCGAGAACGCCGAGAAGTTCCTCAGCGACTCTGAAGACGAGCCCAGCGCCCCGAAGTCTCCGGCGCGCCGCGCCGCCGGGGCCTCGCGCTCGCCTCGCGAGCTGATGGAGTCCTACGCCAAGCAGCCCGAGCCCAACGCGACGCTTCTGCTCCGCGCCGGAACGTGGCGCGCCGGGAACCTTGACAAGGCCATCGCCGCCGCCGGCGGCGTCATCGTCAAGTGCGAGAAGATCGGAATCGACGCGGCGCTCACCTGGGCGATCGCCCGCGCGCCCAAAGCCCTTGGCGTCTCGCTGATGCCGGATGCCGGCAAGCTCCTCATCGAAGAACTGGGCAACGACATGGCCCGCATTTCCAGCGAGCTGGAGAAACTCGCGATCGCGGCCCGGGCCCTCCCGGCGGATTCCGGCATCGCACCCGCCATCACGATCGACCTCGTGCGCCACCTGGTCGGCACCTCGCGCCAGGACGACGCGTGGTCGATGCAAAGCGAGTTGCTGGGCGGATCAATGTCTGCCGCACTAAAAGCCCTGCGCGCGAGGCTGGACGTCTCACGCATGAGCCCGGTGTTGCTGGGCGTCGCGTACATCGACCTGGCCCGCAAGCTCTCTCGCGCCAGCATCGCCGCCTCGCTGGGCAAACGCGACAATGAGATCGCTGGCGAAGCGGGCCTCTGGGGCGCTGCCGTCGGCCCCATCGTCAGCGTCGCCAAGCGCGTGCCCCCGCCCGCCGCCGCGGCGTTGCTTCGCGAAGCCATCCGCGCCGATGAACGCCAGAAGTCCGGCGATGGCGACCCCGAGCACATCCTCGAAGGCCTGACGGTCAAGTTCGTGCGGACGCTGTCCCCCGCGCCGCGGTAACGCCACCCGCAAATGGCGAGCCCCCAAACCCCCAATACTGGAATAGACTTGCGGAAAACCCCTCAACTGAAGCCATCTGTGCGCTCTGGGCAATCTGTCGTCAAGGTTCTCAGACGCCGACTGCGTTCTCTGTGTACCCGGGCGAAGCCTCGATCACCAAGCCCCACCGAACTTCCCCCGTCCCTCCGTTTCACGTTCGCGTTCGCTCTCCTCACGCCACCCACACGAAAGGCCACGCATGATGTCCACCGCCCTCCCCGTCAACTTGCTCCGCTCCGCGTGTTTGCTCATGCTGCTCAGCGGCTCGGCCGCTAGCATCGCGAGCGCTCAGTCCGTCGTTCGCGAAAGCCAGGATTCCCCGGCCAACGGCAGCGACGCGGGCAACGGCAACTCGCAAGAGCCCGCCATCGCTGCCAACGGCACCCGCATCGTCTTCCGCTCCGCCGCCACCAACTTCGTCACCGGCGCACCATCCAACAACGCCGGCCAGTTCATCCTCCGCAAGGATCGCACTACCGGCACGCTCACCATGCTCAACGGCAGCGGCCAGTCCGCCATGCCCCCGCTCTCTGGCGAGTTCCCCTCCGGCGGCACCTCCTCGCTACCGACGTACAAGGGCTCTTCCGCCGCATGGATGAACAACTCCAACCAGAGCGCGCTGCAGTTCGGCTGCGCCGACACCAACAACAATAACGACATCTACTTCAACACCGGCACCCCGCAGCCCTTCACCGTCGTCCCAACCGCCAACTTCTGCGACACCGAGTTTGATAACGACAGCACCAACCCTGATATCACGCCCGACAGCATGTTCCTCGCCTTCGAGACCACCGCCACCAACGTCCCGAGCGACGGCAACGGCTTCAGTGACATCTACTGGTCCCCCACCACCGGCACCCGCACGTTCTCTAAGCTCTCGGTGAGAGGCAACATCGTCGCCGGCGTCACCGCCGCCAACGCCGCCAGCAACAAGCCCACCACCGGTGGCTCCGAGGCCGATGGCGTCTATGTCATTGCCTTTGAGTCCCTCGCCACCAACCTCGCCGGCGCGACCGATACCCTCGGCCATCGCGATATCTTCGCCCGCACGTTCCCCGCCGGACAGGTCGTCGGCTTCCCCGGCACCATCCGCGTCAGCCGCTCCACCACCAACGCCGAGGCCAACGGCGCGTCGTTCGACCCGCACGTCTCCAAGAACGGGCGCTTCGTCGCCTTCGCCTCCGACGCCACCAACATCGTCGCCAGCGACACCAACGGCCAGCGCGACATCTTCCTCTTTGACCGCACCACCTCCACGACCAAGCGCATCAGCGTCTCGCTGGATGGCGGCCAAGCCAACGCTGCCTGCAACCGCCCCCGCGTCAGCGCCGACGGCCAGTGGGTCGCCTTCCAAAGCACCGCCAGCAACCTTCTGCCCAACCAGAACACCGCAGCGGGCCGCTCTGCCGTCTACCTCGCCCACGTCGCCAGCGGAACCATCTTTCCCTGCAGCTTCAACTACACCGACGCTGTCGCGGGCAGCGCCGACAGCGCCTGGGCCAGCATCTCCGATAATGGCCTGACCGTCGCGTATCACTCCGACGCCATCAACCTCGTCGATGGCGACGTCAACGCCAGACGCGACGTCTTCAGCTATACCCGCGCCGCGGCGCCCGCCTACGACGATTGCGCCAACGCCGCGAACATCTCCAACTCCTCCGGCGGACCCATCGTCGTCTTCGGTTCCCTGTCCGGCGCGTTTCCCAGCGTCGGCCTCCCCAGCCTCTGCGGCAACTCCCGCTTGTCACCTGACGCCTACTACACCTACACCGCTCTCTGCTCCGGCCCCTACCGCTTCAATGTCGGCGGCTTCGACACCGTGATGACCCTCTTTGACTCCTGCGGCGGCAACGTTCTCGCTTGCGATGACGACGGCGGAACCGGCAACGCCTCTCAGATCGACATCAACCTCCAGGCCGATCAGACCGTCCTCATCCGCGTCTCCAGCTTTGAGTACCGTACGGGCGATTTCAGCCTTGGCGTCCAGCCCATCGGCATCCCCGCCAACGACTTCTGCGTCAGCGCCTCCACCGCCAACCTCGGCACCATCACCTTCCCAACCTGCCTCGCCGGCAACGACGGCCCCGCCCTCGGCGCACCCTTGGCCGGCATCCCCGTCGGCCACGACGTCTGGTACAACTTCTCGCCCTCCTTTACCGCCAACTACAACATCAACACCAACGGCTCAAACTACGACACCGTCCTGGTCGTCTACCTCGCCGCCTCCTGCCCCGTCAACACCGTGCAGCAGGTCGCCGCGGATGACGACAACGGCTCCGGCCAGGATTCCAGCCTCAACCTCGTCATGCTCGCCGGTAACACCTACAAGATCCGCGTCGCCGGATATAACACCGCCGTGGGCCAGGGCGTCCTGACCATCCGCCTCGTCGGCTGCTCACCGGCTGACATCGCCGCGGACACCGGTGACCCGCTGCCCCCCTACAACAGCAACCCGCCCAGCGTCAACAACGGCGTCACCGAAGGCGATTACAACGCCTTCTTCAGCGGCTTCTTTGACGCCCTCCCCTGGTGCGACATCGCCGACGACCAGGGCACCCCCCTGGCACCCTACGGCAACCCCGTCGGCCCCAACAACGGCGTCACCGAAGGCGACTACAACCTGTTCTTCAGCGTCTTCTTCAACGGCTGCCCGTAAAGAGTGCTGAGTGCTGAGCAATGAGCGATGAGTGCTGACTGCTGAGTGTCGGGTGTTGAGTGACAACTGGTTGTCGGCTCCGACTTCAGCAGCCCCCTCAACATCTTTGCTTGTGACCAAAGTCAAAGCCCCGGCTCACCTGAGCCGGGGCTTTTCTCGTTGATCGCAGATCATCCTCTCCGCCCGCCTCGGTGCCCGATCCCCAGTGCCTACTCCTCGTTCTCTCGCACCGGCGCTGCTGCGCCCGTGAAGTCAAACGACATGGAGAGCACCGATGCCCAGATCGGGTACGCCACTTCACATCGAAAGCCCACCATCTCGCCGGGGTTCCAGCCCGCGAGTTCGAACATCCGTTCGGTGAGAGCCGCGTGCCGTCGCCAGGCGTCGGTCGCCGCCTGAGCGGTCCCTGCCCCGAGCATCTCGATCGTGTAGCGCCCCGGCAGCCTGCTGTGCCAGTCCTTTGACGCGTTGCCCGTGATCCCCGGGTGCCACAGATACGCCCCGACCGTCGGCACGCACGAAAACGCCAGCGACCGGTGCAGGTACACATCCAGCACCGCTCGCCGCACCGGCCGATCCACCCGCAGCAGCGTCCACCAGCGCGGGTCGGTGTGCAGCGTCGGGTGCAGATAGGGCCGCCAGCGCGTCCCCATCACGACGTCCATCGGGTCAAGTCGCTCCGTCCCCGGCTCGACGATCGTCCGCGCTCCCCCGTCGAACATATCAAACGCCGAGCTGGGCAAGGGCGACGAGCAGAACTCCTCGATCAGGTTCAGCCCCGTCGCGTTCTGGCCCGTCAGCGGCTCGTGCAGCGTCTCGACCGCGATCAGGTGCGCCTCGTGGCGCAGCGTCACATTGCGCATCACCAACGGCACCGGCGCCGTGTACGCGCGAAGGCCGACAAACCCCTTGACGCTCAGGCCCTCGGTGAACTCGCCCGAGCCAAGCATCGGACGCACCGCGGCGATCGAGATGAGCGTGTCCAGCGCGTGCCCTTGCAGCTCGGTGGCAATGTCGAACATACGCCGCCGCACCGCGACGTTGTCCGTCGCCTGCGCCCCGTCGCGTCCGCGAGAAGTCATCTCGATCCGCCGGATCAGCCCCGCCTGGCTCCCGCCAACTGTGCGTACAAACGCGCCGTAGGCCTCGACCGCCGCCGTGAGCGCCGTGTGCCGAACGCCGCGCCCCCCACGCTCAGCTAGCGCATCGGCGAACAGGTGCAGCCCCTCAAGGCCGGGCAGCTTGGTCAACGCCGTGAGCGGATCAAGGCGCGGGTCCAGCCCCGCAACCACCCGCTGGCAGATGTTCCGATTGACCCCGAGCACCCGCGAAAGCGCCGGCGTCGGCTCGTTCGTCCCGCGCAGCTTCTCCAGCGCCGTCAGCAGCTCGGCCCGCAGGCGATCGCTCACCAGCGTCCCCGCTTGAAACTCAGATTGGTTCAGCGGCCCTGCGAGCGTCGGTACGCACGAAATGGCCCGGCTATCACGATCATTCAAGAGTCGCTCCGCTTTTGGGGGGGCTCCCAGAAAATTGAGTTCACTGACGGATTGTACTTGCACTTCCTCCACAGTGCAAGTACTCTGAGTCAACTCTGAGAGTAAACTCGGACCATGCACCTGGCCGCTCCTAGACCACCTCAGCAAAGGAATTCCATGCACAAAAAGCCCACATTCCGCCTCTTGGCCGCCGCCGGACTCGCCCTCTCGGCTCTCGCGCTTGCGCCGTTGAACATCGCCTTGGCTCAGCCCTGCACGCCCGTCTTCGCCGAAGACTTCGATGTCGCGGGCGTCAACGGCCCCATATTCGCCTCGGTGATGTACGACGCCCAAGACGGCCTCGGGTCCCGGCTCGTCGTCGGCGGCAACTTTAGCCGCGCCGGCGGCAAACTCTGCAATGGCGTCGCGGTCTGGACCGGCACCGAGTTTGCCCCCCTGGGCGGCGGCGTCCCCGCCAACAACCTCGTCACGTCCGGCTCCGGCACCGTCCGCGCCCTGGCAGTGCTTGATCCTGACGGCGCCGGCCCCCTCAAGCCCGAACTCTGGGTCGGCGGCAACTTCACTCGCGCCCAGCAGCCCAGCGGCACCCGCATCGCCGTCAACGGAATCGCTCGTTGGAACGGCTCCACCCAACTCTGGTCCGGCATCACCCGCGGCTCCGGCGAATCCAACGTTGTCGCATTCCTCGTCGATGAGCAGTCCGCTGGCCCCGACCCCGTCAACAACCCGTTCCCAAACGCCGGCCAGCGCATGTACGTCGTGACAAACAGCACGTTGAGCCCGACGAGTTACCTCATGGCCTACGTCCCCACGAGCAACTCGTTCTCCCGCATCGATTTCTTCGCCACCGATTTCGAGCTCCTCCAAAACGTCATCACCTGCATCACCAAGTACAACGGCCAGATCTACTTTGGCGGTGCCTTCGATCAGGGTGTCCGACGCATCACCGTCGATGGCACCGCCCACGAGCCTCTTCCCGCGCAGCCGCTCATGGCCTCCACCAACTTGCCGATCACCATGGGCGCCGCGACCGTCGGCGCCATGATCGAGTACGAGGGTGCCCTGCTCATTTCACCCCAGAACACCGCGCCTGCGGGCTCCGCCATCAACATGTTCCCCTGCGAAAGCTTCGACGGCGCTGTATGGCAGCCCCAGACTTTCGGCCCATTGGGCTCCACCATCTTTAGCGCGATCGGCTCAATGAAGCTCATCAACCTCGGCACCGGCCAAAAGCTTTACTTCGGCGGCTCTGCCATGAACGCCTTCAACACCGCCGACTTCCAGACCCCCGCCGGCCTCCCGCCAGAGTTCAACGGCGGCGCTGTTTGGGACGGCATCACCCTCGCGCCCCTCGGTGCCGGATTCACCACCGCCTTCCTCAGCCCCGGCAGCGCGCTGACCTTCACGCGCACCACGCTCCGCGGAGAGCCCGTCGTCTTCACTGGCGGCACCTTTGAGTTCGGCCTCAACACCGGCGGTGCCCGCGTCCAAGGCCGCAACGGCGCGTTCTGGAACGACACCTCCTGGACGCCTCAGTACCCCCAGCCGGTCAAGGGTGGCTTCTCCGGAAACGCCGTTGTCAAGCTCGACGGCGTCAACCCCCGGATCGTCAACAACGGCATCCTCGACCAGCCTCTCTTCGACCAGACCAACCCCAACGGAATCTCCCAGTACGACGGCACCGCCTGGTTGGGCTCCTCCATCCCCTCGGCCCGCAGCACGCTCACCGTCTCGTCGGCCCACTACATCCGCTACGACGACGGTACCGGCGAGACGCTCTTTGCTTTCGGCAACACCTTCGACGCCGCGACACCGATCACGCGGGTGGCGAAGTACAACACTGGCACTCAGACCTGGACCTCGGTTTCCGATGGCGCGGCTTTCCCGGGCAGCATCACGACTGGAACGCCTGAAGGCGATAACTTCACCGGCGTAGTCTTTGACACCGACGGTGCAGGCCCGGAACGTCCGTGGCTCATCATCGCGGGCAACGCCTCCCCCTTCGACCCCGGCTTCCCCGCTGGCAACACCCCCAACATCTACGCCTACACCGGCACCCAGTGGGTTGTCCTGGGCAGCGGCCTGCCCGACACCGGCCAACCAGTAACTCCTTTGGGCACGGATTCACGCGTCACCGCCCTGGCCATTCACGACGACGGCGCCGGCCCCAAGCTCTACGCCTCAGGCACGTTCACCGGCGCCGTCAGCGGCGCTGTCGCTCGCTACGACGGCACCGGCTCAACCGGCACCTGGACCATCATCGGAAAGACCGCCGCCCCCTTCGAGAACTTCACCAAGATCAGTTCGCTTGACCTCGGCAGCGGACCCTCCATCTACGCCCACGGCATGTTCACCGACATCTTTCCCGTCTCCGCCAACCCCACGCCCACCGGCCCCGTCGCTCGCTGGACCGGCTCGCAATGGGTCAGCCTCAACGCAGGCACCCTCCTGCGCACCGGCACCGGAGGGCCCTTGACCCCCTTCGTCGCCGATATCGAGGCCTTTGACGACAGCAACGGACTCGCTCTCTACGCAGTCGGTCCGTTCGGCGGAATCGGCGGCGTCAGCGCCCGCGGCTTCGCGAAGTTCGACGCTGGAGCGTGGTCCGCCGTCGGTTTGGGCTTCAACAGTTTCAACGACAACCTCCGTATGGATCCAAAGTCTCTCGTGATCTTCGATGACGACGGCGCCGGCCCCACACGCCCCGCGCTGTACATCAGCGGGTTCTTTGACAACGCCGGCGGCACCCACAGCCACAACTTCGCTCGCTTCGGACCCCCCTGCCCCGCGGCCCCCTCGCGCTGCAACCCCGCCGACATCGCAAACGATGACGGATCTCCCCTCCCGCCCATCGGAACCGCCGGCACCAACAACGGCGTCACCGAAGGCGATTACAACCTCTTCTTCGCAAGCTTCTTCGACTCCAACCCCGTCTGCGATATTGCCAACGACGACGGCTCCCCCCTGCCACCCTTCGGCGCCGCCCTGACCAACAACGGCGTGACCGAGGGCGATTACAACCTCTTCTTCGCGATCTTCTTCGACGGCTGCTCGCTCTAAACCCCCCGCCGCAGCATCGCCCGGGTGCTCAGCGGTCAGCCTCAACCAATCAACTTCATCCAACCGCCCCGACCTCAATAGGTCGGGGTTTTTCATGGCCCCACGTTCCGGCGTCGCGCCCTTGTTCCCCCCCCACCCCTGTCGCCCCTTGCCCGCTACTTCTCGTATCGATCGCGCGCTGAGGTTACAGATCCCCCAAATCTCCAATCGCCGACGGCACCATTTTGCCCCGTTTCACTTACATCAGCCGTGCTTTTTCGCCAAACCGTGCCATACTCACGGCTCATTCGCTACACCACCGCTCCGCGCGGCGAGTTGTCGCGTTTCCTGCCACCGCAAGGATTCATCACGATGTGTTCCACTCGCTCCGCTCTCCTTGGCCTTGTTGCGTCCGTTGCCATGGTTTCGCCGTCGCTTTTGGCCCAGTCCGTGGACTTTGACCCGTTCGGCCCGATCCCCACCAGCAACCTCGGCGCAATCAGCAACGGCGGCTTCGGCAGCGCAACGACCCAGCGCGTGCCCCCGGCGCCCCGCGAAGACGAGACGGCGCTGATCTACTTCCGCGTCTGCTGCCAGAACGCTTACGACCGCGTCGCGATCTACTACACCACCGACGGAACCGAGCCCCAGGGCTCCGCCAATGTCGGTTTCGGCACCACGCAGGTTCTCTCCAACGTCAGCCCCATTGGCCCAATCCAGTTCATCGCCAACCAGTTCGGCGTCAGCGGCGGCACCCGTGATTGGTGGCGCGCCACGCTCCCGATCAGCACCCGCGCGTACAACCAGCGCGTCCGCTACAAGCTCGCCCGCTGGTCAAACTCCAACCCCAACGATACCCAGAGCTGGGCCGGCGGCGGCGCGAGCTCTAACGCCGCGCAGGCCTTCGAGCACACGAACCTTCTGGCCTGGCCTGGCCAGGGCTCGGCGTTCCCGGGCAACGAGGGCGTCGGCTACCCGCCCTTCTGGCCCTACAAAGAAGAGGGCGTCGTCGGCAATAACTACATCAACGCCATGCTCGATCAGAATGGCAACATCTTTGATGTCTACTACCCCGGCGCCGGGGCCGTGCAGGGCATCAGCACCAAGAACGAGGGCTACGTCGACGGCCTGGACACCTTCCCCGCTGGCCTCCCTTTAGACAACCGCGGCCAGATGCACCTCAATCAGATCCTCACCGGCCTGCGCGCCGGCGGCATCACCAGTTGGCTCAGCAACCAGACCGGCACCGACTTCACCAACATCCAGCAGCGCTACGAGCCCCGCACCCAAACCATCACCACCACGAGCACCTACGTCCGCGCTGGTCGCAACATCTCGATCACGCAGCACGACTTCTCTCCCAAGGGCGTCAGCACCCCCAACAACGCCTCACAGGGCATGACCATCAAGCGCATGATCCTGCGCAACAACCAGCCCGCCGCCGAGACCGTCAACGTTTACATGTACATGGATCCCGCCCTCAACGGCGGCGACACCTACGACTTCATGCTCAAGTCCACCGATCAGCTCGGCGCCATGATTGCCGGCGACAACACCTTCCGCGTCGCCACCAACACCGGCGCCATCGGCTTCGGCCAGGAATACAACCCCACCACGTTTAGCGGCTACGAGAAAAACGTCTCGGTCTTCCTTGCCGCCGCGATGAAGTCTGTCCCGTCGGTAAACGCCGCCGGCGGCACCATGAGCACCGACGCCTGGCGCGACACCTCGAGCGACAACGGTCAAGGCTGGATCGGCCAGCAGGTCACCCTCCCGCCCAACCAGGACGTCGAAGTGAACTTCATCATCGTCGGCGGCTTTGAGCGCCCCGCCGGGCGCGACGCCTTCGCGGGCGTCAACGGCCCCGGCGTGTACAACATCCAGATCGGGCCCGTCATCTCCTGGTTCCGCGATGGCAACACGTCAACCTGGCAGGCCCAGACCGACACCTACTGGCAGAACTTCCTCAACCAGGGCGTCACGGTCGAGCTCCCCGACGCACGCCTCCAGACCCTCTTTGATCGCGGCATCCTCGGCACCATGCTGCACTTTGACGAGCGCAGCGGCGGGCTCATCGCCGGCTTCCGCAACGGCGCGTACCCCTTCGTCTGGCCGCGCGACATGGCCTGGGCCGGCGTCACTCTTGCGCGCGTGGGCCACACCGACATCGTCAACCGCATGACGCGCTTCCTCCGCGACACGACCTTCCGCGACTTTGAGACCTGGAACTCCGGCAACACGCCCAGCATCGAGGCCGCGGGCGGCAACCCGTTCTTCGGCACACGCAAGGGCTTCTGGAAGCAGAAGTACACCACCGACGGCTTTACCGTCTGGGGCGCGCCGCAGGTGGATGAGACCGCCGTGATCCCGTGGATGGTGTATTACAACTATCGCGTGCACGCCGACGCGGCCCTGCTCACCGAGGCCCAGGGCGGCAACCCCGCCAACACGACCTACGCGATCGTCAAAGACGCCGCGATCGCCATGAGCCAGACCAGCAAGATTGACGGCACACGCCTGAACCACCGCCCCAGCTACCCCGGCGCGTCCACGCTCATGATGTACTCCAACAACATCTGGGAAGATAAGTACGACACCTTCATCATGTCCAACGCCAACATCGTGCGCGGGCTACGCGACGCCGCGTCCATCGCTGGCACGCTCGGCCAGTTCGGCGACGTCGCCGACTTTACCAACCGCGCAAACGGCATCAAGGCCGGCCTCGACGACAAGCTCTTCTGGAATGGCGAAGCCTCCGACATCTCCATGCTCGGCATCGTCTACCCGTTTGAAACTCACCTCGCCACTGACACTCGCGCCGTCAAGATCATCGATCGGATCAACGGCGTGGCCCAGGACCGTTTCGGCAACACCCACCCGCTCGTCCGCTTCCCCAATCAGTTCCTCAACAACTCGTCGGACTTCGTCGGCCTCGTTGATCGCTACTGGGGCGACAACTACTGGGGCAACAACGCTAGCGGCAACACTCCCGCCGGCCCGTGGTTCCTCACGACCCTCTGGTACGGCTCCTATTACGCCCTTCGCCAGGACTTCACCCCCGGCAAGAGCGACATCGATAACCACCTCTACCGCCTCAACCGCGCCGCGGATCACAACGGACCCATCGGCTTCGGCGCCGAGCAGATGGCCCCCAGCAACAGCCTCCTCTACGCCAACCAATCCGACTTCACGCTCCAGACCGCCTGGCCCAACGCCTGGGAGTCGATGAGTTTCTACGTCGACAGCATCATGCTCTTGCTGGACTTCACGCCCGACTCTCCCGGCAACACCCTTCGCACCGAGCCCAAGCTCCCCACCGGCTGGTCGTCGATGAAGTTCAACAACCTCCCCGTTCGCGATCAGCGCATCGACATGCGCATCTTCGAACAGCCCAACGGCACCGGTGCCACCTTCACCAACCGCACCGGCGGCGCGCTCAACTTCAACACCGTCCTACGCATCCCCGCCGGCACCCCGCCCTGCTACATCACGCTCGACGGCTTCCCCGCAAGCGCCGACGTGATCGACACCATCACCGGACGCGTCACCGGCAGCGGCCCAATCCAGCCCGGCATCGGCCAGAACACCACCTTCTTCGTCTTCAGCAAGAGCCCCGCCGATATCGCCGACGACGCCGGCAACCCCCTGGCCCCCTACAACGTCGGCCCCAACTCCGAGAACAACGGCGTCACCGAAGGCGACTATAACGCCTTCTTCTCCGGCTTCTTCGATGCGCAGCCCTACTGCGATATCGCCGACGACGCCGGCCGTACGCCCCCACTGGAAACTAACAACGGCACCACCGAAGCCGACTACAACGTCTTCTTCAGCACCTTCTTCAACGGCTGCCCGCTCTAAACCCCCCGCCGCAGCATCGCCCGGGTGCTCAGCGGTCAGCCTCAACGAATCAACTTCATCCAACCGCCCCGACCTGCCCAGGTCGGGGTTTTTCTTTGCGCCCACGTTCCGGCGTCGCGCCCTTGTTCCCCCCCCACCCCCGTCGCCCCTCGCTCTCTCCGTCCCTCGTTGAGCGCACGCTCAGGCCTCAAATCTCCTCAATGGCCCAATCACGCGGCAACGCTATTTTTTTGCCCCGGCCCCGCGAGCGTCAATCCGCACGAAGCAGCCCGGGTGTCACGATCAGTCAAGAGTCGTGCCGCTTTGGGGGGGCTCTCAGAAAGTTGCAATGCCTGACGGACTCTGCTCGCACATTGCCCGCAGTGCAAGTACTCCGAGTCAACTCTGAGAGAAACTTCGGACCACGTACCTGGCCGCTGCTGAACCACCCCAGCAAAGAAGTTCCTCGCACAGAAACCCCACGTTCCGCCTTTTGGCCGCCGCCGGACTCGCTCAAACTCAACCTCATTGACCGGCTGTGGGCCTATCTGCAAAGCCATGACCAAGCCAACCGCATCTTCGACGACGATCAGCAACTGCTCGTGCCGATGCCGAGGCTTGGCAGCAGCTCACCTCGAAGATGCCCCACTCCGTCTGGGCTTGCGATTTCATCCAGCGCGATCCCAAGCGGCGATCCGTATTTGTGCGCGTAAGGGGGCAGGATCGACTCTATAGCGGCTTCTGCACGACCAAGAAGGTGCTGGTGTCTAGCTCGGCGTAGTTGAGCTTGGCGTCGCGCTCCTGCAATGGCTTGAGGCTCGCCTCGAGCCGATCGATCGCGCGTTCCTTCTGCCAGGGCCATTTGAAGCTGAAGAGCGAGCCGCCGCCAGCGAGTTTGCCTAGCGTGAGCACCCGGGCGCGCAGCGATACATACTTGCGGGTGTAAGTCTGGTGCCAGTTGGGGAAGTTGGGCAGCACCTCAACAGTGTCCAGCCCGTTGTCCTTGAGCATGGTCATGAGCGACTGCCGCGTGTAGTGGCGGAAGTGACCCATCAGTTGCTGGTAGTCGGGCCAATAGAAGGTGTAGGGCACCGCCACGATGAAGATTCCGCCGGGCCTCAGCACGCGGGCGATGTCGCGCACGCCGCGAGCATCATCTTCGATGTGCTCGAGCACTTCCAGGCACAAGACGGCGTCCATCGAGTTGTTCTCGAACGGGATTTCGTAGATGGAACCGTGGCGGATCTCAGCCTTGTTGCCGAGGCGCTTCTTGCAGAACTCAACGTTGGACTTGGCGTATTCGAAGCCCGAGAGCGTGTAGCCGTCGGGCATATCCGCGAGCACCTCACCTAGACCGCAACCGGCATCGAGGATCTTGGAGCCCGGTTGAAGGCGGCGTTTAAGGCACTCGAGAATCGTCTGGCGACGACGCGCCATCCGCGGATCGTGGAACGAGAGCTCTTGGTCCTTTTTGACGAAGAAATCTTCGTAGAAATTGTCGTAGTCGGCATCTTTGGACTCCAGCCGAACTCTTCTCATCTTTGCCGCCTTCACGATCCAGAGCGCGAGATAGTCGGTAATCCGGGGCGATTTGGCGGGGGTCGAAGGCATGCCGCTCATCATATCAGTTTCCATGGTCAGTGTCGGTGAGCGCAACGGTGCGCGAAGTCCGCTGTATATCGATTCGGCATAGTAGGTGACCCGGCCTGAAAAACCCGAGCCAGTGCGGATGAGACCAACCGGGGCAAGAATGTCCGAGAAAGGTCCATCCGATGAAGTGCAAGCGTTACACCACTGAGGAGATCACCCGCAAACTACGAGATACCGACCATTTTATGGCCGACGGCCAAAGCAGGACGGCGATCTGTCAGAAGCCCGAGATCAGCGAGCAGACTCTCGGGCGCTGGCGGCAGAAGTGCCCGGGGGGATGGGCGATGATGAGATCGAGCGGCCGCGGACCCTTGAGGAGGAGAACCAGCGACTACGGGCAGACAAAGCCGCCGAGGGGGTCACGACTAACGCCGGAAACCGGGTTGATGGAGCGTGAGACAAGGCCCCTCTCCGGCTGCAAACCTCACCCTCTGCCCCCTCGCTATCGCGAGAAGCCAAAAGATCCGAATCAAACCGCCGTGACGGTGTAAGCTGACTCTCTTCCGTGTTGGCTCAGGAGATGCAGGCTGGTCACGACCGGCCAGCGCGATCAGGCGTCTGTCGATAAGACCACCGAAGCCGACTACAACGTCCTCTTCAGCACCTTCTTCAACGGCTGCCCGTCCTGACAAAAGGCGGGGCTTCCCAAGGTGGCCCGCCTCGCCGGTGGCCCGCCTCTCCGAGGCGGGTCGGTTGACTTGGCTTTCTTCGCAACGCTCGTCCTCATCTCCGTCACCGACTGCACGCCGGCAATTGCGCTCGCACACTGAAACTGCCCAGCTCGTGACCCAAGGGAAACCCCTCTAGGGCTCCCCTCATCGAGTGAACCCCAAAGGCCCGCAAGCGCACCTTCCGCGCGTTCACTCCGACCCACACAATTATGGGTATCGAAGTCACGCGCATGTGAGTTGCTCCTCACATCCCGGGTATTTTCCCGCGAGTCGCGCCCATTTCGTGGCTTTTCGACCCACTCTGCGGAACACTCGATACGGCTCGCACGCATGGTTCGAGGCCGCGCAAGGCTGCAATCGCGCACCCTCGCCCTGAACCACTCCCAGAAGGCGGCAGAACCGGCGATGCCCCGCGATCGACCCGGTCCTCTCTCTCCCAGATTCGTCATTGACCCGTCCGACTCTCACGCCCCAACCTCGGAGACACTCGCTATGGCTCGCTCGCTTCTGTCCGCCGTCCTCGCCCTGTCGCTTGCCGGCGCCGCCGCCAGCGCGCAGACCTCAGTACTGCCAAGCTTCACTGTCCAACCCGTCACTGACGTAGACACCTTTGTCCCGTTCTTCACCGGCGGCGTGCCCGCCGGGACATATCGCTCTTACGTGATGACCATGAACTGGTCGGAGCTGAGCTTCTCCGGCGCGTACTCCGAAGAGGCCTCGCCTTCGATCTACTCCGGCAACTCCGCCGCCAGCACGCTCCACGCCTTCGGGCGCGTCGGGCGCTTCTCCAACACCGACGAGAATCCCGCCGCGCTTCGCTGGCAGGGCAACCTCATCAACAACTACACCGCCGGCCAACCGCTCTTCCTTGACGCTGTGCAGTTGCCCTTTGCTGGCGGCACGCCAGCCGCTCAATGGGCCAACATCTCGCTCACGCTGAACTCCGCCGCGTACACCGCGCCCGCATCATTTGACGACGCTGGCACCGCCGCCTTTGGTGTCGTTGGCGCCTCGCAGGAGCTCAACTTCAACGGCGCGTTCAACGCCGGCGACGTCAAGTGGTTCAAGGTCGTCATCCCCGCGCCAGGCATCACCGTCGGCTCGCTGGGCAACGGCAACTTCTTGGACGTCACCAGCCAGAACTCCGTCAGCCGCTCGGTGATCTACCTCTTTGACCAGAACGGATTCCGCCTCCGCAACTCGCCGCTCTCCTCGTCTCCGGCGCTCTTTGGCACCTTCAGCTTCGGCGGCACCACCACGCCCCGCGATCCCAACAGCATCATCCCGGTCTTCGCCGGTGGCGCTGGCGGCCTGCCCGCTGGCACCTACTGGCTCGCCCTCACCGCCCGCAAGCAACTCTTCAACGAGACCAACACCGTCGCCTTTGACGGCTGGCAGGTCTTCAACGACTCGTCCGCCGTCGGCTCTTACAACCTAAAGATCACCTACGGGCGCGTCAGCCCCGTCGCCAACTGCACGATCACCGAGGTCGAGCCCAACGACACCAAGGCCGCCGCGCAGGCCGTGGGCTTCACCGCGTTCAACCAGGTCATCTGCGGCACCAGCACCGGCAACCTACCCGACACGGGCCTCACCAGCCCCGACTACTTCAAAATCACGGTCCCCCAGGCGCCCGCCGGCCAGATCTACCGCCATCGCATGCACATCGAGACCGGCGGCTCCTCGTTCGTTCATAACTTCCAGATGCGTTCGCTCAACGTTGTCGGCGGCGTGATTGACGCCGCTTCCGACGAGCTCTTCACCAACGCCGTGGGCGGCACCAACCCGTCGCGTCTCCTGCAGTTCTACACCCTGGGCAGCGAGCCCAACCCGTACGTCATCGTCCGCGTCCTGGGCACCGGTTCCACCACCGAGCCTTACAAGATCATCTACGACGGCTTCGACGTCCTGACCATTGACGACCTGAGCACGTTCGTCAGCGGCACCACGCAGATCACCACCTCCGGCACGAGCTTCATTCCCAACTTTGATGGCGGCTTTGATGTCGTGACCACCGACACCGACATGTGGATCTACGACAGCGCGCTCAACCCCATCGCCGGCGCGAGCAACGACGACCCCGCCAACCTCACCGGCCCTCAAAGCGCCGTTCTCACCCGCAACCTCTCCGCTGGCACGTACTACCTCGCCATCTCCAACTTTGATGTCGCCAACAACCAGGCCCCCGCCTTCGACGAAGGCCGCCCCGACAAGGGCAACGCCATGGACTCCGCCGGCGTGATCGCTAACAGCGACGCTCGCCCCGGCGTCAACGCGCCGCAGGCCATCATCAACTACCAAGTCAACATCACCGACGCCAGCGGCAACTTCAACGCCGCGTTCATCACCAAGAACGCCGCGTTCGAGGTCCGCTTCATCCGCTTCACGCTCACCGGCAGCAACTTCCCCGCCCGCTGCAACGGCGCCGACATCGCCTATGACAACGGCGACTTCCTCCCTCGCGCCGAGATCGTTGACGGCACCAACGGCACACCCGCCATCCCCGGCCCCTTCGGCGGCGTGAACAACGGCGTCACCGAAGCCGACTACAACGTCTTCTTCGCCAACTTCTTCGACGCCAACGCGGTCGCTGACATCGCCAACGACGACGGCACCAGCCGCGTCCCCACCCCCGCCCCCGGCACCGTCGTCAACAACGGCGTGACCGAAGGTGACTACAACTACTTCTTCAGCGTCTTCTTCAACGGTTGCTCGTTGTAAAGACCGAGTGCTGAGTGCTGAGAAGCCCGGCAATCGGGATTCGGCAATCGGCAATCGTGAAGGCAAAAACCACAGGCCCCGGCTCATGTGAGCCGGGGCCTATTTGTTTGTGTGCTTCGGATTGCTGAAAGCCCTTGCGCTCGCGAAACCCACTGGCGTTGCGCTCAATCGCAACGTTCAGTGCCTCCCCCGGTTGCCGATTGCCGAATCCCGATTGCCGACTTCAGACTCCCGATCGCCACTCCTACGCGTGAATCGCGCGCCCCTCGCTCGCCAGCGCCGCCTCATGGATGCTCTCGTGCATCGTCGGGTGCGCGTGGACCGTCGCGATGAGTTCCTCGGTCGTCGCTTCCAGCCGCCGCGCCAGGCTCATCTCCGCGATCAGTTCCGTCGCCTGGTCGCCCATGATGTGCGCGCCCAGCACCTCGCCCCGCGGCAGGCCCCGGATGATCTTGCAGAACCCGTCGGTGTGCGCCGACGCGATCGCCTTGCCCAGCGCGCTGAACGGGAACATGCCCACCGCGTAATCCTTCCCCTTCACCAGCCCTTGCTCGATCAGCTTCTGCTCCGTGTACCCCACGCTGGCCACCTGCGGGATGCAGTACGTGCAGCCGGGGATCACGCTGTAATCGATCGGGTGCGGCTCGTGATGCTTCTTCGGGTCCAGCCGCCACGCGATCCGCTCCACGCACAAGATCGCCTCTTCGCTCGCGACATGCGCAAGCCAGGGCGGCCCGATCACGTCGCCCACCGCGTACACCCCCGGCAGGTTCGTCTTGTACTCGATCGGCTCGTTCTTCGTGACGCCGGGGACAAAGTCCGTTACCACGTTGCCCTTTTCGATCTTGAGGCCCAGGCTCGGGTCACACAGCCCGTCGGTGCGCCCGACGACGCCCACCGCCAGCAGCACCTTGTCCGCCTCGATCACTTGCTTCTTGCTCTCGTCAGGCTTGCCGTTGACCACCGGCGCGTACGTCACCTTGACCCCGGCGCCAGCCTTGTCGATCGCCATCGTTGTCGTCGACGTCATGATGTTGAAGCCGTGCTTGCGATACAGCTTCTCCATCGCGACCGACACGTCCTTGTCTTCCACCGGCAGAATGCGATCCATCATCTCGATGATCGTCACCTCCGTGCCCATCGACTTGTAGAAATACGCAAACTCCATCCCGATCGCGCCAGCGCCAACAACGACCAGCCGCTTGGGCTTCTCCTTATTGAACATCGCCTCGCGCGCGCCCCAGATCTTGTCGCCATCAAACTTCGCAAACGGCAGATCACGAGCCATGCTGCCGGTGGCGATGATGACAGAGGTCGCAGTGAGCGACTGCGTGGTCTTGCCGGGCGTCGCCGGGGCGGTGGTCAGCTCTTCCTTCACCACGCACTCCTGCACGTCAACCTTGCACTGGCCGCCGTTGGCCGGCGTCGCGGCCCCGATGATCTTGGCGTTCCCCACGAAAAACGTGATCTTGTTCTTCTTCATCAAGAACTCGACGCCCTTGTTCAGCTTGCTAGCCACCTCGCGCGAGCGCCCGATGATCCGATCCCAATCCAGCCCGATCTCGCCCGCCGGGAGCTTGAGGCCCCAGAACTTCTGATCCTCCGCCGCCTTGATCTTCTCGACCAGCTCGGCGTTGGACAGCAGCGCCTTGCTGGGGATGCACCCCCAGTTCAGACACACCCCGCCCAGCTTCGCGCGCTCGATGATCGCAACCTTGAACCCAAGCTGAGCCGCGCGAATCGCGCCCACATACCCCGCCGGCCCGCCACCAATCACGATCACGTCAAACTGCGTCTCAGCCACGGCGAAAATCCTTTCAAGTTCAGGCATCAGGCGTCAGATGTGCCGACGGCCTCACTCGAGCCGTCAGGGGTCAAGTATAGGGGAGACGTCATTCAAACACGCGATCGTGGCACGCCACCCTCGCTGGCTTGCACCGGTGGTCCCGCGTCAATGCGCAAGCTAGCGGGCCCAAGACGCTCGATCCAGTGCTCGTTGTACAGCTTGAAGAGCGCTAGGAGTTGGTCGTGTTTCCCCTTGGAGCTGAACCCGCCGAGTTCCGTTACGTTCTGGCCCACAAACGACTCGACGCCGACGACCACCACGCGCTGACGCATGGGTGCGTTGAGCGCGGCAAGCTCAGACTGCCATGCTCCAAGGCGAGCAGCGCGAACGAGCAACCACACCTCGGAGCTCGACGTTTCAAGAATGTCCATCACCTGATCCAAGTGCTTTTCGTCAGGAGTTCCAAGCGCAACCTCGATCACCGCCTCGGCAACCTCGAAGTCTGTGAGTCTCGCGTGGGGATCGCCGCGTTTCTTGCGGTCGCCTTTGTTGTACGCTTCGCGTTGAATGTCCTGCCCCGGGAATCGAAGCTGAAGCTTGGCCCCCACAAGATACTGCGCCACCACTCCGACCTTGCCGCGCTCGTCCGCCTGTTGCAGGATGTCTGCGATGACCGACTCCGCTGTGCGAGCGTTCATCCGCGCACGCAGCGGCTCAAGCTCCAGTATTTCCCTCAGCTTGTCAGCGAACATCTGCTGAACCCGACTACATATCGACGCCGTCGATGAGCCGACGCTTGCAAGTCGGATGTTGTCGAGCCAATGTGCGCGGTCGAAGTAGTGGGCAAATGGGGCTGACCTGCGTGCTCAATGCGCCGGAGATGTTGGCGGCGGCATCGGCGGCGGCGCGCATCGCTTCATCCACGCGGGCGCGTTCGACGACAACGGTGATGGTGATGGCGGCGAAGTCTTCGTGGGTGCGGGCGCGGGGTTGTGGTTGTCGTGTGCGGGGCATCGTGCAAGACTCCGGTGATTGGTGGATTGAAGCGAAACAGATTGCCGAAGCGGCGGAAGAAGAGGAAGTCCGGCTTGGAAAGCCGGGATGCCCGGATCATGCCACCAGAGACACCGTGCTGCGCCAAGTGGCCGCGATGCTTTGGCGCATCACGCAACTGGCTTTCAGCACGCTGCGAGGGTTCTGAATGACACGCGCGGCAGGCGTGGCGGCGAGGTTGCCCACGAGGACAAGGTAGTACTTTTTGCCGCGCGTGCCCGCTTCGATCCACTCGCGATCAGTAAAGGCGATGTCGCCGCGTGCTTGCTTGAGGCCCTTGACTTCAAAGACGCGGTCGTCAAGCAGAGGGGCCGCGAAGTCGAAGCCGCCCGCGAGCAAGCGGCAATCTTGCAAGGCGTCGGCAGCCACGCCAACGAGCGATTTGCAATGTTGTAAGAAGAAATCTTCGGCCCGTCTGCCGGTCAGCAGTCGCTCGGCGACGTTGGCGGGCACCCGCGTGACGGGCAGTAGCGCGTCGACCGCTTCGTCGGTTGCGGCGGTGTCGCGTGCCAGCACGCGCGCGACGAACTCAACCAGAGCTTCGTCGCTGACATCGTGAAACTCACCGGCGACGCGCTGGCGATTGGGACGCAGAGCCCGGTCCTTCCAGCCCGCGCGGGCGTTGGCGTGGATGGGATCAAACTCGTCGCGGAGGTTCTTCATGCTGGCGCGGGGCACGCCAAGAGCAGCGGCGGCTTTGTCAAAGGCCGACCGCCAACTCTTCACGCCCATCGCGCTCAGATAACGGGCGTCGAGGCGGCTCATCGCGTATCCGACGACGATGGCCTGAGTTTCAATGCGTTTGCGCGCGAGTGAGTCAGTCGGCACAGTGCCCTTCCATTAGTTTCATGCGGCGATGAGTAAGCCAGTGCGAGTGTTGGCGATACCGGCGCGAAAGAGGTCGATTGCGCAGAACCTGGACTAGTTCAGGCCTTGGATCGCGTCCATGCCGTCCGAATCGGCTTGCCAGGCGGTTTGACAGTACCCAGTTGAAGCGGCCCTCGCGACTTCCCCCGCCGAGCGGCCCCGACACGCTCCCACACCAGCATCCCCTTTACCCAGCTTCGCGCCCCCGCCGCGCCCTGCTCCGTCCTCGCTCTACAGCGCCAGCACGCTCCGGGTCATCACCACTCGGAACCCTTCAACCATTGCCACGTTTGTCACTGACACGACTCCGTTCCGCTCGGTTGACGAAGAGCACTTCCTTCTCTGGTCAAACTTGGGCCGCACCGTCTCCCGCTTCATCCCCCCCGACCAACGCCGCCGCTGCACCGCCGATATCGCCAACGACGCCGGCGAAGACCTGCGCGACGGCAACTCAATGAACTCCGGCTTGAATGAGAGCGACTACCTCGCCTTCCTCAACGGCTTCTTCGAAGGCCTACCCATTGCCGACATCGCCTACGACCACGCCCGCACCTTCGACGAGTTAAGCCCCCCACCCTTCCCCGTCGTCGTCAACAACGGCGTCACCGAAGCCGACTACAACGTCTTCTTCACGCAGTTCTTCCTCCCCTGCCCCTGACCCATCCGCGCCCGCGCACACATCCAAACTCCCCATCCCCCGCGTCGCGCGTGCGTGCTCGCACCAGGCTCCGCAGTCTCCTGCGCTTCCCATGCCGCGAGCAGGAAATCTCCTCGCCGCACGCGCCACGCCGCGCCCGCTAAACTCGCCCGATGAGCGACCAGCCCACTCCCACCCCGCCGCCGCCGGCGCGCGACTCGCCCCCACCCACCGCCGCCGCCCACCCCGCGCCAGCACACCGCCTCCCCACCGACACCGACTCCGGCCTCCTGCTCATCATCAGCGGCCCTTCCGGCGTCGGAAAGACCACCATCACCCGCGCCGTCGAACGCGCCATCCCCGGCAGCGTCTTCTCCGTCAGCGCCACCACCCGCGCCAAAACCGCGGCGGATGTCGAGGGCGTTGACTACCACTTCGTCGACGAGCCCGAGTTCCAGCGCATGATCGACGACGACGAGTTCCTCGAACACGCCGGCGTCTTTGACAAGTGCTATGGCACGCCTCGCGCCTGGGTCTTCGAACAGCTCCGGCGCGGCCGACTGGTCATCCTCGAGATCGACGTCCAAGGCGCACAGATCGTCAAAGCCAAAGTCCCCGACGCCTTCAGCCTCTTCATCGAGCCGCCCAGCGAAGACGAGCTCCTGCGCCGCCTGCGCCTCCGCAAACGCGAAGACGATGCCAAGATCCAACTCCGCTTCGCCGCGGCCAAGGCCGAGATCCACACCGCCCACCAGTGCAGCATCTACAACCGCTTCATCACCAACAACCTCCTGGACGACGCCATCAACGAGGCCATCGCCGCCGTCTCCACCGAGCTGACGCGCCGCAAGCCATGACTCGGGCAGCCCGCCTCTCCTGGTGGCCCGCCTCTCCGAGGCGGGTCCTCACCAACCTGCAAGCGCCTTCCCCCAAAAGCCCCGTCCCACCGGCGAGGCTCCTTCTTCAATCCCCATCCTGACATCAAAACCCCTCGCCCAACCCGTCCCAAACCCATATCTCACAGCAATCTCCATCGCGACTTCGCAGCATTACTGGCCGTTTGTTCTCCGCGCGATAAACTGTTCTCTTCGTGGGCACGCCGCACTCTCTCAACGGCGCGCCCCTGAACACCCGTGCCACGCGCTCGCGCGGCACATTCACCCAAAGGAGTTGAAAATGTCGTTCCGCACCACCAAAGCCCTCGCCCTGCTCGCCACCCTCGCGTTCGCCGCCCCCGCCCTCGCGCAGATTCCCTTTACAGAGAACTTCGACGCCGAGAACGGCGGCTTCCGGCAGCTCAACTACACCACGTTTGCCAACTGGACCGTCACCGCCGGCTCCGTGGACCTCATCGGCAACGGCTCCTTCGACTACTACCCCGGCAACGGCCTTTACGTCGACCTCGCTGGCAGCACAGGCTTCGGCGGCACCATCACCTCCGCACCCTTCGCCTTCGTCCCCGGCCAGATCTACACGCTCGGCTTCACGCTCGGCGGCCGGATCGACGGCGGCACCAACACCGTCAACGTTGTCCTCGGCTCGCTGGTCACCGACTCGCTCATCCTCCCCTCGACCCAGGGCCTCACAAACTACAGCTACAACTTCAGCGTCCTGGCCCCCACCAACGCCGCGCTGTCGTTCCGGAACGTTCAAGACGGCAACGCAGGCGCGCTTCTCACCAACGTCTCGATCATCCCGGCCCCCGCCGCCGCCGCGATGCTCGCGCTGGCTGGCATCGCCGCCACCCGTCGGCGGCGCTGAATCGAGCGGGCGCGGCGCCAGCTCAGCTGCGCAATTGCAAGCCCCCGCCCGCCACTCCAAACTTTCTCACGAAATCACCACACCGCCCCGGCCCGCGCCGGGGTTTTTTATCGCCCGACTGTGTTCGCCGATCAGCTCCACCCCCACCACGCCTACGCTCTTTCTCACGCTCTGCCCACCTTCCGCCGGGGCGACAGCCCCCGCCTGGAGATTCCGCCTCATGCTCCCAAAGCCCCCGCCACGCGAGCCCCAGCTCGGCTTCCTCTATATCCCGCCCTACCGCATCATCGGCCATTCCGTCGC
>JBBQMD010000021.1:0-45073 GCA_038328575.1 Phycisphaerales bacterium | reverse complement strand
TCCATGTGGTCCAGCGTCACGTCGATCGACTCCACCAACTCGCAGTGCGCCGGGCTGGCCTTCTTGGACATCGGGCTGCTCCGACGCGCCAAGTCCAGCGCCTGTGCAGGAAACACCAGCCGCGGCTCATCCTGCTCGCGTGAAATCTTGGATCGGTTCAGTCGCATCGGGCGGCTCCTGGCTGCGATCTCGCGGATGCCTCGGGCCTCGACCCGTTCATCACGCTCAGTCACACCATCGACGCGCCACGCTCGCGCGCCAAGCCCCGGATGCACCGCGAAGACCAAGGCCCACCTTCGCGGTCCTTTCATCCCGGCGCAACTCGTACAACCCACACGACCTCACGCGCCTTATCCGGACTCACGTGGTTCCGTTGAACTCGCACGCAACCCGCACGCCGCTTGCCCCCATCACGCACCGACCCGCTTCTTCCGCCCCACCCGCGGCTCCGTCCCCGCTCGCATCCGCGCCAGGTTGTCCTTGTGCCGCCACGTCACAAACCCCGCCAGGAACACCGACAGCGTGAAGTACGGCCACACCACCGACCACGGCGCAAACCATCCGTCCTCTCCCGGGATCTCCGGGAACACGCCCGCCGCCTTCGCCACCGGCGCAACAAACCACACGAACAACGGCAACGTCAGCGCCGACAGAATCGAGCTCAGCCCAACATACCGCGTGAGCGTGACGCACGTCACCCACACGACGATGGCCCCCATCGCCGCGAGCGACATGAACGGGTACACCGCCAGGATCGCGCCAAACCCCGTCGCCACGCCCTTGCCGCCCTTGAACTTCAGCCACACGGGAAACAGGTGCCCAAAGAACGCCGCCACCCCGAAGCTCAACCACACCAGCAACTCCACCGGCGGCAGATGCGGGCGATTCATCGCCCCCATCGCCAGCCCCGCCAGCAGCACCGGCACAAATCCCTTGCCCGCATCCAGCAAGAACGTCAGCACGCCGTACTTCCGCCCCAGCGTCCGCCCGACGTTCGACGCGCCGATGTTCTTTGAACCAAACGCGCGAACGTCCACGCCCTTGGCCAGGCTGATGATCAACCCAAAGGGGATCGAGCCCAGCAGATACGCGCCCAGCAAGCCGGCGACATAGGCAATCGGCGAATCCACGTTCATCAGCGTCCACACCCTCCGTGAGCCCGTCGCTCCGCCCCGCCACCAGACCCCCGATGCGCCCCGCTCAGGACAGTTGCAGTTTACTCGGAAGTGACTCCGCCCGCTCACGCAGCGTTCGCACCACCTGGCTCCACACCGCGTCCGGCTCCCGGCTCGCATCAATCAGCGCAAACCGACGCGGGTCCTGCTTCGCTTGCTCTAGATACCCCTGACGCACCTTCATGTGAAACTCGCGCCCCTTGGCCTCCATCCGGTCCAGCAAAGGCGACAGCCGCTTCGCCGCGGCGTCCGCATCTAGATCAAACAATAAATGTAAGTCCGGCATCAGCCCGCGCGTCGCCACCCGGGCCACCGCCGCGATGTCCGCCGAAGGCAATCCCCCGGCCGCGCCCTGATACGCCAGCGTGCTGGCGACAAACCGATCCGCCATCACCAGCTCGCCACGCCGCAGGGCCGGGAAGATCACCCGCTCCACCAACTCGGCCCGCGATGCCATGTAGAGCATCATCTCGGCGCGCGTCGTCATCGACGTGTTCGCCTTATCCAGCAGCACCGTGCGGATCGCCTCGCCGGTCACCGTCCCGCCCGGCTCGCGCACCGTGGCGTGGGCGATGTTCAGCGCACTGAGCGCCTGACCCAGGCGCCGAAACTGCGTGCTCTTGCCCGAGCCGTCCGGCCCTTCAAACACCAGGAATCGCCCGGCGTACTGGCGCAGAAACTCCAGCCCTGCGACACTCGCGCCGGCCACCGCCGGCGCGCCGCTGCCCGCCGACTTCGTCACGCTCGCTTCATTCGTCGGTGCCGATTCGCTCACAAACGCAGTGTACCCGACGCGGGTTCACTTCGCCTTCTCAACCCGCTCACTCAACTTCGCCAGCCGATCCGCCGCGTCGGTCAACGTCGCCATCGCGTCGCGCTCATCAGATGTCGGCACCCGTTGACTCGGCGCCCCAGGCAGCGTCGCCTTCTCGCTGTCATCAAGACGACCGAACTTCGCATCCACCGCCGCCAAGGCCCGCAATCGAATCCGCACGTCGCCTTCGCCCCCGCCAGCGCCCCCCGCGGCCGCCGACACCGACTCCAACACCTCCGCCCACGCCAGCCAAAACGCCGCCCGCCCGACCAATCCCTTGCCCGGCTCGGTCCGCGCGTTGATCACCTCCAACGCCATCTTCCGCGCCTCATCGCCTTGCCCCGCCTCCCGCAGTCGCTGCGCCCAGCGCGCCCGTTCAAGCTGCTCTGCGTCGAGCGGCTCAACCCAGGGCAGAGCCGCCGCGCGCACCTTGACCGCCTCAATCAACCCATCAAACTCGCCCGCCCACCCCCCGAGCCCCGCACGCTCGCGCGCCGACCGCATCGCCGCAACCGCCAGCCCCCGCCAGACGTCAACCGCCATCTCCTGATCTTGAGGCGAGAGGATCTCCGCCGTGCGAACAAGCAACCTCGCACGCTCAACCAGGCCGGGCGAGGGCGTCGCCGCCGCGCCGTCGGCCGCCGCGCGATCGGTCGCCAACTGAAGCGCTGCAACGACAGGCTTCCGCCCATTCTCAGGCATCTTGACACCGGGCCCGGCGGGCACCGCAAGGCCGTCCAGCGCCGCTGACCACGCCGCGGCTGACGGCTCGCCCGAGCGAAGCTCAAGCCAAACTCTGAGCAACACCACCATCCGCGATTCTCTCTCGGACACCCCCCGCGCCATCCCGTCAATCAAACGCCCCACCAGCGCCGCCCGCGGCCGGTCCAGCAACTCAACCTCACCACCCAACTCGCTCCCAATCAACTCCATGACGGGCCCGAGACTTCGGCCTTGATCGTCGCGCGCTCCGCCGTCCATCGATTCTGTCAACCGCTCATACAGCACTTGCCGATTCGGGTCAGAGATTTTCTGCCGCCCTTCCCGGACCTCCCGACGAATGTCGTTCGACGCCTCCACCGCAAACTCCCACCTCAAGTCGATCGGCAAGCCCGCGAAGCCGGGATCCTGAAGCACTTGCTCCCAGGGCCAACTAGACGTTTCACCCTCTCCCCGGGGTTGCGTCTCCACCACCGTGCTCGCCCGTTGTGCCCGCATGATCCGAACCGCCTTCATGCTCAGCGAAAAATCTCCCGGCTCAACCTTCCCGCTCAGTCGGTCCAGCCCATTGATCACCCACTCAACACGCTCGCGCCGCCCGGGCGCCAAGTCCGCACGCGCCAGCCCCTCGCACACATCAGCCGCGCCCGCGCTGGCCGCCTCCCTGCGCGCTTCGTCGGTCGCGGCGCGCTCATACGCATCCAGCCCCTTGGCAACCTTGCTGATCATCAGAAATCGCGCCGTGTTCATGCGCAAGAGCGCAGCGCTGAGATTTGGGCCCGTCAACAACCCCTCGCGCAGCAACACCAGTTCCGCCGCCTGTCGAACTCCCAGCGGACATTGCCGCGCCGGCTGCTCGCCCACCTCTAGCTCGAACACCGCTTCCAGACGCTCCACCGCCTCGGCGCGCGCCGCGGCCAGCTTCGCCGGGTCGCCACTTCGCCGAGCGATCGCAAGCCGAACCGCAGTCCCCGCCACCCGGCGCGCCGACTCCGTCGCCGCGACCGATGTCTCCATTGCATCAACATCAGCCAGCACGCGGCTCAACCAACTCACTCGCGTCTCTTCCTCAGTTGCCGCTTGATGGCGCCGCAACACTTTGATCAGCGGCTCCGCTTCACCCGTCACCCACGCCGGCAGCCCCGGCGCTGACGACCACGCCATTGAAACCTCGCTCTTCCACTCATCGGGCCGATCATCGACCCGTCGGCCCTCGGGCACCAACTCCAAAACCAGCCCGAACAGCGCATCACTGATCGCGGTCGCGCACGCCGCCTCGGCGCTCGCCAGCGTCCACGCCGTCGGCTCCTTCGATCTTGCGTTCGGACTGCTCACCTGTGGCGCTCGCGGCTCCTGCCGCCCCCACGCCGCACTCGTTCCCGCCAACGCCACCATCGCGATGCCCGCGAGTCCCATCAACCGACCCGCTGCCCCTCGCTGAATGATCCCCCGCATCGCACACCCGCCTTCCAAATCTAGCAAACGCGCCCGAACCTACCGCACCCCAAGATTTACCGGCGACCCCGGCTCTACACCCCCACCCCCCCCACCCGCCGCCACCTCCGCGCGGGTCACCGTCCGCAGGTTCGCTGGCTCCCCGCGCGCGATCGCTCCCCCCGCTCCCGCGCTTGTCCCCACGCCCGCCGGCTCGCCATGCACCGCCGCGATCCGTGGCAGCAACCCCGTCGGATCCGCGTCCAGAAACTGAATCACCTTGATCACCGTCGCCCGACGACCTGTCGCCGGGTCCACCGGGTTCAGCGCCTCCAGCTCGCTCATGATCGCCTCATTGCCCTGATCCCACTGCGCACCCTGCGTCCGCGCGATCGCACGCGCCAGCACAAACACCACCCGCGGCTTCATCCTCATCGCTTCCCGCAACCCCACGATCGGCGTCGACCGACCCGCCGCCTCCGCCCCGCGCAAATACTCCGCAAGCTTCGCGCGCTGCCGGCTCGTCGTGTCCACCAGCCCCGCCGAAAACACCCGCGCTGCGCCGCCGCCCTGCCCGCCTTGCCCCCGCTCGCCAAACAGCACCACGTTGAACCGCTGCGTCGGCAACAGCCCCGCCACCGACCGCTCAACCTCACCAAGCACCCAGGGCAGCGTGCTGACCATCGGCGCACTGGCATCCACGACATACACCACCGACGACGCCAGCGCCGGATCCGCGCTCAAGCCCGCAAACGTCAAACTCCCCTCGCCTCGCGCCCCAGCCGCGCTCACATCTGCCCCCGCATCCGCCGCGCCAGGGCTCGCCGCCACCGGCGCGTCAATCACCGGCCCGCGCGCCGTCGCAGTCACAGCGCTCGCGGCGTTCCCATCACCCGTCAACATCTCGACGCGCTTGCGGCTCAGCTCAGGTTCCGCCACCCGCGCCGCACGCTGCTCGGCCGGATTCGGGCGCACCACCGCCCGCGCCGGCTCCGTCGGCTTTGGTGCGATCATCTTCTCCTCCAACATCACCAGCGCACTGAACACCGCCGGCGCACCACCACCGACCGAAGCCCCGGCCTCGCCGCGCCCGACGCCCAGCCCATCCAAACGCCACCAGGTCAGGCCAACTGCGCCATGAACCAGCAGAGACGCACACAGCGGCACCGCCACCGCAGAGCGCTTCGCACGCTCAACCATCAATCGATCTATCCGCCAAGGCCCGAGCATGGTGAAGGTTATCGGCCCGCGCCGCGCCAGACTGCATCCACCGCACCGTCAGCGCTGCAAACGCCTGCGCGTCGCACCCCACGCAGGCCGACGCCGCGATCAGTCAGCCGCGCGTTCCTGCCGAGGCGTCGATTCCACCGCCGAGGGCTCATCGCTGCGCACGCTCATATGTACGCGCACGACCTTTGTCGGCTTGGCCTCAACGATCGTGAACGTCATGTTCTCGTGCGCAAATGACTCCCCCGAGCTCGGGATTCGACCCAGCGTCGTGGTCACAAACCCGCCCACCGTGTCATACTCCTCGCTGGTAGGAATCTGCACGCCCATCGACTCCAGGTGGTCGTTCACGTCCGCGATCCGCGCCGCCCCGTCAATGTCCGCGTCGCGCTGATCCACGCGCATCACCACGTCGGGCATCTCCGGCGTCGTCGGCTCGTACTCATCGCGAATCTCGCCGAAGATCTCCTCGATGATGTCCTCGATCGTGACCAGCCCCGCCGTGCCGCCATACTCATCGGCCACCAGCGCGATGTGGACCTTCTTGTCCATCAACTCGTTCAGCAACTCGCGCACCGTCTTGGTCTCCGGCACGAAGAGAGCCGGCCGCAAAATCGCCTTCAGATCAAACGCCTTCCCCGAGCGCGGCCCATCCCCCAGCCAATGCATCAAGTCCTTCACATAAAAGATCCCGAGGATCGTGTCCAGCGAATCGTCATACACCGGGATCCGCGAGTGCCCCAGTTCCCGCATCGTCCGCGCCACTGCCCCCAAGTCATTGCTCAACTGCATCGCCTCGATCTCGGTTCGCGGCGTCATGATCTGCTCGACCGTCAAATCGCCAAACTTCACCACCGCCTCCAGCATGTCGCGCTCCTGCTCCCCCAGCGCGCCAGTCGCCTCCCCCTCTTCGATCACACTCAAAAGCTCCGCTTCCACCTGCTGCTGCGTGTCCTGCGTCCGCGCGCCCGCCAGCCGCCTCACCACCTCATCACTGAAGTTGCCCAGCCCGCGCAGCGGCCTGAATAGCACGTCCGAGCCCCGCACGATCAATGACCTGGAAAACACCACCCGCGCGCCGGCATGAAGCGCGATGCTCATCGGCACCAGCATCCCGCACACCCACAACACCGCCGCGCTGATGCCCACGCCGATCAACGCGTCGAAGATGTCCGGAGAGATCGGTGCGCCATCCAGCGGCGCGTGCCGCCACTGCGCGACGTACGCGACGCAGCTCACCACGCCCCCCAGCTCGCAGATGAGTTTCGCCAGCCCCAGCGATCGCGCGTGAGACGCCGCGTCGTCCAGAATCCGGCGCACGCGCCGCTCAAGCCCCGGCGAGCCGCGCTTCGAAACCAGTTCTTCAACCGCCGCGCGTTGCGCACCGCTCACGCTGTGCATGAGCGTGCCCAGCACCGCCGCCAGGGCCACAAAGCCAACGAACATCCACAGCACGCCCATCATTCCTTGCCGCTCCCCGGCTGCTCGCCGGTTTCATCGCGACGCGCCATTGAAAACACCCCGCCCACGCCGATCGCCCGCAGCACCTCGTCCTCGCACGCGTGCATCCGCCTGAACGCGGCCTCGTCGTGATCGTCGTATCCGAGGCAGTGTAAGACGCCGTGAAGGATGTAGAGCAAAAGCTCTTCGCGCACCGCGATCCCTCGCGCCGCCGCCTGTCGCGTCGCTTCATCGACGCACGCCAGCACGTCCGCGTCGATGATCTTCCTTCCCCGCTCGCTGCGACCCGTCCCGTCGCCGAGGTCAAACGTCAGCACGTCGGTCGTCCCCGCGATCCCGCAGAACCGATCGTGCGCGCCCGACATCTCCTGGTCATCAATCAATCGAACCGCCATCTGCCCAACGCACCCCAGCACGCCCGCGGCCTCAACCGCCTTCGCACGCAGCCACCCCAGATCCTCCGCCGACACCCGTCCCGTTCCATCCACTACCTCGACCGCCAACACGCCCACGTCAGGCGCACGCCGGTCCACGCCAGCCGAACGGCTCATCTCCGCCATGTCATGTGAAAACGCCGGGGTCATCGAACGAAAACCTCCAACTCAATCCTATGAGATCCGCGGACAGAAACCACAAACCCTGAGACTCTACGAACAAACCACGAATCTACCGCGAGGCCTCGTCGCCCATCCCACGGCACTGCTTCCCCACATCCTCGCTATTGGCCTTCTCGCCCGTCGCGCCCGATCACCCGGACGTTTCGCCGCAAGTCTGAGTCGAAGTCGTCCTCATCTTCCATTGATTCGCCCCCGCTCCCGCCCGCGACGTTGCCAGCGCGGACCGGGAAAAATCCGCCGATCCAGCGGCGGATCAAGCCCAGCACGATCAACACCATCGCGACTGGGATCACGATCGCCAGCACCAGCGCGATCAGGATAATCACTAACCCAGCTCCCAGGATCGACGCGGGCCAGAACAGCCACGAGCGCCCGCCGGCTCTCGAAACCCGAAACGTCGCGCCCCCTGCCCCTGCTGATCCGCCCCCGCCCCCGATGTCGCCGCCGCGCATGCGCGCCCCGCCCCACGCCTCATTCGAAACGTTGATGATGAATCCGCCGCTTCCAGCAGCGCCCTCACCCCCCGCGCTGCCCGAGGCGCCCGGTCCCCCGCGCCCCTCGCCCGCCGCCCCGGCGTTTGTCTTGGACACACCGCCATCACCCATGCGGCATCGTACGCCGCAGCTTGCCCACCCTCACACCCGCACCAACCCACCGCAGGCCCCCGCGCCCCCACCGACCGCCCCCCCCGCGCTCCACGCCCCACGCCCCGCGTATCCTCCGCCCCCATGGCGATCGCCTTTCTCAACGCCCAGTTCGTCGACCCCGCCGACGCCCGCGTCTCGGCGCTCGACGCCGGTATCCAACACGGCGTCGGCCTCTTCGAGACCCTCCTCGGCGGTGCCGCCGCGCCCGCTTCCCCATCATCCACCACCAACGTCCCCCACGCCAACACCGGCACCTGGGCCATGCATCTGGAAGAACACCTCAGCCGCCTCGCCCAGAGCGCCCGCGAGCTCGGGCTCAGCGCCGCCCTCAACGTCGACGCCCTCCACGAAGCCACCCTCGACACCATCACCCGCGCCGGCCTCCCGCGCGCTCGCGTCCGCATCACCATCACCGGCGGCGACCTCAACCTCCTGCGCGCCGCTCGCCCCACTTCAACCGACGCCCCCGATTCCGCAACCCCGCCCACTCGCCCGCCCCCGCAAGGCACCGTCCTCATCACCGCCGTCCCCGCCACCGAGTACCCGGCCCAAATGATCACCGACGGCGTCAGCGTCGCCATCAGCGACGCCAAGGCCAACCCCTTCAACCCCACCGAGGCCCACAAGACCCTCAACTACTGGTGGCGCCTGCGCGAGCTCGGCCTCGCGGCCCAACGCGAAGGCGACGAAGCCCTCATCTTCAGCGTCACCAACCACCTCGTCGGCGGCTGCGTCAGCAGCGCCCTGCTCATCAAAGATAATGAGTGCATCGTGCCCATCTGCCGCGGCGAAGAATCCGCCGTCGCCTCCGCGAGCAGCTCCCCCGCCCCCCCCTCCGGCACCCCCGAGCCCGCCCCAGGCCGCCCCATCGTCCTGCCCAGCGCCGCCCTCCCCGGCATCACCCGCGCCTGGGCCATCAACGAACTCGCCGGCGAGGGCATCCTCACCCGCAAGCGCCTCGTCACCATCGCCGACGTCCTCGAAGCCGACGAGGTCATGCTCTTGAACAGCTCCTGGGGCGTCCTCCCCGTCGTGCGCGTCGAAGGCCGCCAGCTCAGCAATGGCGTGCCCGGTGACACCGCGCGCCTGCTGGTCTCGCGCTGGAATCGAATGCTCACCGCCTTGGCCGGCGGCTGACTCGGGTACGCTCCCGCCATGCCGATCCTGCCAAAGAACGCCGGCGCTCGCGCCGCGCTGCGCCTCATCACACTCCTTGTGCTGGGTTACGTCCTCTGGTGCGGCGCCGTCTACAGCATTCAGGGCCGCCTGATCTTCCCTCGCGACGCCATCTGGCCCCCCGACCCCGAGCAACTCGCCCTCGCCCCCGGCGAGTCCTGGATCGAGTTCACATCGCCCGAAGGTCAGCTCGTCCGCGCCCTGCTCTGGATGCCGCTCACTCGCGCCACTTCCACCGACTCACCCACCGCCGCCCCACTCCCCCTCGCCATCCTCATCCACGGCAACGCCGAGCTCGTCGAACACTTCAAGTCCGCACCGCAACTCGAACCCTATAAAAACCGCCGCTTCGCCATCCTCGTCCCCGAGTTCCGCGGCTACGGCGGCGTCCCCGGCACCCCCTCTCAATCCGGCATCACCCGCGACCTCATCGCCCTCCACGACCACCTCAGCGCCGACCCACGCTTCGATCTCTCCCGCGTCGTCATCCACGGTCGCTCCCTCGGCGCCGGATTCGCATCGGACCTGGCCCTCGCCCGCCCGCCCCGCGCGATCGTCCTCGAGTCCACCTTCACCAGCATCGCCAGCTACACACCCCGCTACCTCGTCCCCGAGTTCCTCTGCGCTCACCCGCTCCGCAACGACCGCTTCATCGCGTCCTTCCCCAATCCCTCCCTCATCGTCCACGGCACACTCGACGAGATCATCCCCGTCTCCCACGCCCGCCAACTCGCCCGCCTCGCCAAAGACTCAACCTACCTCGAAGTGCCAGACGGCACCCACCTGAACCTCCCCACCGACTTCGAGCCCTACGACCGCGCCATCGGCGATCTGCTGATCAAGGCCGGCATCATCAACAAATAGGAGTGGCGCGTGGCGCTCTATCCCGCAACGACATTCCCGATAAAGCCCGACGCCCAATGCACCGTGCGCTCCCCGCGCATCGAAGAAGCCGCGAGCGTCCTGGCCGCGGCCCGCGAAGCCTTCGCCACCAGCGATTACACGCTCACCAAGATCGACGAGTTCTCAATCACCCTCGCGCAAGAAGAAGAGTTCGTCAACGGCCTGAACGCGCACCCGCGCCAACTCATGCTCATCGCCACCGACGCTGCGGACCCGCTCCAGCCGCCGATCGGCATCTGCGTTCTCAAGCAGAACACCACCCGCCGCAAGCTCCGCCACAGCGTCGAACTCGGCATGAGCGTCATCAGCCGCTACCGCTCCCGCGCCGTGGGCACCGCGCTGCTCACCGCCTGCGTGCAGTGGGCCGAGGCCCAGCCCGACCTCAAGCTCATCACGCTAGACGTCTACGCCATCAACGAGCCCGGCCTCCGGCTCTACCGCCGCCTCGGCTTCATCGAATGCGGCCGCCGCCCCGATGGACTCATCCACGACGACGGTACCACCTGGGAACAAGTCCAGATGTACCGACGCGTCTAAGCCGCCGCTCGCGCCTCACCCCGCCAACCCACTCACACCCGCGGCTCACTCTCGTCCAACCCTTTGATCGCTCCTGCATACTGCTCGCGCAACGGCTCGACCATCTCCTTGATGAAACGCTCCGTCTGCTCCACACTGCGTCCGACATACTTCATCGGGTCCAGCACGCCTTCCCAGTCCAACTCCGCGCTGAGCTTCCCGCCGCGGGCGGTTGACTGAAAGTGCGAATCCGCCTTCAAACGCTCCAACAAATCGTTGTCCAGCCCCTCGCTCTTGACGCGTAACCCCGCGGCCTGAGCGTGTACGCGGATCACCTCGTGATACTCCTGCCGATCCGCCCCAAGCATCACGCACGCCATCAAAATGTTCTCCGTCGCCATGAACGGCAACTCAGCCATCAGATTCTTCCGCACCATCGCCTCATGAACAATCAACCCGCTGGCAACGTTGTGCATCAAATCCAGCGCGCCGTCGAGCGCGAGGAACGCCTCGGGCAAACTCAGCCTGCGATTTGACGAATCATCCAGCGTGCGTTCCAGCCACTGCGTCGCCGCAGTGTCGTACCCATTGCCCACAAGGTTCATCACAAAGCGAGACAGGCCGCAGATGCGCTCGCAGCGCATCGGGTTGCGCTTATACGGCATCGCGCTGGAGCCGATCTGCTTGTCCTCAAACGGCTCGTCGAGCTCCTTGCGATTGCACAGCAGGCGGATGTCTGTGGCAATCTTGTGCAGCACAGATGCGGTAGAGGCAAGGTCGGCGAGGATGAAGGTGTCGTGGATCCGCGGATAAGTTTGGCCGATTATCTGAAAAGTCTGGCCGTGCGGTCCAAACTCGAAGATGTCTGCGGCATCTTCTCTTCCGACATCAAGCAGCATCTGCTGAGCTTCGGCCCGCTTCTCGATGTTCTCGTCCCAATCCGATTGCGTCGTCGTCCCGAACTCTTTCTGAAGTGCAGTAACAAATCGTCTTTCGAGGTCGTCGATCTCAAACCCCTCAAGTCCTAACGCGAGAAATGAAGCTTGCGTTCCGGTTGCTCCTCGAAGTCCGCGTAAACAGCCCAACCCATGCCCGGCCTGCTCGAAGTGCTCCAGCCTGCTGAGCACAACGTCGCAGTCGTGCGCCCAGAGAATCGCGCGTCGGCCCACCGTGGTGGGCTGCGCCGGCTGATAGTGCGTGAAAGCGAGCGCCGGAACCGAGTTCCACTGTTCGCTGAATCGGGCGAAATCCAAGACGCTCCTGGCGAGCTTTGTCGAGATCAGCCTTTGTGACGCGGCAAGTATCATCAAGTCCGCATTGCACACCACATCCTGACTCGTCATCCCCAGATGAATGATCCCCTTGGCCTTCGGACACCAGTCCCCCAGCGCGTGTACATGCGCCATCACATCATGCCGCAGCTCACGCTCATACCTCTCCGCGGCTCTCATCTCCTCATCCGTGATCCCGCCCGGCCGCTTGACAACCGCGCGCAGCTCCTCCACCTGCTCCTTCATCACCGGCAAGCCCATTTCGTGCTGCGCCTCGGCCACCGCCAGCCAGATTGCCCGCCAGGCGTTGAACTTGTGCCTGGGCGACCACAGCCGCAGCATCTGATCGCTCGCGTTCCGGCTCGCCAGCGGGCTGGAATAGATGTCGTAGGGCGAGGGGTGGGGCGGCGTTGACGCGGGCGGTGCGTTCGTCAAGGGTGCGTGCGTGGGCGGGAGGGAATCATTCATATCGCGGGTGGCTCGCTTTCGAGGATTCGTTCAAGCTGAGCGATCAGCGGCCGGATGTGATTCGTCACCACCCGCCACACCTTGTCATGCTGCACGTCATCGTATTCGTAAACGCGCCGCGTCGAGCATGTCCCACGCGCTCTTCATGTCCGAGTGCTCAGGCTGCATACAGCACCCGCTTCGTCCGTCGAATCGACGCCAGCATGTAGGGGTTCCGCACCGCCGGCTCTTCGATGAGGTCGATCTGTCGCCCAGCGATCAACCGAAGCTCCTCGCGCAGCCGCACGATGTCAAACAGATCCCGCTGAGCGTTCGCCTCAAACGTCACCACAAAGTCCACGTCACTCTCAGGCCGAAAATCCGCGCGCAAAACCGACTGAATCAACCCGAGCTCGCGAATCCTCCACCGTCGGCACAGCGACGGAATCCTCTCAAGATCGACCGGAAGATCGCCCATGCCCCAAGTGTATCGAGCGAATCGCTATCGAGGCCGACATCCCCTCACCGCACCACCAACCCACCCACGCCCCGCTCCACCTCCGCCACCATCGCCGCCGCGCGCTGGGCCCACGTGTGATCACGCGCCACCCGCGCCCGCGCCGCCCCGGCCATCATCACGCAGCGAGCCGGGTCGCCCGCGATCGCCCCCACCAGCCGCGCCCCCTCGCTCAGCGAATCAAACACCTCGCACTCCGTCCCGCGCTCGAACATCTCCTCCACCCCCGTCCGCCTCGCCACCAGAACTGCGCACCCCGCCGCCGCGATCTCCAGCGGCTTGATGTGGACCCCCGCGTCATCCTGCCAACGCATCACCGACAGCCCGATCCGCGCCCGCCGATACATCGCACCCTGATCCGGCGCAAACGCCTCGATCCGCGTCCTCTTCGCGCTCCCGCCCAGCCAAGTCCCGATATCGCAATCTCCAAACAGCAGCGCGGTGCAGCGTCGCGCCAGATATCCAAACGTAAACGCGCGCTCGGCCGCCTCCGTCTGCCTCACGAGCGCCGTCGCATCAATAAACAGCCCGAAGTCCTCGCGCAACACCTCGCACGCATCGCCAAGCCCCGCATCACCCGCCTCGATCCGCTCCAGCCGCCTCAGCATCGGCTCGTGCCGATTCTCCAGTTGCATCCCCAGCAACAGCTCCAACACCGCCCGCACGCCCTCTCGCGCCGACGCGCCCGCCCGCTCCGCTAGCGCCACCAGCTCACCCCGCACCCGGGTCGCCTGCTCCGCCCGCACCGCGCCGATATCCGGCTCATCGCGCTCCAGCTCGCGCAGCGCTAGCTCGCTCGCCGGCCGGTCCCCAGGCCCAAGTGAAAACGCCAGATCAAACTCCCGCCCTGCCATTTCCCTCTGCATCTCTGCCGCCATCACCTCCACCAATCCCCCCGCCCCCACACCCGCGCCGCCGCCGCTCAACGACTCAACGTCCACGCCGTAAGCCAGCCCCATCGCGTGCCGAAACCCCAGCACGCCACGCATCTCCTCCGCCGTCGCCTCGTTGTTCACGACACTGAACAGCATCGGCGCCAGAAAAATCCCCGTCGAGATCACCTCACGCACCGTGCCCGCGTTCGACCAATGCGGCGCATCCAGCCAATACATCAAATGCGGCGTCGGCGGCGTCATCAAATCAAAGCACGTCACCATCTTCCCATCGCGCGTCCCGTGCGCCAGCGACGGCAACGCGTTGTGCCACATCGCGATCGACAGGTCCACCCGACGCGTGGCAAACAACTTCATCACGCTCGCCGTCGCCTGCGTCAACAGTTCCGCCTCGCGCCCCGGCTGGGCCGCAAGTGCGCTCCAGATCTGCTGCAACTCCACCGTCAGGCACACGTGCCCGATCTGCTCAAACCCGCGCCGCATCGCCAGAAAGATCTCGCGCGACACCTTCCCCGGCTGCAAAAAGAACACGATCGTCAGCGAACGTTTCATCACACCCCGAGTCTAACCCGAGTCGCCCCCCTTTCCTGATTCACCCTCAAACCCCACACCCGCTCCTCGCGCCCACCTCGCGGTCGCCCGTCCGCTCCTCCCGAACCCTTCCGCCCCTTTCGTGATCTCGTTCGCGCTTCCACACTAAACTCCCTCGCGTGACCACGCCCTCGCATCCCCCACACCCCGCCAGCGCCCCCGGCGCGCCATCGCCCGATGGCCACCTGATCGCGCGCGCCCGCGAAGGCGATCACCTCGCCGTCACGCAACTCCTCACCTCTCATCAGCACCGCCTCTACGCCGTCTGCCTCCGCATGCTCGGCACCTCCCCCCACGATCGCCAGACCGCCGCAGACCTCACCCAGGACGCCCTGGTCAAAGTCATCCAAGGCCTCCCGCAGTTTGACGCCCAGAGCCAGTTCTCCACCTGGGCGATCCGCATCACGATGAACGTCGTCCTCAGCCACCTTCGCAGCCAAGCCGTCCGAAAAGCCGCCGCCGCCTCCTCCCGCCCAGCCACATCCCGGCCAGAGAACGACGACGATTCGCCGCATATCGCCGCAAGATCGCCGCAACTCAACGCCATTCGCCACGCCGCCCCCAACCCCCCCGCCACCTCTTCACCCTCCTCGGAACAAACCGGCCTCTCAAGCGTCCAACATCAAGAGCTTCGCGATAGCCTGACCGATGCCCTTGCCAAGCTCCCGGTTGATCATCGCGCGATCCTGATCCTCCGCGATGTTCGTGCCCTTGAATACGACCAGATCGCCCTCGTGCTGGGCATCGAGCCCGGCACCGTCAAGTCTCGCCTCTTCCGTGCCCGCCTCGCGCTTCGCACCGCCCTGGAATCGACCCACCCCGACGCCAGTTCCTCATCCGTCTGACCCCCATGCCCCACGCCCCGCTCATCTCTGACGACGAACTGCTCGCGCTGGTCGAGCAGCGCCCGATCGCACCGGAGCGCCAGACCACCGTGCGCGAGGCCTTGGCCAACGACCCCTCGCTCGTACGCTCGATCCGCTCCATGCGCGCTGACATGCTCGCCATGCACTCCCTCGCCGAAGGCACCGATGCCCTCGCCCCCGCCGATATGCTCGCAAGCGTCGAAGCCCGCCTCGAACGCGAGGCCCTCCTGGGCCTCGCCACCCTGCGCGAGCCCGACGACATCGCGGCACCCATTCCCATCTCCACCCTCCAACCTCGTGGTCGCTCATTCGCCGACTTCACGCTCCGTTCCTCGTGGCTGCCTCGCCTCGCCGTCGCCGCCGCGATCGCGCTCGTCGGCGGCACCGCCTACTTCGCCATCGCCCCGCTCCTTAACCGCCCCACGGGCTCTCACCAACTCGCGACCCGCAACAGCACCGCAGACATCGCGCCGCCCGCCGACCAGCGCCCGATCCCCCCCGAAGCGCTCGCCAACCGCACCACCCCCCGCCCCGCGCTTGACCCCGCGCTTGACCCCGTGCCCGCCATCGACGCGCCCGACGCCTTCGCATCGCTCATCACCGGCCCAGACCCCATCGCGTCTTTGATCTCCCCCGGCACTCTCTCCAACCCCGCCGCGCCGCGCATCGCCGAGATCTCGCTCGCCCACGCACTCGCCGCGGCCCAGGATGGCCGTCTCATCCTCCGCCTCCACACCGCCCGCCCCCTCGCCCCCGCCGCCCCCGACACCATCACCCGCCGCCTCGCCACGCTCAGCGCCCGCGCACCGCTCAGCCCGCTGTCGCCCCGCCTCAGCGCCATGAACTCAACCTCCGCCGATGGCGTCCTGGCCATGGTCAACGCACACCACGCCGCCATCGCGTCTGGCGCGTCGCGCCCCTCCGCATTCCCCGCGCTTCGCCCCTCTCCTGACACCCCCAATGTCGCCAGCCCGCGCAGCCCATCCGCCAACCCGTCAAACCCGTCGCTGACCTCGCCCGCCATGGCCCCCACCCCCCCCACCCCCGCGACCACCGCCATCCCCACGCCTTCCTTTGACCCCTCCAACATCTACTCCGCCTCCATCCTCCCCACCGAACTCTCGCTCCAGCAACTCAAACGCCTGCTCACCACCGCCGACACCGAAGCCACCTTCGACATCATCCCGACCGGCGCGCCGCAACCGCCCGCCCTCGCCAGCCCCGGCGCACCCGAGAGCGCCGCAATCTTCTGGTGGAATCAGCCGCCGCGCACCTGGACGCCGCGCCTCGCCGTGCCAGTGATCACGCAGTTGACCAACTGAGCAGCGCGGCCGCCCGACCACAGAAACGCTCACATCACGCGATCGTCCGGCGGCATCGGAAACCCCCACGCTTGCATCAAGCCCGCTCGCGTGTACACCGCTTTGCACGCCGGGCACTTTCCGTCACGCGGGCCCGGCGGTGAGATCGGCAGATCCGCCCGGCACGCCGGGCAGATATACCCGCCCCGGCGCGCAGTCCGCCCAAGATCATCCGTATCCCTGGCAAACTCTCCCTCCAGCGGAGTGAGCCTCGCCCGCCACGCGAAGAGCCCGATGTACACCGCGACCAAGCTCACGATCGCCCACGCGTTGTGCGGGCTCGCCGCCACCGCCCCCGCCATGGCAAACGGGCGAAGCACGATGAACCACGTTGGCGGATCGGGCACGAACATCACGTCCCCGGACTTCGAGCCGGGTGCCTCAGGGCGCACCACCAGCCAGCTCACCAACAGCGCGAACGAAGCCGCCACCCCCATGATCGCCACGATGTAGCACTGACCGGCCATCGAGTTCATCAGGCTCGGATGGAACCAACGAACCGCGAAATAGACCCCGAAGACAGCCCCCGTGCTCAGCGTCACGCCGAGTACGAGATCCACGCGCTGCCGTTGAGTCAGCCCCTCCACCATTGCTTGACGCGGTGAGGTCATCTTGGCAAGCTTAGAAACGCCGGTGCCGACGTTCTCGCTCGACGCCGATTCACCGCGTTGATCGCCGCCGCCGCTCCGGGCTTAAAGATCATCATCATCCCCCGCCGCCGCCTTCATCCGCCCATTCGCCGGGCGCGTCATCACCTCAGGCTCGTCAAAGTCTGACGCGCCATCATCCCCGCTCGGCGGCGCCGCGTTCTGGCTCATGCTCACAAACAAGTTCCCCTCTTTCGCCGGCGCCCCATCCGGCGCCCCGCCGCTCGCGGCGTCCTCCGCCGCCTGCGCCTTCATCGCCTCCCACTCCTCCGGGCTCACCAGCACCTCACGCGCCACCGTCCCCTTGTGCTGACCGAGAATCCCCGCCGCCGCCATCAACTCAATCAGGCGCGCCGAGCGCGTATATCCAATCGCCAGCCGACGCTGCAGCATCGACACCGACCCGATCTTCGTCTCCATCACAATGTCCACGGCCTTCTCAAACAACTCATCCTGCTGCGCCACCGCGTACCCATCGTGCCCGCTCACCTCGCCGCCCTCTTCGCCCCCGCCCACCATCCCCGCGCCGCTGGCGCCCGTCCTGATCTGCAACAGCGAGCGCTCAAACGTCGGACCCGCGATCTCCTTCAAAAACTTCGTCACCCGCCGGATCTCCTTGTCGTCCACCAGCGAGCCCTGCGCGCGGCTCAGCTCCGTCGTTCGCGGGCTCTTATAGAGCGAGTCGCCATGACCCAGCAGCAACTCGCCACCCTTCTGATCCATCACGATGCGCGAGTCCATGCCGCTGGCGACCTTGAAGCACAAGCGCGCCGGCATGTTGCTCTTGATCAGCCCCGTCACCACGTTCGCCTGAGGGCGCTGCGTCGCAACGATCAGGTGGATACCCACCGCCCGCGCCTTCTGCGCAATGCGCACGATCGAGTGCTCGACCTCCTTGTTGGTCATCATCAGGTCCGCGAGCTCGTCGATCACGAACACCATGTACGGCAGCTTCTTCGGGATCCGCGCCTCTTCCACTTCGTTCTGCGGGTTGAACCGCTCCTTTAACTCCTCCCACGTCAGCGCGTTGTACCCCGTGATATCGCGGCAGCCCGCCTCCATCAGCAGCTCATACCGCTCGTCCATCTTCCGCACCGCCCACTCCAAAATCGCCGCCGCTTTGCTCATCTCCGTCACCACCGGACACATCAGATGCGGGATGTCCTTGAACTGCGCAAACTCGACCATCTTCGGATCAACCAGCACCAGCTTCAGCTCGTTGGGCTTCTTGGTGTACAGGAAGCTCATCAGGATCGCGTTCATGCACACGCTCTTGCCCGAGCCCGTCGTGCCCGCGATCAGCATGTGCGGCATCGCCGCCAGGTCCGCGATCAGCGGCGCCCCGCCCGCATCCTTGCCCAAAAACATCGGCAGCTTCATCCCGATAAACAGCTCGCTCTTGGTCATCAACTCCTTGAGCCGCACCTTCTCCTTGAACGGGTTGGGCACCTCCACGCCCACCGTGTCCTTGCCCGCGGTGTTGCTCACGATGCGCACGTTCACCGCCTTGAGCGATCGCGCAAGGTCGCTGGCGATCGCGCTCAGCGCCGCCACCTTCGTGCCCGCCGCCAGGCGCACCTCGTACAGCGTGATCACCGGGCCCGAGTCCATGCCCACGATCTCGCCATCGATCTTGTATTCCTTCAGCGCCCGCTCCAGGTTCGTCGCCTGCTCGCGGATGTACTGCTCCATCTGCTGCGGATAGTTCGCCTCCGGCTCCTCCAGCAGATCCAGCGACGGGAACTTGTACCCCTCCATGTCGCCCGAGTTTTGGATATCGCGCAGGTCGTCCGCCGTGGCGCTGCGTCGCTCGCTAGCCGCGAACCGCAGCGGCAACTTGCTGATCTTCGCCCGCAGTTCGTCCGGCGTCCACTTCTTCTGCAAGGGCGAAGCGCCCTCGCCGATCGCGCCCGCCTCAGCGCCCGCGTCCGCCTCGTCGCCATCATCTCCCTCATCGCCAGCCCTCATGCCCGACGCCCCCGCGCCCGTCCCGGCCTCAAACGGCGCATCGTCCGCCTCCGCGCCCTCCGCGCCCGCCCTGGCCTTGCGACCCTTCTTGCCCTTCTTGGTGTTGTCAACCGTCCCGATCACCGTGCCGTCTTCATCCACCAGCACCTCGTGCTCCAGCGGATCAAACGCGTCGGTCCCGCCGATGCCCCCGGCGTTCTCATCGATCGCCTGCTTCGCGTCCCCCTTGCCCTTCTTTTCCCCACGCCCCTTCTTCGCCCGCGGGTCGCGCTCCTCATTCTCCTCATCATCCCCCGGCTCATCCCCACGCCCAAACAACCCGCCGATCATCCCAAACAGCCGCTTACCCACGCCCGCCGTGTGCCGCGCACCCACCGCCGCCGCCGCCGTCACCGGCGGCGACTTCTCCTTGATCTGCCGATACGCCCACATCGGCGCCAGCACCACCCACACGTCCAGCGCCACCGTCGCGCCCACCAAAAACGTCAGCGACAACACAAAAAACGTCCCCAGCCCGCTGAAGCTCATGTACAACACGCCGCCCAATGGCGACGCCAGGTTCTTCCCGATCAGCCCACCCGCTAGCCCCGGGATCGGCCCGGTGGACGGAAACACTAACGCCTGAAAACCCGCCAAAGCGGCGCACAAAATCAGCACGCCTACAAACCGCACCGCGACGTGCGACACGCGCCCGAAGAACGCCGACACAAACAGATACAGCCCCCACAGCCCCAGCCCCGCCATTGTCGCCCAGCCAAACGTGCTCAACAACCAGAACGCTGGCACCGCCCCCAGCCGCCCGCACCAGTTCGTCGCCGGATCATTGTGCGGAAACGACGTGACCCCGGGCCAGTCCCCCGCCGAGAAGCTCACCGTCGCCGCGAGCAAAAATAACCACGCGATGACCTGCACCACCCACAGGAGGTACACCATCACCCCGGCCTTCCCGCCGTGCTCTACAGGCGTTTGGAACACAGGAAGATCGTTGGCGGCAGAAAGTGCGCGGGACATCGTGCTTTCAAGATCGGCAAAGCACCCCACCCAACGCCAAAAGACCCCGCCATCGTCTCCACTCCCGAACTCTTTGCGACCCCCGCCCCGCCCCCCACTGCGTATTCTCAACCATGGCCGACCTCTGGGCCCAGCGACGCTCCGACCTCCTGAAGACCGTCGAGCCTCTCGCCGTCCGCATGCGCCCGCGCACCCTCGACGAGATCGCCGGCCAAGCCCACATCCTCGCCCCAGGCAAACTCCTCCGCCGGCTCCTCGCCGCCGACGCGCTCACGTCCCTCCTCCTCCACGGCCCGCCCGGAACCGGCAAAACCACCCTCGCCCGTGTCATCGCCTCCGAGTCCGGACGCGCCTTCATCCAGGAAAATGCCTCCAGCGTCGGCGTCCAACGCATCCGCGAAATCATCGCCACCGCCGAACGCCGCCTCACCGACGAAGGCGGCCGCACCGTCCTCTTCCTCGACGAAATTCACCGCTTCTCCCGCTCCCAGCAAGACGTCCTCCTCGCCGATGTCGAGCGCGGCCTCATCACCCTCATCGGCGCTACTACCGAAAACCCCCTCTTCGCCGTCAACTCCGCGCTCGTCAGCCGCAGCACCCTCCTCCGCCTCGAACCCCTCTCCATCGACGATATCAAACTCGTCCTCCAACGCGCCATCGCCGACCCCTCCCGCGGCTACGGCAACCTCAACCTCCACGTCGATCCCGACGCCCTCCACCTCTGGGCCACCAAGTCCGACGGCGACGCCCGACGCGCCCTCACCGCCCTCGAAGTCGCCGTGTTGAGCTCTGAAACAACCGGCAACCGGCAATCGGCAACCGGCAATCGGGCTGAAGCCGACGGCAACCGGCATTCGGCAACCGGCAATCGTGCTGAGGCCGACGGCAACCGGCATTCGTCATCCGGCAATCAGGAAAGACCTCCAAGCGCCGAATCGCCCCTGCCTTCCCCCCGGTTGCCGATTGCCGAATCCCGATTGCCGACCCCGCCCAACTCCCGATTGCCGACTAAGGTCTTCATCACCCTCCAGATCGCCCAAGACTCCATCCAACAAAAAGCCATCGTCTACGACCCCACCGGCGACGGCCATTACGACACCGTCAGCGCCTTCATCAAGTCCGTCCGCGCCAGCGACCCTGACGCGGCGCTCTACTGGCTCGCCCACATGCTCGAAGCCGGCGAAGACCCGCGCTTCATCGCGCGCCGCCTGGCGATCCTCGCCAGCGAAGACATCGGCAACGCCGACCCGCGCGCCCTCATGGTCGCGTCCTCGGCGTGGGAGCTCGTCGAGCGCGTCGGCATGCCCGAGTGCCGCATCACCCTCGCCCAATGCACCACCTATCTCGCGCTCTCACCCAAGAGCAACGCCAGCTACGCCGCCATCGAAGCCGCGCTTGACGACGTACGCAAGGGCCGCAGCGTCACCGTCCCCAGCCACATCAAAGACGGCAACGTCCGCAAGTCTCACCAACTCTCCGCCGGCAGCACCAAGCCCGCCGAGTCCTACGCCTACACCCACGACGCCGGCATCCCCAGCCCCCTGCTGGGCGTCGTCGGCCAGCAAGACTACCTGGGCGTCAACGCCCGCTACTACCACCCCACCACCCACGGCAACGAAAAGCTCTTCAAAGACCGCCTCGAAGAAGCCCTGGCACTCCGCGCCCAAGCTCAACGCGAATCCCGTGAATAAACGCCTGTCCGCAGACCCGGCGTCCAGATAAACTCACGCCCGTGTCCAGTCGCACGCCTCAACCCGAAGACGATCCGCCCGCTCCACCCCGCCCCCCGACCCCTGCGGAGTCCAAGGTCGCCCTGCGCGCCCGCATGAAACTCTGGCTCGCGGCCCAGCCCGCCGACGCCGCGGAGTTCCGATCGCGACAGATCTGTGCCCGACTCCTGGAACTTCCTGAAGTGCTCAACGCACGCACGCTCATGCTCTACGCGCCGCTGCGCCACGAGGTAGATGTGACGCCGATCGCTATCGAGTGGCCCCACCTCGTGCAGCGCTGCGACGGACGACCCGCATCTCCCGCCTCATCACCCCCGCCGCCTCCACCTGCGCACTGCCATCACGAAGCCGCGCGTGCCGCGCTCTTCCCACACCCGCGGCTCTGCGTCCCGGCGCTCAACTTCGCCACCAAAGAAATGTGGCCCGCGCACATCACCAACTGGTCGGCCGACCTCGTGCTCAACCGCCTCGGCCTGCGCGAGCCCAACCCCACCGCCCCGCGCGTCGCGCCAAACGAGCTTGACGTTGTGATCGTCCCCGCACTCGCCTTCGACCACCAAGGCCATCGTCTAGGCCGCGGCGGCGGCTTCTACGACCGCTTCCTCGCCACCCTCCCACCACACGTCCGCACAATCGGCGTCGCCTTCCACGCCCAACTTCTCTCCACCATCCCCACCGACCCCCACGACTTCCCCGTCCACCTCATCATCACCAACGAACAAACACTTCGCCATTGACCCATGCCCCAACCGCAGCGCGCCTGAGCGTTCCCCCACTCAGCACTCAGCACTCATCCCTCATCGCTCAGCACTCATCGCTCATCGCTCCGCCTGCCCCACCCGCAACTCGCAACTCGCAACTACTTCTTCTCCCCGCCCGGGATCAGCTTCCCCAGCCCCTCGCCAATCCCCTTGACCTTCTCTTGCACGCCCTTCACCTCACCCTCGATCTTCTTGCCCGCCTCGCCCAGCTCCTTGTTGAGTTCGCCGAGCTTCTCCGCGACCGCCGTCATGCTCCCGACCCCCAGCTCACGCAGCGACTTCAGCGACCCCAGCCCGTTCTGTAGATCGCCCAGCAAGTCCCCCGGCAAGATCCCGCCGCCCTTGTCCGCCACCGCCGACAGCACCGCCTGCGTGATGATCCCCGTCAACTCGCTCATCGTCACGCCCGTGCCCCCGACGCCCGAGCCCGTCCGACCGACGTCGTCGAGCTTGATCTCGTCGATCGTGATGTTCAGCGCCGTCGCCTTGTTGATCACGCCACCCACCGCGCCCAGTCCGCCGGGCACGACCGCGATCGCCGCGTCCACCTTGACGTTGCGAATCCGAAGCTGCTTGATCACAAACTTCTGCCCATCCGCCGGCTTGCCAGTCGGCGGCTGCGCGCCGCCCGCTCCCTGCACCTTCTTCAAACTATCCATGATCACCCGGTAGTTCGCGCCACTGGCGTTCTTCTCAAGCGATAGCGCCAGGTTCTCCAGCGTCAACTCCGGCAGCGTGACCAGCGGCTGCCTCAGCGTCGAATAGTCCGCCGTCACATACGTTCTGCCCAGCCCCAAAAAGCTCGGCTTCGAAAAACCCGTCGGGTTCTTCACGTCCAAACTCTTCATCTCAAACGTCCCGCCCATCAGCCCAAGGTCCACCGACCCAACCGTCGTCGGCGTCCCCAGCGCATACGTCGCCCCACGCTCAACCGCCCCCTTGGCGATCGAGTTGATAAACATCACCGCCACAAACACGCCCACAATCAGCAGCAGCACGAGCGCGCCCACGCCGATCAACGCAAACTTGATGATCTTCTTCATTGAAATCTCCGGACGAATCGGTGAAGTGGCAGGGCGAGGAAGTGGCAGGGCGGGGAGGTGGCAGAGCGGGGAAGTAGCAGAGCGGGGAAGTGGCGAAGTGGCAAAGAGCCAGAGTGACAAAGTGTGCGAGCAAACCAAGCAAGGTCCGCGGCACGCATCAATCCTAACCCACCCGCACCCTCAAACGTAAATGGATCCGTATTCCGCCACTCTGCCACTCTGCCACTCTGCCACTTCACCGATCCGCCACTTCTCACACCGTCAACTTCCGGATCTCCGCCAGCACCGCCTCCAACTCATCAGCCACCTTCACCGGCGCATTGGCATAGCGCCCGCCGATCGTCGCCTTCTCGCCCTTACCAGTGTGATACCCGACCGTCACGTCCGGGTCCTTGAGCTGGTGTCCCGTCAAAATACACACCACCCGCTCCCCCGCCTTGATCACGCCCTCGCGCAAAAGCGCATGCGCACCGGCCACGCTCGCGCCGCTCGCCGGCTCGCACCCATACCCAAACTTCCCCACCAAGGCCTTGAACTCCTTGATCGTCTCGTCGCTCACGCTGCGCACCACGCCCGCGCTCCCATCCTTCCACTCGCCAGCGCGCGTCGAGCCGTTCATCACCTCCAGCGCCCGCAGCGCCTTGCTCAGGTTCACCGGCCGGTTGATCTCGATCGCCGTCGCCACTGTGTGCGCTCGCTCGTTCTGCGCATCCATCCGCGCATACTCCGCGTTCGTCTTCTCCAGCCCCCCATCGCTGAAGTACGCCCCCCCGTTCCACCGCACACCCAGCCCGTTATAAATCCGATCCAGCGTGCTCGCTCCCTCCGCGTTCACCACCGCCAGCCGCGGCACCCTATCCACCAGCCCCAACTCCTTCATCTCCATAAACGCCTTCCCAAACGCCGAGCAGTTCCCAAGGTTCCCGCCCGGCACCACGATCCAATCCGGCACCCGCCAACCCAATCCCTCCAGCACCCGATACATCACCGCCTTCTGCCCCTCCAGCCGAAACGGGTTCACCGAGTTCATCAGATACACCCCCGCGCTCGGCACATTCTCCGCAATGTGCTTCACGCGCTTCAGACACGCATCAAAGTCCCCCGCCACCTGCAACGTCATCGCCCCATAGTCCAGCGCCTGACTCAACTTCCCAAACGCGATCTTCCCATCCCCAACAAACACCACCGCCTTCATCCCCGCTTGAATCGCATAGATCGCCATCGACGCGCTGGTGTTCCCCGTGCTCGCGCACGCGACGACCTTGGCCCCCACCATCCGCGCGTGCGTGAACGCCGCGGTCATCCCGTTGTCCTTGAACGAGCCCGACGGGTTCATCCCCTCATACTGCAAGTACAAACCACCAGTGCCCGAACACCCGCCCCCGGTCGGACACGCGCCCGGCCCGCCCGCCTGACCAACCAGCGACGTCGCGCTCATCACTTGTTCCGCACGAACAACATTCTCGCTCACCCCTCCGCCGCACGGACAAAACCCCAGGTGCTTGCACAACAGATCCGCCCTTTGCAGCAGCGTGCGTCCCTCGCCGATCGAGCAGATCCGCGACTCATCATCAAAGAATGAAATCAACTCCCGGAACCGCCACACGCCCGAAGCATCCAGCGCCCCGCTCCCACCCAGCGCCGCCGCGCCCGACTTTGATCGCCGCTCCGCAAACGACCAATCCCTCGGCGCCCCCGCGCCCCACGCATACACAACATCCAGCAGCGCCCCGCACGCGCCGCACCCGGTGCGCACGTCACCAATCGCACACTCCACACCGCAGGTGGGATCAATGCACCGCTGAACCGCCGACGTCGCGTGTGTTTGCATTCCGCTCATCGCCGATTCTATTGACCCTCGCCCACACCCCGCAAGAACACGATCAGCCTCAACGCTCAACCAGACTCGCCGGCCAACCCCAATCCACCGTCATCGCGCTAGCGCTCCGGATCAACCCCAAATACTCCGCGCGCGGCAGGTTCTTGATCCCGAACTGGTCCATGTGCGGGTTTGAGTACTGCGTGTCCAGCAGGGCAAAGCCGCGCTGGCGAAGGTGGTGTACGAGGTGAACAAGGCAGACCTTGCTGGCATCGGTGCCGCCGAGGTCGGGTCGCGAAAACATGCTCTCGCCACAAAACGCCCCGCCGAGCTGCACGCCGTAGAGCCCGCCAACGAGGGTGGGCGGCGCGTCGGGCGCGGCGGGGTCGATGAGCCAGGCTTCGATGGAGTGCGCGTGCCCGGCGGCGTGGAGGGTGAGGAAGGCGTCGATGATCCAGGGGTTGATCCAGGTGCCGCCGGAAGATGTGCCGCGCGGCACATTTGCGCACGACTGAATCACGCGCGCGAAGGCGACGTTGCTTGTGACAACGAACTTCTTGGCGCGGACGGTGCTACGGAGGGAGCGGCTGGGGCGGAAGGAGTCCAAGGGGATGATGGAGCGGGGGTCGACGGTGACCCAGTGGACCCAGCGGCCGCGGGCGCCGGCGAGGCCGAGTTTGTGGGCGGGGACGGGGGCGTCGGTGCCCATGGGAAAGACGCCCTGGGCGTAGGCGTTTAGGAGGAGAGCGAGCAGCGCGGGGTCGTCGGGACGCACGGGGCGGATGTTAGCGGCGGGGTTGGGGGAAACGCTGGGAGCACCCTTTCAGGGTGCGGTGATTGGTGGGATGCGCGTTTCCGGGGGTAGGTCGGAGGCCGACGCACCCCCGGCTATTGGCGTTGCAGGCCTACGGCCTGGGAGGCGCGAGGGGCGGTGGCGCGAGGCGCGAGAGGCGCGAGAGGCGCGAGGGGCGGGAGCGCGGTGGCGCGGTGGCGCGAGGGGCGCGAGGGCCGCGGGGGGCGCGGCGCGGAGGCACGGGTTGGTGGATGGTGAGGAGAGCGATGATGCAGAAAAAGAAAACGGCCCGACATTCGGGCCGTTTCTGCACCGCCGCCGCTTCCTCTCGTGGATGGCGGCGTGCGTGATCTGGTGGGGGATGTTCGGATGAGGGCGGTGAGGTGGATTCCGAAAGTGAGGAGGGTAGTTGCGGATGTTGGGGCGCTGGCGACCCGCCTCGGAGAGGCGGGCCACCTGAGAGGCTGGCCACTCAAGCCGGCGGGGCGTGTGCGAGGGCGATACTCTGAATCCGATGGTTCGGACGGTCCGAACGATGAGTGGAGCTTGTCCACGATGGTTGATCACGCGTGAGGATCGGGGCTGGTCCTGGATGAGGATGTGGATATTTTGCGGCGTGCGGCGACCGGCGAGTCTGGCGCGGTGGCCTTGTGCATTGACAGATTTGGACCACTTGTGTCATCACTTGCGCGGCAGATCCTGATGAACCCCTCGGAGCACGATGACGCGGTGCAGGAGGTGTTCATTGAGCTGTGGCGTCACGCGGGTCGGTTTGATCCGAGCGTCGCGTCGGCGCGCACGTTTGTCGCGGTGATCGCGCGGCGGCGGCTGATCGATCGCGGGCGGGCGGAGCAATCACGCAAGCGTGCGGTGGTGCGGCTGGATGGCTTGTCTGGCGGGGGCGGGGCAAAGGGTGCCGAGCGGGGCAGGGGGAACATGGGTGATGGTGGGCTGAGCGCCGGGGGGCCGGCGGGGCTAGCGACGCGCGAGGCGCTGGAGGCGACGGTGGCGACGGTGAAACGAGAGGTCGAGGCGCTTCGCCCGGCGGAGCAGGACGCGCTGCGGATGGCGTTCGGGCTGGGCTGGTCGCACCAGCGGATCTCGGACTACACGAGGCAGCCCTTGGGGACGGTGAAGACGACGATCCGGCGAGCGTTGATGCGGCTGCGCGAAACGATCTCGCAGCAGCGGGCGATGGCCGGCGAGGGGGGCAACGCATGAGCGAGCACACCTCGGGAGTTGAAGTTGACGACAGCGGGCAGGCAGAGCGCCTGGCGGAGCTGCTCACGACGCAGAGCGTCGACGGGCTGACGCTGCACGAGGAGCGCGAGCTTGAGGAGCTGCTGAGCGCGACCAACGCTGACGAGCGCGCGCTGTGGCATCGGACGATCGCGGCGGCGGAGCTGGCGATGATCGCTGAGGTGGCAGAACAGCCGCTCACGGCGGAGTTGAGGACGCGGTTGATTGGCGCGGCGATGGGTGGGGCCGGGCGAAAGGCGCTAGCGCTGGTTGGTCGAGCGGATGATGAGGAGCAGGCAGGGCGTGTCGGCGAGACGATGCGATTGATGCCCAGCGCGGCAAGCGGGCGATACGCGGCGGTTGGCGGGTGGCTGGCGGCGGCGGCGGCGTTGGCGCTGCTCAGCGTGGTGCTGTTGAATCGTCCGTCGCAGATAGATCCCGCAAGTCAGCGTCTGGCGCAGGAGCGACGTCAGCGAGAGTCGGTCGATATGGCGAAGGACGTGGTTCGCCTCGCGTTTGAGCCGGGGGTGGACGAGTTGAAGGGCGTCAAGGGCGAGGTGGTGTGGAGCGATGAGTCGCAGGCGGGGTACATGAAGTTCAGCGGGCTAGCGGTGAACGATCCGAAGGTGATGCAGTATCAACTGTGGATCGTGGACCCCACGCGCGACAAGCACCCGGTGGATGGTGGGGTGTTTGACGTGACGTCAGCTGGCGAGGTGATGGTCAAGATCAATCGCGCGGTAGAAGTGCGAAAGCCGGGGGCGTTTGCGATCACGCGCGAGAAGCCGGGCGGGGTGGTGGTGTCGGCGGGGCCGCTGGTGCTGGTGGCGAAGGCGAGCGGGTGAGGGGAGTGCTGGTGCGGGCCAAGGGCGTGGGGCCGGAGGTCTGCGTGCTAGGGTGGTTTGAGTGGTGAATCGCGGGTGCGAGCCACGTGCGATGGGGCGGGGCGCTAAAGTCGATGAACCTCTTGGCGCGGTTGGAGGGCGAGATCCAGCCGCGGCGGTACCTTCACCTGCGCGGAGTTTGGACCATGGCTGATCTGAAGAAACTCAAGGGCATTTCCGAGGCGGACAAGAAGCTTCTTGAGCAGGCTGAGGAATGGCTTGGCGCCGAGCCGACGAAGATGGGGCCGGTGAAAAACTTGTTTTGGGGGAACGTGAAGCAGGACTTCTACTTCCCGTTTCCGAAGCAGGATGCACGGGAGCAGGCCGAGTGCGATCAGCTTTTGGCGAAGCTCGAGGACTATCTCAAGAACGAGCACCCGTCGGTGGCGATTGACCAGGACCAAGAAATCCCGCGCTGGGTGATCGACAGGTTGTTTGGCTTTGGCGTGCTGGGGATGACGATCCCGAAGGAGTACGGCGGGCTGGGGATGGGGATCACCAGTTACAACCGCGTGCTGGAGTTGATCGGGAAGTACGACGGATCGACTGCGGTGCTGGTCTCGGCGCACCAGTCGATCGGGTGCAAGGCGGTGATGCTGTTTGGCAACGAAGAGCAGAGGAAGAAGTGGCTGCCGCACCTGGCTAAGGACTGGGTGAGCGCGTTCTGCCTGAGCGAGCCGAATGTTGGCTGTGATGCGGGCGGGGCGGAGACTTCGTTTGTCAAGGACGGGGATTACTACGTGATCACGGGCGAGAAGAAGTGGGCCACCAGCGGCGCGATCAGCGGGCTGTTCACGGTGATGACGCGCGAGCAGCGAAGCGATGGCAAGGGCAAGATCTCGGCGCTGGTCTTGCACCCGGACATGGCGGGGGTGGAGATTTATCAGAAGAACCGCAGCAAGTGCGGGATCCGCGGGACGTGGCAGGCGCGCATCCGGTTCCACGGCGTGCGTGTACACAAGTCTCACCTGCTGGGTCAGGAGGGGCGCGGCTTGCAGATCGCGCTGTCGTGCCTCAACTACGGGCGCTGCACGCTGAGCGCCGGGATGATCGGCGGGGCCAAGCGCGCGATGGAACAGTCCGTGAAGTGGAGCCAGACGCGCTACCAGTTTCAGGCGCCCCTGTCCAAGCAGGAGCTCGTCCGCAAGCGCGTGGCGCACATGGCGGCGATGTGCTACTCGATGGACGCGGTGCTGTACATGACCACGGGCATGCTGGACCGCAAGGACGAAGACATCCAGGTCGAGACTGCGATGTGCAAGGTTTTCTGCTCGGAGATGGGCTGGCGCGCGGTGAACGACGCGATGCAGATCATGGGCGGCGAGAGCTACATGACCGAGAACGAGATCGAGCGGATCTTTCGCGACTCGCGCATCAACCTGATCGTCGAGGGCGCCAACGAGGTCATGCAGTGCTACATCTTCGGCTACGGCGGCAAGCAGCTCGCTGAGCAGATGGTGGGCATCAAAAACGCGCTGACGAAGGATGACGATGAGGGGTTGTTCAGCTTCCTCGGCAAGGCGATCAAGAATGGTCTGCGGCCGGCGGTGATGAAGATCGCGATCCCGCTGGGGCTGGAGGTGTTTGGTGGTATCCGGCGCCCGTTCCCGAAGATCACGAAGGTGAGCCCGGAGCTGAAGGAGCACGCCGATCGGGTGAGCGCGCTGGTGCGCGAGCACACGTACCAGTTCAAAGCCATGAGCAAGAAGTTTGACGTGAAGCTGTTGGATCGGCAGGCGGTGCAGGCGAGGCTGGCGGACGCCGCGATCATGATTCATGGGTGGCTGTGTACGCTGGCGAAGCTGGACAGCGAGTTGAAGACGCACGCGAGCGGCGGCGGGAACGGGAGCGACCTGGAGTTTGCGCGCAACAAGGCGGCGGCGCTGCACTTCTTTGACCTGGCGGAGCTGGAGATCCGCAACTCGTATCGCGCGTGCTACTTCAACGCCGACGAGACGATGCTGATGGCGGCGGACGCGGCGCTGAAGTTCAGCGATTCGCTGCCACCGGGCGACTTCATCATCCCGGAGCGCACGCCGACGGACCTGCGGGGCAAGGGCCGGACGCCGACGCAGAACGGCATCAAGCAGTTCCCGGGCTTTGAGATGGTGAGCCATGACAAGCCGGCGCATGTGGGGATTGGGGCACCGTGAGGGTTGAGAGGCGAGCGTGACCGACTTCGGTAGGAACCGGGGGGTGGCGGGTGGTACGCTGGACGCATGATTGAACGTGCAGGTCCGTCAAAGGCGGCGGGTGGCGATGGTGTTGTGCTCACACCGGGGGCGCTGTCGATTGAGGCGGTGGCGCGGGTTGCGCGTGGGGGCGCGGCGGTTTCGGTTTCGCCGCGGTCTATCGCGGCGATGAAGCGGTCGCGTCGGGTGGTTGAGGGTTGCCTGACCGATGGCGAGGCGCACTACGGAATCAATACTGGGTTTGGGTCGCTGGCGAAGCAGCGGATCGGGGCCGCGGACTTGGCGGCGTTGCAGCGCAATCTGATTCGATCGCATAGCGCGGGGGTGGGTGAGCCGCTGCGGGAGGAGTTGGTGCGGGCGATGATGGTGACGCTGGCGGGGTCGCTGGCGCGGGGGATGTCGGGGGTGCGGCCGGTGGTGGTGCAGACGCTGGTGGGGATGTTAAATGCGGGGGTTGTGCCGCGGGTGCCGTCGATTGGTTCGGTGGGCGCGTCGGGTGATCTTGCGCCGCTGGCGCACATTGCGTTGTGCATGATCGGCGAGGGCGTGGCGACGGTGCGTGGGCCGGGCGCTGGTGTGCGGGTGGGCGCGAAGGTTGGCAGGGAGATGCCCGGCGCCAGGGCGCTCAAGGATGCAGGGATTCAGGCGCTGACGCTTGAGGCGAAGGAAGGGCTGGCGTTGATCAACGGCACGCATTTGATGTGCGCCGAGGGGGCGCTCTTGGCGCGAGACGCGATGGGATTGTTTGACGCGGCGTGCGTTGCGACGGCGATGAGCATTGATGGCTGCCGCGCTTCGCACTCGTTTTTGGATGATCGCTTGTATGTGGCGCGGAACAACTGGGGCGGGCGCGGCGCGGCGGAGCGAATCCGTGGGCTGCTTCGCGGCGGGAAGATCGTTGAAAGCCATGTCGAGAACGACCCGCGCGTGCAGGATCCGTATTCGCTGCGCGCGGCGCCAACGGTGCTCGGCGCGGCGCTGCAGATGATCACGCACGTCATGACGATCGTGGATGCGGAGCTTGGCGGCGTGACGGACAACCCGCTGGTGTTTGCTGGCGGGGGCGAGAGTGGCGGCGCGGGGAGTGTCGATGATGCGATCGTTTCGGGGGCGAACTTTCATGGCATGCCGCTGGCGATCCCGCTGGATTGCTTGGCGATCGCGCTCTGTCATATTGCGGGGATCAGCGAGCGGCGGACGTATCTGATGACGGGCGCGTTTGAGCCCGAGAGCAGGTTGAAACCGTTCTTGACGGCGCAGCCGGGGCTGAGCAGCGGGCTGATGATCGCGCAGTACACCAGCGCCGCGTGCGTGAACGAGATGATCGGGCTCACGATGCCGGCGAGCGTGTCGAACATTTCGACGTGCGCGGGGATGGAGGATTACAACTCGTTTGGGCCGCGAGGGGCCGCGAAGGCGCGCCGGGCGCTGGAGCTGGCGACGAACGTGGTGGCGATCGAGTTGCTGTGCGCGGCCCAGGCGCTGGACACGCACCGGCCGCTGAAATCAGGGCGCGGGGTGGAGGCGGCGCACGCGAAGATCAGGGAGCGGGTGAAGACGCTGAGGGAGGACCGGGTGCTGACGGGGGATGTGGGGGCGATTGTGGGGATGATTGGGGAGGGGGAGTTGGTCGACGGGTGAGGGGCTCGCATCGAGCTGGCTCGCGGATGCGCTGGGCGCGCGATCTCTGGTAGTATCCGCCAATGTTCCCACCCGGGCGAATCACGCTTACGAAGAAAGAGGCTGAATCCCCAGAGGGTTGGCGACTATTAAATATGATCTTGTCGAGTTGCCACGATGGCAACCTCACCATCAATGAGGTTCAAGATATGCACACCTTTGTGTGCAGAACAAAGACGAGCATCCGTGCCTTTGAAGTTCTCCGGTTGATTACGCGAGAAATAGTGTACGACGCCAACGTAGATCGTTACGAAGCATATAACCTCAAGGTCGCGTTTCAACGAATCGCGCCCAAAGAGATTCGCGGCGTTATCGAAACACATCTTGAAGAGGTTGGTACGCCGTCGCGAAATCCGGATGAGCCCATTCCACGCTGGCACCGGGAGCCAGCGACCCAAGCTCAGCTTGAGTACATCATCGGCTTGGGAGGAAGCGCACGCTCTGGGATGAAAAAGGGAGAAGCATCAATGCTCATCGAATCGCTTCTTCAGAAGCGACCACCCACGCCGCGACAGGTCATGCTGCTTCGGTTCTTTGACAAGACTGTTGCACAGTCCAAGACAAAGGATGAAGTCGGTGTGCTCATCGATACTCTACTTTGCGAAGACGATCGGTACGAGATGGCGTGGCAGCGATTCAAGCGAGTGACAAATCACGATCCGTTTGATCAAGATCCGTCGATCGTTCCTGTTGGTGCGTATCGGGACTACCTACAACCGCTAGGACCGATGTGATTTCTCTCCGGACGTACTTTTACTCGTGGTCCTTACTGAGGCGTGAGCAACTTCTTCAACTCTCTTCGCATGATCTTCCCTGTCGGGTTGCGGGGTAGGGATTCGAGGTGGCGGATCTCGGCGGGGACTTTGTAGTTGGCGAGTTTGCCGCGGCAGAGCGAGAGGATGGATTGGGGGTCGAATGTTTCGCCTTCTTTGAGTTCGACGAAGGCGACGGGTTGCTCGCCGCGCATTGGGTCGGTGATGCCGATGACGCCGCAGTCTTTGATGCTGGGGTGGGTGTTGATGACTTCTTCGATCTCGCGGGGGAAGACGTTTTCGCCGCCGATGATGAGCATCTCTTTGAGGCGGCCGGTGATGTAGAGGTGGCCCTGCTGATCGAAGCGGCCGATATCGCCGGTGCGGAAGTAGCCGTGTTCATCGAAGGCGGCGGCGGTGGCGTCGGGGAGTTTGAAGTAGCCCTGCATGATGTTGGGCCCGCGCATGCGGATCTCGCCGTCCTGGTCGGGGGGGAGTTCCTGGCCGTGCTCGATGGAGATGATTTTCTGGGTCATCTCCGGGAGCGGGCGGCCGACGCTGTGGACTTTGTATTCATCGGGGCGGCACCAGTTGCTGACGGGGCTGGTCTCGGTGAGGCCGTAGCCCTCGGCGATGGTGACGTTGAAGCGTTCTTTGAAGCGCTTGATGATGGTGTCGGGGAGGGGCTCGCCTCCGCTGACGCTGAAGCGGAGCGATTTGAAGTCGTCGGCGGAGGCGTCTTTGAGGTGGAGGAGGGCGTTGAACATCGAGGGGATGGCGATGAAGACGCTGGGGCGATGGTCGCGGAAGAGGCGGATGATGCGTTGCGGGACGAACTTGGGTGCGAAGATGACTTTGCAACCGCAGAGCAGGGGCAGGAGCGTGAGGGCGGTGAGGCCGAAGGAGTGAAACTGCGGGAGGCAGCCGAGGAAAACCTCGTCGCGTCCGAAGGGGATCCAGGAGCGGATCTGGCGGATGTTGGAGGTGATGTTGGCGTGGGAGAGCATGACGCCCTTGGGCTTGCCGCTGGTGCCGCTGGTGTAGAGGAGCACGCCCAGATCGGAGTCGTCATTTAGCGCGGGCCAGCGCGGCATCGGGATGGACTTGAAGGGGAGGTCTTCGAGGAAGATGATGTTCTTGCAGCGCGGGGTGTGGCCCATGAACTCGAGCATGGCGCGGACGGTGACGATGGTGTCGGTCTCGCAGTCATCGACGACGTACTGGAGCTCCTCGGGCTTGAGGAGGTAGTTGAGCGGGACGACGGTCTTGCCAAGTGACCACGCGGCGAGCATGGCCAAGGGGGTGAGGCCGCTGGTGGGCAGGAGGAAAGCGAGGGTGCGGGAGGTGGAGCGGCGGTCGATCGCGTCGGCGAGCGTGAGCGAGGCGACGAGGAGATCGAGGCCGCGGTAGGAGCGGGTGTCGTCGATGATGCGCGTGCGGAAGGGACGAGCGGCGAGTTCGCGGATGAGGGGCCAGTGGATAGAGGCCATGAGGTTCCTTGAGCGTTGGCATGGGGCATTGGCGGGGAGGCGAGGGGGTGAGGCGGAAGGGCGGGGGAAGGTATGAAGATACCGAGGGCGGGGCGGGAATGCTGGGGGCGAGCGGGGCGGTGGCAAAAAGGGCGGAGGCGGGGAGAGGGTTTGGCGTGGTGGTGTGATTGATTGCCAGACGGGTGAACGGCCGACATATGAGGGGCATGAACGTCTTGAACCTGATCGGTGGTCTGCGATGGTTGGCTTCGGTGCGCGCGATGCGAGTCGAGCGGCGCGGCCGGTGCGCGCTGGCGATGATGATCGCGATGGTGTCAATGCTGGGCCTGGGCGGGTGCGCCGGGAACCGGGCGAGCGGGTCGCTGGAGGAAGTTACCGAGGCGTATCGGAGCGGGCGGTTTGCGGAGGCGGGGGCAAAGGCCGAGGCATATGCAAAGGACGCGAGCGGGGTGGATCGCGATCGCGCGGCGTTGATCGCCGGGCAGTCGGCGTATGCGATGAACAATCGCACAGGGGCGGAAAAGTGGCTGCGACCGCTGGCTTCGCACGCGGAGCCGGAGATCGGCGGGAACGCCAACGCGACGCTGGGGTTGCTGGCGTTCAACGAGCGGCGCTATTCGCAGGCGTCGGTCATGCTGGGGTCGGCGTCGTCGCGGCTGAGCGGTGATGACGGCGCGCGGGCTGCGTTGTATGCGGGGGATAGCTATGAACAGCTTGGGCAGCCGGCGCAGGCGCGGGCGTCGTTCCAGCGCGGGTTGCAGACGGTGCAAGACGCGATGTTGAAGAAGTCGTTGCAGGATCGACTGGTGCAGGGGCCGTACACGATCCAGGTGGGGGCGTTTCAGTCGCGCCAGCGGGCGGAGCAGTCCAGGACGCAGTATGCGCCGACGACGAAGCGGGCGGGACTGCCGCCGCCGCGGGTGGTGCCGACGACGGCGGGGCCGGGTTCCCAGTTGTTTGCCGTACAGATCGGGACGTTTACGACGCGACCTGCGGCGGAACTGGCGCGGGCACGGTCGGGTTTACCCGGTGCGGTGCTGTCCTTGAACCGGAACTAGGGCGGACGGCTGGGGATTTGGACGATTCGGGCACCGACGGGAATCCGAAGCTTGGCGCATCGTGTATATATCGACAGGGGGCTGTGACTCGTAAGGGCCGCGGTGGATGGTGCGGTGCGCGAGTTGGGTTTGCGATACAAGGGGTTTGCCATGCCCACAGCTAGTTCGTTACGCCGGAACCTGGGTGGTCTGCTGTCGATTGCGACGTTGTTGTCGCTGAGCGGCGGCGCGATGGGGATGGGCGAGCCGACGGCGCAGCCGCCCAAGGGCAAGGGCGTGCCCGAGGTGCGGACAACGGAGACCGCCGAAGAGATGGAGCGCGCGGCGCTCTCGGCAAAGGAAATGGCGACGAGGAAGTTTGTGCTGCGGCGCGACTTGCAGGTGGTGCGAAATCGGCACTTCACTGGCGTGCGATCAGAGGCGGTGCGTGCGGCGGGGATGGAGCGGTTGCGGCAGATGGCGGGCGACCCGGTGGCGCTGCCGATCATGCTCGACGTGTTCGCGGGCGAACCGGACGGGGTGCGCGTGCGGGTGCTGGAGATGCTGGCAGACCTGAAGACCGATGCGAGCGACGCGACGGTGGCGTGGGTGGCGATGACGGCGGAGAACTTGACGCTGAAGAAGGGCGCGATGAGCGCGGTGGAGCGGCGTTCGTGGCAGCTCAAGGGCGATGTGCCGATGGGCGTTCAATCGGTGATTGCGGCGGGGCTGGAGTCATCAGACAACGCGCGGGCGGCGACGGCGGCAAACATGGCCTTGGGGCTTCGGCTGTACGAGGCGATCCCCTCGATGATCGCGGCCCAGGTGCGGCCTAGCAACGCCGGGGAGCCGGGGGCGGGCGCGATCGCGCAGATCGTCATCGGCACGCAGCGGGCGTTTATCAGCGATCTGACGCCGGTGGTTGGGCAAGGGGCGGTGGCGTTTGATCCGCAGGTGTCAACGGTGACCGACGGCGTGGTGCTGCGGGTGTTTGATGCGTATGTGATCACGTATCGCACAGAAGTACACAGCGCGCTGGTGGCGCTGTCGCAGCAACTCGCGCCGGATTCGAAGGTCGCGACGATTGGATACGACCAAGAGAAGTGGGCGCAGTGGTACGCGAGCGAGGGTGAGAAGGCGATCGCCGCGAAGCGGGGCGCGATCACGGCAGAGGCGAAGCCAGGCGCGACTGCTCCTGCTGCTGGGGGCAACGGCGCGGGCGATGCGGGCGCGGCGGCACCTGGCATGAACCGCCCCACCGGCCCCACTGCTCCGGCAGTGCCGGCTCCGGCCGCACCGACGTCGTCGCCGAAGACCGAGGTTCCGCGGGCGGTGCCGCCGGCGCGCACGATTGCGTGAGCGCGAGGCGTTGACAGATGGATTGACGATCAAGGGCCGGTGAGCTCGGCGATGGCGATGGCGGAAGCCATGGCGAAGTCGTCGGTATCGGTGAGCGAGATCTCGAAGCGCGTGATGCCCATGTCGTGGGCGATGCGGAGCGCGTTGCCGGTGAGGCTGACGGTGGGTTTGCCGGAGGGGAGGCTGACGACGCTGATCTCGGTCATGGAGATGCCGTGGGTGAGGCCGGTGCCGAGCGCCTTGAGGACGGCTTCCTTGGCGGCGAAGCGGGCGGCGAGTTTTTGCGCTTCGCGGCGCTGGCCCTGGCAGTCAAGGCGTTCCTGATGCGTGTAGGTTCGTTCGAGGAATCGCTCGCGGTGCTCGTCGAGGATCTTGGCGATGCGCGCGACGGGGACGAGGTCGATGCCGTGACCGAGGATCTGATGGCGCAGGTCGCTCATGGAAGATCGTACATCGCTTGGGAGCGCGAGTCGGCCAAATCACGCGAGCGGCGTGGGGAGTGCGGGCGGAGAGTCAAGCGAGGTCGCGGGGGCCGCGGGGGCTTGGCCAGCTTCGTAGTGAAGTACTTCGCCCGGGCGCGGCGTGAGGATGCGCTCGACGCTCTGGGCGGCGGCCTTATCTGGTGACGGAGGTAGGTCTGCGGCGGCCAAGAGTCGCTTCATGGGCTCGTCGAGGGGTTCGTCGCTGAGCTTGAAGGTGGAGTGATGAACGGGCAGGAGGGCGCGGGCGCGCATGCCACGGGCCATGGCGAGGGCCTGCTCGGGAGTGGCGTGGTGGTGTTCCCAAGGGTCGTAGGCGCCGATGCCCATGATGGCGAGCTCGACGGGGCCGATGGCGTCAAACGCGTCGGTCATGGCGGTATCGCCGGCGAAGAAGACGCGCTGGTTGGAGGCGGTTTGAATGAGGTAGCTGTTGAAGCCGCGATGATGGTCCCAACCCATGCGCGCGCCCCAGTGCTTGGGCTGGCTGGCGGCGAAGCGGACGTCGCCGAGCTGCGCCGACTCACCCCAGCGCAGTTCTTGAACATGGCCGAAGCCGGAGGGAATGTAGCGCGCAGTTGACGCGGCGGTGATGACGCGGGTGTTTCGATCTGCGAGGCGTTTGAGCGTCGGGCGGTCGAGATGGTCAAAGTGCGCGTGCGAGATGAGGATGATGTCCGGACGGGGCAAGTCTGCGGTCAGCATTGGCGGAAGAAGGCGCCGGGGGCCGACGGTCATGGGGCCCAGGCGCAAGCCGACCTGCGGGCTCATGACGGGGTCGGTGAGGACGGTGAGGCCGTCGATCTTCAGGAGCGTTGAGCAGTGGCCTAGCCATGCGAGGCCGGAGAGGCCCGGGGTGGAGGGGAGGCGCGACCAGCGGACGCTCAGGGGCTCGTTCGAGTCAGGCTCGCCGGTGATGATCGGGCGGCGGGATGGGGCCTGGACGATCTCGCGTGAATAGCGGCGGAGGCTGGAGGCGAGGCCGGCGCGCCAGATCTGCGCGCGGCGGAGGAGAAGGTCTGCGAGCCGGTCGCGGGCGGCCTCACTGGGTTGTTTCTTCACGAGGGGAGCTTAGCGCCGGGGACTATTGGATCGGGGCCATCAGGCGTGAAAGCTTGCTCACGAGGCGGAAGAGCCAGGAGCGGCGTCGGAAGTCGAGGGCGGCGACGCCATGACAGCGTTCCATGTCGCGTTGGAGCATGGCCTGGAAGCGTTTGGCGAGCGCGGCGTCTGAGATGATGGCGGTAATTTCGAAGTTGATGCGGAAGGAGCGACTGTCGAGGTTGGCGGTGCCGACGACGGAGATGTCGTCGACCAGCGCGACTTTCTGGTGCATGAAACCGGGCTGGTAGCGATAGAGGCGGATGCCGGCGGAGATGGTTTCGTCGTAGTAGGAGAAGCCGGAGAGCCAGACGGGAAGGCTGTCGTACTTTTCGGGGATGATGATGCGGACGTCTACGCCGCGCATCGAGGCGATTTGCAGGGAGTGGATGGTGGTGGAGTCTGGAACGAAGTAGGGCGTCGCGATCCAGAGGCGTTCGCGGGCCTGGGAGATGAGGTGGTTGAACATGAGGCCGCAGGTTTCCAGCGGGTCACCCGGGCCGGAGGGGACGACCATGACGCGGGCGGTGCCGCCGGCGTCTGGGGAGATGGGGACGGGGATCCATTGGAGGTCGGGGAGGCTGCCGTGGGCGCAGCACCAGTCTTCGAGCCAGGCGACCTGGGCGTTGAGGGCGCAGGGCCCTTCGAGGCGGACGTGGGTGTCGCGCCAGGGAGTGAGCTTGTGGTGCTTGTGGAGGTATTCATCGCCGACGTTGATGCCGCCGGTGAAGGCAATGCGTCCGTCGCAGAGGACGATCTTGCGGTGATTGCGGAAGTTGATCTGGAATCGCCGCCAGGGCGTGAGGAAGCTGAGGACCTCGCGGAATCGCTTGAAGCTTCGGAAGCCGACGATCTGGACGCCGGCGGTGCGGAGGGTGTTGAGGTACTTGCTGGAGAGGCCGAAGGAGCCGACGCCGTCGTAGATGAGCAGGACGCGTACGCCGCGTTGTGCGGCGCGGGCGAGGCGGTCGCGGAAGGCGCGCCCGATCTCGTCGTCGCGCAGGATGTAGTATTCCACGAGGATGTAGCTCTGGGCCTCGTCGATGGCTTTGAAGATAGCTTCGAAGGTTTCCTGCCCGTCGACGAGGAGGTCAACGCGGTTGTTGATGCTGCTGGGGAGCATGACCAGCCGTTCCAGGGGGATGAACACCGGGTCGGTCAGCGTGTCGCGGGCGCGGTGCGGCTCAAAGCGTGCGGCGACCTCGTTGACGACACGGTTGATCCCGGCGCGCCCACGCCGGCGCGAGCGCACGAACCCCTCGAAGCGGCGCGAGCCGAAGATGAGATACGGCGGGATCGTGAGCTCAGGGAGCAGGATGAGCCCCAGGGCCCAGGCCATCGCACCCTGGGGCGTGCGCCCGGTCAACACGGCGTCACCGGCGAGCAGGATGCCCACCAAGTGAATCACCGCCAGCGTGATGGCAAGCGTCTCCCACATGACGGCCATTGTGGCCCGGCTGGTAGCGTGAAGCAAACGGGGGAACGTTTGCGCTTTGCGGTGGGCAGTGGGAATCGGGGTCAGGAATCGGGCAGGCCGGGGGTTGCGTCCGCGTGGGGCGAATCTCACTACCATGGGACATGATCACACCCTTGCCCGCTCGCTTCTGCGGAGAGTCGGTGATCGCCGGCCGCGGCGGAGCTGGTAACTCTCATTTTGTCGGGAAGTCGTGAGCATGGGCGGCGCGGACGAGCACGACGCGTTGGCGCGATTCGGGCGCGGGCCTGTGACGGTCTGCGTGATCGGACTCGGGTATGTAGGGCTGCCGCTGGCGCGGGCGTTTCATCGCGGCGGGTGCGGCGTGATTGGCTTTGACACGGACCCGGCCAAGGCGGCGGCGTTCGCAACGCGCCCGGCGCGGGCGTACCTGAAGCACCTGGGCCAGCAGGTGTACGACGAGCTGGCGGCCAGCGATCGGTTCATCGCGACGACGGACGAGACGGAGCTGGCGCGGGCGGACGCGATCCTGGTGTGCGTGCCCACGCCCTTAAACGACCGGCACGAGCCCGACCTGTCGTACGTCGTGCGCTCAGCGGAGACAATCGCGCGGCACCTGCGGCCCGGGCAGCTGGTGGTGCTGGAATCTACGACGTATCCGGGCACGACGCGCAACGAGTTCCTGGCACCCTTGCTCGCGGCCCATCCGGAACTGCTGCCGGGGCGCGACTACTTTGTCGCCTTTAGCCCCGAGCGCGAAGACCCCGGCAACGCGGCGCACCCGACGCACACGATCCCCAAGGTCGTTGGCGGGCTGGACGAGTTGAGCGGGCGGGTCGCCTGCGCGCTGTACGCTCGCGCGTTCATGAAGATCGTGCCGGTGCGCTCGGCGGAGATCGCCGAGAGCTCAAAGATTCTGGAGAATACGTTTCGAAGTGTGAATATCGCTCTGGTGAACGAACTGAAGGTCGTGTTCGCCGCGATGGGGATCGACATCTGGGAAGTGATCGACGCGGCCAAGACCAAGCCCTTCGGCTTCATGCCGTTTTACCCCGGGCCGGGGCTGGGTGGGCACTGCATCCCGATCGACCCGTTCTATCTGGCGTGGCTGGCGCGCCGGATCGGCACGCCTTCAGAGTTCATTGAGCTGGCGGGGCGGATCAACACGACGATGCCGGCGCGGGTGGTTGGGGCTGCGGTGGAGGCGATGCGGTCGCGTGGGCGGGGCGCGAACCGGGCGCGGGTGCTGATCATGGGGCTGGCGTACAAGCCGGACATCGACGACGTGCGCGAGAGCCCGAGCTTTGAGCTGATTGATCGCCTGCGCGAGATGGGCGCGCTGGTGGACTACACAGATCCGCACGTCAGCGCCACGCACCCGGGGCGCAAGTACGACCTGGAGATGACCAGCGTCACGCTCACGCCCGAGTCGATCGCTTCGTACGACTGCGTCATCATCGCAACACACCATCGGCTCTTTGACTTCGCGTTGGTGGCGATGCACGCGCGGCTCGTGATCGACACGCGCAACGCGCTAGCGCCGTTTGCGGCGGAGATGGGCGAGCGGTTGGTGAAGGCGTGATGGGAAAGCGCCAAGGCCCGTGGACTGGGCACTGGGCAGGTAAGAGTTGGTGTAGGTGTGCAAACAAAGAGCCCCGGCTCAGATGAGCCGGGGCTTTGGTTCTCGCGTTCACGATTGCCGATTGCCGATTCCCGATTGCCGGTCTTCGCCCAGCACTCGTTGCTCGACACTCATCACTCTGCCTTACAGCGAGCAGCCGTCGAAGAAGATGGCGAAGAAGAAGTTGTAGTCGCCTTCGGTCACGCCGTTGTTGGTCACGGTGTTGGGGGCGGGGGTGGGGACACGGCTGGAGCCGTCATCGTTGGCGATGTCGGTAACCGGGTTGGCGTCGAAGAAGTTAGCAAAGAAGACGTTGTAGTCGGCCTCGGTCACGCCGTTGTTGGTGCTGGTGAACGGGCCGGGGATGGCGGGGGTGCCGTTGGTGCCGTCAACGATCTCGGCGCGGGGGAGGAACAGGCCGTCGTCATACGCGATGTCAGCGCCGTTGCAGCGGGGCGCCGCGATGGGTGGCAGCGCGATGATGACCACGGCGTGGCCGATCTCTTCCAGGGCGCAGTTGAGGTTGTTGCTGCGGAGTGAGACCTGGATGTACGCGCGGCGCTGGGCGTCGATCCACGTGCGCCCTTCGCGGATGGTGTTGACGAACACGTTGTCGTCGGCGAGGCCGTTGGCGTTGATGTCAACGGGGTCGCCCTCGCGAAGGATGATGGTGGTGTTGTTCCAGGCGACGACGCCGTTGAAGCGACGGGTGGGCTCGTCGGAGATGCCGGCGACGATGGTGTCTCCGGCGTTGGTGTAGACGGAGAAGAAGGTGTTGGTGAAGCCGGTGACGCCGCCCGGGCTCAGGGGGTTGGTGTCGGACCAGACTTCGGTGCCGCTGGCGATGACCGGGCTGCCGGTGCGAGTGAAGAGGGCACCGTTGCGAAGTACGACGTCGTTGTTGGTGGCGGCGGAGGTCGGGCCAAACGCGACCCAGTCGGCCGCGGGGCTCATGGACCACTGTGCGGGGAAAGTGCCCGCGTTGATGCCGGGGCCGATCGGGTCACCCGGGATCGACTTGCCCTCCTGAACGACCGTGGCCCCGGTGCGAACGAGGATGTCGTCGGCGGTGGTGAGCGGGCCGTTGAGGGTGCCAGCGAGCATCCAGTTCACGCCGTCGGCGGCGATGAAGCAGCCGGTGGTGTAGCCGAAGCTCTTAGCGCTGTCCAGGAACTTCATGGTGTTGGTATCGCCGCTCACGATGCCCGAGCCGTCGATGTTCGGCGTGGTGCCGATTCGCGCGAGGGTGGAGACTGTCGCGGCGTTGGTGGCCAGGCCGAACATGGAGTTGTTCAGGCTGCTGGTGCCTGTGCCGGCCAGGGTGGAGCGGAAGGAAGCGTTGCCGGCGGTGGTGATGCCGGTGGCTTCCATGGTGCTGCCCCAAATGACGGCGCTGGGGATGCCAGCGGGGAGGGTGGCACCAGCGCGAACGAGGACGTTGATGGTGCCGTCGGCGTTGCGACGGGCGACGTAGGCGTCGTTGCTGGTCGCGGGGTCGGAGTTGCCGGAGAAGGCGAGCTGGCCGGCGTTGTTGATGAAGCACTGGCCATCGAGCGTGGCACCCGCGTTCTCGGTGGGCAGGTCAGGCGAGAGGGAAGTGGTGCCTTTCTGGACGACGCCGGTCCAGGTCGGGGTGGCGAGGGTCGCGTCACCGATGAACAGGGCGCGATCGTTGGTGGGATCAGAGCCGTCGAGCTGTCCGGCGAAGCTGAACTTGGTGCCATCGGCGGAGCCGCCGAAGCGTGCAAAGACGTTGGAGCTGACGGAAGTGAGCGAGCTCCAGGTGCGGGTGCCGGTTGGCACGATTGCGAGGCGAGCCGCGACGGTGCCGCTGGGGTGGTTGGTGATCAGCACCCGCTGGAGCGTCGCGGGGGTGGGAACGGCGATGAAGTTGGACTTGGAGGCGGTGTTATTCGTGGTGAAAAGGTCGACGCCGCTGCCGGTGACGCTGGCGATGGCGGTGATGGCACCGGAGCCGGCGACATCGCAGGTCAGCGTCAAGGTGGCGCTTGCGCCGAGCGCGAGCGTGCCGACGGTCCAGTCCACGGTGTTCCCGACACCCGCAACAGCGGAGCCCTGCGAGGCGGCGGCGGCGTTGAAGGTGACGTTGGGGGGGAGCGTAATGGTCGAGGCGATGCCGGTGGAGTCCAAATCGCGCTGGGCGTTGCTGACGGTGACGGTGTAGACGAGGGTGCCGGTGCCGGGGACGACGTCGCAGTTGCTGGGGTTCGTGATGGTGGTCGAGAGGTCGGACTCGCCGGTCACGCACTCGCTGTCGGGCGGACTCGAGGCGTTGCGGAAGTCTGCCGCTAGAGCGTGCGTCACCGCGGTGAAATCGGTGTTGTTGTTGTTCGTGTCGGTACAGCCGAAGTCGGCGCGGCGCAAGGTGGTAGTGGTCGAGGGGGCGGGAGCAACGCCGGTGCCTTCGAAGCAGTTGGTGCCCACGCCGTAGCCCAGGAAGTCGATCACGCCGATGGTGGGGCACGCGCCGGTCAGCGTGGTGGTGTTGCCGACCAGGGCAAACTTACCAGCGGTGGCGGCGGCGCTGATGGTGTTGCTGGTCTGATCAAACGTTAGCGGGAGGTCATTGCCGCTGGCGGCGGCGCTGAGGCGGACAAGGAAGTAGCCATCGCCGGGCACAATGCCCACGAGGTTGACGCGAAACCAAGTTGTTCCGACGGTCGAGGCGTATTGGAGCGAGGAGCCGGTGAGGTCAACGGCGTTGCTGCTGCGGTTGCGGAGGACGACGTAGTCGTAGCGGTAGTTGCCGGCGGTGAGCGTGGTGGTGTTCCCGCCGTAGGCCTGGTAGATCTCAAGCGGGTACTGCGCCTGGGCGGCGCAGATCGCGGAGAAGAAGCCGAGTCCGGCACGGAGCAGCAAAGTCTTGGTCTTCATGATCGATTGTCCTCTTCCAACGGTGAAGCAGTGTGTGTGAGCGCGTCCACGACACAACGCGTGGCGCGAACATCCGCGTTTGGGATGCTGGACAGAGAATCGGGGCGCACGCACACAGCGGCCGATCAGCAGCTTCCAAACCCGGACCCGACGGCGTGAGTATTGCACAAAGGTTCATCTACGACATCTTGGGCGGAGTAAATTCTCGACAAATCAAGGGGCTCGGTTCACGGGCTGTCAATCTGGGGGATGTGGCTCGCCCGACAACGGCGTCAATTAGTGGGGACTTTGACCAGCACCGAGGGCTGGACCGACTCGCGGCCGGCTTGGCGCACGCGGATTCCGGCGCCGTTGTAGAGGTTGTGTGGAAAACGCGCGCGCAACTGGCGCAGCGTCGCCGGTTCATTTCGGCCCACGGCGTCGTTGCCGAAGACGCCGATTGTCACCATGCTCTTGTCGGCGCTGTGGTAGTAGAACGCCAGCTCGCCTTCCTTGCGGAGC
>JBBQMD010000020.1:0-45627 GCA_038328575.1 Phycisphaerales bacterium | reverse complement strand
CGGCTGAGGAGTTGATAGAGCCAGCCGCTGCCCTCGCGGCAGGGCGTGCACTGGCCGCAGGATTCGTGCTTGTAGAAGCGGGCGATGTTTCGTGCGACTGCGACCATGTCGGTGTCTTCGTCAAAGACCGTTGGGCAGGCGGTGCCCAGGCCCAGGACGTTGTACTTGCGGCCGATGTCAAAGTCCATCTCGGCGTCCATCTGGTCGATGCCGAGCACGCCCATGCTGATGCCGCCGGCGATGGCGCCCTTGAACTTTTTGCCGGAGCGCATGCCGTTGCAGTAGTCGGGGCTTTCGATGAGCGTGCGCAGGGGGATGCCCAGGTCACACTCGTAGACGCCGGGGCGATTGACGTGCCCGCTGACGCCCATGAGCTTGGTGCCCCAGCTTGAGGGCGCGCCCTGGAAGGAGCTATCGCACCCCTGCTTGGCGAACCACTCGGGGCCGTTCTCCATGATGCTGGGCACGTGGGCCAGCGTCTCAACATTGTTGATGATGGTGGGTTTGCCGAAAAGACCCTTGACGGCGGGGAAGGGCGGCTTGTTGCGCGGCCAGCCGCGCTTGCCCTCGATGGATTCCAGCAGCCCGGTTTCCTCGCCGCAGATGTACGCGCCGGCGCCCCGGTGCAGGTAGCAATCAACGCTCCACGACTGATCGCGGTTCCTGGTCTTGGTGCCCTGCAGCATGCCCTGCTTGCCGAAGATGCCGCGCTCGTAAGCCTCGCGGATGGCGTTCTCCATGACCTGGGCCTGGTGGTGGTACTCGCCGCGAATGTAGAAAAACGCGGTGGAAACACGGCAGGCGTAGCAGGCGATCGCGATGCCCTCAAGCACGAGGTGCGGATCAAAGTCCATGAGCAGGCGGTCTTTGAAGGACGCGGGCTCGGACTCGTCGGCGTTGATAGCGAGGTAGCGCTGGCCGCCGTCGCCATTGGCGTCGGGCTTGGGGAGGAAGGACCACTTCATGCCGCAGGGGAAGCCGGCGCCGCCGCGCCCGCGAAGCACGGCCTTTTTGACGTGCTCGACGACCTCATCGGGCGTCATGGTGGTGATCGATTTTCGGAGCGCCTCGTAGCCCGGCAGTGAGCCGGCGCGAGTGTCGGCGGGCGATTTGAGGTAGTCGTCGATCGTGATCGTCCGACGCGATTTAGGGTCCGCGTGGGGCCAGCAGGGGATCCGACGAGTGAGGATGGGGAAGTCGGTCTTGCGCGTCCAGGTCGCCATAGAGCCAAGTCTAGCGCGGCGTGTTCGAGGTCACGCGCGGGCAGGGGCGGCAATCGGCAACCGGCAACCGGCAACCGGCAACCGTGGGGAGGGTCGAAGGATGGCGCGTGTGTCGCACGAGCTCAGGGCAAAGGACTGTTGTACTCACACGCCCGCCGGTTGCCGATTGCCGACCGCACAACCCAAGGCGGGCGCGATCGGCGAGCGGGTCGAGCGATGTGCGAGAATCACACCGGACTAAGGATTTGACACGCTGGGTGGCTCAGCAACGCCGCTTGGCCCGGCGTATTCAAGGCTTTGGGCGAGGGCCGGGTGTTCCTTGACCGGGGATCGGGGGCACGACCTCGTCGATCACCGTCCGACGCAGGCGCACCGGGCCTTCGGGCGTCTGAACGACCTGCTCCTGCACGCTCGCGCTGACGACTTGTGCTGGCGGATTGCCGGCGCTTCGCGCCGCGGACTGCGGCGCGGGTGGCGCGGGAGGCGCGGCGGCATTCGGCGGCGCGTGCGGTGGGCTCGCGGCCCGCGGATCGGCGGCGTCATCGCGCAAGCGCGCCGGCGGGTTCGCCGGGTCCGACGCGATCCCCGCGGCGATGTTCCCGAACATCTGCCCCAGACTCCGCCACAGGCTTTGCTTCGACGCTGACATCATTTCACTCCGAGTCGCCAGCACAGAAACGTGTGGACGTCAACCGCCTGGGCGATCCGCTCGGCTAGGGGCGTGCCCATGCCGTGACCGCTGTCGAGGCTGGTCCGCAGCAGCACGGGGTTTGGGAAGCTGACGCCTTGAGCCGCGGCCTGCAAACGCGCGGCGAACTTGCGGCTCTGCATCGCGTCCACGCGCGGGTCGTTCATGCCCGTTAGCAGCAAGACCGACGGATACTTCACAGCGTCGCGAACGTTGTGATAAGGCGAGTAGGCGTAGAGCGCCTTGAACTGCGCCGGGTCCTTGACGGTTCCGAACTCCGGGACGTTGAACGCGCCGTTGGAAGAGAGCTCAACGCGGAGCATGTCATAGATCCCGACGTGCGACACGACGCACGAGGCGAGCTGCGGCTGTTGTACGAGCGTGGCGCCCATGAGGAGCCCGCCGTTGCTCCCGCCCTCGATCGCCAGGCGGTCCTTGGCGACATAGCCGCGCAAGCGGAGCAACTCTGCCGCGGCGGCGAAGTCATCAAAGCAGTTCTGCTTGTTCAGGAGCGCGCCCTGGCGGTGCCAGGTCTCGCCAAACTCGCCGCCGCCGCGGATGTTGGCCTCTGCCCAGACGAAGCCCTTTTCAAGCAGCGCGATGTTGACGGGGCGAAAGGCGGGCTCGCGGTTGACGCCATAGCCGCCGTAAGCGGTGAGCAGCGCGGGACCCGTTGCGTCGAGCTTCATTCCCTTCTTGCGGACGATGTTGACGGGGATCTTGGTGCCGTCTTTGCTGGTGGCCATCTCGCGCACGACTTCATAGCCATCAAAGCTCACGGGCGAAGCGGTGGCCAGGGCGGTGCGGTCGGTGCGGTTGCTGGAGGGCTCAAAGGTGTACCACGCCGCGGGGTCGATGTACGACACCTGAGAGAAGACCAGCCCGTCGCGCCCGGCGCGATGCAGGCCGCCGACGCTGGCGATCTGCAGTTGCTTGGGCGCGGGCTTGGGGGCGCCGCGATGATCAAACGCGCGGATCTCGCTCGGCCCGCCGAGCTGATAAGTCAGGTAGATCGACGTCTCGGTGATCGCCAGGTTGCTGGCATCTTCGCCGAACGCGTCGATGAGCGTGTCCTTCTGCTCCGGCACGATCACGGCGGCGGTGCTGAGAGGGTTCGGCTTCAATGCGTCTGCGAGCGCCAAGCGGATCAGCTTGCCGCGCGGCGCGCCGTCGTGGCTGATGAAGTAGATCGAGTCATCCGGCCCGAAGGCCGCCTGCACGAGCTTGTCGGTGTACTTTGCGAGGCGGACCCAGCCGCCGGGGGCCGCGTTCGTTCGAAGGTGGAACTCAAACTCGCCGCCGTCGCCGTTCTGCACCGTCGCCAGCGCCGCGCCCAGGAACGCCCCCGGCGCTTCGTGTACATCGATGGTGATCTCCGCGATCCGCGGCATGTCCTTGCCCGTCTCGTATGAATCTGCGGTTAGCGGCGTGCCGAGCGTCCGCTTCCACACGTGCATGTAGAAGTCCAAGTCCACCTCGGGGCGCTCGCCCGCGCGCGGATAGCGGGTGTAGTAAAAGCCGCGCGAGTCGGGCGTCCAGGCGAGCGAGCCGCCGGCGGTGCCGCCGTGTACGCGGGGGACGACCTGGTCAACCTGCTTGCCCGAGTCGATGTCAAAGATGTGGACGTCGCCGCTCTCGGTCCCGCCCTGGCTGAGCGAGACCGCGACGAGCTTGGCGTTCGGCGCGACGACGTACCAGTCAATCGCTGAACCCCCCGCGCCCCCAATCGTCGCGGGGTCGATCAGGATGCGCTCGCCAGATGTCGAGCTGAGACTCTCAAGCACAACCAGATACGGCTGCTGGCGGGGCGGTTGCGCCTTGAGCGCCAAGATTCGGCTGCCGATCGTCTGCACGTCCAGCCATCGTGTGACCGGCGCGCTGAGGATCTCCGTCACACGCTTGGAGGCCTGCGTGCGTGCTGGGAGGCCCCCAAGCGATGTTTGCGTGAGCGTGTTCTGGGCGTCAATCCAAGCCTTTACGCCGTCGCCGGCGGGGTCTTCCAGCCAGCGATAATCCTCGCGGACTTTGACGTTGTGAAACGTTTCGCTCACGGGACGCTTGTCGGTCTTGATCTCCACCTCTCTCACCACCTTCGGCGAGCTCATTGGCCCCTCGCGCTTCATGCAGCCGCTCACACCCAGCCCTAGCACACCGCCTGAAACGAACGCCGCGACGACGCGCACGACACCAAGGGTGTTCATCATGGCCAGAGTGTACAGCCCGCGCGGGCGCGACAGTTTCAACCGGCTGCGCCGTGGTTCAGGGCTTGGGCGCGGGTGCGTCCAGCGCGGCGGACTTCTCGCTGACGAACGCTTCGACGATCGGCTTCAGGAACGCCGCGTTGTCAAACTTCGCGCCCTCGGCGTCAATCGGCGCAAAGCGTACAACGACAAGCTGATGCTGCGGCAGCACAAAGAGCCGCTGCTTGCCCAGCCCTGCCGCCATATAGACCGTCACGGGCTTGCCGTCGGGGCCGAGCACACTCTGGCTCTGCTGCTCAAAGCTGCGACGCCGCATGCGCTCGGCCAGATCCTGACGCCCGCCGTTGTCCGCGGCGCTGGAGGTCGTGTCGCCGCTTTTGAGCAGCCACCATGTGAGGCCGTAACTGGGGTTCTTGGTGCTGGGCTCGAAGCACTTCGCCAAAAGCTCGGGCTTCAGAAGTTGCTTCATGCTGCCGTCGGCTTGCTTCCACGCGCCGTTCCAGAGCACGAACTGCCCAAACTTGGCCCACTCGCGGGCGTTCAACTGCGCACCGCCGGGGAGGTTTGGGTGCCCTTGCTTGTCGCGCCCGATGCGCGCGACCTTGAGGCCGATGGGGTCAAAGAGCTTCGTCGTGTAATAGTCCCAGGCCTTCTTCTGCGGGATCTCGCTGCTGGCCAGCTTGGCTTCAAGGAGTGCACCAAATGCGTAGAAATGATTGCCGCCGTAGGCAAACTGGCCGCCCGGCTTGCCGGTCATTGGCGCTGCAAGCGCGGCGGCGAACCAGTCGTCGCGCCCAGCGATCATCGCGCGAGTGCCCGGTGTGCTGGGGATGCCTGCTCGAAGGGCTTCGTCGCCACCGCCGCCGGCGCGCCCCCCCCGCCCGCCGCGCCCGCCGGTGTCGTTGTCGGGTCGGAGTCCGCTGCTGAGCGTGAGCAGGTGGCGGACAGTGATCTGCTTCTTCTGTTCGTCCGTGGCCCACGGCGCGATCGTGTCGCTGACCTTCTCGTCCAGCGTGAACAGCCCGTCCTGGACCGCGAACATCGCGCCGACGCCCGTGAAGCTCTTGGTGCCGCTGGCCAGCGGATTCGGGGTGTTGATGCCGCCGCCGTTGTCGTAGCGCTCGTACACGATCGCGGCGTTGTGCATGACCAGCACCGCCTTGCCCTGGAGCTTCGCGGAGTACTCCGCTGCGCCGTCGAGTTTCTTGGTCTGCTCGGCGCTGAGCGCGCCGGTAGAGATCGGCGGGGCCCAGGTCGCGGGCTTGATGTTCTTGGCCGCGCCATCCGCCGGCGCCTTTGGCGCGCTGGTGCCGGGCGGCTTGGCGGGGGCGGCGCCTTCAGCCGCGAGGGCGGAGCCGCAGGCGAGCATCAGGATGCTGACGCCAACGAAGCTGAGGAAGCCGCCGGTCCGGGAAAGGCCGCGCCGCCAAAGCTTTGGACTGCCGCAGGCGATAAGGGTCATGATGCTTCTCCGTGAACGACCATTGACGAACCAATCCACTCGCCGCCACACGTCTCAACGCTTCGGGTGCGGCCTCTATTGCCCAGGCATTCGGGCTGCACCGGAGCAACACGCCGCGTTCGGAGCGGATTCGGTTGTTCGCGGTACACTCGCGCCATGGACACGCCCCCCGCGCCCCCCGCCCCCCCAACGCCCCCCGCGCCCGCCTCGCCGATCCAGCCTGCCGAGCCGCTTCCGCCCAATCTCGTGGTCTTCGACCATCCGCTCATCCAACACAAGCTGACATACATCCGCGATCTGACGACGAGCTATCGGCCCTTCCGGGCATTGCTCTACCAAATCGCTGGGCTCATGTGCTTTGAGGTCACCCGCACGTTTCCCACCCGCCCGGTCGTCGTCCAGACGCCGCTCGAATCCACGCACGGGCGGAAGATCGCCGGGACGATCACGGTCGTGCCGGTGCTGCGCAGCGGGCTGGCGATGGCTGAAGGAATCCTGGAGATGATGCCCGAGGCCCGCGTCGGGCATCTGGGCCTGGTGCGTGACGAGCACACGCTCCAGCCAAAGGTCTACCTCAAGCGTTTGCCGGTGGACGTCGCCGCGGGGCCAGTCGTGCTGGTGGACCCGATGCTCGCCACCGGCGGCAGCGCCTCGGCGGCGCTAACGATCCTGCGCGAGGCGGGCGCGAAAGACCTGCGCATGATCTGCCTCGTCGCCTCGCCCGAAGGCGTGCGCCGGCTCTACGCGGACCATCCGGAAGTCACCATCTACGCCGCGGCCCTGGACCGCCAGCTCAACGAGAAGGGCTACATCCTGCCGGGCCTGGGGGACGCGGGTGATCGGATGTATGGGACGGGGTGAGAGACACCCTGATGTCAGGAACTGACATATCCTGTTATGGGCTAAGTCAGCGCTTTGCCCCAAGGAGCCGCGCCGATGAACGTCTCTCTCACCAAGAAACTCGAGAAGTGGGTCCGTGACCAGGTGAAGGGCGGCAACTTTGAGACCGCCAGCGAAGTGGTCCGCGACGCGCTGCGGAACGCGATGCTCCGCGAGGAGAATCTGGCCGCGCTACGCGACGCGATTGACGAAGGGCTGCAATCAGCAGAATCCGGGTGGCTGAAGATGGATGACAATCTCAAGAATGAGATCATCCAGCGGTCAAAGGCGAGCGCGACGCGTCGGAGGAAGGCGTCGTGAAGGTTGCGGAGATCTCGCCCCGGGCGATCGAGGACATCGCCGAGATCCACGCGTACGTCGCAACAGACTCCCCGCGGAACGCCCTTCAAATCGTTGACGAAATCTTCTCGCGCTGCGAATGGCTCGCACAAAGTGGCAAAGCCGGTCGCCCTCGCAGCGAGATCCGCGCCGGGCTTCGCGGCTGGCCCCTTCACTCTTGGATTATTTTCTACCTGCCGACACGGGCCGGCATTCGAGTCGTCCGTGTGCTTCACGGCAGCCGAGATCTGCGGTCCGCGATGCGAGCACCTTGAAAGCCCCGCCTTCACATCACCCCGTCACCCGCGAGCGCAGGTTGTCCAGGCAGTTCATGAAGTTGATGTACGCGTCGTACGGGCTCTCGTAGGGCGAGAAGTACTTGTGTACGTCGCCATCGGCCCAGTACTTGGTACACATGTAGTAGAAGTGGTCGCTGGTGGTCAGCTTGCGCCAATCCTCCAGCGCGAAGCGGGCTTGGTCATTCGCGGTTGCGTCTGTTCCCGAAGCCGCGGCGGCGACTCGGGCCTTCACCAGCCGCTCCAGCCGGTACGTTTCGTTCAGCGCATTGGCCTGCATCGCGTTGCCCAGCCACGCGCTGAGGTCACGCTCCGTGTCCGCCCAACTGATCACGTGCGGCACGTCGTACTCGCCCACCGGCTCAAACTGCGTCAGCGCCTCCGTCGGCGTGTTGAAGTGGTTCTGACCCGGCGCGATATCGAACACCTTCTCCGGCATCGCGTCCAGGAACTTGAAGATCCCTGTGTCAACCCACTGGTGCTCGCCGAACGTCTCGTAGTCCATGAACAGGTTGCAGACGTAGCCGTTGCCGTTGATCTGGTTGACCCACGTCGCAAACTTCTCAGCGCTCAGCGGCCACTCGCTCCAGCCGCGATTGCTGAACCGGAACGCGATGTCGTCGCTCAGGCGATAGTTCTTCAGCAGCAGCGAGAACGGCTTGCCCAGCGCGTTCTTCCCGGTGTGCGGCGGGCGATACAGGAAGTTCGGCGAGCGATACCCAAGCAGATGATCCGTCCCCTCGCAGATCGCCCCCAGAAACCGCGGCTTGCCCTCGGCGTCCGTCATCGTGCTGATGTAGTGCGCCAGGTCGTTGCTGTAGATCAGCTCGGTGTTGCGGAACACCTTCGGCGTCTGGCCGAAGAGGTCCTGGATCTTCTTCGTGTGGGCATCGACCTGCGCCTTGAACTCGTCGCGCGAGTACAAAAACGAAAGCGAGTGGTAGTACGTCTCGCCGACGAACTCGCAGCAGCCGGTCTCCGCCAGACGCTTGAAGATGTCGATGATGTCCGGGCAAAACTCCTGGAACTGGTCCAGCGCCACGCCCGTGATCGCGTACGACACCTTGAAGCGTCCCTTGTGCCGCTTGACCAGATCGAGAATCAGGCTCGTTGCCGGGCGATAGCACTTGTCGGCCACCTTCCGGGCGATCTCGCCGTTCTTCTTGCTGTCAAAGTAGAACGGATCCGAATCGAAGACGCTGTAGCGCCGCAATCGGAATGGCTGATGCACCTGGAAGTAGAAGACGACGGATGCCATGAGGGAGAGCGTAGCAGGAAAGCGCTCGGGCATCAGGCGAAGATCGCGGCCTACTTTCCGCGATCACCCGTCTGGCGGCCAACCGTCGCTTGCCCTCACGTTTTCACGCTGGTTCCCATCGCAATCGCCGTGGGCAGGAGCGCCAGCACCGGCAGGAACACTGCCAGCTCCACCGGCAGGCCCGGGATCGGCGAGAGGATCGCCAGCGTGCTGCCCACCAGCGAGCCGACCGCGACCGGCGCGCACTTCACCGACTGCAGCACCATGTTCCGCGGCTCGCGCGTCAGGAAAAAAGGGATCGCCACGATCAGCGACAGCATCACGCACACGTAGTTCGCCACCCGCCCCCACGCGACGCGGCTCAACTGCTCCTTGACATCTGGGCGCAGCGTCGGGCTGAGCAAAAGGTCGCCAATCTGCCGCCACGACAGATTCTGTGCAAACGACTGACGCTCCAGCGCCACGAGGCCCGTGTCGTCCAGGTCGCTCTCAAGCGTTTGAATCGGCACCGGCCGACCAAGCTCCACCGGCTCGAAGCTCGCGGATGTCGTCGCGCCCCCGCGCCAGCCCGGCTTGGCTCGCTGCGCGAAGCCGCCGGTGAAATGCCAACTGCGGGTTGCAGGGTCAAACGTCGCGGCCTCGGCGGTGATCTGGCCAATCGTCCGCCAGGTCTTGCCCTGGGCGTCGCGCTCCCAGATTCGCACGCCGGTCATCGTGCGCGACGCGGGATCGAAGCGGTCGGCGTAAAACACGCGCCCCTCGCTGTCAGGCCTCAGCGACACCACGAAGCCCGAGATATCCCGCCTGCCCGCTTCCATGTTGTCGCGGATCAACAGATGCGCGATCCGCGGCATCACGAACTCCTGGTTCACCACTTGCAGCATCAGCATCATGGCCGCGACCACCAGCACCGGGCGCATCAGCCGGTAGAGCGAGACGCCCGAGGCCATGACCGCCACCAGCTCGCGCTGCCGCACGAGCTGCGCGAATGTGAACCCCATTGCCCCCACCAGCACCAGCCCGATCAGGAAGTTGTACAACTGCAACAGGCGCGGCCACCACAGATCCACCACCAGCAACGCCGCCGAGAGCATCTTGCGCACGCCCCGCAGCTCCTCGCCAGTGCCCACGGCGTTCTTCACCGCGGCATCGGCAAACCGCTGCATGTTCAGCGACGCGTCGATCATCACTACGAACGAAAACAACAGCACCAGCAGAATCGCGATGTTCGTCAGGTACAGCCTCGCGATGTAGCGATCAAGCGTGTTCAACCGACCATCATTGGAGCGCCCCGGCGCTCATGTGTACTGATAGCCTTTTCCCGCCGCGACCCGGGCATCGATATTCAGGACCATGTACCGCAGGGCGTCGCAGACGTGATCCGGCCCATCCTTCACCGGCTCTGTGCTGTGCGGCTGGTCCGGGTCGTAGTGATACCGCGTCAGCGCTTCGATCAGCTTGACGCAGCGCGAATGCACGATCAATCGCGGGCGCGTCGCCATCCCGGGTTGGCCCGACGATGCACGCACTCGGAACAGCGCCGGCGCCAGGCGGGCCTGCACCAATCGCACCCCCGCGTGGATCGAGATCCGCTTGTCGCGGACCACCAATCCCGCCTGGCCCAGCAGGTCCGACGCGCTGAGCAGCGTCTGCTCGCTGCGGTTGCCGCCCGCCGGGTCAATCCCCACCCACGCCGGGCGTCCCCAGTTGCTGGAGATCATGCGTTCGACGTGCGACGCGGTCGACTCGTTCTCGACGACCGATTCATCGATGACGCGGAGCATGCCGTCCTCGCTGAGCAAGGCCCACAGGATGGCGGTCGGGCTGCGCAGGCCGAAGTCCATGCCGCAGACGAGCGTCGCCGGCTCGAGGCCGCGAATCGTGATGGGGATGAACGGGCTGGACGCCAGCGGGTCCAGCGCATCGCGCGTCGTCGCGCAAGGCGAATCGATCTCGCCCGCAAAGACGTGGACTTGCGGGTCAAACTCCGGGTAGACCGAGTCGCTGCGGCTGGGTCTGGCGCACAGCATCTCGCTGCGCCACTGCGCAACGCTGACGCGGCACTTGGCCCGCAGCGCATCTTCAATGTGGAAGTGCCCCGCCACCTCCGGGGCCCGCGCCTTGGCGCGACCGGCACACTCCTCCTGCAAACCACAGGTCGCGCAGACGCGTTCAACCGGGCAATGCTCCAGCACGTCCACCACGCCCCAGCGAAAGAGCTGCCGCGTCTCCGAGCGACTGGCCATTCTCGCCCGCGTCGTCACATCCGGCGCGTCCGCGTGTACGGGGAAACTGAGCGCCTCGGTGCCGCCCTCGCACTCGCACACCACGCGCCACATCAGCCCCATCGGGCGGTGCATGGTCGAGAGCGCCTCGACCGAGCCGCGCACCTGATCGCCCCACGGCCCGGCCAGCTTCATCGCGCGGGTGGTCAGCTGCGCCGCGTCCCAGACGTCCGTCTTGAACAGCTCGACCTCGTCGCAGCGAACTTTCTGCACGCGCGTGCCGCGCACCGAGGCTTGCGACTGGGCCATGATCTCGGCCCGCGAGCCGTTGGCGAGCCGGATGCGCTTGTCGGTGATCGAGCGCGCCGTCAGCAGATGCGCGACCTCCGGGCGCGAGACGAGGCGTCGCAGGTGCTCGTGCATGCGCTGCGATTGATCGAGCGAGCCACCCAGGATGCGCACCTCGATGCCGGGCTTGAAGACGATGTCCAGCAGCGTCGCGACAGCGCCGAGGAACGTCTTGCCCCCGCCGCGATTGGCCCACACGCAGCAATCCGCCGGCCCGCGCACGATCGCAGCGCCATCTTCCACCGGCCCGAACCGCCGCCCCTCGAAGAACGTGTGGACCAAATAGTCCAAGGGCGTCGAAGCCCCCTCGATCAGACCCACGCCCGGCGTTACAATCTCCAGCCGCTCTCGCAGCAACACCAGCAACTCGCCCGGCGTTCGCGCCGGGCCGTCCGCGTCCACCCCCTTGACAACATGAACCGCTGGCGCATCCACCGCGTCATCGTGCGGTGCTCGCGCGCGTGATCGCGAGCGCGACGTCTTCTGCGATGACGATGACGATGCGCCGCGCGCTCGGCGCGCGGCCGCTGACTTCTTCCCTGATTTCATCCCAACCCCCCTGTGTGACCCAGCCCTTCAACCCCCGTGCTCCGCGTGATCCAATCCGCAATCCACTGCTCCCGACGGAAAGGCCGGTGACGTGGACGCTTGACCCGGGTACACAAACGCCGCGCGTTCGCTCAGCAACGCCACGCCCGCCAGCGGCCCGAGCAAGAGCATCGAAGCGCCGCCACTCGCCCTCGACGCGCGGCTGTCCCGCGCCCACCTTCGCACCGCCCGCTCCACCGCCGCCGCCCGACCCTCCCCAATCGCCCGCGCCGTCAAAGCACGCGGCTCCATCAACACCCGCGCCGGCACGCGCAGCTCTCGCAACGTCTGCATCAGCGCCCGCTCACGGCGCGCCGGCGGGCGATCCACCCGGCGCATCCCGGCGCTCGCAAAGAACGGACACGCGCCGGCCATCGCGGCGATCCCCTCGGTCAACTCCGTCAGCGGATCGCGCAGATACGCCCGCACCAGGGCGGTAGACAGCCCGACGCCGCGATCGCGCTCGTCGATGATCACCCGCGAGATGCAGCGCACCAGTTCGTTGACCACGCGGGCCCGCTCGCTCATCGGCGCCGCGAGGAACTGCGTCGCAGGCCCAAAGTGTTCCGGCCAGGCGATCGCTCGCCACGACGCGTTCAGCACCGGGCGGCTGACCGTCAGCACACCCGCGAGCCGGCGCGTCGCCCGCGCCCGTGCGCACAGCACCAGCTCGATGGTCGCCGGCGGCCCGGCGCGATAGTGGGAATCGGCAAGCTCCATGAAATCGCGTCGATCCCCAGGCCCGATGTCGTACTGGTGCAGCAGTGAGCAGCGAATCATGCGAGTTCTCCAGGTTCTGGCGTGGTCGGTGCGCCCGCATCCGGTCCGCGAGCGTGACGCTGCGCCGGGCGGCGCGGGTCAAGTGTGATGTGCAGATCGGGGCGCAGCGCATCGGCCAGATCGTCGTGCGACGTCGCGACGATGAGCGAGCTTCCCGGCGCTTGATTGCATCTCCGGATCGATCGCGCCACGGACGCTGCACACGACATCGCGGTCGTTCGGTCCAGCAGCGCCAGGAACTCGTCAACCATCAGCACGCTCGGGCGTCTTGCACGCGCAGCGCTCGCGAGCATCAGTGCCAGCGCCAGCCGCGACCGCTGGCCGTCGGACAGCTCTCTCGCGCGTCGATTCAGCAATCTCGCCTCGGCCAGCCCCGCATCTGCCAGAAACCCCAGCCACGCCCGCGTCGATGTTCGAGGCGACATCTCCACCACCCGCCGGCCCTCGCTCGCCAGCGCCGACGCGTCGCATCGCTGGATCACCACGCCCTGCGCCCTCAGGTTCCGCATCGCCATCGCCAGAATTGAAGATTTGCCCGTGCCTGACGCGCCGGTCATCAGCACCACGCTCCGCGGCTTCCCCACGACGTACGCGCTGAGATCCGCCGCGATGGCTGGGCGTTCGTCGGCCGCGCCGCGCGAGCCATGCCCCGCGTCATCGATCGTCGCCAGGGGGATGCCCAAGATGATCGAAGCCTGCGTCTGGCGCGTCACTCGCGATAAGCACACCCGTCTCCCCTGCGCGTGCTTCATCGATCACCTCGCGCCGCGCCTGCCACGTTGCGTTGCCCGCGCGCCGACTCCGCGTTGAACATCGCCAAGACCGCGTCGCGCTGGCGGCGCACCGCGTGGTACGTCATGCGCAGCGACCCCTGCGCGCCCTTGAGCGATCGCCCACGCAGGAAGACCTCCGTCGCGACCCGAGCCATCGTCGGGTTCCACTGCCCACGCTGGCGCAGCACGAACGTCGCCAACGGCGAGAGCAGGCGCCGGGCCAGATCTCTCACGCGCCGTTGAATCCGGCGCACCGGCACGTTGCTCAGCCGCGCGACGAAGGCGCACGACTTGCCCTCGCCGTAGATCGCTTGCAACAGGGCTTGCTCATGCTCCTCCAGCACGTCGGCGCGCCCCATGAGCAGGTCCGCCAAGGATTGCGACGCCTCGCGCCGCTCAGCCCGCGCGGCACCGTCGGCGGGGTTGAAATCACGCAGTTCTGTGGGCTCATAGGTCATCGTGTTGCTCCCCGGTCCAGGTGTCACCGAATCACTTGGAGTTCACTTGATTGTGAACTTCCTATTGAATACTGTTTGGTTATGGTTTGGCAAGGCTCTCGATCCAAAAGTCCGCAACTTCGCGCGCAAACCCGTCGCTTACCCAGCGATTCCGCAGGGCGGGCGAGCCCGCGCGCCGAAAGCGGTGACCTTGGTGACAACCCGACTCCGACCCATCGAGAGGTCGAGTCGCGCCCGCCCGCGCCGCCCGGCGGCGCCCAGCCCGCCCGCGCCACGCTCGCGCAGATCGTCCGCCAGGCGCGCCGTCAGCGCGGGCTCACGCTCGCGGCCCTGGCCAGCCGCGTTGGCTGCGCCAAGAGCCACCTCTCGATGCTGGAGAATGGCGTTCGGCCCGGCGGCGGTGCCTCGCGCGAGCTGTTGATCCGCATCGAGGACAGCCTCGGCCTCACCCGCGGCGTGCTCGTTCGCGCCGCCCACTGGGAACGCGCGCCGGGCGAGGTCAAGCTCCACGATGAACGCATGCACGCCGCGAACGCCGCCGCGAGGGAGCTTGGGGCGCTGGGGGGCCTCGGCTCGCTTGACGAGGCCTATCGCTCCGGGCGTCTCTCCCGCCTGATCGCACATCTAGACACCCACCCGCCGGTCGCGCTTGCGCCCGGCGCGGCGCCACCTATTGCTTCGCGATCAAGCTCGCGCCCTCCGACACGCGCCGGCGTGGCAACAGATGTCCAGCGCGACGAGGTGCTGGCGGCGCTGGCGTTGCCGATCGAGGTGCCGCTGATCAACTCTGTCGCGGCGGGCTTGCCGAGCGACTTTTCCGATCTGGGCTATCCGGCGCGCACGGCTGACGAATACATCCGCAGCCCCGACATCCGCGATCCCGACGCTTTCGCGGCGCGAGTCGTCGGCGAATCCATGCTGCCGGAGTATCGCGAGGGCGATCTCGTGATCTTTTCACCCAGCAAGCCGGCGCGCAGCGGGCAGGATTGCTTCGTGCGCGTCGAGCCCGACCACCAGACGACGTTCAAGCGCGTGTTCTTTGAGACCAGCGACGGGCGCACGGTGGATGTTGAAGGGGTTGATGGCGTGCGTGCGGAGCGCGTGCGATTGCAGCCGCTGAACCCGCGATTCGCTCCGCTGACGCTGGCGCGTGAAGACGTCGCGGGCGTGTACGTCGCAGTCAGCGTGATGCGGACGATTGGTTGACGAGTTCGGACACGGGCGCGCGTCGCTCAGTTGCCGCCCGAGACCCAGGGCAGGTAGACCAGCACGAACAGATAGAAGCCGATCGCTAGCGCGATCATGCCCAGCACGATCTGCAAGGACATCACTGCGACCTGTCGCGCGTAGCCCTGCATGTCGGTCATGCGGACCGCCTTGTACGCGACGGCGATGCCGATCGCCAGCGGGATCAGCAGCGCGAACCAGAAGGGCTGCGCGTCGATCGGATCGATGAACGGGCGATACGCCCCGACTTCGCCGGGTGCGTTTGCCGCGACGCTCGTGGCTTGGGCAAGAACGCCGGTCGCCCTCGCCCCGAGCTCAGTCATCGTTAAAAGCAACGCGCTCGTGGTCATTCGGCGCTCCCGCCCAGCGTGTTGTCTGCGGGGCGCGCTGCGAGACGACGGCGCGAGTACGCGACATCGATGATCGCGATGAGGTTGAGGATTCCGGCGATCGTGCAGTAGAGCGTGCCGATCTCGCCGACGCGCGCCAGCGCGCGACGGTTGGGCGGGGTGCCACCCAGGATGCGCCCGCCTCGGGCGTCGCGGGTGATGGGGAGCAGTTCGCCGCTTGGCCCGCGCCCCTCGCCCGGGCGGGCTGAGCGCAGCACGCCGGTGCCCGGCTCGCGAACCTTGTAGTGGTACTGATGAATGGTGTCCACCGCGAACGCGGCGGGACCGACGAACATCGTGCCCAGGAACCAGATCGAGTCGCCGTCCGCGACGATCTCGGGCCTGAACGGCTTGCCCGTCACCCGCGACACGCCCGAGTTCACCAGATTCTGCACCACCAACTGCGAGTCCACGGCGTCAAGCCCCGCGATGAACAACCCGCCAGTGAACAGGCCAGCGACGCCGCCGAAGATGCACACCGCTCGTTTGGTATAGCCGAGGTACGCGTGTCCGGCGCCGGGCAGAAGGAACGCGAGCACGCCCGCGACGGGCTGCCAATGCTCGGAGGTATCAGGTGGGGCGGGCGAGTCGGCCATTGGTGGTGATGGTACTCAGAGCGGAGGGTTGGGCGTCGCCGGTCACCCGCATGTTTGTGTCACGGACGCGAGCCCCCCGCTCCCGCCCGCGCTCGCGTTGCCCGTTGCGCGCGTTGCCCCGATTGCCTGACGCAGTTCAATCGCGCGATGGGCGCGCACGCGTCAATCGGTCAGGACTCGGGAGATTGACCGGCGGTGAAGAACTTGATAGGTGTTGACTGGCGAATCGGCGTGGGTACGGTTGGGCGCACGCGCCGTGTACACGGCGAATGCGTCGGCCGGCGCGCAGAAGATCGGGAGGGGCGTTCCTTCCCCTGGCGCGGCGCTGAGCGAGATCCTTCGACGAGGCGAGCCATGCAGACCCTGGACGACACGCTGACGACCGACGAGCAGACGACCACCTTGACGCTCCCGCTTCATCCCATCGCGCAGCCGCTGGCGGGCAAGGCGAAAAAGGAGGGCGCCGAGGGTGACGACTTCGGCGATGACTTCGAAGAGGACGAGTTTGAAGACGAGGCCGAGGAAGGTGCCGAGTTTGAGGGCGATGAGGAAGATGACGAGTTTGAGGATGAGGAAGAAGGTTTCGAGGGTGGTGGCGACGAAGACGACGAGTTCGAGAGCGGGTTCGACGATGAAGAAGGCGACGAGGACATCTGATTCTCACGTGGGCTGATTGCTCGCGCGAGAGCGGGTGCCCGGGTGGGGTTTTCGCCCCACGCCCCCACATCGCGAGCAACCCATGAGCAATCACCCGGACCCGACGAAGAAGCCGCGGACAACCTCTGACGCGTCGCAGGAGCAGGGCGTGGTCGACCGACGCGCCGGCCTTGATCGACGAGCCATTCAGGAAGCGATCGACTTCGAGGCCGACGCCAAGGCCGGCACGCTCGGGCTGGATCGACGACGTGGGGCCGGGCGCCGGCTCAGCGATTTCACCCGAAGCGCCGAAGAGGGCGAGCTGAACCGCGAGCAGTTCCTCTTCGTCATGGCGATCGACGCCTTCAAGCGCGAGAACAACAAGACCTTCCCGCAGTGGACCGACGTGCTCGAGGTGGTCCGCCTGCTCGGCTACCGCAAGACCATGCCCAGCGAGCTGCGCGTGCGTTCTGGCGAGGACTGGACCGAAGCGAGGGACACCGCGTCAAATGTTCGAGCGCCGGGGTGGGATCGACGGGTTGCATGAATGGAAAGTGGCGAAGTGGCGAAGTGGCAGAGGGAAAAGCAGCACAACAGCAACGCAGCAGAACAGCAAATCGGACTGTGAGCTTGCAGGCTCGCGGCACCTTTCCGTGGGCTGAGTGCCTTTGGTATCCCACGATTCCCGATTGCCGATCCCCGTTGCCTTCAACGCTAGAGCGCTGGCGTCACTTTCTCGCTCCCCGGCGCCGGCTCTGCTGGGTCGGCCCGCATGAACAGCACGTCACCCTTGCTCAGCGCCTGCCCGGGCCTGAGCGAGTGTTCGCCCATCCACGCCGCCCGCTCGGTGAGCGTTGCGCTGCCCGGGGCCGAGCTTGCACACGACCACGTCACCCAGAGCTTCTCGCACGCCCGCGGGATTGCCGGCGACAGGATCAGCGTCGCAACGCGCAGGGCCTCGGCGCAGTGATAGAGAATCGCCCCGAGCTGGTCGCGCAGGGCCGGCTCGCTCTCGATCCGCTTGGCGAGCTTGAATGGCTCGGTCGCGTTGATGTACCCGTCCACCTTGCGCACCAGCGCCATGCCCTCGCTCAGCGCGCCGGACAAGTCCATCGTGTCCGCCGCCGCGATGGCGCGGCTCACGCTCGTGCTGATGATCGTCGGCCAGTCATACCCCGCCAGCTCGCGCGTGTTCTGCGGGTCGGGCACCTTCGAGTCAAAGTACTTCTGGATCATGTTGCCCACGCGGCTGGTCGCGTTGCCGATGCCGTTGGCCAGGTCGGCGTTAAAAACCTCGACAAACCGCGCGTGCGTGAAGTCCGCGTCGTTGTTCCCCAAAGGCCCGTTGGTCGCCAGGTAATACCGAAACGCGTCGGAGCCGTAGCGCGCGACATACGCCCCGATCACATCGATATCGATGAAGTTGCCCAGCGACTTGCTCATCTTCTCGCCGTCGCGGATGAAGTACGAATGTGCGTACACCGTCAGCGGCGTCGCCTCGCCCAGCGCGTGCAGCATCGCGGGCCAGATCACCGCATGGAACCACACGATGTCCTTGGCCATCAGGTGCAGCGAGGGCGGCCAGAACCGCTTGCGGTCCGGCGTGTCCACCGCCGTGAGGTAGTTGCACAGCGCCTCGATCCACACGTACACGCGATGCCCCGGATCGCCGGGCATGAAGACGCCCCACGCGTCGGGCTCGTCGCCCCGTTGCTCGCCCGGCTTCACGGCGCGGCTCACCGGGATGTCCTGCAAGCCCTGCCTCATCCGGCCCAGGATCTCGTTCCGCCGCACCTCGGGCAGGATGAACGACGTGCTGCTATCGATGTGGTTCTGGAGGAAGCGCTGGTACTTGCTCAGGCGAAAGAAATAGTTCTTCTCCGTTCGCTTCTCCAGCGGCTTTTTCGTGACGGGGCTGAGGTAGTTGCTCTCTTTGGCGACCGTCTCAGTCAGGTACTCGTCCTGCGACACGTCGTACCAGCCGACGTAATCACCCAGATAGATGTCCCCCTGCGCCTGCAGCTTGGCGATGTACGCCGACGCCAGCGACTTGTGGTGCGGGCTGCTGGTGCGATAGAAAATGTCCTCGCGGATGTCCAGCATCGCGAAGGCCTTCTGAAACTCCGCGCTGCACCGATCCGTCCACTCCTGAGGCGAGACGTTGTGCTCCACCGCCTTGGCGATCACCTTGTCGGCGTGCTCGTCGGTCCCGGTCAGGAACAGCACCTCACGCCCGAACAGGCGATGAAACCGCGCCGCGACATCCGCCAGCGTCGTGGTGTAGCAATGCCCAATATGCGGGCGATCGTTCACATAGTAAATCGGCGTGGTGACATACCAGGTCGTCATAGCCGAGGATAGGGGGCGGGGGATAGACCAAGCCGCACACGAGCAAGGCGACACATCACAAAGCCTCGCCAGCATCCCGGCACAATCCCCACGGGGCGATGCGGCTCGTCACGCGTATCAACGCGCCAGCAAACAACCCGGCATTGCAGCGTTCGCGGATAGTCAAGGGCACAGGCACACTGATCCGCAGGGCCGTATCCGTGGCATAAAACGCGATCAGGGTCCGGAAGATCCGCCGCTGCACGCATTTGCTCGAACCCGCCGTCGCACAGATCCCGTATCGTTCTCTGGACATGATTACGGAGGTTGCCATGAACAGTTCAGACGCCATGATGACGCGCGGGTGTGCTTGCCGCGTGCGGACGCACCTGATTCTCGCCGCCGCCGGCCTTGTGCTCTCGATCGGCGTTGTACACGCCCTCGCCCAGCAGCCCGCCCGCGGCGGTCAACCCGCCCTCGGCGGGGGCCGCGCCCTCGACGCCAACTCACGCGTCGGCGGCGACGGCACCAACGCCCGCGGCCAGGACGTTGACGCCATCATCCGCTTCAACAACGCCGTCGTCACCGGACAGGCCGGCGGCGGCAAGAGTTTCCGCGGGCCCATCAACTATCGCGCCGTCAACGAGTTCAGCGGCTCCACCGCCGGCGACTCCACCTATCGCTTCAATCGCGATAGCTCCCTTTCGGGCCTGAGCGGCACCGGCATCCGCTCCAGCTCGCTGCTGGATTACCAGATCGCCGCGTCCATCGGGCGCCCCACCGGCGGCATCGACCCGCGACTGAGCCTCGCTCTCGCCCCCAGCCGCGACGGCCGCGTCGCCACCGGCGAGATCCTCCGCACCGCTCGCTCCATCTCCGAGTTCCAGGCCAGCGAAGCTCGGCGACCCACCGTGCTGGGTGTGCAACAGATCGGCGACACCCCCAACCGCTCGATCACCACCGCCTCGCGACTCACCGGTATCCGCCAGCAGCGACTCGACGACGCCACTGCCGATCGCCTCGGCCTTTACGCGCCCAGCTCCTCCCCCCTCGGCATCCCGGGCACACCCGGAAACCCGATCAGCGATCGCATCGGCCCCAGCGGGGCCACCAACGAACGCACGCCCTCGACCGGGGCACCCGGCGGCGGCGATCCGATTCGCACCGGCTATGACGCGGCTCTGGCCCGCTTGAAGACCGCCGCGGAGCAGGGCGGGCTCAACGCGCAGACCGAGGCCTTACGCGCCGCGCGCGAGCCGCGCGATGCGCGCGACGCGCGCCTCACGCGCAGCGCAGAAATCTCGGGGACAGGCACCGCGAGCACCCGCCCGCTGTCCCCCGCCGATCCGCGCAGCGACGAAGCGTGGAAGCGCGAGCTGGACAAGCTGCGCGCCCGCCTGAGCGCTGAGCGCGCCGAGGGGGCGCGAGCCAGTGAGCCAGCTTTCTCCGGAGGCCCGCGCATGCGCGAAGATCTGGCGGGGCTCAACCGCAGGGCCACCGGCGCGCCGGGCACCGGGCCCGCGAGCGTGACCAGCAGCGGCGCCACCGGCATCCCCTCCATCTCGACACGCCCGCTGACCGGCGGCAACACGCCGCCGGGCGTGCAGGGCCCCGCGGGCGAGGCGGGCATGCCCGCGCCGTCGACCGACGTGCGCTCCTTTAGCGCCCGCACGCCCTGGGATGTGTACTACGAGCAGGTCCTGCTGCGTGCGCTGCGCGAATCCGGACGCGCCGAACGCGTGACGACGATGGTGCCAACGGGGGCCGCGAGCCAGACCGGCGCGTACGCGGCCCTCATGCGCCGCGGCGAGGAATCCATCCGCGCCGAGCGCTCGTTCGACGCCGAGGCGTATTTTTCTCAGGCCATGAACGCGCGCGCCGCCGGCGAGGGAGACGTGCTGGCTCGCGCCGGGCGCGTCCACGCGCAGCTCGGCGCTGGACTCTACCTCTCGGCATCCACCGCCCTGCGCGTGCTGGTGACCGATCACCCGGAGATGCTGGGCGTGCGCTACGACCCGCAGATCATCATGACCTCCGGCAAGTTCCAGAAGGTAACCAGCGAGCTGCGCACCGAGATGGGCAAGGGCATGACCGCCATGGGCGACAACGCCGCCCTGCTCCTGGCCTACCTCGGCTACCAGCTTGACGACGTCGCCATGATCAACGAAGGCATCGGCCGCCTGGAACGCCGGCGTCCTGAGCTCGATATCTCGATGGTCGAGATGCTCGACGCAACCCGTGCGGTGTGGGGCGACAAGCCCCTGCCCATGCCCAGGGCCCCGCTCATCGAAGACTCACCGATGCCCAGCGCCTCACCCGCCAAAGGCCCCGCCAGCGGCACAACCCCACAGAAATAACCACGCCGCTCCGCCCAGCCTGCCCACGCTCAACGAGCGCGGGAGCTGCGCGCCTTGTCCAGGATCTCCGCGACGATCACGTTCAGCTCCAGCGCTGACAACGGGTCCACGGCGCACTCTCCGCGCACAACCTTCCGCAGATACACCCACTCGTCCTTCAAGTGCTCGGGCATCGGCGCCGGCTTGACCACGACCGGGTCCGCGTTTTCCTGTCGCGTGGTGAGCGCGTCCCACTTCGCCGCGTGAATCGATCGCCCCTCGCAATACACATCCATTTCCTTCTTGTCGTGCGTCCACGCCCACGAGGCCTGGATGATCGAGGTCGCGCCCGGGTACGTCAGCACGATGGTCGCGCTGTCATCGACGCGCGGGTAAACCCCCGGCTTCAACGTTGCGAGCGAGGCGACAACGCTGGTGGGGCGTTGGCCCTGCATCAGCCAAGTGGAGAGAGCCGCGCCATAGCAGCCGAAATCAACGACCGCCCCGCCGCCGTTCTGTGCTGGGTCGGTCAGCCACGCCAAAAACTCCGGCGAACAGCCGATCTCGACCGGCCCCTTGTGCCCGTGCCGAAAGATCAGATGCCGAGGAGTCAGGCCATCGGCCCGCACGCGGCGTTCCGCCTCGCGAACCGACGCGTACCAGCTCGTCTCGAAGTTGGTCAGAATCAGCACGCGATGCTTGGCCGCCAGCGACCGCATGGCCATCGCGTCGGCCTCGCTGAACGCCAGCGGCTTTTCCATAAGCATGTGTACGCCGCGCGAGGCACAGACCTCCGCGATCGGCAGATGGTCCTTGATCGACGACATCACACTGACCGCCTCAGGACGCCCGGCATCAAGCATCTGGCCCAGGTCCGCGTGATAGAGCGAAGGGTCGAGCTTGTGCTTCTTCGCGAGCCGATCAAACAGCGCGCGGTTCGGCTCGTAGACGCCGACGATCGTCACGTCGGTCCCCTGCGACGCGCGATACAGCAGCCCCTCAACATGCCCGTGTACCAACCCCGCGACCCCGATCCGCAGCGGGCCGGTCTGACTCGACACCCGCACCGGCCCACTCGGCTCGTTCATTGCATCACCCTGGCGAGCCGCTCGCCCGCACGCCGCCAACATCAACACACTCGCACACAGCAATCCAACGATCAGCGTTCGCATGGGCCGAGTGTACGGGCGGAGGATCGGCAATCGGGACTCGGCAACCGGCAACCGGCAACCGGCAATCGTGGATTACCAAACGCCACTCATGCCAAGTCGGCGTGGCGCGCCCGCAAGCCCACGCGTCTATTTGCTGCTTTGTTGCGTTGCTGCTGTGCTGCTTTTCCCACAGCCACTCAGCCACTCAGCCACTTCCCAACTCACTCCACGTTCTGCACCTGCTCCTTGATCCGATCGATCGCGCCCTTGATCTCCACCACGCTGCGGCTGATGAGCGAGTCGGCGGATTTGCTGGCCATCGTGTTGGCCTCGCGCAGCATCTCTTGCGCCAGGAAGTCCAGCGTCCGCCCCACGGGCTTGCCGCCGCTGGCAGTGACCAGTTCGGTGAACTGCTTAATGTGCTCGCTCAGCCGCTGGATCTCCTCGCTGATGTCCGAACGCTCCGCGTAGACCGCGATCTCCTTGATGAGGTCCGGCGGGTCGATCCGCAGGGCCGCGTCCTTCAGCATCAGCTCGATGCGGCTCTTGAGCCGCAGCTCATAATCCTCGACCACCTGCGGCGCGCGGTCCTGCACCGTCCGCAGGTGCGCCTCGATCACGTCGCGCTGCGCCAGCAAATCCTCAACCAGCGCCGCCCCCTCACGCGTCCGCATCGCGATCAGCGACGCGCTGGCCCGATCCAGCAGCGCCATGAACGCGGTCCGCGCGATCTCCAGCCGTGCTTCCTCATCCGCCGGCGGCACCATCACCCCCGGCAGGTTCAGCAGCGGGCCTAGGTCAATCCGCACCTCGCCACTGGCCACCTGCGGCGTGTTCTTCAACTGCTTGATGTAGCTCTCAAGCGCCGCGTGGTTGATCCCGAACGCGGCGTGGGCCGAGCTATCGCTCGCACGCGCCACCAGCGTCACGCTCCCGCGCGACAGACGCTTGCGCAGCTCCGCCTCCAGTTCCGCCTCCAACCCCTGAAACTCATCAGGCAGCCGGATCGTCGCCTTGAAATAGCGGTTGTTCAGCGAGCGAAGTTCGAGAAAATGATGAGCGCTGCCCGATTCGCTGCTCGCCTCGCCGTAGCCCGTCATCGATCGGATCAAGGATTGCTCCTGTGCTGACCAAAGTGGAACCCGACGCGCTGAATCACCGCCACGAACATCGCACCGCCGCTCACGGCATCGGAGCAGGTGCTGGCGTCGGAACCGGTGCTGGCGCGGGGGCCGGTGACGGCGCCGCGGGCGACGGATCGGGCGCGGGCGCTGGGGTGGGCGTCGTCACGGGCGGAGTTGTCGGCGTTGCCGGTGCGGGTGCCGAGTTTACCGGTATCGCGGGGCCCACGGGCTCGACGGTCGCGGTGCCCGCAGGCTGGTCCGTGGTCGTCGGCTGCGCAGGCGTGCTTTGGGCGCTGCCGCGACGAACTTCTTCTCCCGGGCGCGACGCCAGATTCAGCCCGATCGCGGTCGCCAGGTAGAGGATGAACATGCCGATCGTCGCCCAGGTCAGGGCGTCGCCGGTGCGCGTGCCGAAGGCCGTCTGGCCCGAGCCCGCGCCAGAGCCAAAGGCCCCGGCCAGGCCACCACCCTGCGGCTTCTGGATCAGCACCGTCAGCATCAGCAAAAAGCACGCGGCGAAGAACAGCACAAACAGCACACCCGCAACGCTCACAAACCCAAGCGTCAACACGGGTTGCGCCATCGCAAAGGCATCAAGCGGCGGGAGGGTCGCGGGCAGTGAATCGAACATCGAACGACGCTCCGAAAGGGTGCAGGGGGCGCTGACGGCACCGAGGCCGTGCCAGCACCCCCCGGGGTCGGGTGTGGGCTGAACAGAGAGTTTAGGCGCGATGGCGGGTAGGGGCTTGTTTGGCAGTGGTGCCGCATGAAGCGGAATCGGGTGGTCGTCCCATCAATCTCGTCGTACAAATAACAGACGCTCTTGCGTTAACCCAACGTCGGCTCATTGCCGAACGGGCCACCCGTTCGGGCACGCTGCTTGCCCGCTCCGGTTGGAGGAGCGAGAGACCATGAACTCACTACAGACAAACACGCAAAGTGTCGCCAACGAGCCGCGCCGTGAGTGTAAACCGCACAGAGCGCACGCCCCACGCATCACTCCTCGCCTTCTCGGGCCTGCACGCACGCCGTACGCACCGATGCTCCTCGCGCTCGCCGCCGCCGCGGGCCTCACGCTGGCTGGCTGCGTTACCAAGCTCCAAGTGCCCCGCGTCACTCAAGACCAGGGCGTGCTCCACTCCGCCCGCTTCGCAGAATTCTCGCCCGGCGCGCCCGCAACCCAACGCATCGATCGTGCATCACCGAACTCCCTGGCTTTCCTGCCCCCGGCCACCGAACGCGATCTGGACGGCGTAGACCCCAGCGCCTTCACAGAGTTCGCCCGCAACGACGCCCGCAACGCCCTCGCTGGCAGCGCCATCATCCTCGCCACGAATCAATGGCCCACGCCCGAGCCGCCCTCACTCGAACGCCAGCGCCGCATCTTCGTCGGGTCGCAGAACACGTTCCTCTTCTTCCTGCCCGATGACAACTTCCGCCATCGCACATACTGGCACGCCAGCTATAGGTCGTACTGGCGCTAAGCCCTCGCCAACCAAAACGCAACAAGGCCCGCGGCGTACCGCGGGCCTCGCTGACAGGGTTGATCACGTGCAACGCGCGCTTCAATCCGCCAGCGCGCTCACTGCCGGCAGCGTCGCCGGACGCAGCTCCAGCGTCGTATCGATCCGCATGTTCGACTGCGAGCGATGACGCTCAGTGAAGAACAGCTTCAGGTCGTACTCGTTGCCATCGACCAGATGCGTCAGGCGATCCAGGTCGACCGTCTGCGACAACGCGCCGTGCACGCCGCCCAGGTCGATCACCAGCTTGCCGCCGACAAACACGAAGACGTCGTCGTCGCCCGTGAAGGTGAACACCTGGCCCGCGTTCCTGCGGTAGGTGAACTTCGTGGACAACTCGTACGAGAAGTGGAAGTTCTTGGCCCCGTTGCGCGAGTTGCCGAACAACTGGCCGTTGATCGGGAAGAACCCGCCCAGCGACTGGTAGGTCGAGTCGTTCTTGTCATCGAACGAGTAGATCTTGGTGCCGCTCTGACGGCGCAGCGTGATCGGCACCATGGCCGACGCGTTGGTGCCGGGCACGTCGCGGTACCACTGGGTCATCGTCTGCGCGCTGGTGACGGCGCCCCCGTCCACCGTCGCGATCGTCGGGGTCGTGTCGCCCGTTCGCGCCTGGACATACGACTTGGTCGTCGGCATGATGTTGCGACCCGCCGCGTCGCGGCGTTGGGCCGACACCAGCCGGCCGGTGGACGCGAACACGGGCTTGCCGTCAGAGTCCAGGTCGTCAGCGACCATGCCGACATAGTGCCCGAAGCCCCGCGTGGGCTGGCGTTCAAAGTCCGCGTGCCCGCCAGCCTCGGTCCGCTCGCGGAAGTCGCGCGCCGTGCCCTGCAACTGCATCGTCGCTGGCAAGCTGGCAAACGGGTCCGTCACTGTGTCCTGACGAGCCTGGCTCTGCTGCGGCGCACCGATCACCGCCATCGCACCCGCGACGGCGCAGACCGCGGCACACATCGTCCACCGCGCCCGACGGCGCGAGGCGCCGGACGGACACTGGGTGCGAGAAGGGTTCGGACTGGTGAAAGCGGCATTCATACTCGGCTCCTGAAAGAGGGGTCATGCACGGGCTTGAGCGACCTGCGCCCCGCCCTGTCAGAATCAACTGTGCAATTGCCCGTTCTGGCAGGCCAACCACTGCAACGCAAGATTCGCATTGGTGGTCGCTTTATGACGACCAGGGAAACTCTGGCGCGCCTGCGGAATGATCGCTTGACCACGAAACACAACGCCCCGCCCTGGCTAAGCCAGGGCGGGGCGAGAGTTCGGTGCTCCTCAACAACCCGACGATATCGATGATGATCCGACCGCACGCTCAATCCGCCAGCGCGCTGACCGCCGGCAGATCCAGTGATCGCAACGTCAGCGTCGTCTCGATGCGGAAGTTCGACTGATTCGTGTGGCGCTCCGCGTGAAAGACCTTCAGGCTGTACGTGCGCCCGTCGGTCAGCCAGCTCAAGCGATCCAAGTCCAGCGTCTGCACCTTCTTTGAGTGCAGCCCGCCCAGGTCGAGCACCAGCTTCCCATCGATGAACACCCACACGTCGTCATCGCCAGTGAAAGTGAACACCTGCCCGCGCCCGCGCTCAAACACAAACTCTGTCGAAATCTCGGTGCTAAACGCGAAGTTCTTCGCGTTGCCCTGGTTGCCGAACAGCTCGCCGTTGATCGGGAAGAAGCCGCCGACATTCATGTACGGCTGGTCAGTCGCGGAGTCGAACACATAGCGGTTGGTGTTCGGAACGCGATTGAAGACCAGCGGCAGGATCTTCGACGAGTTCACGCTGGGGACATCGCGATACCACTGCGCAAACGCCGCGACGCTCGTCAGTTGATCCGAACCGACGGTGCTGGTCACCCCGCGCGTGTCGCCCTTGGTCGCGTCAAAGTGCAGCGGGTTGATCGGCTGCCCGCCAGAGTTCTTGAACTCCGTCGTGATCTGCTGCCCGCGCTTCTGCCGGAAGACGGGCTTGCCGTCGGAGTCCAGCGTGTCCATCACCAGTTGCGTCGTGATGTTGGGGTTGCCATAGGACTCAAAGTCTGGGTGCCCGCCGGTGGTGGATCTGTAGCGGAAGTCGCGGATCGTCGCGTTCAGCGTCAGCGTCGAGGGCAGGCTCGCGTGCTGATTCGCCGGCGCGCCGGCGGTACCAGCCTGTGCCGACGCGGCTGAGATCGAAGACCGCACGCCCCAACCGGCGACAGCAACCAGCGTCAGAGCGAGCAAGGCATGGGCGGGGCGGATGTGCATCTGAAACTCCATGTGTTAAGTGTGGTGAGAGGACCGGGCCTGGTCGAACCAGTCAACTCTGCGATTCACGCCGCCAGCCTGCCACCATTGGGCCATGGCGGCGTGTGAAGCTGTGACGCCACGAACGTTTGCGTAAGCGTTCACGACCGCCCCGCCTGCGCCCTGCCACTGGCCCCCGCCTCTGCCAGCGCGAAGCTCGCATCACTCGCTCCACATGACGCACCGTTTCTTTTGGTCCCGCCGGACATCAAGCGCCGAAATACGATTGCCCGGCTCCATCGCCGGCGCGGGCACGATCAACCACAACACAGCGGGAACGAGGAACGCATGGACCGATTCGAGATCAAGGGTGGCAACCGCCTCGCCGGACGTCTGACAATCAAGGGCTCAAAGAACGCCGCCCTGCCGCTCATGTGCGCCGTCCTCCTCACCAACCAGCCCTTCGTCCTGCGCGACGTCCCCGAGCTGGCCGACCTCAGCAACATGGAACGCCTGCTCCGCGAGCTGGGCGTCAGCGTCACCCGCGAAATCGCCGAGGACATCGAGACCCCAGGCGGCACCCTGCGCATGCAGACCACCGACGAGACCCTGAGCCACGCCCGCTACGACATCGTCCGCACCATGCGCGCCAGCATCTCCACCCTCGGGCCCATGCTCGCCCGCCGCGGCTACGCCCGCGTCTCGCTCCCGGGCGGCTGCGCCATCGGCGAACGCCCCGTCGATATCCACCTTCGTGGCCTCACCGCCCTCGGCGCCGACATCATCGTCGACCAAGGCGACATCATCGCCAAAGTCCCCCTCGCCCACGGCAAGCCCGGGCGCCTCAAGGGTGCCCGCGTTTTCCTGGGCGGCCCCTTCGGCAGCACCGTCCTTGGCACCGCCAACGTCATGTCCGCCGCGACCCTCGCCGAGGGCACGACGATCATCGAATGTGCCGCCTGCGAGCCCGAGATCGTTGACCTGGCCAACATGCTCATCGCCATGGGCGCCCGCATCGCCGGTCATGGCTCTCCGCGCATCACCATCGAGGGCGTCCGCGAGCTCTCGGGCGTTGACCATCGCGTGATCGCCGACCGCATCGAGGCCGGAACATACATGTGCGCCGCCGCCATCACCGGGGGCGACGTGACGCTGGACAACTGCCCGGTCGACGCGCTGATGGCCCACATGGACCGCCTGCACCACATGGGCGTGACCATGCAGTGGGACGCCAAAGCCGACCCGATGCGGGCCACCTGTCGCATCAAGGCGTCGCGCGCCCTGAAACCGATCGAGGTGACCACGCAGCCCCACCCCGGCTTCCCCACCGATCTCCAAGCCCAGCTCATGGCGGTGCTCTGCCTCGCTGAGGGCAACAGCGTTATCACCGAGCGCATCTTCACCGAACGCTTCCTGCACGTCGCCGAACTCGGCCGCATGGGCGCCCAACTCTACCGCCAAGGCTCCACCGTCATCGTCAGCGGCGTCCGCAAGCTCACCCCCGCACCCGTCATGGCCAGCGACCTGCGCGCCAGCGCCTGCCTCATCCTCGCCGGCCTCGCCGCCGAAGGCAACGGCCCCACCGTCATCAACCGCGTCTACCACCTCGACCGCGGCTACGAAAAGATGGAACTTCGCCTGCAATCTCTCGGCGCCCAAGTCGTCCGCATCAGTGAACGCGAAGAAGCGACGCTCGCCCCAGGCGTCGCTTGAAACCGGCAAGCGGGGCAACAACCCATCCTGGTAGCCAGCATCTCCGAGGCCGGCCGGTCCTCAGGTGGCCAGTCTCTCCGGGGCCGGCGGGCTTTCCGGTGGCCAAGTCTCTCTCCGAGACCGCTCCCGCTGACCCTTACCCTCCCCCATGACCTGCCCCGCCTGCGATCGCCTTCAACGCGCCCTCCAGCCCAGCGATCCCTTCTTCCTGGCCACCATGCGCCAGAGCGTCGCGATCCTCCACAAGCACCAGCCCTTCCCCGGCTGGTGTACGCTCTGGCTCAAGGACCACTGCGAGCACACCGACCAGCTCCCGCGCTCGCGCCAGCTCGAGCTCTGGGAAGACGTCGCAGACCTCGCCCACGCCATCCGCGCCGTCACCGGCTGCCGCCGGCTGAACTACGAGAACCTTGGGAACGTGGTGCCTCACGTACACTGGCACCTGATCCCGCGGTTTGAGCCGCCGCGCGATGCCGAGCCCACCTGGGCGGTCTTCCGCCACGCGCCAGAGTTCCTCGACTGCGGCGTCCCCGACGACCTCCGCGACGAACTGGTCCAGCACCTCCGCGCCGCCCTCCAAGCCTGACGCCGTTTGTGGCCCCCAAGCGCGGCTTTTGCCGATCGAGGAAAGACTCATGGCACTTCGGCGGCGGGACAAACTCGCGCTCGCGTTCTCTCCGGTCTTCCTGCGCCTCGCGGTCGGGCTCACATTTCTGTGGGCCGGGGCCGGAAAACTCTTCGATGAGCGTCGCCTCAACTCCGCCGACGTCGCCACCCTGACCAGCATGGGCGTCACAATCCCCGGCCAGGCAACGCCGCCCGCGCCGGTCCCCACCACCACCCCCACTCCCGCCGCCATCACGCCCACTTCGCCCGCGCCGACCTCCAACCCGCCAAAGACGACCACCCCCGGGCCATCCATGTCGCCCCCCGCAGTGCCGATCCCCGAGCAGCCCCGCGGCACCCAGCCCAAAAACCGCCAGAGCAGCCCAAACAAACGCGAGTCCTCGCCTCGCCAGACCACCCTCGCCCCCAAGCCCCTCGCGACCGCCAGCCAGATCGCGATGGTCGAACCCGCCGCCCCGCTGCTCGCCCCCGGCTTGTCGCTCGATGACGACACCCTGCTCGCCGCCGCGACGACCGCGGCTCGTCGCGCACAAGCGCCCGCAAAGCCAACCACCAGCGCGCCATCAGCCACCCCACCCGCGAGCGCGCCGCCGACCCCGCTTGCTCAAGGACCGCCCGTCCGCAAGCTCTACGACCTCGCCCTGCTGCTCAAAAAATCCAGCGTCCCGCCCAACCCAAACACCATGGCGATCTGGCCCTCCTGGGCCGCCGCCGGCTCCTGGCCCGTCACCTTCGCCTGGGCCGCGGCACTCGGCGAGTTCGTCTGCGGCGCCGCCATCCTCGTCGGCCTCTTCACGCGCCTCAGCGCGCTGAGCGTCGTCGCCATCATGCTCGGGGCCATGTGGCTCACCGAGCTCGGCCCCGCAATCCAAGCTGGCAAGACGTTCCTCTACCTGATCCCCACGCGCGAGGCGGGCGAGCTATTCAGCATTCCGGTCTGGCAGCGCTGGTTCTGGCAACTGGCGATGATGTGCGCAGCCGCCGCCCTGGCGATGCTCGGGCCTGGCCCGCTCAGCCTTGACCATATCGTGTTCGGTTCCGGCGAGGGCGGCTCGGGCGAGTCCGGTGGCAAGCTCCGCCCCAAGCCCGAAGCCTGACGCGCGCGCCGTCGCCATCGGCACTCAATCTCACGCAACGCCAGGGCGCGCTCACGTCGGGGGCAGAAACTGCGGCGCGTCCTCGCGATCAAACATGCCATAGTCGCGACTCACCGCGATCACGCGGCACTCCAGCGCGCCGCGCCGATTCATCTCCGCTAAAACCTCCGGCGCGCTCTCCAACGTACACGGCGCAAGCGCCAGAGCCTTGCCCGGCTCATACATGCTGTCGTACCACGACGCCTGCGGCGACACCTGCTCAAACTTCGCCGCGTACCCCACGCCGATCGCCACATACCTGCGTGGCGGCGGATCATCAAACTCCGCCGGAGTCCGCACGCTGCCACCCTCGTTGATCACCCGCCCGACCCCCAGCCGGTAATCATCCAGCAACTCGCGCCGGGCTTGAAGTTGGGTGCCATGATGAGCCTGGTTGGAGCGATATATCGCGATCGAGCGGTCATCGGTCCAGTACGACACGACGAGAAACCGACCCGGGGGCGAGCGCGACGCGAACCGCTCAGACGACTCAAACCCCGGCACAGTCCCGACCTGTTGACGCATCTCACGCAGCACCTTCGTGCAATCCTGCGCGCGGCCAGCCCGTGGTGTCAACTCAAACAGCACCGCAAACATGCCCGAAGCCCCTTCCTGAAGCGATCGTCCTCGCCCCACGTCTCCCAGATCATCGACTCGCCCGCCCGCGTCCCCCGCCGCTCCGGCCCTCAAGACCCCGTTGCGCCAAGCGTACCCGTCTTCACGCCGGCCCGCGGCTTGCCTGATCCGCTTCACCCACACTTCCGACGCCCGAAAACCTGCGCGGCGCGCTGAAACATGACGCAAGCGCTTGCACGCCTCGCGGGTGTATCTCATTCTTCCAATGTGCAATGCCCGCCTCGACGACCCCGCACGCCCACCATTGGGGCCTGCAACGACCCCCCAAACCCCTGCGAACGCCCCGAAGCGAAATGCCTCCTCGCTTCGGGGTGGTTCTTTTTTGCCGGGCTCATCCACCAGCCACAACTCGTCTACCGATCCAGCTCCGCCGCGACGACGTTGATCGATCCCAGGATCGCGACGACATCGCTGACCATGTGGCCCTCGGTCATCTTCGCCATCGTCGAGTAGTTGACGAACACCGGCGGGCGGACCTTCACCCGCCACGGACGCGGCCCGCCGTCGGCGACGATGTAGTACCCAAGCTCGCCGTTGGGGGACTCGACACAGGAATACGCCTCCGCGATCGGCGCCTTCCAGCCGCGGTTGCTCATGATGAGCTCGAAGTGTTGAATCAGGCCCTCGATCGACCCGTAGACCTGCGACTTGTCGGGCTTGACCATCTTGCCGTCGGCCAAGGTGTCCACCGGTCCAGTAGGGATGTTGTCGATGAGCTGCTCGACGATCTTGATCGACTGCTTCACTTCCTCGCAGCGCACGACGTATCGCGCGTACGTGTCGCCCTCGGTCATGATCGGCACCTGGAACTTGACGCCCGGGGCGCCGTTGTTGTCCCAGTTGTCGGCGTAGCACAGATACGGCTTGTCCTTGCGGACATCGCGCGCCACGCCGCTGGCGCGGGCCAGAGGGCCCGTCAGCGACCACGAGATCGCCTCGGCCTTGGTCAAGACGCCGATGCCTCGCGTGCGGTCCATGAAGATCCGGTTGCGGTTGAGCAAACCCTCGACATCGCCCAGCGCCTTGCGCGTGTCTTCCAACGCCCGCTTGACCAGCCGCTTGAACATGTCCTCGTCGAGCAGATCGGCCATGAGGCCGCCGACGCGCGTCCAATCCGGGTGATACCGCTGGCCCGAGATGTAGTCGCACACGTCGTAGATCGACTCGCGGCAGTTGAACCCCAGCAAAAACGCCGTGATCGCGCCCAGGTCCAGCCCCGCCGCCGCGACGCACAGCATGTGATTCTGGATCCGCCCCAGCTCGAACATGATCGTCCGCAGCGACTTGCAGCGAGGCGTGATCTCCACGTCAAACAGATGCTCCACCGCGTGATGCCACGCGATGTCGTTGCAGACCGGCGACAGATAGTCCATCCGGCTGACGATCGTCACATACTGGTTGTAATCCAGGTGCTCCGCGAGCTTCTCAAAGCCCGAGTGCAGATACCCGATGTGCGGCGTGCAACGCACGATCCGCTCGCCATCCAGCTCCAGCACCACGCGCAGGGTCGTGTGCGTCGCGGGGTGCTGCGGCCCAAAGTTCAAGACCCACCGCTCGCCGGTATCGATGTGCTTGGAAAGGTAATCAACCTTCTCGATATCGACGTCATAGCCCTCGTCAGGACGGAGCGTGAAAGGCATGCGAACTCCCGGAGAAAGCGATCAGTGAGAGGCCGCCGATGGTAGCGCCAGCACCGCCCGCCTATCCATCGGCCGCGTGCTTCAGGTCTTCGATCGTTTCGCCCAGCAATCGCTCCCCCGTCGCGCGCATCTGCTCGGGCGTCGCCTTGCGGGCGGCCAGCAACGCGTTGTTAGCGTTGTCGGTCGCCTGCTGAAGATCTTCCGGGCTTGCGAGCAGCGCCACGATCCCCTGACCAACGCGAGGTGCTAGCTCGCCCCAGCGCGTGGGAAACGTCGCCCGCAGACCCGCCAGCCACAGCCCCGGCCACTCATCCACCTCCGCGTCGCGGCTCAGCCTCGCCAGCGAAAGCACCCGACCAAGGTCCTTGTTGCTCCGCTTCATCGTCGTGCCGCCGATCGTGTTCTTGCGGATCTCCGGATGCTCCAATAGGTTCGCCAGCGCCATCATCGCGGGGATCGCGGCCCTGATTCCCGAATCCGTCGCCCGCGCGCCGTGGGTCGCGACGCTCGTGAACTGAAAGCTCGGGAGTGCATGGTGCCCGCTGGGCAGGACCACCCGCTGCCAGCGCCGTTCGCGTTGCAACTCGGATTCCGGCTCGGTGAGCAGCTCAAGAAACCAGCCGCGCTCGTTGGGCGGGTAGAGGCGGATCGCCGGCAGGTCACCCTCGGGCGTCTCCTGCGTGCCGGGCGTCCCAAAGGCGCCCTCGCTACGCGACGTCCACCCCGCGTCCAACAAGGCCTGCGCGATCGTCTGCCCCTTGTCGACGGCATCAATCCGCGGGCTCACCACGCTGTCGATGTCCTTGGTGTGGACGACATACGCCGGCTCGTGCTCCGCGAACCAGTACGCCGCGGCGAGGCTGCCGATAACGATGATGTGCGCGTGCAGCTTCGGCGGAATAGCGCGGGCCACCTGTTCAAACACGATGCGCGGCTGGACGTCGCTCATGGTTTGCTCGCAGAGCTTTCGCTCGAAGAATGCCCGCTTGATCGCAGTGCGCCCCGGTGGCCACTCGTCCCTTTCGCCTTCAGCGCGCTGAGCAACTGCGCCCCCTGCGCTTCCAACCCGCCCTCGAACAGATCGAGCAGGCACTCCACCGGGTCCGCCCAGCACGGCCCCGCGTCCACGCTCGCAAACAGCGAGTCCGCATGGCGCACGGTATGGATCACCACCGAGGCCGGCTCGCGCGGATCTTCAGTCCGCCGCAGCGCGCCATCCAGCCGGCGCACGAACTCCAAGTCCGCACGCCCCGCGGGACTGTGTACCGAAAGGTCCAGCCGCGGGATGCCCACCAGGTCCAGCTCCGGGCAGTAGTGGCGCGCGCCCGGAACCCCGCCGATCGCCACCCCCGGCGGGTTCAGCTTGATCAACCGCTCAAGGTGCCGCTCCGCTGAGCGAGGCTGGCCCGAGCCGTCAGTAAACCGCACGGGCAGCCGCGCTTCGCCCGCTGCGATCCGCACGCGCTGAAGCACCTTCTCCGGCTCGCGAAGCGAAACGCTCCGATCACGCGGGCGCACCAGCTCCCCAGCGTGCTTCGCCAGCACGCTCGCGGCCGTCGGATACGAACACCCCGCGGCTTGCGACAACCGCTTCACCGTCATTCGCGGATCCCCGCTGAGCCAGGCATGCAGAAGGAGCTTCAGCACCAGATACTCAAAGTCCGGCCGCGCCGCGCCCACCGCCGCAGGCACGATCGCGGCGCTCGCCCGCAGCTCATCGAGAAACGCCAGCATCGCGCCGTCTGCCTCCGGTGTCAACGTCCCAAGCCGCACGCCCCCCCCCACATCCACCGCGATGGTCAACCGCTGGAATACCCCGGGCGACAGCACACTTCGCATACTCGCCCATTCATCTCGCAAGCGCTGCTCGGTGATCTGGCAATCCATCAGCAGCAGGCCACCCCGCAGCGCCGAGTCCGGCGCAATCGCGTAGAGCAGTTCGAGAATGTCGATGCGCAGGGTTCGCAGTGAATCGACGCCGCGCCGCACCGAGGCGAATAGCGACCCCCGGCGGGCAAACCGCCCATCGATCCGCTCGGCCATCCGCGCATTCTCTCGCCGACGGTTCACAGCCATCACCCAATCATCGGTGTTGCAGGTTGAACAGTCAAGTCGCAGTTAAACATTTAACCTGCCACTTTATTCCATAACCTCACATATTCCGAGCTTCTAGTACGAAACCGACGCAGGTGAACTCACTCCGTCGATCTGCTGCGGCTCCATCGACGTCATCCGCCAGACCCCGTCCGGCTCCATCCGCCACCGCAGCAGCCACCAACTGGACATCGGATAAGGAAACTCTCGTGGAGTCACCGAAACCTGGACCTGTGACCGCGCCGTGTTCGGCAAGTCCGCGATGCTGCGCAGCGTGCTGATCGAGTGCTCCTTCACCGCCCAGCGCGCGGCCATGTCTTTTTCGATGATCGAGAGCAGGCGGGCGCGGTCCATCGCCTTGACATTCCCGAGCCCGCGAAGCTCGAAATCCGGGGCCAGGAGCGGGTCGGCGGTAGCTGCGTCGGCGCGAGCCGCGGCGTCGATGAACGCGCGCGTCTGGATCATGATGCGCTCGCGCGTGGTTGTCACCAAGGCGGCGGCCAATGCGATACCGACACCGAGAAGCACCCCGAGCGCCAGCGCACCCACGCTGAGGCGCGCGGGCTTGCCCAGGCGATTGAGCACGAAGAAGCCGACGATCCCGGCCGCGATGAGGAGGGCGACCAGCGGCCAGGGCGAGACGAGCACGTACTGCTCAAACTGCGGCGGCGCATCCAGCTCGGGCACGGCTGAAGCGGAGCGGCGTCCGAGAGCGCCCGCCTGCGCGAGGGTGATGAAGGCTTCGTGGAAAGGCGGGAAGGGTCGCATAGTTCACAGTCATACGCGGGAGTCGACCGAACAGTTGCCGACACCGGGCCCGCTCGCGCGAAGAGTTCACATGGATTCTGCGTGCGGGAGCACGGTTGCTCAACTTGCCCATCGGCAAACGCCGATCAGTTCTCGGGCGTTGCAAGTCGCGGTGTCTCTCTCCTTGCCTGACGCGCTCGTTGCTCGCGCCGGCGCGTCGATTTGGCGCGCGGGTTACCAAGGGACAGCCATGAACACGATCACGACGAGCACGCTGAACGCCAACCTTGCGGCGCTGGCGGTGTGCTCGCCGCGCGCGGCGAAGGCGATCTCGCTGGCGACGGCGCGCAGTGATGTGGACTTTGTTGCCACTGAGGAGCACGTTGTCAGCGCCTCGATCGGCGAGTTCACGCTCTCGGGCCTGGTCCATCGGGCGCTGGCGAGCCGTCGCCGTCCGCTGGCGGAGGCAACGAAGCTGGCCGATCGCGTGGACATCACGCGCAGCGCGGCGGTGGTTGTGACAGGCTTCGCCATGGGCTATCACGTCGCGGAGCTGGCGCGGCGGATGAAGCAGACGGGCGTGATCATCGTCTACGAGCCGGACGCGGCGCTGCTGCGCAGCGTGCTGGAGAAGGTCGATCACTCGGCGTGGATCCGCCTGACGAATCTATTGCTGATCACCGAAGCGCCGGACGAGGCGGCGCTGGGCGATCTGCTGCAGCCGGTGGAGACGGTTCTGGCGATGGGGATCGCGATGCTGGAGCATCCGCCGAGCGTGGCGCGATTGGGCGATGACGGTCCACGGTTTGTCGGGTTGCTGGCGCGGGTGATGCAGGGGGTGCAGACGAACGTCGCGACGACGATGGTGCAGACTCAGACGACGCTGCGAAACCTGGCGCAGAACCTGGATCACTACGCGCTGGGGGCGGGGATCGGTGAGCTGCAAAATGCCTGCGCAGGGCGCCCGGCGATCGTGGTTTCGGCGGGGCCTTCGCTCAAGCGGAACATGCACCTGCTGCGAGATCCGGCGGTCCGCGATCGCATCGTGATCATCGCGGTGCAGACGGTTTTGAAGCCGCTGCTGCGTGCGGGGATCAAGCCGCACTTTGTTTGTGCGCTGGACTATCACGAGATCAGCGCGCGATTCTACGAGGGCGTGACGCCTCAGGATGTCGAGGGCATCACGCTGGTGGTCGAGCCGAAGGTGAACCCCGCGGTGACCAGCGCGTTCCCGGGCGTGATCCGCTGCGCCGGCGACACGTGGCTGGACGAGATCCTGGGCAAGGACCTCAGCCGCCCGATGGGCAAGCTGCGCCAGGGCGCGACGGTTGCGCATTTGTGCTACGAGCTGGCCCGCTGGCTGGGCTGCGACCCGGCGATCCTCATCGGTCAGGACCTGGGCTTTACTGACGGGCAGTACTACGCGCCGGGCGCATCCATTCACGACGTGTGGGCGGCGGAGATCGGCGAGTTCAACACGCTGGAGAACTATGAGTGGCAGCGCATCGCGCGCCACCGCTCGCACCTGCGCAAGCGCACCGACGTGCTGGGGCGCGAGATCTACAGCGACGAGCAGATGGACTCGTACCTGCAGCACTTTCAACGCGACTTCAAGCGCGACACGGACGCCGGGCTCACGGTGATTGATGCGACCGAGGGGGGCGTGCTCAAGCTGCACACGCGGGTGATGACGCTCGCCAGCGCGCTGGCCTCGCATACGCCCGCAAAGCTGATCGGCGATGAGTTGCAGCGCGGCTTGGCGAGCGGCGAGAATGCGCCACACGCAGGCCTGGCGGGGCCTGCGCGCCCAAACGTTGATTCGGCACGCGCCAAGCGTGTGCTCTCGCGCTTGGCTGATCTGCAGCGCGACGCGACGAAGGTCGCGGAGATCTCAAAGCAGACCGCGAAGGTTTTGGGGGAGATGATCGAGCATCGCGACGACCAACAGCGGGTGAACGGCTTGATCGACGCGGCGCAGCGCCTGGCGCAGAAGGTCAGCTCGCTTGAGCCGGCATATACGATCGTCCACCAGTTGAACCAGACCGGAGCCTTCAACCGCACGCGAGCCGATCGCGCGATTCACACCGAGACAACGCTCGAGCCGCTGGAGGTCCAGCGTCGGCAGATGCAGCGCGACCTGACGAATGTGACGTGGCTGGGCGATTCTGCCGACGCGCTGACGCGGATCCTGGGCGACGCGCGCGTGAGCATCCGCACAGGCCAGAAGGTGACGCGCGATGTCGGCGCTGGCGAGGCGATGGACGCTGGTCAGGGCACGGGCGCTGAGGCTTCACCGGTTGACATCGTCGTGCTGTTTCGCGATGGGATCAGCGCGACGGGCGAGACTTCGGATCCGATGGCGGAAGTGACGCCCGGGCACACAAGCCTGTCGCTGACGCTGACGCGCTTGCTGCGCTGCCGTCGTGCGCGAGGGATCTGCGTGCTGGCCGAGTCTTCGCAGCGCGCGAGGCTGGCGGGCGGCGCGGCGGCGAGCGATCCGCGTGTACACGTTGTGACCACGCCCCGCGATCCGCGCCGCTATGCGCCGGAGGTGCTGCGCGCGTTCCGCTCGCTGAGCGCGCACTCGTGGCGTGGCGGGCCGCTCAGCGTGTTTGATGAACTGGTGGACCCCGGAATGCTCGCGGACGTGCTGCAAGCCAGCGGAGCCACGGCGGGGTTGATGGTCGCCAGCGATTGGTGCCTCGTCGATCCTGACGCGTGTGACCGGTTGATCGAGCGCTATCACGAGGACACGCGCGGGCATCGCATCGCGTTCTGCCAGGGGGCGCCGGGCCTGGCCGGCTACATCCTCAGCGCGGACATCGCGGCTCAGCACAACCGCAACGCCCACACTGCGGGCATTCACGCATCGATGGGCGGGATGCTGGCGTATGTGCCGGTGGTGGCGATGGCGGACTTCATCGCCAAGAGCATGTGCGTGCAGGTGTCGCCGGTGGCCAGAGACCTGCCCCTGCGGTGCATTGGTGACACGACGGAGCAGGCGCGGCAACTGTGCGATGCGCTGATCGCGGCGGGGCTTGATCCGGCGACTGCCGAGGGCCAGGAGCTGGCGCGGGTGTTGACACGAGATCAGCTTGCCTGCCCGCCCGAGGGGCCGCGACACTTGACGATCACGCTGAGCGGGACCGAGCGCGATGCGCGGCGCATGGATGAAGCGCTGGCGTCCGATCTGATCGACGCGTTCGGGCGGCTGACCCGCGAGAGCCGGGTCGGCGGACCGGCGACGCTGACGCTGATCGACCCGTTCTTTGATCACCCGGCGACGCCGGACCTGCTGCGTCGCGCACGAACGTTCACGCACATGTGCGTTCACCTGCGCTCAACCTTTGCGCGCGACACCCTCGACGTCTCGACGTTGGTCCCGCCCAGCGGCCCGGCGCTGGCGGACGTGATCTCGCTGGACTTGATCGCTGACAGCCCGGACCTTCACGCTCGGCTGCTGCCGGAGGCGGGCGCGTCTGGGTTCCTCCGCTCGCGCACCTCGCTGAGCGTGCTGCTGGCGGCGCGGCGCGAGCCGGAGGGTTCGCCGGCGCGTGGGGTGCAGGTGCCGTTTGTGCTGCCGCGATTGACGCGGCGCGACGAGGTGTATGCGCAGGTGGAGGCGGTGGTTGATTCATTGATCATGCTCGCGGGCTGGTGCGTGCTGGACCCGATGACCAGCGCGCCGGCCAGCGCGCGAATACAGCCGCTGCCGCTGCCGACGCTGGCGCAGCAGCGCGACGCGCTGACGGCCTTGCGCATCGATGCGACGAACGCGGACGAGGCCCGGCGCGTGGGGCTGCTGGAGCTTTGGAAGTCGCACATCGCCGAGGCGCGGCGGCGGGGCGTGTTGCCGACGCCGGACTCGACGAACGAGATCGCGACCGTGGGGCCCGGTGGATCGACATGAGCGCGATGGTGATCATCCTGGCTCGGGCCGGGTCCAAGGGCGTGCCGGGCAAGAACGTTGCGCTGGTGGCTGGTCGCCCGTGCATTGAGTGGACGCTGGATCACGCGCTGGCGACGGCGGGGGATCCTGAGATTGTGGTGAGTACGGATTGTCCGGTGGCCGCGGAGCTGGGGCGGCTGCGCGGGGCAACGGTTGTGCAGCGCCCCAGCGAGCTGGCGCACGATCGCGCGACGATCGACGACGCCGCCCGGCACGCGCTGGCGGAGGTGTCGGATCGCGCTGGCAGAACTTGCCCCGACCACGTGGTGATCCTTTACGCGAACGTGCCGGTGCGCCCGGCGTCGTTGATTGATCGCGCGCTGGACGTGCTGCGGACGACGAGGTGCGACAGCGTGCAGTCGTATCAACCGGTCGGCAAGCATCACCCGTGGTGGACGGCGCGGCTGGACCCGGCGTCGGCGAGCGTTGGCCCGTGGGAGGGCGAGGTGCTAAATCACAATGTGTTTCGGCGACAAGATCTGCCCCCTGCGTTCATTCCCGATGGGGGCGTGATCGCGCTGACGGCGCGGGCGCTGAGGCTGGAAGTCTTGAAAGTGACGCCCGGCCCGCACGCGTTCTTTGGGCGCGATCGCAGAGGTGTGATCAACCCCGAGGGCTCGGTTGTCGATATCGATTCTCCGATCGACTTGATCGTGGCCGACGCGATCCTGAGGGGGAGGGCGTGAGTCGCGAGACGCGAGACGCGAGACGAGTTCTTCCACTTTGACACTCTGCCACTCTGCCACTTCTTCTCCCGAGATTCCCTTGCACATCGCAGCGCGTTCCATCTCGACTGACTCGCCGCCTTACGTCATCGCTGAGCTTGGCGTGAATCACGACGGGTCTGCGGAGCGGGCGTTATCGATGGTGCGGCTGGCGGCGAGCGCCGGGGTGGACGCGGTGAAGTTTCAGTATTTTCGCGCTGAGATGCTGATGTCGGGCGCTTCGCGTTTGGCGACGTATCAAGCTGCGGCGGGCGAGCGTGATCCGGTAGCGATGCTCAAGCGGTTGGAGCTTTCGATCGACGAGCTGGGGGCGTGTGTGGAGCTGGCGCACGAGCTGGGTCTGCACGCGATCGTGACGGTCTTCAGTTTGCCTTTGGTGACGATGGCGGCGCGGGTGCCGTGGGACGCGTACAAGACCGCGAGCCCGGACATCGTGCATCGCCCGCTGCTGGAAGCGGTTTGCGCTTTGGGCAGGCCGCTGATCATCTCCAGCGGCGCCAGCGAGCCGGGAGAGATTACGCGAGCGCTGGGCTGGCTCAGCGCGGCGCGCGATCGGGTCGCGCTACTTCAGTGCGTTAGCAGCTACCCGACGCCGATGGATAGTGCCGAGCTGGGTGGCATCGGCGCGCTGGGCGATCTGGCTGACGTGCCGATTGGTTACAGCGACCACACGCCCTCGGATCGAACCGGCATGCTCGCGGCGGCGGCGGGTGCGACCATCCTTGAGAAGCACTTCACGCACGACATGAGCGCGCTGGGGCCGGACCACGAGGCATCGCTTGAGGCGGGCGCGATGCGACGGTACTGCGATGCGGCGCGCCTGGGATGGCAGGCGCGTCAACGCAAGACCGCTGGCGCGGGGCGGGCGGTGGACGCACGCCTGGCACGGTTTGACGGCGTGCTGGATGCAGAGCTGGCGACGTTCGAGCGCGTCAAGCGGGTGCTGGATATCGAGCGCGACGTGAGGACGGTGTCGCGACAGTCGATCGTCGCGGCTCGGGATCTGCCGCTGGGGCATCGGCTGACAGAGGCTGACGTGTGCTTCAAGCGACCGGGCACGGGGCTGGCGCCGTTTGAGTTGGCGAGGGTCTTGGGGCGCGTGGTCGTGCGGCCGCTCACGTCCGATACGCCCCTGACCAGCGCAGACCTTGCGCCGGCGGGCGCGGAGGGCGGGCCGGGTGCGAAGTTCGCATGAAGCCGGGATCATTTTGTGTGCACACGCCTCAGACGGTTTGCCCGAGTGCCGATCCTGTGATACAACCTCAGTGAACGCGCGAGGGATTCGCGCCGGTCCATCGGGTTCGCCCGGGCTCTTCAGGGCGTTTCTCGGCACGGAAGCTTTTCAATGGGCAAGCTCACAGCGCCGGAGGGCATCATTTCGCAAGCGGGCGCGGTCCCGTTTCGTCGCCTTGACGACGGATCGGTCGAGGTGCTGCTGATCACAAACTCCAACGGCAAGTGGATCGTGCCCAAGGGCGGGATTGATGAGGGGCATACGCCGCGACAGACGGCCCACATCGAGTGCATGGAAGAGGCGGGCGTCCGGGGCGTGCTGCTGAACAGCGAGCTGGGGCACTACTCGTACGAGAAGGCCGATGGGGCGCATCGCGTGCAGCTCTTTGCGCTGCGCGTGACGGAGGTTCTTTCGATTTGGCCAGAGAACAAGCGCCGCAAGCGCCAGTGGCTCGCGGTCAAAGAGGCGGCGCACCGGGTCGAGTTTTCTGACCTATCGCGCGTCATTGAGAAGATCATTTCCGTCGCTTGACGCCGGCTTCGGGCGCTCGCCGCAGTGGCGGCAAGTCGTCGATCGGCTTGGTGGGCTCGACGCCGGCTTCGCGCATGAACTGGATGTAGCGCGTCCGCAGCTCGCCGGGGATGTCCGAGGCTTTCCAGCCCAGAGCCTTGGGGTCGATGAGCGGGTGGAACGTCACGCGTGAGAAGCTTGGGCGCCAGAGGCTGGACCACGCGTTGGTGTGGAAGGGCGTGCCCGTGACCACGGTCGGGAGCACCAAGGCGTTGCTTCGTGAGATGAGCAGGCCGATGCCGGGCTGGAACATGTTGAGCTCGCTGACGGCGCGTCGGAGTCGGCCTTCAGGGAAGATGCCCAGGGCCTCGCGGGTGCCGACGACGCGCGACGCGGTGCGCACGGCCGCGAGGTCGGCGCGACCGGTTCGATCCACGGTGATGACGTTCACAAACTCCCAGACCCATTCCAGGGCACCAACGCGCATGTCCGCGGCCATCATCCAGCGCACAAAGAACGGCAGCGCCGCCTGGATCAGGATGGGGTCCAGGCCTGCGGAGTGATTGGAGATGACGATCACGCCGCGCCCGTTGACGATCGCTTCGCGTGGGACGTGTTCGAGCCCGCCGATGCGCAGGTTATGAAAGACGCGGACGTAGAGCCTGGCGAGCGACCAGGCGATGCCGCTGGGAATGTCGCCTCGGGGGTTGCGGGAAACTCGCCCGGCCCAGACGCAGTACGCGAGCCAGAGCGGTAGCAGGAGCAGGATGGCGAGCGCGACGTCCATGACGGGGGTAATGTTAGCAATCGCAAACAATCCAGACAAACTGGTATGTGAATCGCTCGATGAATTCGTCGCGATCAGCGCTTCCAGAGCAGCGCGACCACGTGCGCTTCGATCGCACGCGACTCGCCCACGGCGTCCACTTTTTCGTGCGTTTTGCCCTTGAGGTTGACCGCCGCGATGTCCACGTTCAACAGCTTGGCCAGATTCGCGCGGATGCGGTCTTTCACGAGGCTGAGCTTGGGGCGTTGGAGGATCACGGTGCAGTCCAGGTTGATGATCGACCAGCCGGCCTTGGCGATGGCCCGGGCGGCGGCGATCACGAACTCGCTGGAGTCCTGGCCCTGGTGAGCGGCGGCGGTGTCCGGGAAGAGTTGCCCGATATCGGGCATGGCCAGCGCGCCGAGCAAGGCATCGACCACGGCGTGATAGAGCACGTCGCCATCGCTGTGCGCGACCGGCCCGCGATCAAAGGTGGGGTCTTCGAGAACTACGCCGCCGACGATCATGGGGCGGCCGGGGCCGGCGGGGGATCGAACTTCGAGCCGATGCAGGTCGTAGCCGTGCCCGATGCGGAGGGACGGGGGCGTTGCCTGGGGCGCGGGTTTGACGGCGCGGACGGCTGGACGCTGAGGCTTGGACCGGCTCGGGCTGGCGGCTGGCTTGGAACGGACGGGCTTCGCTGGCTTGACGGGGGGGCGACGGCGAGGTTGGGTGGACATGGTCAGAGCATCCGCAGGCGGGCGCGCCGCGTCAAGCTCGCTGAAGATCTTGCGGGCCACTTGAGCGGGCGGGCGCGCTGAGCGCTGACGAGGCACGCAAACTCGCACGGAGCGAACCCGGAGGACCGATAGAACGTTGAGACACTCACCAGGTCCGCTTCAACGCCCCAACCCCTCACCCCCCACCGAACACCTAGCATTGCCGCACTCACACGCCGCGCGGAGATACAACGCATGCACCGATTCTCACTTTCATCGCTCACACTCGGCCTCTGCCTTTGCGGGTCCCTGGCCCTTGGCGGCTGCTGGTCTCCCGGCGGCACGCGTGGCTGGTCGCCCAACTCGTACACCTATGAGTCGAGCTCGATGATCCCGCAGACCGTCAGCCTCAAAGACACGCGCACCGGCGAAACGCTCTTCTCGTACGACATTCCCGTCGGACGGCAGCTTGTCATCAAGTTCCACAAGGACCACACCCCCGAGGATGCTGCGTACCCCGACCTCATGAAGTGGGACGACTGGGAGATTGGCACGCGATTCGGCATGCCGGACAAAGAACTCGCGGTGCCGCCGGCCTCGGCTCGGATGCTCGAGGTCAGCGTTCGCAAGAGCCCGGAAATGCCCGAGGCCATGCGCGCCGGGACGGCCGCGACAACGCCGGCGAGCCCCGGCGGGCCATTGATTCCGACCACTCCGCCCAACGCTGCGACGCCGGCGTCTTCCGGAACGCCGAGCACCGAACCGGTGTACTGAACACCACGGCGCGGCGAGACGAGTGAGTCGTGGCGTGACGGGTGAGCGGTGTCGTTGCGATGGCGCAACGGGTCATGAAACCGGATTGTGAATTGAGGTTCTTCGTGCGCCGACTTCGCGCTGACGGTCAAACTTTGGCGCTTGATCGCGCCGCGCCGGCGGCCGCGCTGGGTCCGGGCGATGCGCTGCTGCGCCCGATCAGTGTTCTGATCACGCGCATTGATCGGCACGCGATCGCGCTGAACGCGAGCGGTCAAGTTGCGGCTTCGGGTGCATCTGGATTCACGCCGGGCGTGAGCGTGCTGGCGGCGCTTGTGAGTGTTTCGGCGGTGCCCGGGCGATCGCCCGCAGAGGTCGCGAGCGTTGCTCGGGCGCAGAAGTTGGTCGGTTCGCGGGTGCTGGTGTCGCCCAGCGTGCCCTGCTCGGTGTGCGAGCTCTGCACGCGCGGGCTCAGCGCCCACTGCCCCAAACGCACGATCATGGGCCTGTGGCAACGCGATGGCGGACTCGCCGACGAACTGGTCATGCCCGCGGCGAATCTGGTGCCCGTACCAGATTCGATCGATGACGAGCGCGCGGTGTTCGCGTTCCTGGCCGGGAGCGCGGCTCACGCGACGGCGAGTTTTCGGGTCGAGGGCAAGCCGTTCATCACGGTCTTGGGCGATGGGCCGCTGGCGCTGCTCACCGTTCAGGCCATGGCACGCCTGAACGCGAGCGTGCGCCTGCTCGGGCGGCATGCGGCCAAGCTGTCGCTCTGCGAGCGCTGGGGAATCAAGCATCGGCCCGAGCACGAAGCCGGGCGGCGGAACGATCAGGACGTGGTGATTGATTGCACTGGGTCGAGTGATGGCATGATCACGGCGATCGGCCTGTTGCGTCCGCGTGGGCGGCTGGTGCTGAAGTCGTGTTCAACGCTTGGGCCGATGGCGAGCGGCGGACCCGGCGCTGGCGGAACACTGAGCGCGGGCGTGATAGATGCGCTGGTGCGTGCGGAGATTGAGGTGATCGGCAGCCGCGAGGGATCGATTGCTGAGGGGCTGGCGTTGATCCAGAAGGGTCTTGTGCAGACCGACGCGTTGATTACGCGGCGGGCAAAGCTGGAGGACGCGCCGGCGGTGCTGAGTCAGGCGCGCGGCGCGGAGATTGCGACGCTGATTGATATCAAGTGAGTGTTCACGCCGCGGGGCGTGGCGAGGCGAGAGCCGGGGCGTGCGGGCGTGAAAGGGGTGCGGGTGCGCCGCCGGTCATCTCCGGAACCCAGCGGCGGATCGCGTCGAGCACGGCGCGCTTGTCGGCGCCGGG
>JBBQMD010000019.1:0-47298 GCA_038328575.1 Phycisphaerales bacterium | reverse complement strand
CGACTGCTGCTGTGGTCGATCGTGAGCCGGACGCTCTTTCGCTGGAGCCCACGCCAGCTCAAGACCTTTCGCGTGCGCTTGCTGCGGATGTTCGGCGCGGATGTTCACCTGACGGCCCACATCCGGCCCAGCGCGCAGATACGCCACCCGTGGCTGCTCAAGGTCGGGAAGTACAGTGTGATCTCGGACAACGTGAACGTCTACAACCTTGGGCCGATCGAGATCGGCGATCACTCCGCGATCTCGCAGGACGCGCACCTATGTGCCGGCTCGCACGATTACACGAAGCGAGACCTCCCGCTGCTGCGCCCGCCGATCGTCATCGGCAGCGGCGTCTGGGTGTGCGCCGAGGCGTTCATCGGCCCGGGCGTGCGGATCGGAGACAACAGCCTGGTCGGCGCGCGGGCGGTGGTGACGAAGGACGTGCCCGCGGGCGTGATCGTGGGTGGGAACCCGGCGCGCGTGCTGCGCCCGCGGCCGTTGCCAGGATCTTCGAGCGTTCCGTGAGGTTTGCCCTGGAATCATCAATCGGATGAGACTGAGCGAGCGCAGCGGCCACCTATGCTGGCCGCTTGCCCGCGATTGATGCCACTCCGCGCAATGTTTCGCTCCGATGGGTGCTGGTGATGCACGTCGTGGCGGTGACGCTGACGCAGGGAACCTGGATGGCCGGAACGGTGGTGCTGCCGTTGCTGGCGCGGAAAGAGTTTGGTGCCAGCAAAACCCAGATGCTGGTCGTGACCATGGCGCCGCTGGTGCTGGCGAGCCTGTCGATCTTCTGGGGTGCGTTGCTGGCGCGTCTGACGATCTCGCGATACGCGCTGGTGTACTGGGCGATATCGATGCTGCCGCTGATGGCAATGCACTGGATGACTTCGATCCACCAGTTGGTCGCGTTGCAGGTCGTCGCGTCGATCGGTGTGGGCGGGTGGTCGGCGGTCAATGGCGACCTGCTCAAGCGGCTCTATCCCGAAACGCGGCGTGGGCTGGCGTTCGGCCTGCTCACTGGCGGGAGTGTGGCGGGCGGCGCGCTGCTGAGTTTTGTAATCGGCAAGGCGCTGTCGGTCGACCACGAGGCGTACACCTGGGTGCTGCCCGGGCTGGGGATTCTCCACCTGATGGGCGTGCTGGTGCTGGGCTCTCTGGCGCGGGTGACAGGCGTTGAGCGCCCGGGGACGAAGCCGACCGGCGAGTGGTCGCCAGTGCGGATGATCGAGCCGGTGCTCCATATGAATCGCGTGTTGCGCGAGGATCGGATCTTCTTCCGATACGAAGCGGCGTTCATGACCTATGGCATGGGCTGGATGATCTGCTGGGCCTTGGTGCCGCTGATCATTACCGACAAGCTCAATCTCTCGTACGACCAGGCCAGCGAGTCGACCGCGGTGGCGATGCACCTTGCGGTGCTGCTCATGACGCTCCCGGCGGGGCTCCTAAGCGATCGCATCGGCCCGATCCGGATCTCGAGCGTGGCGTTTGCGTTGTACACGCTGTATCCGCTGCTGCTGATCGGCGCCGTCGGGCCTTGGACGCTCGCCAGCGCCAGCGTGGTTCATGGCGTCGCGTCGGCGGCGGCGAACATGGGATGGCTGTTGGGGCCAGTGAAGCTGGCGCCCACGCCGGAGAAGGCGCCGCAGTACGTCGCGATCCACGCGACCCTTGTTGGCGTGCGCGGCGCGATCTTTCAGGCCCTGGGCGTGGCGCTGTACGCGATCACCGGGTCGTTCTGGCTGCCGCTGCTTTTCGCCGCGGGCGGCTTTGCGTGGGCGAGCTGGCAGATGAGGTCGCTGGCGAAGCTGATCGAGCGGCCCGGCGTGGCACAGCCGCTGGAGCGCGTCGTGTCTTCTTCTTCTTCGCCCGCGCCGCTGGTGGTAGGTCCGCCAACTGGTCCTTCTTGAACTGCGAGGCGGTAAACGCGCTGGCGGTCTTGTCGCGGTCCCACGTCCACGACGGGCCCTTCTTCTTCTCGTAGAAGTCCCAAAGCTCAAACCAGTAACTTCTAAACGCGTGGTCCTTGAAGGGCGCGAAGTGGCGCTGCACCCGGCGCATGATCGCGCGCTCGTTGCCCTTGAAGCCCAGCACGTTGCGCCCGTGACGCACGCTCTCGCTATCCAGCGGCAGATGGGCGTAGCGCCCGAGAAGCTGCATGATGTTCGCCGCGGCGTATGGGCCGATCCCCGGCAGATCGATCAGGAAGTCGCGCACCTGGTCATCGGGCGTGGTCGGGTTCATCAGCCATTGCTCGTCGACGTGTCCGGAGACGAAGAGCTTCGCCAGCTCGACGATCCGCGCATCGCGATAACCCACCGAGCAGCGGGCGCGCAACAGCGCCAGCGGCGTGGATGCCAGTTGCTGCGGTGAGGGGAACGCGCCACCCTCGCCGACGACTTGGCAGAGGCGCTGGTTCATGCGAACCGTGCTGGGCCAGGCGACGTTGCAACTGGTAACGGTCTTGATGACATCTTCAAAGAGCGTCGGTGAGCGGAAGAGCCGCCCACGCCCGCTCTTGCGCCAGCGCGGGTCCAGCGCGTGATACGCCTTGAGGGCCTTGGCGTCGTCGACGAAGTTAAGCATGCGCTCAAGCTGAGCGACGGCTTCACACTTCGTCGGAGGGTCCAGCGTGGTGGTGAAGCGGACGTTCAGTGGCTGGCCGCGGGCGGCGGGCCGCCCGATGGCCGGGGCGTTCGGGTCGCGGGAGCCCTGCCAGATGACGCAGGGTGCCGGGCCGGGTTCGAGCGTGAGCACACGCCGCAGCACGCGTGATATCGGGTCCCACCAGTTGGGCTCAAGCACGAAGTATCCATAGCTGCACACATCGCGGTACAGGACGTAGTCGCGGGGCGGCGCGAGGCGGAGGGTCGTGGGCATGGGTTCACACTGGCTCAGTTGACGCGCCGGGCGACATCATCGCCGCAGAGCTTCTGCACGGCTTCCAGATAGCGTGCGTGCGTGCCCCTGACCACTTCCGGCGGGAGCATCGGGCCGGGGGGCGTCTTGTCCCAGCCGCCAGCGTTGACCAGCGATTCCAGATACTCGCGGAGGAACTGCTTGTCGTAGCTGCGCTGCGCCCGCCCGGGCTGATAGTCGTCCGCCGGCCAGAAGCGCGAGCTGTCGGGCGTGAGCGCCTCGTCGATCAGGATCGGCGGCATCCACACGCGCCCCATCTTCTGCTCGCTGTCCGCTGGGAGGCCGAACTCGAACTTGGTGTCCGCGATGATGATGCCTCGTGCGAGCGCGTGCTCCGCGGCGGCGCGATAAATGCTGAGCGAAACATCGCGCATCACGCTCATGGTCTCAATACCAACCTCGTCGCAGGCCCGCTCGAAGGAGATGTTCTCATCGTGCCCAGACGCGGCTTTGGTCGCGGGCGTAAAGATCGGCTCGGGCAACTTGTCGCACTGCTGAAGGCCCTTGGGCAGGGCGACGCCGCAGACCGAGCCGGAAGCCTGATACTCCTTCCAGCCTGAGCCCTCAAGGTACCCGCGCACGACGCACTCGATCGGCACCACCCGGCACTTTCTCCCGATCGTCACGCGCCCGCGCAGGAATGCCCGGCTCGGGTGATCCGTCGGGATCACGCTGGCGGCGACGTCGTCGATCTCGGTGCTGAGCACGTGCGTCTCAACGATGCGGCGGGCGCGGATGAACTCAAACCAGAACGCCGACATCGCCGTGAGCAGGCGGCCCTTGCCGTCGATCGGAGTGGGCATGATGACGTCGAACGCGCTGATGCGGTCAGAGGCGACGATGAGCAGCGCGTCCTCGTCGGGGCCGCCCCGGCGCCAGCCCGCGGGGAGGGCGTAGACATCGCGGACTTTGCCGCTGCGTTCGAGCGGGAGCGGCACCGGGTGCGAGCGCAGGGCGGGCGGGGTGGGAAGAGGGGTCGCGGGGGTGGAGTTGGGGGGCGTCCTTGGGGCGTCCATGGTTTGACGATAGGTGAGGCCTTCGCGATCGCGAGCAGACCGGATACTTAGCCGGGTACGCTTGTCCGCACGCGTCTCGTCCATGATCCGCCCTCGCTCGACGAGCCGCGAGGGTTCTTGTTTGGCCAACAATCTCTCGACGTCATCGTGACGATCGAAGTTCGGCCGATCTCCCTACGCTCGGGTTCCTCGACTGACCGGGCCCGCACACACATGCTCAAGTTTGCCGTCTTTGACAACGCGGGGCTGGCCAAGTCGTGGTCGCTCGCGCACGCGCACGTCGTCGGGCCGGAGCAGCTCGTGCTCCCTGGCGAGATCGTGTTTGACAACGGCTACATCGTCGTTGAGAAGAAGACCGATGGCGGAGCCGGGTCGGCGGGTCTTGGGCTGCTGTACAGCGTTGACGCGACGGAAGGCTTCGGGGGTGGTTCATTCGTGCTGCGAACGTGTTTGCTCCCGCAACGGGCCGAGCCGTATCTGCTCTCGCTTGAGCTGGCGCGTCAGAAGATCATGACGCTGCTGAACAAGTTGGAGGAGTGGGCGCTGTTTGATCGCGCCGCCGACGAGCCGGCAATGCAGATGGTCGACCGCGCCCGCCAGATGTTCACCATGGCGCTGCTGGCGGCGCGGCGCTCCGGCTCCGCGGCCGGTCGCGGCGGAGTGCCGCCATACTCCATGGAGGCCGAGCGGGCGGCCCGCGCCGCCCTTTCGTGCTGCATCTGCGCCGGTGAGGCGCTGGCGATGCTGCAAGCGAAGGTTCAGCACGATCGACGCTGCACGGGCGAGCTAGCCGTCCTGGCCAGGATCAGCGTGCCGGACAACGCGCTGACCGATGACGAAGCGCGCGACGCGCGCGGCGCGATCGTCGGCAGCCCGGGGGTCGTGATCCCCGAGATGCCCAAGCTGGGCGTGCGCGTGAACCCCAACATGTTCGGCCCGGCGATCTGCGACGTGATCGCCCAGCACTTTGACTTTGTGTCCGTGCCCATGCGATGGATCGACCTGGAGCCGATCGAGGGCAAGTACGCGTTCTCGAAGTTTGACAAGTGGATCGAGTGGGCGGTGACGCAGGCGAAGATCCCGGTCCATGCCGGTGCGGTGATCGATCTGCACCCGCGCGCGGTCCCCGGTTGGCTGAGCATCTGGGAGCATGACTATGAGACGCTGCGCGACGTGGTGTTTGATCACGTGAAGAACGTCGTCACGCGCTACCGGCGAACCGTGAACACCTGGACCGTGACCAGCGGCATCAACGTCGGCGGCACGTTCAAGCTCACCTACGAGCAGGCGGTGGACCTCACACGCTCGTGTACTTCGATCGTGAAGAAGCTGCAGCCCAGCGCGAAGGTCCACGTCGAGATCGCGCAGGCGTTTGGCGAACATGCGGGGCTGCCGCGCGGGAGCAAGTCGATCCCGCCGGTGCTCTACGCGGAACTCTTGAACCAGACGCAGACCTACGCCGACGCGTTCGCGGTGCGGGTGCAGATGGGCCAGGGCGAGGTCGGGCGCGGCACGCGCCCAGTGGTCGGCGTCTCTGCGGCGCTTGACCGCATCGCCCGCGCGGACCGGCCGATCGCGATCTCCGTCCTCGGATGCCCGAGCCGCCCGGCGGCGGAGGACTCGCAGTCCGAGCAGGGCTTCGACCCCGGATTCTGGCGCGCCGGCTGGACGCCCGAGACCCAGGCGGAGTATGCCGGTCGCCTCGCCAGCGTGCTAGCGGCCAAGCCCTACGTGCAATCGGTGTGCTGGCATGAGATCATCGACTCACCGCCCAGCGCGTCGGGCGCGATGCTCGGTGGCGGCCTGTTGACGCCCCAAGGCCAGCCGAAGCCGGTGCTGCGTGTGCTTGCAGAGTTGCGGGCGGCACTGCGGGATCGCAAGCCCCTGCCGCCGGTGTGATCGCGTTTGAGCCGAGCCTCGCAGGCGCGGTATGCTGCGAGCGTGCCCACGCAGGATCCATCGCGAGCGACTCACCAAGCAACCGTCGACGATGTCGACGACGGGGGGATGTCGATCAATGTGCCAGAGCCGCGGGCGCTGGCGCGAGGCGATCGTGCTGGCGTGCGGGGTTCCGGGGCGTGGGCGAACGAGGTGGCCAAGTGGTTCGCGGTCGTTGTGCTCGGGCTCATCGGCACGACCGGGCTGATCTGGAGCATCTGGTTTCGACCGATGCCGGCGCGGCTGGAACGCGTCGAGGGCGGGGCCGGGGCGGCGTCGCGACAAGTTCGCGCGACGCGTGATATTGAACCCTCTTCGCTACGCCCCGAGGGCAGCGGCGGGGGTGAATCACAAGCGACTGCCGCGAGTGTGGAAGATGGCGCGAGTGCGCTATCGGAGCGACAAGATCGCGCGCCGAAGCCAGCGTTAACTGGGACGATTGACATCAACGCCGCGGGTCTGACGGAGTTGCAGTTGTTGCCGGGGATTGGGCCGGCGCTGGCGCAGCGGATCCTGGACGACCGCGCGAAGAATGGCCCGTACAGAGTTATAGAAGACTTAGACCGCGTGCGCGGCATCGGGCCCAAGACGCTCGATAAACTCCGCCCGCTCATCCGCGTAAACTTACCCGACATTCCCCCTCCGCCCTGAGGCTGTCAGAACCCCGTCGCCGACCTCAGTGACGGGCCCCCGGCAGCGCTGAGCGGCTGGTTGGGCGTGCGCGTGTGCGTTTTTGGCGGCTTTTGTGCCGGGCTCTTTTTCCGGTCAGGGCGAACTTCGTGATGAACCCCGTCGAGCTTTTGGGAACGAGCCCGGCCATCGGCGAGCTGCTTGGCCGCGCTCGGGCGGAGCGGCGCGTTCTGGCGCGCGGCAGCGTCGGCTCAAGTACTGCAATGCTCACCGGGGCGCTGGCGATGCGTGCTGGCTCGCCCGTGCTGCTGGTCGTGGCGCACGTGGACGACGCGGACAACGCGGAAGAGGAGATTCGCGCCTCGGGGGTCGAGGCGCTGCGATTTCCCGCGCTGGAGACGCTTCCGGGCGAGACTGGGGCCACGGTCGATCTGCTCGCTGAGCGGCTCCGGGTGGTTGAGCGGCTGGTGCAGCTTGGCTCTACGGCGCACGAGTGCGCGGTGGTGATCATCGCGCCGATTCACGCGTTGATGCAGGGTGTGCCGTCGGCAGCGCGGCTGGATCGCGCAATGCTGACGCTTCGCGTCGGGGACGCGCGCGGGATCAAGCCCGTGGTCGCCTGGCTTGCCGGCGCGGGCTATCAGCGAGCGGACGCGGTGCAGGAGCCGGGCGAATACGCCTTGCGCGGCGGCATCCTCGACATCTTTCCGCCCGGCGACCCCAGCGCGACCGACCCCGGGCAAGACGCGATCAGCATGGGCGGCCTGCCCGTGCGGCTGGATTTCTTCGGCGACACGCTCGAGCGCGTCTCCGAGATCGACCTGGACACGATGGGTGCCGATCGCGCGCTGGCGGGCGTGCGGCTCATTTGCGCGACGCTGGAAACCGTGCAGGCCGGGCAGAAGGACGACCCATCGGTCAACGTGCTGACCATGCTGCCCGCCGGGACGCTCTCGATCCTCAGCGAGCTGATGGAGATCACCGAGCAGGCCCGCGGGTATTACGAGCGGATCAGCGATGCACGCGGCGCGTTCAACCCTCCGTCGGTCTTGAAGTTGCTGCAAGAGAAGTCGGGCGCACTCATCGAGGTGACCAGCCTTGGGCAGTATGCCAGCGGCGAGCGCGTGGAGCCGTTTGAGGTGCCGGTGGGCCCGGTGCCGGCGCTGGATGATGACGCAACGAAGGCGGTGGCGGAGCTGGGTGCGATGTCGCTGGGCCGGCCGGTGGATGGCGAGCCGGCGTCCACGCCGCTGCAGGTGCTGGTCTGCTGCCAGAACGCGGCGGAGGAATCGCGCTTGCGCGAGCTGGTCGCGCAGTTCTCACCCGACGCGAAGGAGAGCATCCGCTCGCTGGTGTTCCCGCTGTCCAGCGGCTTCATCTGGAGTGGCGGCGGTGCTGGCGGGCGCGCGGGCGTTGACCAGAGCGTGCTCGTGCTTCCCTATGGCGAGCTGCTGCACCGCTTTACGGTGCGGCGGCGCGCCCGCGGCGGGGCGCGCCTGCGTGTCGGGCGCGCCATGGACACGTTTCTGGACCTGCAAGTGGGCGACTACGTCGTTCACAATGAGCACGGCATCGCGCTCTTCAGCGGGCTGCGGTTCATGCGTGTCAAGGACTCCCAGCGCACGCTGGATCAGCAGCTTCGCGACCCGGAAGTCCGCTCTCGCAAGCTCAGCGCGCAGGCGGGGCCGGAGCTTGATTCGTCAAAGGACGACGTTGCGGAGTTTCTGACGCTGGAGTTTGATGCGGGCGCGAAGCTGCATGTGCCGTGCATGAACGCGGACCAGGTGCAGAAGTACATCGGCGGCTTCAAGGGCAAGCCGCGGCTCAGCACGCTGGGGGGCCAGCGCTGGCAGAAGCAGAAGGAGCGCGTCAAGGACAGCGTCAAGGACCTGGCGGGTGCGATGCTTCGCGTGCGGGCCGGGCGCGAGGCGATGCCCGGAATCCGCTATCCGGCCGACACCAAGTGGCAGGCGGAGTTTGAGGCGGAGTTCCCCTACGACGAGACCGACGACCAGATCGCGGCCATGGCCGACATCAAGAAGGACATGGTCTCGCCTCGGCCGATGGACCGATTGCTGTGCGGCGACGTGGGCTATGGCAAGACCGAGCTGGCGATCCGGGCCGCGTTCAAGGCAGTGGAGTTTGGAAAGCAGGTCGCGGTCCTGGTGCCGACGACCGTGCTCGCGGAGCAGCACGAGCGCACGTTCGGCGGACGCTTCAAGGATTACCCGTTCAAGGTCGCGTCGCTGTCGCGATTCAAGACCGACGCCGAGATTCGCGAAACGCTCGAGCTGGTGGCGCAAGGGCGAGTTGACGTGGTCATTGGCACGCACCGCCTGCTGAGCAAGGACGTGAAGTTTGCCGACCTGGGGATGGTGGTCATCGATGAGGAGCAGCGTTTCGGCGTGGAGCACAAGGAGAAGTTGCTGGCGCTGCGGATGACCGTCGATGTGTTGACGCTGAGCGCAACGCCGATCCCGCGGACGCTGCACATGAGCATGCTGGGCCTGCGCGATATCTCGTCGCTGGCGACACCGCCGACGGATCGGCGGGCGGTGGTGACCGACGTGTGCCCGTACAGCGAGGTACGGCTGAAGCAGATCATCGCGCGCGAGCTGGCCCGCGAGGGGCAGGTATTTTTCGTACACAACCGCGTACACAACATTCGCAGCGTCGCCGATGACGTGCAGCGGCTGGCGCCTGATGCGAGGATCGTGATCGGGCACGGGCAGATGCCCGATGGCGAGCTTGAGCGCGTGATGCTGACGTTCATGCGTCGTCAGGCGGACATCCTGGTGTGTACGACGATCATCGAGTCGGGCATCGACATCCCGACCGCCAACACGATCATCATCGCCGACGCCGACCGATTCGGGCTTGCGGAGCTGCACCAGCTTCGGGGGCGTGTTGGGCGGGCCAAAAACCGCGGCTATTGCTATTTGTTGACGCCGCAGGATCGGCCATTGAAGGAGCCGGCGAAGAAGCGGCTCAAGGCGATCGAGGAATACTCGATGCTCGGAGCGGGCTTCAAGATCGCCATGCGTGATCTGGAGATCCGCGGCGCGGGCAACATTCTGGGGCCGGAGCAATCCGGGCATATCGCGGCTGTGGGGTATGACATGTTCTGCCAGTTGCTTGACAGGGCGGTCAAGGAGCTGCGGAACGAGACGACCGCGGCCCCGAGCGAGACCGTCGTTGAGATCGGCGTTGTTGGTTGCATCCCGAAGCCGTACATCCCCGCGGACATCAGGCGGCTGGAAGCGTACAGGCGCATCGCGATGGCCTCCTCGTCCGAGCAACTCTCAAAGGTCGAGGCCGATCTGCGCGCGGCGTATGGCGACATCCCGCCGGGCTGCCAGCGCCTGCTAGACCTTGCGGACGTGCGCATCGGCGCTCGCGATCTGAGCATCCGGTCGATCACAGTGAAGGATGCGGACGTGATCATCCGATCGCACGAGCCGGAGCTGGTGGCGTCGAAGCTCAGTAGCGCGACGGGGCGTGTGAGCGTGTTGCCGGTCCGCACGCCAACGGAGGTTCCTGAGATTTACTTTCGGCCGGACAATCCGCGAACGCTGGAGCCGCTGACGCTGATGGCGGTGTTGCGCAAGCGCTTCGCGAAGCCGCGGGCGGTGGCGGCGGGCGGTTCGGCACCCAGCGTTGTGACGAGCGGCGTGAAGCTGCTTAGCGATGCGCTGTCGCCTTCGGCTGAGGCGATGGGCGCGGTCACAAAGCCAGGGTCAAGCGGAGGACGGGCGACCCGCGCGACGCCGGCGCGAGGTGATGTTTTGCCGCGCGAGGGCGTCGTCTCGCGTGAGACCGCTGAGCGTGTGGCGGGTGCTGCGGCAGCGCAGGCGCCCAGCGCCGGCAAGGCCGCGCGGGTGCCTGGTTCTTCTGCGCCGGGGATGATGGATACGCAGGGCAATGCGATTAACCGCGGCGTGCCGATTCCGCCGAAGGCGTCTGTGCCATCGCGTGCAGGCAAGAAGGGCTCGCTCAGGAGCCTGCAGAACATGTTGAAGGAGTTTCGTAATGGTCGCCCGCTCAAGCCGCGGGACGGGTGACGGGCGTGTCACATTCGCGCGTCGATCGGTTCGAGCACGCTGAGTTCCCAGGGCTTAAGCGTCGAGAGGTCAACGGTGTCGGTCAGCTGGCCAGAGCGCACGCGACGGACGATCGGGCGATCAACCAGCGTCGGGTGTGATCCGACGACCACGGCCAGCGTCTCGTCGCTGAGGCGGACGAAAGACCCGATCGGGAAGAGCCCGCAGACGCGCACCAGCGTGCGGGTAAGGGCGCGTTCGAGCTTGCCGCTGGACGCCATGGAGACGATCTGCTCCATGGTGCTGTAGGGCTGAATGCCGGCGCGATGCGGGCGCGGCGCGGTCATGCCCGCGTAGGTGTCGGCGACCGCGACGAGGCGGGCGATCGGGTGGATGCGCCGGGAAGTGACGGCGCAGGGGTAGCCGCTTCCATCTTCGCGCTCGTGGTGCTGATACGCGCAGAGCGAGACGACATCGGGCAGGTCGCCCATGGCTTCCAGGAGCGTGACGCTCATGGACGGGTGGCGCCGCACCCGGTTGATCTCGGCTTCGTTCAGCGGGCGATCGGCGCGCCGGATGTCTTCGGAGATGAGCATCATTCCGCAGTCACTGAGCAAGCCCGCCAGGACCGCGTTGCGCACGTCCCACTTTGACCACGACAGCGAGATCGAGATCGCGGCACACAGCGACGCGGTCGTCAACGCATGGTCCGGCAGATAGTCCGCCCGGCGCGCAGGCACCATCGCCAGGCCGGCAAACCGACGCGGGTATCGCGACGCCAGCGCGACCAGCTCGTCAGCGATCTCCAGCACAAGGTCCGTGCTCGTCGGCAGCCCGCGCAACAGATCTGCGTAGACCCGGCGCACCTGCTCGACGCGCTCGCTGCGCATCTGCGCGAGTTCCGCATCGCCGGGCCAGCCCGGCTGATCGGTGTCGGCGATTGCGACTGTTTCCACGCCAATGCGCACTTCGCGCGAGACGCCCTCCCAGCGGCGTGCCTTTTCCGCGACGACCACGTCGGATGTTCGCAGCATGGACGATCGCACGCGCGCAAGCTCGCTGTGGCGGACCGCCCATGCGCGTGCGGGGGGCTCAACGCTTCTGGAAGATTCTGCCTCGCCGCGGGCGATGCTCTCGCGCTCGGGTGTCCATTGCTCGGGGCCGGTCGGGGATGGCGAGCTCACAATGTCCTTGAGGGCGTCGACGTGATGCTCTTCGATCTGCTCGCCGCGTTCGACGGCGATGACGCCGCCGTTGGTCATGAGGTCTTCGGTGGCGACGGTGTTCGCTTTCACGGCGCTCGCGGCTCGCTTGGGCTGCACCGCATCGCGCGACCTGACAATCTCGGCGACCTCGCTCACGTTGCGCGCGACGATGAAGATTGGTTCGCCGCTGGCGATGAGAGCGCCGCAGAGTGTCTCGCTCAAGCGGGTGCCGGGCGCGAGCAGCTTGATCCCCTGGCGCGTGAACAGCGCCTGCCGGAGCAGGTACCCTGGCGTCAGATCTTTGCTCGCGACGACTTCCGGCAACTTGGCCTCCTGGACGACGAACCTCGCCCAACGGGCGGACTTCATGGCCCCGTCGCTTGAACATCGTCGTCCTCGCCCCCCAGTTTGAGGACTCTTTACGCTTTTCACGTCCGACGCCAGTCAGACCCCGGGGTTCCCCCATGGGGAGCGTGTCCCGCTCTCGCTTGGTTCTCGGACTGAGCGCCGAGGCGTTCCTAGGGTTCGCCATGTTCAGAGTTGAAGTCACCGGCGTCTTTTCCGCGGCTCACGCGATCTCCATCGGCGGGCGGCGCGAGCGGCTGCACGGGCACGACTGGCACGTCACGGCGGTGGTCGAAGGGTCAGAGCTCGACGACGACGGTTTGCTCGTCGACTTCCACGCGCTCGAGTTGTCGCTCGGCGCACTGTGTGCGCGGTTTCATAACGGCAACCTGAACGAAACCCCACCGTTTGACCAGGTAAATCCGACCGCCGAGCGTGTCGCGGAGTTTCTCGCACACGAACTTGAGCAAAGCTTGCGGTTTCCGGCAGTTTCCAGCTCCGGACTTGAAGCCCAAACGGTTTTCGGACGAAAGACTATTTCTGGGCCTGATGACGCCATGTCTCAGCTCAGCCGCGTAGTGAGTGTCCGGGTCACCGAAGCGATCGGGTGCGCCGCGACGTGCATTCTTCCTGAGTGAGCGTGTCGAGCGATCAACTGTTCCACCAGCGTTTCGCGCGAGCGAGCCGGCCGAATCCAGAGTGAATGTCCATGACAACGATGAAGAAGTCCAATAGTTCGATCGAGTCGGCGATCTCCGCCGCGTTTCATGGCGAGCGTCGCGGGCACCCGACGCTGGTTCCGGCCAGCGCCGAGCTCATGCTCGCGCCGGCGATTGGCGAGCACGCGCCGGCAAGACCTGACATTCGCCCCGGGGGCAAGGCCTTCAACCGCGATCTGTCGTGGCTCGAGTTCAACGCGCGCGTGCTGCGGCAGGCGCAGGACGAGCGCTTCCCGGTGCTTGAGCGCGCCAAGTTCCTAGCAATCTTCACCAGCAACCTCGACGAGTTCGTGCAGAAGCGCGTCGGTTGGCTGCACCGCCAGCTTCAAGCGGGGACGCTCCCGGATGGGCCCGACGCTCCCTCGCCCGCGTCGATGCTCGACAACGTGCGCAAGACCTTTGAGTATCTGGAGCAGCAGCAGGCGGCGTGCTTTGAGCAAAACCTGCGCCCCGCCCTTGCGAAAGAAGGTATCGAGCTGCTGGACTACTCGCAGACCTTACCTGATGAGCGCGAGCGTCTCACGGCGTTCTTCCGGCGCTCGGTTTTCCCGGTGGTGACGCCGCTGGCGGTCGACCCGGGTCATCGCTTTCCGTTCATCAGCAATCTGTCGAGCAACCTGGGCGTGTTCGTGACCGAGCCGGGGAACGCGGAGAAGCTGTTTGCGCGCGTGAAGGTGCCCTGGGGAGCGGGAATCCCGCAGTGGATCCGCGTACCGAGCGTCGCGGGGCGCGAGCCGAAGAAGGCGGAGCTTGGGCGGGGGCGGTTCGTGCAGTTGCACGAGCTGATCATCAACAATCTGCCGGACCTGTTCCCGGGCCTGAAGCTCGAGGAGACCGTGCCGTTCCGCGTGACACGCGCGGCGGAGGGAGCGGCGGAAGTCGAGACCGACGCTGGCGATGTTGACAATCTGTTGGACTACGTCGAGACCGCGCTGAAGCACCGGCGGTTTGCGAAGGTCGTGCGCCTGGAAGTCGCCGCGGGCGCGACGGCGCGCTTCGTGCGTCAGCTTGTCGAGCTGTTCCAGATCCAACCCGAGGACGTTGATCCGTCGATCGGCCTGCTGGACTTTCGGTCGTTGTACGAGATTGCGGACTTGCCGCGACCGGACTTGAAGTTTCCGGCGTGGACGCCGGTGATCCCCGCGCGTCTGGCCGATCGCGACACCAGCATCTTTGACATCATCCGTCGCGGCGACGTGCTGGTGCATCACCCGTACGAATCGTTCTCCGCGAGCGTCGAGCGCTTTATCGCCGAGGCGTCGGTTGACCCGAACGTGCTGGCGATCAAGCAGACGATCTACCGCACGTCGCGCGACTCTCCGTTTGTCGCGCATCTCATCCGCGCGGCCGAGAGCGGCAAGCAGGTCGCATGTCTGGTCGAGCTGCGGGCCCGCTTCGATGAGAGCCGGAACGTCAAGCTCGCGCAGTCGCTGGAGAAGGCGGGCGTACACGTCGCCTATGGGGTGATCGGACTTAAGACGCACTGCAAGGCGGCGCTGGTAGTACGCAAGGAGCCCGACGGCCTGCGCTGTTACGCGCACCTTGGCACCGGCAACTACAACCCGTCCACGGCGAACCTCTACACCGACCTGGGTTTGCTCACGTGCGACCCGGACATCACTGCGGACGTGGTCGATCTCTTCAACCTGCTGACCGGGCGAAGCCGCAAGAGTGATTACAAGCGATTGCTGGTGGCGCCGGCGACGATGAAGACGCGGATGCTTGATCTGATCAGTCGCGAGTGTGAGCTGGCGCGGGCGCACGCTTCGGGGCAGTCGCCGGTCGGCGGGCGCATCGTCGCGAAGATGAACGCCCTGGAAGACAAGGACGTCACCAAGGCGCTCTACGACGCGTCGAGCGCTGGCGTGAAGATCGAGCTCTTTATCCGCGGCTTCTGCTGCCTGCGACCCGGCGTGCCGGGCCTCTCTGCGAATATCAGCGTCACCAGCATCGTCGGGCGATTCCTGGAGCACTCGCGCGTGTTCTGCTTCGGCAATGGCAAGGAAAGCCTGCTGGACGCCGATTGGTACATCGGTTCCGCGGACTGGATGTTCCGCAACCTTGAGACGCGCGTCGAAGCGGTCTGCCCAGTCACCGACCCGGTGGCGCGTCAGCGCCTGCAGCGCATGGTCGAGGTCATGTCCAGCGACCGCCGCAACGCGTGGGAGCTGCGGCAGGATGGCAACTATGTCCCGAAACGCCCAGACCCGAATGCCGGACCGTCAGACCTCGGCGCGATGGGCACGTTCGAGTCGCTGATGATGGACGCGCGGCAATAGGCAGCCGCGAGTGGGGGATGGGGCGTAGTGGGGCCAAGGTGTCGCGCCGCGCCCGGCAGCGCCGCGAGGTGCTGGTGGCTCAGTCGCGAACGACGCGGGCGGTGGTTTCGATGGGTTCGCCGGCCGGCGAAGATGTTGGCCGTGCCGACGTGGAGTCTGCGTTCACGCTGTGTCCGGAAGTCGCCGCGGCTTTGGCGGCGCGGGCGCGCTTGCGGGCTTTGACCATGCGGAAGATCGCGAAGATCCCCAGCGCCGCCGCGAGGGCGTCATCGGTCAGGCCGACGGGACCCAAGAGCGCCTCGGGCACGAAGTCAATCGGCGACGCGACGTAGATCAGCGACAGAATGGTGACGATCAGCCATCTCATGGCAAGCGCTCCCGCGACACGACTGATCATACGTCGATCGTGCGTTGCTTGATCGGTTCGTTATGCCGATGTCACGCTCTCGATGAGCCCGTCGCCGGTGACGTCGATGCGATCGCTGGCGAAGGCGATGGGCGGGCCGCTGACGGCGAGGCCCGCGGCTCGGATGAGCGAGTCGTCTAGATGGAGAACCTCCGCCCGCCGCAGCGGCCACATCGAATGGTGCATGCGCCCGGCCATCACGCGGATTCCCGCCCACGTGCGTTTCTTTGTGAAGAGCCAGTATCGCTCGGTCAGGAAGTGCTCGAGCGTGCCGGGGCGCGAGGGCGGCATTGCGTCGCCGGCGCGCCACGCGATGTGCAGGCGTGCGGCCTGCCCGTCACCCAGGCCGGGGACGTTCATGCGGGTGAGGCGATAGTCCATCTCGGCGTCTCGGTGTTGCACGTTGAACCGGCTCCATACGTAGTTCAGGTTCCACAGCCAACGCCCGCCGAGCACCGGCAGCAGCGTCGCGGCGTCAAGACTGAAGAACCACACCCCCGCCTTGCCCGCGTGACGCACGTACGTTCGCACGTTGCACTCGTGAAAATCCGCAAGCCCCGGCAAACGCGGAATCCCTCGGAATGCGCAGCGGCGCATCGTGAATGGCACCAACCCAACCCATGCCACACCATCGAACAGGTCAACTTCGAACTCGGGCGGCACCAGCCGTCGCATCGCCTGCGCATCGACGGGCCAGTGTGCAAAGAGCAGGTTCTCCCAGCTCATGCACACGTCCGGCCGACGCCCGACATCAGCGGCGGGTGTGTCGGTTGGTTGCTCCGTGTTCGTCGCCAGATCGTTTCCGGTGTGCATGTTCAGACCTCTTCCCGCCAATGCGCAAACTGTCATACCGACGCGACGAGCACACGAAGCTCCTCGCTATCAGTCTCGACGCGAGCATCGCCCGCCAACGCGCCGGCGACCAGCAGCGTGCGCCCGGCCTCTAGCGCGATGGGCTCGAACGCGCCGGTGGTGCTCAGCAGTCTGCCGCGACCCGACACTGCCATCACGACGGCGCAGCGCCCGGGATCGCCCACCAGCGACGGGCGGGATTGGTGCGTGACCAGTGCGTCGAGCGTGAAGAACTCCGTCGTCACCAATCGTGCGCGGCTCTCGCCCGCGCCAAGCATCGTCGCTTTGGGCGCAGGCCCGAAATCGATGCACGCCAGCGCCTGCTCGATGTGCAGCTCTCGCCCGGATCGCCCCCAGTCATACACGCGATACGTCGTGTCGCTGGGCGTCTGCACTTCTGCAACCAGCACGCCAGCCCCCAGAGCGTGAACGGTGCCGCTGGGGAGGTTGTGACACTCGCCAACTTTCGCTGGCACCGCCCCCAACATCTCCACCACGCCAGCGCCGTCGCCCGTCCGCAACGCGCGCTCGAAGCGCTCGCGCGTGACGCCCTCGCGCACGCCCTTGTAGATCACGGCGCCGGGCGTCGCGTCGAGTATGTACCAGCACTCGGTCTTCAGGTTCGCGCCGGCGTGTTGCGCCGCATACGCGGGCGAGGGGTGGACCTGCACCGACAGGTTCTCCATTGCGTCCAGATACTTCACCAGCAGCGGAAACTGCCCCACGCCGCCATCGCTGCGCGGGCGCGCGCTCCCGAGCAAGTGATGGCCCCACATCGCCACGGCGTCGTGCAACGTCCTGCCGGCCATCGGCCCGGCACTGATCACCGAGCGAGCCGCGCCGCCGCCAGCGCCGCTCACGCTGGTGGTGCTCAAGTCTGCCAGCTCCCATGACTCGCCGATCTTCTGCGCCGGCTTGACGGGCTTGCCGAAGCGCGCGAGGCGGTCGCCGCCCCAGACTTTCTCCAGCAGGATCGGGCGGAACGCGAGCGGGTACGGGTGCGTGCTGCTCATGGGCCAACCGTATCGCGCCGGGCGCGCGGTACACGACGCGGCCGATCCGTCAATCCAGCAGCGCCGCCTCAACGGAGAGGCCGGGGCCGAAGGCGAGGATTACCGTCGGAAGCGATTCTGCACCTGCGACTGGCTCGACGGGCAGCGAGCCCGCGTCAGCGGGTGCGTTCTTCGTATCGCTCAGTAACCGTTGGAGAATGAACAGCACCGTCGGCGAGGACATGTTGCCGAAGTCGCGCAGCACCTGGCGCGACGGTCGCAGCGCGTCGTCGCTGAGCGAAAGCGAGCGCTGCACCGCGTCCAGGATTCGCGGCCCGCCCGGATGTATCGCCCAGCGACCGCGTTTGACAAGCTCTTCCAGTGAGCGTCCGCGTGAATCGAGCCAGCCAGCGAGCCACGGCGCGAGGTTCGCCTCGATCAAACGCGGCACACTCTCGCCCAGCGTCATCTCGAAGCCCGTGTCCGCGATGCGCCATCCCATCGCCTCGCCAGAGTTCGGGAATACGCAGCCGCCCAAGGCGCTGACTGATGGGCCGCGGGCGGCGGAGTCGCCGGAGACGACGCACGCCGCGGCTCCGTCGGCAAACAGCGCGTTGGCGACGATCTGGTCCGGGCGCTCGCTGCGCTGGAAATGCAGCGAGCAGAGTTCGACGCAGACGACGAGGATGCGTGCAGAGTCGCCCTCGTCATTGACGAAGGCTCGCGCGGCCCCGAGCGCGTTGATCGCGCCGTGACATCCCATGTACCCAATGTGCAGCCGGCGGATCGTTCGGCGGAGGCCGAGGCGATCGATCAACTCGTGATCGATGCCCGGCGCGCAGAAACCGGTACACGACACGCTGACGATGTGCGTGATATCTGCGGGGCCGATGCCAGCGTTCGCCGCGTCCTGCAACGCGGCGCTGGCGGCGCGGACCGCCAGTGCCTTGGCATCCACGCTGTATCGGGCCATGCGATCGCCTGTGGTTGGGGTTTGTGCGTTGCTGGTGGCGTTTGAATCACCGGGCTCGCCGGCCCTGGCGGGAATGAAGTCCTGATCGAGCGGTTGACCCGACGGGCTCGTGGATCGCAGCAGCGTGCTGGCGCGCCTGGCCACGCCCGAGCGAGCGTAGATGATCCGCGCGAACCGCGCCCTCTCGACGCCCAGCCCCGCGCCATCAATCCCAAACTCCGCGGCTTGCGACTGCTCCGCAAAGTGCTCCGGCGTCACGCAGCCCAGCCCCACAACTCGCGCACTCATGTCATCACCCGCGGCTCTTCGGTCCGCAGTGCGTGCGCGCGCGGCTCGTTCGCATTTCCAGCGACGCGCCACGGGTTGTTCGCGCCAGTGCTCACGCTCGCCAGAGCCGCGCGAGGAAAATAGCTTCTTTCCAGATGCCGCGCGACCTTGGAAGCAACGGCTCGCGCCAGCGGCAGGCGGTCCATTGCCCCGAGGAAGACGCGTGTGACCAATGGCGATCGAAGCAGCGGCTTGAGTCGGGCGCAGGCGCGCTGACGCGACACGATGTCGTGGCGATGCCAGCGATTCCACTCGTCGCACGGAGCGACTGACCAGTGCTCGCGACGTCCCGCGATCACCGCGGTCGATACCAACTCAGCGCACCGCAGCGCCCCGGCGAGCCCCCACGCCATGCCTTCGCCGGTGAAGGGCTCGACGTACCCGGCGCTATCGCCAATCAGCAGCACGCGCCGCGACGCGACGAGCGCACGTCGTCGCGTGAGCAGCGGGGTGCCGCGAATGGCCATCAGGGTGAGATCGATGTTGGAGCCGGCTTCGCGGATTATCGTGGTCATCGCGGGCGCTGGCCCGCCCTGGGTTCGCGTCCAAGCTGGGTCCAGGGCCGCGGCGAGATTCACGCTCTCATCGCGCAGCCGCACCAGCCCGACGTACCCGTGACGCCCCACGTGCATGTCGATCACGCCGCGCGCCGGGTGAGCCGCTTCGCCAGAAGCGTGTGCTGGCAGCACCCCGCCGACACCGAAGCGAGCGCCCGCATGAATCGTCTCGGCAAACTCCGGCATCTCCGCGACGCTCGCGGCACCCAACCCGTCGCCCGCAATCACCACGTCCGCCTCAATCGTCCGATCGCCCGCAGGAGTGCGCACGCGGACCTCCACCGGCGACTGATGGTCAATCGGCGCGCTCGAGACGGCGCCGGCGCTCTGCGATTCGAATCGCACACCCAGCGCGCACGCGTGATCAACCAGCAGCACATCGAGCTCACTTCTGAGCAGCGCAAGACCCGGTCGCTTGGCAACGGTCGCGCTGCGTCCCGGCGCGATCAAGCGCACCGCGTTCACCGGCGCGCCGCGATCGCGACAGGCTTCACCCAAGCCGAGCTCATCCAGACACTCCAGCGCCGCCTCGTTCAAGCAGCATCCGCACACCTTCGCCCGCGGCCAGGCGGCGCGCTCTAGCAGCAGGATCTCAACGCGATGGCCGGCTTGCTGCGCCAGCCGCAGCGCGAACGCGCCGCCCGCGACGCCCGCGCCGATCACCACCACGCGCAGGGGGCGCGCGCCGCTCATGTGCGCTCCCAAGTCAGGATCATTCGGAGCGGAAACGCCAGCGTGACGACTGCGCCCCGCAGCCCCGCGCGCTCTGCCAGTGCTCGCAACTCGTTCAACGAGTAGGCGTTGTAGGCCGAACGCACCGCGTCCACGCGCACAACACGCGAGCGTGTGAGCACACGCCCGGCAAGCGCAGCGGCGACGATGCCGCGCCGACAGCGACGCAGATCGCTGACGACGACGCCGAGGCGTGCGACGCGTGCCGTCTCACGTAAGACGCTGACGGTGGCGTCGTCTTCGAGGTGGTGCAGAAACAGCGAGCAGGTGACGATCTCGAACGCCTGATCTTCTACGCCCAGCCCGTCGTTGATGACGTCGCGCCGGAGCGTCTGGATGCTGATGTCGGCGGCCGCGAATCGCTCGCGGACGGCGCTGAGCGCCTCATTGCTGAAGTCGCACGCGGTGGGCACGATGCGCACATGAGCCGCGGCCGCGCGCGACGAGACATCCAGCAGCACGTCCCCAGAGCCGCACGCGACATCGAGCAGACGAATGTCTCGGTCCAGCGCAGCATTGCGTCCAAGGACGCCCTTCACGCCGGCCCACACTCGCGCACCGGCGCCAGACACGCGGTTGATTCGTTCGAGCCCGCGCAGTGCGCGCCGGTGCTCGCCTTGGCTCAGGGCCGGGTCGTCCATCAACTCGGGTTGCAACCGTCGCGCCAGCATGCTTGGGCGTCCGTCGCGATACGCGGGAACAACGCACCCGGCGCGTCGAGACGATCCAGCATAGTCATAGCCCGCTTTCACCGACCCGAAGACATTTCGGTGTGAGCCCTGGCTAATCCGCCTTGGCAGGCATCCTTTGCTCACACGGCTGGACGACCACGAACCCATCGCCCTGGAACAGCATCTGAAAGCTCTCGCCCGAGCCACGCCCCAGGAAGGACCGCAAACTCACGTCGGTCTTGAACTCCGGCGCGAGCGAGCCCGACCACGCGACTGTCGCCTGCGGGTCTGTGTAGACCGGGCTCAATGGCGTCACCCGCAGGACCAGCGCCGGCCCATGGGTGCCGAAAGCAACCTGCCCTCGACCAGAGACGCGCACGTTGAACAGCCCGCCGCTGGTGATGGCGCTGATCTTTCGCATCATCGTGATCTCTTTGCTGAGCGATGCTTCCATCGCCAGGAGATCAGAGCCGTTGATGAAGACGGTCTCGCCGTTGAGTTTGAGGACGGTGATCACCTTGCCGCCGTCGGCCAGATAGAGCTTGCCGCGCCCCTCGGCTTTGCTGAGCGACGCCCCCTCGCCGGTGAACGCTTTCTTCAAGAAGTTGCCCAGTCCCTGTTCCAGCATTCCCTCGCGCGTGAACTTCATCTGATCGGTGTACGCGATCATCGCGCCCACCTTCATCCAGATCATGCCGTTGAGGTTGCACTCAAGCACGCGATCAGACTCGAGCTCAAAGAGCCCGGAGTTGCTGGAGTCTTCCGCATGATCCGCGACGAACTGCGAGAGTGACTCTCCCGCCATGGGGTGCTCCTCTGTGCAAGAGCGTCACCAAGAGAGCACTGGCTCTACGCCTGGCAACCGCTGGTCGATCCACTTGGGTCCTCACGCCTCAGACGTTGAACAGGAAGTGACAGATGTCGGCATCGTGCATCACATACTGCTTGCCCTCGATCCGCATCTTGCCCGCTTCTTTGATCGCCCTCTCGCTCTGGTACTTCACCAGGTCGTCAACGCTGTAGATCTCGGCGCGGATGAACCCGCGCTCAAAGTCCGTGTGGATGACGCCCGCCGCCTGCGGGGCCGTCGCACCCATCGCCACCGTCCACGCTCGGATTTCCTTCTCGCCCGCGGTGTAGTACGACTGCAAGCCCAGCAGCGTGTACGCGGCTCGCGCCAGCGCACTCAGCGCCGGCTCGTCCATGCCGTACGCCCCGAGCATTTCCTTCTTCTCGTCCTCGCTCAGGCTCGAAAGCTCGGATTCGATCTTGGCGCAGACGGGGACGACCTGCATGCCCTCCTGCTTGGCCCGAGCGCGGACGCGCTGGGCCATTTCGCCAGCACCATGAACGTCGGACTCGTCGACGTTGGCGACGTAGAGGACGCTCTTGGCGCTGAGCATGCCCAGCGACTTGACGATCTTGATCTCTTCCGGGTCGGTGAGGCTTGCGACGACGGCGCGCGCGGGCTTGTCCTGGTTGAGCACCGGCTCGAGCTTCTTGAGGACCACGAGGCGCGCGATGGCCTCCTTGTCCCCGCTCTTGGCGGAGCGTTCGGCCTTGGTCATCGACCCGTCGATGGTCTGCAAGTCCGCCAAGATCAGCTCGGTCTCGATGGTCTCGATGTCGCGCACCGGGTCAACCTTGCCGTCAACGTGCGTGATCTCTTCGCCGCCCGGCGCGTTCTCAAAGCAGCGAACCACGTGCAGGATCGCGTCCACCTCGCGGATGTGCGAGAGGAACTTGTTCCCCAGGCCCTCGCCCTCGGACGCCCCGCGCACGATGCCGGCGATATCGACCAGGCGCAGCGCCGCGGGGATCACCTTCTGCGTCTTGATGTACTTCTGGATCGTGCTCAAGCGCGAGTCGGGGATCGGCACCACGCCGACGTTCGGCTCGATCGTCGCGAACGGGTAGTTCGCCGCGAGCACGCCGGCGTTCGTCAATGCGTTGAACAGGGTGGACTTGCCAACATTGGGCAGGCCAACAATGCCAGCTTCCATAAGAATCTCCTCGAAGGGCCAGAGGATAGCGCACGCGTCTTCACCAGCGCCGCGTCCATCGCGGCTCATTTCCGCAGGGCGTCTACGCTCAGAAACCTTCCCTGGGGTCGATCATGCGCACCCGCCTTGCCAGACTCATCATCCTCGCTGGCAGTCTGGGTGTGCTGCTTGCTGGAGGCTGCGCGTCATCGCCCGCCGAGGCTCGCGACGAAACGCCCGCTCCCGCGCCGCTGCCGAGCGTTGAGGCCGGCACGCTCAGATTGTTCACGCGCGCGACGGGGCTCTTGGACGCGAGCGACGTCGGCCCGGATGGCTCGCTTCGAGCAGGCGACCAAGTGCTCCTGGGCCTTGTGGTGCGCACGGGCGATCTTGTCCGTGTTCGCTACCTGCGACTGAGTGTCGCTCAGGAAAAGCCCGGCTATACCAGCGGCAGCTTCAACTTCAATAACATTGCGTCCGGCGAGCCCACGACACTGAACTACCTGTCCGAGGTGATCGTCGCGCGAACCGAGCTCTTCGATCAGGACGCCAAGCTGCTGGCCGACACCTCCAACGACGCCCCGTCGTGGCTCATGGGCCAGCTTCACAACGCGATGGAGGTCCTCTGGAAGTATCAGGTCGATCCAACAGCCCCGCCGTCATCCCCGCCACCAGCAACGCCACGCCAGATGAATCGCGCCGAAACCGAGAAGTTCGTCTACGGCCTGGGCTCGCTCATCGTCTTCTCGGGCTACCTCGGCGATCGCGTCGCCTCGCCCATGACCGACCTGCTCTGGGAAATCGTGGATCGCCCGAGCCTGCTGAGCATGGCGTTCTCCGGGATTTCGATCTCGATCGCGCCGTCGGGCCAGATCGTCGAGTCTGCGCGGGCACCGAGCGCCAAGGTCATGCGTCTGCATCTGGATATCAACGGGCGCCCGGCGCTCCACGCCGACATCACCGCGATCCCCCGCAGTCGACCGCTGGCCTTGGCGTCAAGCATTATCGCGGTTGACGCAGTGTCTCCGACGGACCCGACGCGGACGCTGACCGTCCGCGTGCTCGCCACCAAACTGGGCCGCACGCCGCCCCCAGCCGTTCAACAACTCAAGCCAACGCCCTGATACCCACTGCGCGGCGGCACCCCCTCACCCTCAGCATGCCTGATGAGCCGGGCCTCGCGCCAGACCGTCTACCTCGCCGCCAACCGGCGCTTCATCCCCGCCACCGTCGCCTCCGACACGTGGTGCTCGATGCCCTCGGCGTCAAGCAACGCCTGCTCGCGCGAGACGCCTAGTGATTCCAAGAACGCCAGCACGATGTCGTGCCGCTCGCGCGATCGCAGCGCCAGCGAACGCCCAGCCGGCGTCAGCGTCACCGGGCGGTGCCGCTCGCTCTGCACGAGCCCGCGATCGCTGAGCCGCTTGACCATCCGCGAGACGGTGACGTGCGACACCCCCATCACGCGTGCCAGGAGCATCACGCGAGCCTCCCCTTCAACCTTGATCAACTCCGCGATCGCCTCGACGTAGTCCTCCGCGGCTTCCTCGCGATGGGCGTCACGCGTGCGCCGGAAGATCGTCGCGGAGCGCCGCGCGTCAGCGCGGCCATTCTCCTTCGTTTCCGAAGACGTCGCCGCCCGGGTTGGCCGCCGTGCCTTCACGCTTTGAATCGTACCACCAACCGAGCCGCTCAACCCGCACACAATACAGGGCGCACGCCCGGGCGTAAACTGGGCACATGCCCGTACCGACCGACAACCTTCATCCCACCAAAGCTCAGCGCCGACGTGGGACTGAGCCCACCTCTGATGACGCGATGCCTTCACGAGCGTCAACTGAGAGCGCTTCACTCTTCGCCGGCGCGATGAGCCAGGAAAAGTCCGCCAACTCGCTGGCTCCGGAGCGATCGACGCCCGACGGACGCGTTTGTCTGTACGCGGGCGACTGCCGCGAGATCTTGGCGGGGCTTGTCGAAGCGCGGAAGCACGCGGTGGACCTGGTGTTTGCAGATCCACCGTTCAACTGGAGCCGCGCGTACGACCGGTGGGAGACGACGGGGGCGAAGCAGGCCGGCGGGCGGGCCGTTCGCGACTCAGCGGGCGGCTATGACACATGGGACGACGCGATCCCGCGCGAGGACTACCTCGCGTTCACGCATCAGTGGATCAGCGCCTGCGTCAACGCCCTGCGTCCGGGCGGCTCGCTCTGGATCAACATTCCCGACGACACCGCCGCCGAGATCGTCGTCTACGTCAAGAACACGCTCAAACTGCCGCTGGTGAACTGGTGCATCTGGCACTACCGCTTCGGCCAGAATCGCGCCAGCGCGTTTATCAACTCCAAAGTCCACGCGCTGCACTTTGTCAAGCCCGGCGGGCTGGCGATGTGGCGACCCGAGCGGATCCTTGAGCCCTCCGATCGCGCGACGACTTATTTCGATCCGCGCACGCTCAGCAAGAAAGACGGCATGCCCGCAGGCATGCGCCTGCCGATGGACGTGTGGTACGGGCAGTTCTGGGGGCGCGTGCAGGGCAACAACAAGGAACGTCGCCCGGGCCACGACAACCAGCTCCCCGAGGCGTATCTGGAGCGTGTGATCCTCGCGTGTTCAGACGAAGACCAACTCGTGCTTGATCCGTTCCTGGGCAGCGGCACCACCGGCACCGTCGCCCAGTCATACAACCGGCGCTTCATCGGCTGCGAGTTTTCGCGGGCCAACCTGCTCAGCGCCTACCAGCGGATCACCGAGATCGGCATGATCGATAAGGGCAAGGCCCTGGGCCAGTCCACCGCGATCTTCAAGGAACGCTCTGCGAGCGAAGGCGCCAAGGCGCGCACACGCGTCACCCCGGTCGCGATTGAGAGCGAAGCCGACGCCCCCGCCTCGCCACCGGCCTCGCTCACCCCCCCGCGCCCCCGAAAGGCGCCCAAGCCGAACGCCACAAAGCCAACGACCCGCCGGCCCCGGATGCCCTGACGTTCACCTGGCATGAAGGGCGTTTTCACGCCCCCTCGCTACACTTGGCCCATGAACGAAAGCGTCCCCCCACCCCGCCCGGCGCTGGACTGGCGCACGCTTCACATCTGGCAGATTCAGCCGCTCCGCGATGCGCTGCTCATCACGGCCGTGGTCGGCGTGTTCTACCTCGGCTATGTGTTGAGCATCGTCACGGTGCCGCTGTTGCTCGCGCTGCTCCTGGCGTATCTCGTGGAGCCGGTGGTTCGACGCATCACCCGATCTGGCCAACTCTCGCGCCCCGTCGTCGCGGTCGCGTTGATCGTGATCGCGATCACTGCGGTGGCGACGCCGGTCATCCTCGGGCTGGGTGTGGGCATTCTGCAGGGCGCCGGCTATGTCCAAGAACAGGCGGCCAACGTGCAGGCGCTGGTCCGCAGCGTTGAGCAGCCCGCAGACCAGGCGCGCGAGGCGCGCCTGCCGGGACGCAACTGGATCAAGCTCCGCGACTGGATCGTTGACATTAAGGCCCAGGCCGACGCCGCGCGGGGCGGGCCAGCGCCGTCACTGATCGACCCCAACACCCCGCTCAATCCCCTGCCGCCGACATCGCCGATGGTGCCCGGCGAGCTGGATATGCCGACGTCACCTCCGCCCCCCGCGCCAGCGCCCGAGATATCCGCGCCGCGCGATCCGCCCACGCCCGTCGTCGCGACCCCGCCCGACGCGGGCACGTCGGACGATGCCGCGTTCAAGCACCTCCCGCCCCTGATGGACGCGCCAACGCGAGCGGATCGGACCGCCAGCCGCAGCGCCGTTTTGGCGTATCAAGGCATCGAGTGGGCGGTGCAATCAATCCAGACTCACGGTGCCGAGCTCGGCGCTCAGTTGCTGCAAACCGGCGCCGGCGCCATCAGCGGCGGCTTCGGCCTGGCCTCCTGGCTGTTGATGCTGGGCTTCGGCTTCTTTCTGACGTCGTTCTTCTTTTACTATCTCTGCACCAGCTACGAACGCGTCATCAAGTTCGTACACAAGCTCATCCCCGAGCGCAACAAAGACGGAACGCTCAGGCTCGTCGGCAAGATGGACCTCGCGATCAGCGGCTTCATTCGCGGGCGGCTCACCATCTGCGCGATCCTGGTGGTCTACTACACCCTCGCGTACTGGATCATCGGCACCAGCGTCCCGCTGATCCTGGGTCCGTTGGTCGGCGTCCTCACATTGATCCCGTACATCTCCGGCATCGGCGTCCCGATCGCGATTCTCCTGCTCCTGTTGCAGCCGTCCGACGGCGGGCAGTCCAACATTCTCTGGATCATCGGCGCGCCCGTAATCGTTTACTCGATCGGCCAGTTCTTGGACGACTACATCTTCACGCCGCGCATTCAGGGCCACAACACCGGCATGAACACGCCGACGATCCTCTTCGCCTCGATCGCTGGCGGCGTGCTCTTCGGGTTCTACGGCCTGCTGCTCGCCATCCCGATCGCGGCGTGCGTGAAGATCTCGCTTCAAGACATCGTCTGGCCACGCTTCAAGGCCTGGCGCGAAGGTCGCGCCGCCGACCCGCTCCCGCTCCCGGCAACGGAAAGCGTTGGCAGTGGCGGGGGAGCGGGGGGAGCCGAGGGGGCGAATGCGCGGGCGTCCTTTCCCCCGACATCCGAGGTCTGATCACGCAGGCGTTCAGATCTTGGTAACCGCCGGGAAATCAACCACGGTCTGGTTCACATGATTGAAGTAGTTAGTGAACACCGCCAGCGCATAGGCGCCCACGACCTCGCCGATGGCACCCTCGCTGTAACCGGCCTTCTTGAACGACGCGATGTCAGCATCGGAAACGAACCCGCGCTTCTCGTGCAAAGCGAGCGCGAACTTGGCGAGCCCGTCGAGCTTTGCATCGACGACCGTGCCGCGCCGCGCCTCGAGCGTCTGGGCATCGGTGAGCCCCGACAGCTTGCCGATGACGGTGTGCGCCGCGGCGCAATACTCGCAGCTGTTGGCCTCAGCGACGACCAACTGCACGAGCTCGCGTTCCTTCGAATTCAGCGTGCCGTTCGCGAGCGCGCCGCTCATGGCGAGGTAGGCGTCAAGCACCGAGGGCGAATGTGCCATCGACTTGAACAAGTTAAAGTGCTTGCCCTTCAGGGGGCCGTCGAAGACTTCCTTGACATGGCCGGTGGCGGACGCGGGATCGATCGGTGTGATTCTGGGCATGGTCGTGCTCCTTGAACGGTGGTGAGGTTGGAAAGTCGTGTCCGCATCCGTGTGCCGGGCTGAGGTGGGCTTGCGCAAGGGGCGACGCTTCTTCCGATGCTGCGCTTTCGAAGAAGGTTTCAGGTGGTATTCCCTTGATTCACGCGGCGCAGCGGCACACCCTCGATCGTGGTGAGTGCGGACGTTGTGATTGTCGGTGCCGGCCTTGCAGGGCTGTGCTGCGCGCTGGAACTGGTTCACGCTGGCCGCACGCCGCTAATCCTCGAAGCGTCCGATGACGTCGGCGGGCGCGTGCGCACCGACAGCGTCCAAGGCCCGGGCGGGGCATATCTCTTGGACCGCGGCTTTCAGATCCTGCTCACCGCCTACCCCGAGGCCAGCGCACGCCTGGATCTGCCGTCGCTTGACCTCTGCGCATTTGAGCCCGGCGCGATCGTCCGGCTGAACGGCACGTTCCACACGCTGATGGACCCGCTGCGCAGGCCCGCCTCGATCCTCGAGAGCGCATTGTCGTCGGTCGGCTCGCTCGCTGACAAACTCCGCGTCGGCCTCATGCGAGCGCAGCTTGGCACCGCCAGCGATCCTCGTTCCCTCCTCAGCGCCGCCGCCCCCGAGCGCACCATCGCCCAGTCCCTCCAGGCTCGTTGCTTCTCCCCGGAGATGATCGACCGCTTCTTCACCCCCTTCTTCGGCGGCATCACCTTCGATCCCACGCTCTCCTCCAGCAGCCGCATGATGGACTTCGTCTTCCGCTGCTTCGCCAGCGGCGACGCCACCGTGCCACGTCGCGGCATGCAAGAGATCCCGCGCCAACTCGCGTCTCGTCTGCCTGCGGGGCTGATCACGCTGAACACCCGCGTCACCTCAATCTCCCCCGGGCGTGTCAGCACCGCTTCGGGCGAGTATCGCGCCAGCGCCATCGTGCTGGCGTGCGATGGCCCCGAGTCGTCTCGACTTCGGTCCGTCTCGCCTGCGCCTTGGAGAGCCTCGCGCACCTGCTGGTACGCCTTCGCCGGTGAGCCGCCGATGGGCCGGCGCACGCTCATCCTCGATGGCGATCCGGGTCACATGGCGCAGAACGTCGCGTTCATGTCCACCGTCTCGCCCTTGTACGCGCCCCCCGCCCATTCGCTCGTCTGCGTGACGCCGCCCTCAACGCCGGAGCTTCTGGCATTGTCAGACGAAGATCTTGACGCACGCGTGCGCGCCCGCCTGACCGAGTGGTTTGGCGATCGTGTCGCGACCTGGACGCTGTTGAAAGCGCAGCGCATCGCGCTGGCGCTGCCGGATCAGTCGCCGCCCTGGCTCACCAAGCCGGAGTGGCCGACGCGCGTCGCGCCGGGCTTGTACGTCGCTGGCGATCATCGCGACACCGCCAGCATTGACGGCGCGATGTACAGCGGCCGGCGCGCCGCAGAGACCATTCTCGCCGACACGCCATGACAACGCTCCTGCTCATTCACGCCGCGGCCACCCTGCTCATGACCGGCGTGGTCGTCTTCGTCGCCATCGTCCACTACCCGCTCTTTGGCGCAGTCGGGCCCGAATGCTTCCCCGCGTACTCCGCCGCTCACGCCTCACGCACGACCATCGTCGTCGCGCCCCTGATGCTCATCGAGGCGCTCACCGGCGTGCTCCTGCTCGTCCCCACAATCGCCGGGCGCGACCCGGGCGTGCTGGAGTATGCCGGGCTTGGGCTGCTCGCGCCAATCTGGGGCATCACGTTCCTTCTCAACGTCCCCCAGCACGCCCGGCTTGCCAAATGCTTTGACACCGGCATTCACCGGGCGTTGCTTCTGACCCACGCGCTCCGAACGCTCCTTTGGGCCGCGCGGGGGGTCATTGTCATGGTCATGATCGCAAAGACCGGCCGCTGAGGCCCGTTTCCGGCCCGCGTCGCCCGCCCGCTCTCCCACCCGCTTCCCTCAGTGTTCTCCGCGGCTTTCGTCCCGATCCTCGGGAGATCCCGATTCTCGGGCGAAGAGCCCAGGCCCGCGCACTTCTGGCGGGCGTATCACGATTTTGCTTGTACACTTCTCCGACACGCCTTTGTGCCGGTCGATCACTCTCCGATCTCGCGTCTCATCATGATCCAACCCTCCAGATCTCGTTGTGCTTCCGGATCTCAACGTGCCCTCGCGTGGGGTGGTGCCTTGGGGCTGTCGCTCGTGCTCACCGCCGGCGCAACGGCTCAGATTCGCCCCGACCAGGTCCTCCTCGTCTACGACCCGCGCCCGTCCTTCCTTGACGAGGGCGTCGCCAAGCCGACCTCAATGCTGGTCGCGGAGTACTACGCCGGCAGTGCCAAGGTTCCCGGCGGCGTGGGTGGTCAGCCCGGCATCCGCCCCGGTGTTCGAGTGCTCAATCTCTCCGCTGCCGGCGGCCCCACTACCGCCTTCCCCGACGCCACCCGCGGCCAGTTCGAAGCCAACCTCCGCAACCCCATTCGCAACTGGCTCTTGGCCAACGACCCAAAGAACGAGATCCGCGTCATCTGCCTCACCAAGGGCATCCCGCATCGCATCTACCAGGCTTCGCCGATCTACGCTGGCGACAGCCCGCCCAACGCCAGCACCGGTATCATCGGTGGAACGTACACCACCGCCTCGGTTGACTCTGAGCTTACGCTCCTCATGCAGAACCTTGGCGGCGACACCACCACTCGCGGCGCGACACTTGCCACCGGCCAGATCACCAACCCCTACTGGCGCCAGACCCGCCCGATCTCCAGTTGGCCGACGACGAATCGCACCGCCGCAAAGTCGTTTGTCCAGGCGACGACCTCACCGGCGACTGGCCTCGGCCTGTTCTGGACCGCCGCGGTCGCGGACACCACCAACCCGCCCCTGCCCACCGAGCTCACCCCGGGCGATATCTACCTCGTCTGTCGGCTCGACGGCCCAACTGTCGCGGCCACCAAGTCCATGATCGACAGAGCACAAGGGGTCGTAGTCAACGTCGACACCGCGACGTTTGTCCTTGATGAAGCCGCGAGCAACGGCATCACCGACACCATCGCTGGCAACGAGTTTGACAACGTCGGCTATGCCAACGTCACTTGGAACGGCGATGACTGGGAGCAGACGCGCGACCTGCTCACGGGCGACCGGCGCTTCCTCGCCGCGAACATTCGGTACAACGCCCTGAGCAACGCGGACAACTTCCTCGTCGGCCCGCTCCTCAACTACAACAACCAGGGGCTGGTGGTCAGTACGCCGCTGATCTTCCTGACCTCGTTCGGTGCCAACTCCTCTGGCCCGGCCCCGGGCGAGCAGCCGGCGCCGCCGACGGGCACGCCCGACGCACGCACGACTTACGCCACGTCATTCATCTACGCGCCGGGCGCGATGTTCACTTCGCTCGAGTCGTTCAACGCGCGCGATTTTTCTGGCATCGGCCAGGCTGGCGGATACCCGCAGCAACAGGTTTCTTCGTTCATCGGCGCCGGCGGCACGTTCGCCGTGGGCAACGTGTGGGAGCCCTTCGCCGACGGCATCCCCGACAACCTCCAGCTCGTCAGAAACTTCTACCTCGGCAACCTGACCTTCGCCGAAGCCGCGTACACGTCGATGCCCGGGCTGAGCTGGCAGCAGATCGTCGTGGGCGATCCGCTGGCCCGCGTGACTCGCACCAGTGAAGACGTGAACGCTGACGGGCGCATTACGATCGACGACCTTTACTCGTGGTCGGTCGCACCCAACGCCCGCAAAGACCTCAACCGCACGTTCAGCGTGACCGACGTGGATCGAAAGATGATCGAAGATGCCACGCGCCCGACGCTCGACCTGGACCTGCGCGGCTCCCAGCGCTGACCCGCTGGGTCACCTGACTTGGTGGCTCGCCTCTCCGAGGCGGGTTCCGCCGACCCCCCGACCATCACCTTCGCCCTCGCTCTGCAAGCGGACCACCAAACAAAAAGGCCCGCTCATCGAGCGGGCCTTGGCGTTGATCTTCGTTTCATCAGTCCTGCATCACTTCATGATGTCTGGATCAGCCCCGGGCGCCGTCGGAGTCGCCGGCGTCGTCGGCACCGCACCGCTTGTCGGCGTGCCCGGGGTCGACGCCCGCGGCAGCGCCGGGGCCACGCGGCGCTGCATCGCCGGCGGCATGCCCGGCGCGTTCTGTCCCAGCGTGCTGCGCGTCAGGAACACCTCAACGCGGCGGTTCGAAGGCGTATTGCCGCCGGCGCTGTTTTCGACCTGCGGGCGGAACTCGCCGAAGCCGGCGAACTCGACGCGGTTGGCCGCGATCCCGTCGCCCGCCAGCGAGTTGCGCACGCTGATGGCGCGGAAGGCAGAAAGCTCGATGTTGTTCTTGAACGGGCGAGCGGTGCGCTGGCTGACAGCCTGGCTGTCGGTGTGGCCAACAACGCGCACGTCATACTGCTGGGCGGAGGGCAGCTCGCGCAGGATCTTGGCCAAGGCGTCGATCGTGCCACGGGCGCCGCTGGTGAGCTCGAAGCTGCCGCTGGCGAAGGTGAGGTCGCTGTTGAAGCGAAGCATACCGCGGGCGCTGTCGTAAGAGAGGATGTCGCTGTACTGACGCGCCAGATCCTGCAGTGCCTCGTCGGTTACCTGGTCAACCGGCCCCGCGGCCAGCCCCTGCAAGCGTGCGTCATAATCTGCCAGACGACGGCGCAGCTCCTCGTTCTGCTGCTGCAGAGCCGTGAGTGTGGAACTCGACTCCGACGAAGTCATGTCAACACGCGACGCGCGCCGGCGCGCGTCCTCGAGCGCCGCCTGCAGCGACTTCACGCGATCGGTCAGCGATTGGTTCTGCGCAGTCAGAGCCTTGTTGGTGCCGTCCAGGTCGTCATACGTGTTCTGGCGGACGCACCCGCCCAGGCCCATGGCCCCCGCTGTAAGAACGATCAAAGTCAGGCTGGCAAACTTGCGGCTAGAAACGTGCATGCGTATCTCCAAGGGTTCGTTCGCTTCGGCAGTGATGTTTGTCAATGTGGGGAAATCGGGGAAAGGGTCGGAGGGGGGAGGAGAGAGGAAGAAGGGTTCGCTCCACGCGATCACGGCCCAAGGATACACCGATCGACCACGCCACAGAACGCGTGCGGTGATCCCACGCGAGAAGTATCGGGCCCCGCCCGCATTCCAGCCCAAGTATTCTCCATGCTCTCGCGCCATCAACGCTTCGTCGCGACCACGCCAACTATTCCCTTGATCGGTTGACATGCCAACGCTCCTGCTGACCGCCGCCGCCGTGATCGATGCTCAGGGGTTCAGCGCCGCGCCGGGCGCGCTGCTTCTGGAGGTGAGCACGTTTGACGCCCTGAGCACACGCCCGGGCCATGTGCCCGATACCTGGTGCCGGTCAAAGTGCCTCTTGGCTGGCACCGTCGCGGAGGTGGTCGCCTCGCCCCAGTCAGTGGGCGCCCGGCGGATTGATCTTCCACACTCCATCCTGATCCCCGCGCTGGTCAACGCCCACACGCACCTGGACCTCACTCACCTGGGCCCCCGCGCGCACGACGCCGCTTCGGGCTTCAGCGGCTTCGCGCGACTCGTGATGCAAAGCCGTCCGCGGGACGAGGCAGCGGTCCGCGCTGGCGTGCGCGAGGGTGTCCGGCTCTCGCTCGCTGGCGGCGTCGTCGGCGTAGGCGATATCGCGGGGATGGTCACGCCGACGCTCACCACATGGGCAACCGACGAGCTGGGGGCCGGCCCGCTCATGGGCACGTCATTCTTCGAGTTTTTCGCGATGGCGGGAGCCGCGATTGAACGGCTCGACTCCGCGATTGCCCCCGCCCGCCAGTTGCGGCCGGCGTCCAGCCGCGTTCGTGTTGGCCTGTCGCCCCACGCGCCATACTCCGTCAGCGCCCGCGGCTACCAGCACGCCATGGACCTTCGACGAGGCCTCAACCTCCCCGTCTCCACGCACCTGGCCGAGTCCACCCACGAACGCGACGCAGTCGTCCACGCTCGCGGCCCCGCCATCGACCTGCTCCAGTCCCTAGGCGTCTATGACGACGAGGCCCGCCAATGGCTTGGGCACGCCCGCTCCCCCGTTGATCGCCTCAGCGAGGTCATTGCCCGCGCCCGCGAAACCCGCGCCGCCCCGCTCTCTCTGGTCCATTGCAACGACCTCAGCGACGCCGACCTCGACGTCATCGCCAGCAGCGACGCCAGCGTCATCTACTGCCCCCGCTCCTCGGAGTACTTCGACGCCCCGGCGGCCTTCGGCCCGCACCGCTATCGCGACCTGCTGGCACGCTCAGTCAACGTCGCGCTGGGAACCGACTCAATTATCAATCTCCCCGAGCGCTTGACTCGAATCAGTCCCTGGGACGAAGCAGTGTTCCTGCACCGGCGCGACGGACTGGACGCTCGCACGCTCCTGGAGATGATCACGTCCAACGCGGCGCGTGCAATCGGCCTCCCCGCCGCGGCGTTCAGTTTCAGCGATGGCGAACCGGAATCTGCGTCGGCGGGTGTCGTCGCCTTGGAGGTCGGGGAGCCGGCGGGTCGATCTGGCGCAAGGATGCTTGAAGCGGCGATGTCATCCGAGGTCGGGCCGCGATTGATGGTCTTGGGCTCCCTTGATTGAGGGATTATGACTTGGCGAGCGCTTTTTGTGGCCTACCATTCCGGATTCTCGCGATGTTCACGAAGTGTGTTCTTGTGTGGCCGGAATTTTTCTTGTCTGACGATTCATGGCGTTGGCCGTGGCCCGTGTCCGAGCTACTGTTGATAGTTCTATAAGCATAAAGGAAGTTGCCGCGTGAGCGCCAAGTGGGTGCGAAGCAAAGCCTGGGACGATGCACACCTGACCGGAGCGCTGTTGCCGGTAAAGTGGGTGCTTCGCGCCCTGAGTTCGATCACGCTGGCGGTGACGCTGCTGGTGCTGGTGACGATCTACGGCGTGCTGGCCTCGATCCCCATCGGCCTGCTCGCGTCGGTGCCAACATACCTGTTCTATGGGTTGACGCTGGTGCTCGTGGCGGTCGTGCTGCCGGCGGTTTTCGCCATCGCGATCGGCCGGCGCGTTCCTTTGCGGGGGCAGGGCGCAGGGTTTGCGACCGGGCTGCTGACGTTTTTGCCGCTGGCTGGGCTCATGGCCTGGGCGTGGGTGCATTGGGCGCTTCCGCGGCTCAGTTACAACTCCGTGACGGGTGAGGGCGTGCGCTTCTTCGCGTCGTTTGTCGAGCGCTACAAGTCCATCCCCATGCGGCGTATCCCGGGGATGGAGATGAGCGAGCTGGAGTTTTATGCGTGGTGGCCGCTGACGCTCGTGCTGCTGATCTTCGTGCTCAACATGGTGGTCACGACGCTGCGGCGGATCGAGTTCCGCTTTGAGAACTTGGGCGTGCTGAGCGTTCATACGGGGATCGTGGTGATTTCGCTGGGCAGCGCGTTTTACGCCGCGGGTAAGCGGGAGGGTGACATGCTGTTGCAGGCGGGTCCGCCGGACGCGGCAACGGGCCGCATCACGCCCGGCCCGCCGGAGTCAACATTCTTTGACAACACGCGCATCGTGCTGAAGGTTGATCAGGGGCGCGGGCCGGAGCAGTGGGCGCTGGAGGGCGTGCCCCGATACAACGATTACAACTTGGAGGTCGCTGGCGGTGCTGCGACAGAGCCGGTTGTGGGCGCCCCGGGCGATGAGGGTCGCACGCTGGGGTTCCCGGTTATTCCGCCTGAGGTGAGCACGAAAGCGGCACCGCGGGTTGATCGCGATATCGGCATCGACGTGGTCGGCTACGCGTCGTACGCGAAGGTTGCGCCGCGCTGGAGCGCGGGCGCGCCGGCCAGCGGCGAGTTGCCCAACCCGCTCCGCACCGTGGAGCTGACGCGCACGGCGCCGAACGGGAGTGTTGACACGCAGTCGTTTGATCTCTTGCCGGGGATTCCCGCTGAGCGTGTGAGTCGGCCGGGGCAGGGCTCGGTGGTGATGCAGTACACGATCGGCATGCCGGATGAGCGGTGGGAAGAACTCTCTGCGGTGCTCCCGGATCGCGCGACCTGGGGGCTCATCGTCGAAGTGCCGGCGCTGAACATCTCGCGCGTCTACAGCGTGCAGCGCGGCCAGCGCATCCTTATCGGTCCCTCCACCGATCAGCCCGCGTTCACGCTCACGATCCAGGATCTTCTTGACCAAACCTCGATGCCCGTCATCACCAGGGGCTTCGAGGGCGCGACGACGTCGGTGGCGATCGTGCGCGTTGAGCCAGGGCCGGGTGCGCCGGCATTGGCGGCGGGCACCGCCAACGTACCGTTCACGCGCTACACCCACTCGCTGTTCCCCGAGATCGATCAGGACATGTCGGACGAACGCAACGAGCGCGGCACGCCCAAGCGGTCTGCGCCCGACGCGCGCATCCGTCTGCGGCTGATCGATGCCAACACCGCCTCGATCTTCCTTGACGAAAGTCCTGCTACAGCGCCCGGCGCGCCGGCCAACGTTCGCGCGATCGTGCGGTTGGGCGGCGCGCCGCCGGTTCGCACGGAGTCGCTGGCAGCGGGTGCGACTCTTCCGCTGGTGCGTGACCTTGGCGTGCGCCGTGGCGCGAGCGTGGCGCACGCGTTTCGAGAGCTCGTGCCGACGCCAGTGCCGCTGCTTGAACGTGAGACCGGCAACGTGGGCAACCACAAGCGCGCGGCTCTGGCGGTGCGGGTCACCATGCAGGGCAAGCCGGGGTGGAGCCGCGTGCAGTGGCTGCCGTTTGTCGAGTACTACGGCACGGCGCCGGGCGAGCAAACTATCGCGCTGCCGGATGGTCGTTCGATCCGAGTTGCGTTCTCGCGTCATGAGCACCCGCTGCCGGGGATGATTTTGCGGTTGATCGACTTTGAGATGTTTCCGTATCCGCACAGCACACAGCCGCGAGATTTCCGGTCGATGTTGCAGGTCGTACGTGGGGCGGGCCTGCGCGAGCTGTTCAACGAGATGCGATTCCGGGGCGTGGATCAATCGATCGAGTCTGCGATTCAACGGGGCAAGGTGAGCGCAACGATCGCGGGGACGAGCATGAATGAGCCGCTGCTGATCGGGCCGTACATGTGGGACGACTCCGCGAACTTCGCGACCAACAGCCTTGGGTGGCTGTCTGATCGCGTCGGGCCGTTCCGCTACAAGTTCGCGCAGGCCGGCTGGGACAACTCCAACTGGATGCAGACGCTCGAAGCCTCCAAGCGCGGCGAGGCCAAAGAGCCGTTTGCCCGCTTTACGATCCTGGGCGTAGGCAACAATCCCGGGATCGCCATCATCGCTGGCGGCGCGGTGCTGATGGCGCTGGGTATTCCGTGGGCGTTTTACCTCAAGCCTTGGTTGCTGCGTCGAAAGAAGAAGAAGGTCCAGGAAGCCCTGGCCAGCGGACAGTGGAAGAAGCCGGAGCGGAAGAACGCGGGCGTGAAGGCGCAGGCCTTCGGATCGTGAGCGGGGCGGCAGTGTCAGATTGGAGCAGCACCATGCGACAAATGATCTCAGCGGTAGCGTGTTTGTTGATGGCCTTGACGCTGGTCGGCGGCGCTCACGGGCAGACCGCGCCGGCGGGTAACAGCCATCCGCAGCGCGAGGTGCTGACCGCGCGCGGCGAGGTCAACCCGTTTGGCGAGGCCTCGCCAAAGTCGACCGCGAGTCCTCAACAAAAGTATGACTTTGCCCAGAAGCTCGACCTCTCGGCGCTGCGTGACCTGGCGGTGTATCACAGCGGGCGAGTCAAGATCCTTGACTCATTGGCGCGCCAGACGGTGAGCGATCTGGCAGAGCGTCGCGATTACATCGACATTTTGAGCGAGACCACCAGCGACGGCCAAACCCGCGCCCGCAAGCTCAGGCACGACCCGATGTTCACGTTTCTGGACGTGATCATCGACCCGACGTATTACGAGGACAAGCCGCTGCTGGGCGTGCCGTACCTCCCGCTGCGCCAGCAAATGCTGGAGCGCGAGTTCCCGGGTATGGCGAACGACGCCCTGCGCCAGACGTGGATGCGCATCGGGCGCGTGACACCCGCGATGGTGGCGCGCCACGCCGACGCCTTGGGCGGAACCGAGAAGATCAACGACAACGTGATGCGCGGGCTCGGCTCCTTGCGCCAGGGCATCGACATCTATCTGAACGCGCCGGCGATGCTGAAAATCGTGCCCGCCGATAGCGCCGAGAAGTCGTGGCTCTCGGTGGCAACGCTGCCCGCGAACTCGCCGGTGCAAGCCGCGATGCGCGAGCTTGGCGGTGCGTGGCGCGAGATGGATGCGACGCGCACCAATGCCGCGGTGGTGAAGCTTGCTGAGGCGCTGCCATCGCTCAACCCGGAGCTTTACCCGAGCGACACGCGGCGGGCAGTTGAGCTTCAGTACAACCTCCGCTCGCCGTTTGAATGGGGCATGTGGCTGTACGCGTTCAGCTTCCTAGCGCTGGTGCTCGCGTTCGGCACGGGCCGGAGCTGGCTGCGCGTGAGCGGGACAGTCCTGCTCGTCGGCGCGATCGTAGTTCACTTGCTGAGCTTCGCGGCTCGCTGCTACATCGCTGAGCGATACTCGATCCAGAACCAGTTCGAGAGCATGACGGGCGTGAGCTTATTCGCGGCCGTGGTCGGCCTCGGGATGATGCTCTTCAAGCGACAGATGATCTTCGCGGCGGCTGCGTCGGGCGTGGGGTTCCTCGTGCTCATCGCGGCGACGCACACGGGCATGCCGGGCCAGGACATCGACCGCGAGGCGGCCATCCTGAACACCAGCGTGCTGTTGAAGTATCACGTGACCACGGTGCTGGTGAGCTACGGGCTCATCTCGCTGGGGCTCATTGTGAGTCTGTTCTACCTCGCGACGCACTACGCCACGCGCTTCGGGCGCTCGGGCACCATGACGATGACGCCCGTGACCGCGCGAGCGGTTGACGCGGACGCGAGCGAGATCTCGGGGGGTGCGGATGTCGTGGGGGATGTGGGTCGCGTGGGGGGTGTGGGTGCGAGCGGGACGAGCCGCGTGCTGCATGATCTGGACCGCGCGCAGATCACGATCCTGCAACTTGCATTCTGGACTTTGGGCGTGGGAGTGCTGCTGGGCGCGTGGTGGGCGGATCACAGTTGGGGGCGCTGGTGGGCGTTTGATCCGAAGGAGACCTGGGCCCTGGTGACGTGGATCGTGTACCTCATCGTGGTCCACGTCAGGGTCGCAACAACCGGCAATCGCGGGCTCATCACTGCGTGGCTCAGCGTCGTGGGTTTCATCGCGATGCTGTGGTGCTACTTTGGGGTGAACCTGCTGCTGCCGGGGCTCCACGCGTATGCCTGAGCGAGCGGGGCGCACGTTCTTCGCGATGCCCGCCAGTGACCTGGCTCAGAGGCTCATCGGTTGCTCGCTGGTCCGCGTGCTTGACGGCGGCGCACGTCTCTCGGGCGTCATCGTGGAAACCGAGGCGTACACCGGGCCTGAAGACATGGCCTCGCACGCCAAGAATGGCAGGCGCACGGCGCGCAACGAGCCGATGTGGGCCGCGCCCGGCACGAGCTACGTCTACTTCACCTATGGCATGCACTTTTGCATGAACATCAGCGCGCATCGCGCGGACCACCCGGGCGCGGTGTTGATCCGGGCGCTGGAGCCGCGCGAGGGGTTGGAGCGGATGCGAGATTTTCGCGTCGCGTCGCGACTGGGCAAGGCCAAGGCCGGGGCCGAGGGAGAAGCAAAGGCGAAGGGAAATGCAAACGCGAAGGCGATGCGTGACCTAGATTTGTGCCGCGGGCCGGCACGCCTGTGTCAGGCCCTGGCAATCGATCGCGAGCTGAATGCGGTGGACGTGACGTCGAGCAGTGCGATGTGGATCGAGCGGCCGGCGCGTGGAGCGGTTGCGCCAACGACGATCAGCACGGCGCGCATCGGCATCGCCTCTGCCGGGCCGCAGTGGAGGCCGGCGCTCTTGCGGTGGTGCGTCGCGGGCTCGCGATTTGTCAGCGGGTAAGGATCACTTCTTCGGCGCGTGGGCGGCCATGGCCGCCGCGACGGCGCGTTGGTAGTTTTCACCCAGGATCAGCTCGCCCAGCACGTCGTCGATGTGGCGGCCAGCCTTGTCGAAGCCGTGACCGGGCATGTGCATGGCGCTGAGGGTGCCGTAGCCGAGGCCGATGTAGATGAGCGCCCAGGCCTGCAGCTCGGGGCTGAATCGCTTGCTGACGACGCCGGAGTCCTGGGCCCGCCCGACTTCCTTGGTGATGCTGGCGTGCAGGCCGGTGATGTGGTCGCGCAGCGCGAGCTGGATGTCGGCGTCTTCGGTCTCGGTCATTGCCTGAACAATGACGCGATAGCGAAGCTGGCCGCGTGCGGTCACCATCGGGTTGCTGCCGATGAGCATCACCAGCCGCTCGGCGGGGTCGGTGATGTCCTTCAGCGCCGCTTCCCAGAGTTTGATCGTGTCGTAGCCAGCGAGGCGCACCAGCTCGATGAAGAGCTCTTTCTTGCTGCGAAAGTGGCGATAGATGATCGGCTCGCTCACGCCCGCGGCTTTGGCCAGCTCTGCGGTTGTTGTCCCGTTGAAGCCGCGGATCGCGAACACCGTCGCCGCGGCGTCCAGGAGCTGAGCTTTCCGAACTGCGGCGGGCATTCTTGCCATGAGTTTGCGATGATAGTCTTTACAAACATCGCTCAGTGCGGTGCCGCAGAATCGCTCGCGTGGTGACACGAATCGCTGGTGCGCGAGCGAGGTCCGTTGGCTGGCGGCACAAGGTCTACGCCGTGACCGCCTAGCGGGTGGCAGCGCGAGAGGCGACGGATGGTGAGCCAGAGCCCGCGGAAAGGGCCGTGGGTGCCGAGGGCGTCGAGCGCGTACTCGCTGCACGAGGGATAGAACCGGCAGCGCCCGCCCAGCGCGAGCGCCAGCGTCCGCTGATACACGCGGACCAGCGTGATGAGGACGCGTGTCAGCGGGCCGGGCGGGTTGGAGGGTGCGGGCGTCACGATTCGGGCGCTGGCTTTGGCGTGGTCGGAGTTGAAGCGCCGGGCTTTAACGCGTGTTTCTGGCGATCGTGGAGTCGCCTGGCCAGCGACCACGCGGCATCCACGAGCAGCTCTTCATACGCCGCGAGGGTGAGAGATTCGTGCGGGTGCGCGACAATGACGAGGTCAACACCGGCGGGAAGATCGCGCTGACGAAGTCGGAACGACTCGCGCAGCAGCCGCTTGAGCCGGTTGCGAACGACGGCCCCGCCGACGCGTTTGCCGATGGACAGGCCCAGGCGTGTCACCACGGGCTCGGACGCGTTCAGCACGGCGTGAATGCGCAGGGGCCCGCGGTTGATCGAGCACTTGGCGCCGTACGCGGCGGCGAACTCGCGAGCGTGCGTCAACCGCTGCGACCGCGCGAATCGAAGTCGAGTTGAGGGGGACTCGGTCACGCCGAATCGTAGTGAAGGGGCCGTCGCGGCGCGGGGCATCAGGCGCGCCGGGCGGCGGGCAGCAGGCCGACGAGGATGAGCAGCGCTCCCGCCGCGACGAGCCAGAGGCGAGAGCGGTCGTCGGTCGCCCACTTCTCTAGCGTGCTCTTGGGCGGATCGACCTTCTCGGGCATGACCAGCGGCGGCGGTTCGAGGCTTCCGAAAGGCGAGGCGGTGCGTGTTGAGATGTCGCCCTCGGACTTAATCAGTTCCTGGTCTGTTGGGGCCTGGTTGAGCTGCATGGCTGCGAGCGAGCGGACGAGGGTCTCGTCGCCGCGGGTCAGGGCGGCTTGATACTCGAGGTGGCGGCTGAGGCGCAGCTCGCGATGATCTTCAGCAATTCGCATGCGCTCGCGATAGAAGTTGGCATCGCGCAGGTCGTTGAACGCCGGGATGATGACGGTGAACGCGATCAAGACCACGCCGGCGATCAGGAAAAGCCAGCCGGCATCGATCAGCGGCCCGCGCGGGGGACGCGATTGTCGCACGGGTGACACGGGGACGGTGCCAACACGGTCCGGCGAGGGGGGTTCTTCGATGGTGTCAGCGTGCTTTGCTTCGGCCGAGGTTTTGGCGCGAGCAGACAAACCTTCGTCCACGGCGTTTGTGACAGGCGCTGAGTTCGGAGCGACCGGCTCGTCCGCGACCGCCTCGACGCTGGCGTCGGGCGGGGCCGGAGTGTCCCCGATCGGCTCGAAGAGCGTCCGCTCGTCCTGGCGAGTTTGCAAGCTCACGCCCATCTGCCACAGGGTATCGGCAATCTGGCGGGAGATCGTCCAATCGCGGGCGCGCCGCTTGGGCGTTACAGTTGACTGTGATGCGGAACGACCCATCCCCGATCGACGTCTTGCAGCGGATGGTGGACGCGGTGGAACTTGTTCGGCAGCGAATGTTGAGGACCTCGGCTGCGCTTCGCGGCGCGGGTGTGCTGTATTGCGTGGTGGGCGGGAACGCCGCCGCGGCGTGGGTCGCGGCTGTCGATATCAGGGCGGTGCGGAACACGCAGGACGTGAACATCATGATCCGGCGGGTTGACTTTGACGCAGCGAAGGCGGCCCTGGAGGCAGCCGGGGTTTGTCTACCAGCACGTCGTGGCGTTCGACGTGTTTCTCGATTCGGCATCGTCGTCAGCGCGCGACGCGATCCACATGGTCTACAGCAACGAGGTGGTCCGCGCCGGGGAGGCCGGACTTAATCCTGATGTCTCTGAATCCCAGGACATCGGCGAAGTCAAAGTGGCGGCGCTCGATGCCCTCGTTCGAATCAAGCTGACCGCGTTCCGTCGCAAAGATCAGGTTCATCTGCTTGACCTGATCAGCGTCGGTCTGATTGACGAATCGTGGGTGAGGCGACTGCCTGACATTCTGGGAGCGCGCTTACAAGAGCTCATCAATACCCCGGCTGCGTGAGCGGGATTCGTCGCTTCGAAACTCGCTCACCTCCAGTCGATCACGATCTTGCCCATCTGTTCTCCGGACGCCAGTCGGGCATAAGCAGCCGCGGCGTCCGTCGCCGAGAAGACCTTGTCGATGGTGGGCGTTAGATGCCCGCGGTTGAAGAGGGCGGTGATGCTTGCGAAGTCTTCGTTACTGCCCATGGTGGAGCCCAGGATTCGGAGCTGGTTCCAGAAGATGCGCGCGAGGTCGGTGGTGGCGTCGGGGCCGCTGGTGCAGCCGGGGGTGGCGTAAGTGCCGGCGCGGGCGAGGGACTTGATGCACATGAGGTGGGTCGCCTTGCCGGAGGAGTCGATGGCGATGTCTACGCCGCGTCCGCCGGTGATCTGGCGAACGACGCGGGACCAATCGCCGGCCTTCGGATCAGGGTTGGTGGACGAGGTGTCGAGCACGACCGCGTCAGCGCCCGCGGCGCTCGCGGCGTCGAGCTTGCGTTGATGCCGGCTGGTGACGATCGTGCGCGCGCCAAGGTGCTTGCAGATTTGCAGGGCAGCGCTGGCGACGCCGCCGCCAATGCCGGTGATGAGGACCCATTGGCCGGGCTTGACGCCGGCCTTGGTGACGAGCATGGAATACGCGGTGAGGAACGTGAGGCCGAACGCCGCGGCCATGATGGGGTCGGCGTCGTCGTTCACCGCTTGAATGTTTGAAGCCGGCGCGAGAAACGCGGCGCAGTTGACGCCGTCGGTGTGCTCGCCGATCATCGAGACGTCGGGGAGACTCGGCTCCGGCGGGCTTAGCGGCGCGTGCGGGTTGTCCACGACGACCGCGGCGTTCAGGATGACCTTCTTGCCAACCCAGGCGGGCGCGATGCCTGAACCGACCGCGGTGACGACGCCGCACGCGTCGGAGCCTGAGATTCGCGGGTAGGTGAGTTTGAGCCCGGGGACACCTTTGGCGACCCAAAGGTCCAGGTGGTTGAGGGAGGAGCAGAGCGTCTTGATGAGAACTTGCCCAGGCGCGGGCGCGCCGGGCTCGGGCCAGTCAGTGGCGAAGCGGACGTTGGCGGGGATGTCGGTGGACTGGGCTGTGATGACGGCGGCGTTCATGGAATCGAGGGTAGAGGGCGGAAGTGAGCGGCGGGCGAAGATGAGCCGCGGGCCGGCGGGGTGGGTGGAGTTGGAGGATGAATGAGAAAAGGCCGCGTCTAGGAAGCGGCCTTCGGAGAAGGGACAAGTTGGAGGGCGGCATACGAGCCCGTGTTGGGCGGTCGCGGTTGCCTCGGATCAGTTCTGGTTCGCGACCGACATGCCCGCGACGTGCTTCATCTTGCGGCGGCGATCAATGATGCGACGGCTCTTACCCGTGCGCTCACGCAGGTAATAGAGCTTCGCGCGGCTGGCCTGGCCACGACGGATCACCTCAAAGTGTGCGACCTTGGGGGAGTTGATCGGGAAGACGCGCTCGACGCCCATCTCTTCGACGATGCGACGGACGGTGATCATCTCGGTGATGCCGCGGCCGCAGCGGGCCAGGACGACACCGGTGAAGATCTGGATGCGCTCCTTGGTGCCTTCGACGATGCGGGTGTGCACCGCGATGGTGTCGCCGACATCCATGCGCGGGACGTTGGTCTTCAGGGCGCTGGCGTTGAGCTTTTCGATGATCAGTTGCGTGGACATTGGTCACATCCTTCGGAGTCTTGGGGGGAGGATGATAAGGGGGCAGGGGGTATCAGTCCAGCGTGTCGCTTGCAGAATGGGGCGAGGGGACGGTATTCTTTCGGTCGGTGTTCGGCACTTTGGGGCTGGTGCGAAAGGATTCGATCCTTTCCCTTCGGAGCTTGCAGATGGAAATCGTCCTTTACATCGTCGGCGGACTGGTTGCGATCCTCGTCCTCGCGGGGCTGATTGCGTACATCCTCGGTCGTTCTGCCCCCGAGAACCACGTCATCATTGGCAAGATCACGCTCAAGGCCTCGCCCGAGCGCGTATTTGAGGCGTTTGACCAGATCGAGCACTACCCCAAGTGGACGCGATTCAAGCACGTTGAGCGCCTGCCGCCGGAAGGGGGCAAGGAGCGGTGGAACTTTCGCGAGGGGCGCAACTCATTCGTGATCACCATCCGGACACGCGAGGTCCCGCGCCTGCTGCGCCACGAGCTGGCGGACGCCGCGAATCTGTTCAACGGCAGTTGGGACGTCAGCTTCACATCGACGCAAGAAGGCGGCACGAGCGTGGTCCTCACCGAGAACGGCAAGGTGAAGGGCGCCGTCCCGCGATTCTTCATGAAGTACGTCGTCGACGCGGGGATGTACGTGCGACAGCATCTGGCCAGCCTCGCGAAGCACCTCGGCGAGGACGCGACGCCGGATGTCAAGCGGACGGTTTGAGGGTGGGAGTCAGCGATCGCGTCCGTAGATGCCTTGCTCCGTATTCGCGATGGCCAGACCACGATCCCAAAAGGCACGGGGCATGCCTCCGGAGTGAAAGAAGTCCGGGACACCCGGGCGAAGATCGTTGAGGACTTCAATAGATGCGGACAAGTCCCCCCAGAGCGCGACGCTTTTGATGCCCGGCATGACCACGTTGACCGCAACGTTCGGCGTAGTGTCGGAGACCACCCGAGCTTGTCGCATAATTCCTTTGAGCGAAGGCGATCGGACGTCCGTCAAACGCTGTGCGCCCCACTGAGACGGCCCCGCCTGCGTCGCTCTGTCCCAATAGGCGGGCGCGGCGAACAAGCAGTCGGCCAGGCGAAAGTCAGAATAGGTCGAAACGAGCGATCCCTCGAACTGAGTAGGGGAAGGCGGCTGAAGGCCGGCAGCGGTCACACTTGATGTCGGGATCGTTGGAGTGAGCAGTAGGTGGAATGTCGCCGCATTGCTTTGCCACCATCCGCGGACGCGGGGCAACCCGGCGGGCGACGTCATCGACGTTCGAGGCGAAGATTGTGCGGCAGAGAGCGGAAAAACGGTCGGAACTACGTCGCGATGATCGTTGCAGTAGCCAACGACGCTGGCCCCGAGCGAGCGGATCTTGCTCAGATCTGCGGCGTGCCGTCCACGCTCGCGGATCGCGGAAAAAACTGGCATTGATAACCCGGTCAAAACCAGTAATACCCCGATCACAACCAGAACTTCGACAATTGTCGTTCCACGCTTGCGGGCTTCGCCAATGCAGAGTAAACTGTGCGCATCGCGCCTTGATTGTGTTCGATCAGAACGGGGCGTCACCATGCTGAAGAATGCCGCAGTTTTGTTGATCGTCATCACGACCTCTTTTGCGTGGGGTCAACCGTGTCAGCTCGATACGCCACAACAGGATAGCGTGTTTCCGGACGGATGTGCCGCCCGTTCGGTGTGTTACGGCGGTTGCAATCTCTTCGCAGGATTTTCCAGCGGCACACGCTGCAAATCAGTGGAGAGCATTGGTCTGATGACGGTGTTCTGCAAGCCCGGCCGTATGAAGCTTCACCCGGACGTGAGCTGCTATTGCGGCGATCAAAACCTTGACACTTTTGTTCAAGTCGAAGTGCCAGAGTTGAGGTGCAATGAGTGCGAAGTTGAACAGTAATGCGGCCTGTCGAGTACTCGTCTTGGCCCTCCTTGCTGCGGCGGTGGGCGGGAGTGTCGCGTCGGTAAAGGACTCTGAACACGGGCCCACCGCCATGGAGTTAAAGGCAGCGCTTCGCGCCACGCACGACTTTGGCGGCGTTCTCCGACTGGAAGAGCTTACAGGCGTTCAACCCACCGGGCGCGCTGCGGAGCTTCTTGAGCTAGCTCGACCGTTCATGCCCGCGCCTGAAGAAGTTCAGGATGGGTTCACGGGCGAGCGCGGTGTCGTGATCACACGTTCGGTTCTACTGACCGACCGAGACGGGCGATTACGAATCGAACGCCGCCCGCTGTACCTAAAGGGTTTCGAAGATTCTATCATCACCGTCGAGATTTGGGACGAGCAAAGCAACACAGGTGGAAACTTGCGTGGCGATGTCGTGTCCAAGGGCGGTCCATTCCCCTATGCCGGACCGGATGAGCGAAGCCGTCTGCTTGCGATCGATCGTGAGCCGCATCAACGCAACTGGGCGTCGCAGGGGTACTTCGCAGCCATCAACTTCGTCATTGAAGTTCTTCAATCCGAACCGGATGTGCGCATTGAAGTGACAGGTGATCACGCGTTGGTCACTTCGACAAGTTCGCGATTTGCTGCGCGCATAGAACTTCGAAATTATCGCTTGGTTGAGATGATATATTACCCTCCATACGATCTGCGCGTAGAGTACGTATTTGAGGGCGGTAACTCTCAAATACCGCCGCATCCGGATGTCATTCGAAAGTTCCGCCCTCATGCTGGCAGTGAATCGGAGTATCTGGGAGAATCGCGATTCCGAAACATGCGTGTTGACTACACCGTTCAAAGCACGACCTTTACAAGACTCAAGCAGGCATCGATCTTGGGCCCGTCATACGCTGGATTTCCAACGCCCATCGTCGGCGCGGCCAGTGATGCGACGGCATCGCCGACTGGTCTTAAGCCATCGAAAGCCCCTCTGTCGAACGAGCTGTCTAGTTCGCAAAGCGTTTCCTCGGCGGTGTTTCTTGGCGTCGGTGCTGGCCTGCTCATCCTCGCTGGCGTTGTCGCCTATTGGCGGCGCGCACGCTGACTCGACGCATATTCTCGATCCATGCCCTTCGCCCCCATCCCCGAGATTCTCGACGAGCTTCGTAATGGCCGCATGGTGGTGCTCACCGACGATGAGCATCGCGAGAACGAGGGTG
>JBBQMD010000018.1:0-51792 GCA_038328575.1 Phycisphaerales bacterium | reverse complement strand
CGCGGGGCCCGCGCCGCGCGCGCGGCCGCGGCGGCCCGCGGGGGCGCGCGCGGGGCCTTGTGGGGGGGGCGGTCTTTTCTTGGGGGGGGGGGGGGGGGGGGGGTGGGGGGGGGGGGGGGGGGGGGGGGGGGGGGGGGGGGGGGGGGGGGGCGCGGCCCCCGGGGGGGGGGCAGAGCCGGGAGAGCGTGGTGGCGGTGCTGCAGGCGGCGCAACAACTTGAGCGTTCGGCTGCGCCCGAGCGACAGTGCACCCCAGCAGCACAAGCAACAGACCAGAGGCGAGCAGGATCGAGATGAAGCGTGTGTGTGTCAATGTGCGTACTCGGCAGGTCGTGATGAGATCAACGACACCACATCAAACGTGCGCGACGGTGTCGAAGGTCCATGCGACGCTCTTTTGTGTTTGGATCATGTCGGTCAGATGCTGCTTGATGGTTTTGAGGTGGCGGGCTTTGATGGGTGGGATGTTGCCCGCGGGGACCGAACCCATGAGGGATGTGGGGTCGATGCCTCCCGTGAGACCATCACCATCTGAATTCCATGGGTCGATGCCAACGCCGCCGACGTACTCGTCCGGACAGTTGAGGTGATGGCCAAACTCGTGCGGGGCGAGCGCGGGGCGCGCGTCGCCGAGGCTCCAGGCGCCGGCGTTGGAGCGACCGTCGTTTACGCCGATGATAATGACGTGACCGCTGCGGGTGGCCACGGACGCGAAGCTGACGACAACCTTGACGGAGTAGCGGCAGCACTTTTGGTCGGTGCTGACGCAGCCGTGCCGTCGGAGATCAAACTTGTTGGTCCAGGTGTTGTTGGTGTTGGTGGTCCAGGTGGGGAGCGTGGTGTCGGCGACGCCTTGGTGAGCAGCATTCCAAGCCGGGATGCCTTCTGGCCAGTTGTTGCCAAACTGTGCTTTATTTGTTGCACCTTCGCGGTAGATACCCAGACCGTAGAGCTTGACGTTGCCGGGGTCGGTCCACGTCGCGGGGACATTTTGCCAAGCCGCGCCGTCCCAGAAGACCCTGCCTGTGGGCGATGCGGTGCTGTCCTTGCAGAATCGCCAGTCGGTACCTGAGAAGGAGCCAGCGACCTGGGCACCCCAGTTGACGCCGGCTTGGCCGCCTGTTGCGGCCGGGACGTGATTGTCGAGCTGGATGATCCAAGCCATGTAGCCTTTGACATATTGGATGGTGCCGCCGACCTCGCACTCGTAGTTGTTGACGACCACAGAAAACTGGCTTTTGCCAATGGCGCAGGCGATACGTGTCAGCGAGGGGATGAACTTCATCTTGAGCGGGATGGGGGTCTTCTTGCCCGCGGCGAAGCCGTCTTCCTCGCGCTCGGTCTCGTAGTTGGCTCCATTCCTGCGCGGGAGCCAGTCCTTGACATCGACTGGCTTGGAGAAGCTGTTGCCACTGATGGTGAGCACCACGCCGGCGATGACCGCGCCATCGGTGACGTTGCGAACCTCGCCGTTCTCGTTGGTGTTGTTTGGGTAGTTGCGGGTTGTGCCTTCGAGTGTGGCCGGCCCGCCGCAATATGTGTTGCGCTCGACCCAGCGGATGTCGATGAAGTTGAGATCGGTACCGGGCGGCGGGAGAATCCGCGGGCCTTGGGGCGGAGGCGGGGGAGGCTCGGGCGCGCGCTGGAGGGGCACGACACGCGACTTGCGTGTGCGTGGCGTCGCCTTGCCCCCGCCGTGCGAACCGGGCAGCGCGCTCATGGCGCTGGCGGCCTCGATGGGCTCTTCAAGGGTGGGGTCTTTGGCTGTTTCGGGGCCATCGGCGGGCTGACTGGAGCCGCCGGAGTTGATGTGGACCATGGGCCCGCTGATGAAGACGCCGCTAGGCGTAATGGAGATGAAGCTCGCGCCGCATTTCAGCGAGATCATCTGCGTGCCCTCGATCTTGACCATGCCGGCCTTGAGGCTCGCCGACTGCGCGCCTTGGATGGCGACCTTGCCGCCCTTGAGGCTGATGACCTGCGAGCCTTCCTGGATGATGGACTTGGCGTTGAGCGTCAAGGCCTCTTTGACGACGGTGGTCTGGTTTTTGTCGTAGACCTCGACGACGTCTTCCTTGACGCCCTGGTGTAGCGGCTTGTCGACCTGTTCGTAGCGCCCGCCGACGACTATCCAGTTGGTGTCGTTGGCGACGAGAATGTTGTGATCACCCTTGTTGTCCTTGCCGACCTTCTCTTCACGCGAGCCGCCGGCGGTCTCGTACATGTTGGCCTTGGCGAAGATGTCCAGCCGGCGCTGGGCCTGCAAGAGCACCTGCTCGCTGGACTTCTTGTCCTCGAAGCGAAGCTCGTTGTTGCCCTTGCCGTCGTAGCTTGAGTCAGTCTTGATCGTACTGACGGTCTTGTTTTCGGGCAGGGCGTAAGGTGGTTTGTTATCTTCGTTGTAGAGGCGTCCAGTGATGACTGGGCGATCGGGGTCGCCATCCATGAACTCGACGATAACTTCGTGTCCGACGCGGGGGATGAACATCGAGCCCCACTGCTTGCCAGCCCAGAGCTGCGAGACGCGCACCCAGCAGGATGCACCGGGCTTGGCCTCGTGGTCGCGATCCCAGTGGAAGAGCACCTGCACGCGGCCGTGCGGATCGACGTGGACATCTTCCTTTTCGCCGCCGACAACGGTGGCGGTCTGCGGCCCGGCGACGATCGGTTTGGGCGTTCGGCGAAGCGGGCGGAACTCCTGATTGGCTAGCACGGCAGTGAAAGATGTATTGACGTGCGATGAGGCATTGCTGCCGCTGGTGAACTCGTCGTTCTGGCCCGAGATCGAGATCGAGGTGATGAGATAATCCTGATCAGCCATGCCCTTGATCAGCTTGGCGGTTGAGTCTTTGAGCTTGAACTTGGCACCGACGGTCATGGCGCGACAGTCTGCATCGCCATAAAAGACCCTGGCTTGACTGTGCAGGCTCTCGGCGATGAACTTGGCGATGTCATCGCCCTCGCTCCTTTCCCAGAACTCGCCGGGGTGCTCGTAATGCTCGGAGCCTTTGAGCTGGTGGGTGAAGCCGACTTCCTTCTCGCTAAGGAGTTTGGCCTTCGGCTTCTTGAAGTCAAAGTCGGCGACGGCGACACTCTGCGTCTGCATGGTGCTGCGGAGCTTCCAGGCACCGATGCCGTCATGCTTCAAGCCGGAGTCGGGATCGTGGTAGTCGATCGTGTCGTAGTCGGGAATCTTCTTAAACTTGGCCGAGGCGTTGGCGATGACCATCGAGTGCGTGTTGATCAAGTGCTCGTGAAAGATCGTCAGGCCTTCTTGCTCGCACATGCGCATGACGAAGTTGAGATCGCTCTCGCGATACTGGACGCAATGTTTACGCTTTCGAGTGGGACCTTCGATTCGCCAATCGGGCTCGACGCCATAGGGCTTGAGTACTTCGTTGACGATATCCTTGATGGTGTGATCAGGCGGGAAGATGCGTGAGTCGGTTGTCAGCGCGAGCAGAGCGAGGGCGGGAACGACATCGAGGGTGAAGGTGCGTTTGCTGAGGGCTTGGGCCGGCTCGGTGACGCCGCGGACGACGCCGTGAAAGTATCGCGGCTTCTTGTTGAGCATGGTCATGCGGACGAGGATGGGCTTACCGACGGCGTCGTAGATATTGACTTCGGGCTTGCCGAGAGAGACTTGGAGGGTCATATGAAAGGGGCGACCAAGCTCCTCGGTGTAGTGCACGGTGCTCAGGAGTAGGGCATCGTCGCCGAGCGATGATTGGACTGCGATCTCACGTTCTTGCTGTAGTGGCATTTCGCTCGTCTCCCTGCTGGATGCAGTATACACCGGATAGTTAATTTTTGGCTCGGCGTGCTGGCGTTTCGGTCTCTGGAGATGTGTTCACGGTCGGGCGATGCGGGGCAGGTGGCGGTGGGCCTGGCGGGTCACTGTCGCCCGGGACCGTATCCGGGCCAGCCCTTTGGCCCATCGGGATTGGCCAAAGGTCGCGTGAGCGTCATTCGTCGGGTCTTCAGATCCATCGACCATGGCAAGCCCTTGAAGAATCCTGCGGCTTCGAGTGCGTACATGTAGCTGGCGAAGACCATGGTTTTGTCGATATTGTTGTCGGCTCCGCCGCCAAGGGGCGCATCACACATCGCCTGGGCGTATGTGAGCTCGAACTCGGCGTAGCGTTCGGCGCGGAGAAGGTCTGCGAGTTTGGTGCGATAGCGGGTGTACTGCGTCTCTTCGAGGGTGCCACTGACGGCATTGGCGACGCGGCGTTCGTTGATGAACTTGTACGTATCGCGCACGGAGATGATGAGCCGGTACGCGGCGGTGTCACCTGTGTCGCCGAAGCCAGGTGCTTCGAGCGAGGCGTTGAGTACATCCAGCCCGCCGATACCTTCGATGATGGGCTTGAGGCCTTCTTTGCTGAACTTGAAGTTCTTGCCGCCCTTGTCATCGCTCTTGCGCGCTGTATCGCAGGCGGCTTGGGCGGCGTTTCGGATCGCTGATTCGGCGGGTCTGCCCGTGAAGGAGCCCAACTGCATCTGCACCTGTTCCTCGATGAAGTTGACGAGCCACTCGAAGTTGTCTGAACTCAGGGTTGTCCGGCGCACGCGCTCAATGATTTCTTTGTCGACTCTCTGGTCGAGGTACATGCTGAGCATGAGGCCCGACAACTCGGCGTTATCCAAGCCGATGCCCCACTCGCCGGCGACGATGGCCCGCTTGCGCTGGTGCAGGATGATCGCTGGCACAGCGACACCGTTGACGTACGACTTGGCGTACGCGGCGTAAAAGACTTTTCCTGAGCCGTGAAACGCGCTGAGCGCCTCGATCGCACGGGCACTGCTGGCATCGCCGCCGCCGGGGAGGCCGAGGCGGCAGAGCGTGTCTTTGACCGACTGCAAGACGAGGTCGTACCTGAGCATCGGCCCGACGGTCATTGGTGGCAGCACGCCGCGGGAGAGCGAGGAGCCAAAGCTGTCTGGCGAAGCCATGAATGCACTCCGTGTGTGGGCGCGGGTGCTGTGCGAATCATTGGCACTCGGGGTTGCGCATGCCAATGGTGAGGACCGTCATTAGGCTGGCGACCGCAACGATGGACCGGCGGCGCAGCAGCCTTGAAGGTTGGTGACTCAATCAAACCCGTACTCGAACTCGCTGTCCTTCACCCCGATGTGTACGCGGCTGACCGGCTTGGATTCCATGAGCCGCGTGAGCAGCTCCTTGCCGATCGCCGGGAGCATTTGACGCGTGATGATCGCGTCGATCGCTCGTGCGCCCGAGTCCAGCTCGGTCACGCGGCTCACGATCAGGTCGCTCACCTTCGGGTCGTAGCTGAAGGGCACCTTGTGCCCTTCTTGCACGCGCTGGCCCACGCGCGCCAGTTGCAGCGTGATGATGCTGCGCATCATCTCGTCGGAGATCGGGTAGTACGGGATGATGTTCACGCGCCCCAGCAGCGCCGGCGGGAACACCTTCAGCAGCGGCTCGCGGATCGCGGCGATCAGCCCCGTCGGATCGGGCTTCAGCGTCGGGTCCTTGCACATCTTCATCACCAGATCGGTGCCGACGTTGCTGGTCAGCAGGATGATGGTGTTCTTGAAGTCGATGTCCACGCCCTCAGAGTCCTTCATCATGCCCTTGTCGAAGACCTGGAAGAAGATCTCGTGTACGTCGCTGTGCGCCTTTTCCACTTCGTCAAGCAGCAGCACGCTGTACGGACGACGGCGCACCGCCTCGGTCATGACGCCGCCCTTGCCGAAGCCGACGTAGCCGGGGGGCGAGCCCATGAGCAGGCTGACCTTGTGGGCCTCTTGGAACTCGGACATGTTGATGGTGATAAGGCCTTGCGGGCCGCCGTAGAGCGCTTCGGAGAGCGCGATCGCCGTCTCGGTTTTGCCGACGCCCGATGGGCCGACGAGCAGGAAGACGCCGACCGGCCGGCCCGGGTTGTCCAGCTTCGCGCGGCTGAGCTGGATGCGCTCCGCGATCGCGTCGAGCCCGTGGCGCTGACCGATCACGCGCCGTTCCAGCGTGCTGGCCAGCTTCAAGACCGTCTCCATCTCGTTCTTGACCATGCGACCGAGCGGGATGCCCGTCCAATCGCTGACCACCGCCGAGACGGCCGCGGCGTCAACGCTCGGGAGAATCAGCGGGTTCTCGCCCTGCAGCGTCGCCAGTTCGGCCTGGAGTTTCTTCAGATCGGTGATCGCGGTCTCGCGCGCCGCGTCCGTGAGCGCGGGAGTCGTCGGCTGCGCGGGGGTGTCTGACTTCGGTGCGGCGTCTGGAGCGCTTGCGCCAGCGGCGGGCTGGGCCTGGGCGGTGTCGACTTTGCCGTCGCCGGTGCCGCGGAGCTTGGCGCGCAGATCGAGGATCTTTTCGACGACCGCCTTCTCTTTGTTGAACCGCTCGGTCAGCGTGGCAAGGCGCGCCTTTTCGGAATCAAGCTCTGCCTGGGTGTCCTTGCGTCGTTCCACGTGGTCCATGCCCGTGGTGATCTCGCGATCAAGGATCTCAAGCTCGATGTTGAGCGCCATGATGCGCTTGTCGCTGTCATCCAGCTCCGCCGGCTTGGCGTGCAGGCTGATCGCAACCCGGGCGCAGCCGGTATCTAGCAAGCTCACAGCCTTGTCCGGGAGCTGCCGCCCCTGGATGTACCGCTTGCTGAGCTTCACGGCGGCTTCGAGCGCTTCGTCAAGCACTTGGACCTTGAAGTGCTTTTCCATCACGGTGGCCAAGCCACGGATCATGAGCAGACACTTCTTCTCGTCGGGTTCGTCGATTTTGACGACCTGGAAACGCCGGGTCATCGCGGGGTCTTTTTCAAAGTGCTGCTTGTACTCGCTCTGCGTCGTCGCGGCGATCGTGCGCAGGGTGCCGCGGGCCAGCGCGGGCTTCAGGAGCTGCGCCGCGTCGTTGGTGCCCGATGCCCCGCCAGCGCCCATGAGCGTGTGCGCCTCGTCAATGAACAGGATGATCGGCTTCGTCGCGGCTTGCACCTCGTCAATCACTTGGCGCAACCGCTGCTCAAACTCGCCCTTCATGCTCGCGCCGGCCTGCAGCAGACCGACGTCAAGCTCCAGCACGCGCACGTCTTTCAACTGAGGCGGAACATCGCCCTTTACCACGCGCTGCGCGAAGCCCTCGACAACCGCGGTCTTGCCCACGCCCGCCTCGCCGGTCAGGATCGGGTTGTTCTGACGACGGCGCATCAGCACGTCGATGCACTGGCGGATCTCTTCATCGCGCCCCATGATCGGGTCCATGTTGCCGGCGCGGGCGTTCTCGGTCAGGTCTTTGCAGAAGCGCTTGAGGCCTTCTTCCTTGCCCATCTGGGCCGGGGGCATCGCGCCGCTGGCCTCGCCCGGCAAGCCGGCGGGGCCGAGCGCCGAGCCGTCGGTCGCGGGCATCGAGTCTTCGGGCGAGCCGGAGACGATCTTGGTAAAGCCGTCGGTCAGGGCTTCGTTCTTGACCTTGTCAAACTCTTTGCTGATCGCCAGCAAGGCATTCTTAAGGTTGGGAACTTTGAGCATCGCGAGGATGACGTGCCCGGTTCGAACGCGTGACTCGCCGTAGAGCAGGCTTGAGTAGCTCCACGCGCGCTCGACGGCTTCGTCCAGGTGAGAGGAGAGATCGCTGATGCTCGACGCGCCGCGCGGGAGGCGATCAAGCGTCGTCGTCAGATCGCTGGCGAGCTTGCTGGGGTTGATCTCGAAGTGGCGGATGATGTGATGAAGGTCCGAGTCCTGGTTCTGGAAGATCTGATGGAACCAGTGAACGATCTCGACATACGGGTTGCCGCGCAGCTTGCAGAAGACGGTGGCGCCTTCCAGGGCCTTCATGCCCAGAGGGGTCAGCTTGCCGAAGAGTGACTGACGAGGGATCTCGCCCATGTGGCGTACTCCGCGAGTTGAGGGTGAGGTTGCGTGCTCGGAGGGTCAGAGCGGGAGGCGATGAACAACGGGATCAGCGGGATCAACGATCGAGGCCGCCGGCGGAACCGGCGTGCGGGATGACAGCAGACCGAGACGGGTCGTCACGGCGGGTTGAGCCCGTGCGCAGCCTACCGCGTCGCCGGTGAAATCACAAGGTCGGCGCGGTCGGACTCGATGGGCTTGCTGGAGAGCCAGGTGGTCCAGCCCAGGCGCGCGGCGCCGGGGTCATCGGGCTTGCCGCCCATCCGGAGGCGGGGCACCTCCTCGCGCTTGAGCACGAGGTTGACCTGCCAGGTGAACTCAAACCCGAGGTAGTTGAGAATCCACGCTTCAAGCCGGGCGAAGGAGCGCCCGCCGGGGACGTGGGCACGCGAGAGCGGGAGGAGGCGCTGGTAGGCCGCGAGCGACATCGGGCCCATGACGATGCGGAACTGGCCCTGGCAATCCCAGAATCGCTCGCCGACGGCCGCGATTCCTCCGGCCCCGCCGAGCGTCGCGGATTCACGCGGGCCGCCCAGCTTGCAGCGGTACATCTCCGGCAGCGGGGTCCACTTGCCGACGAACTCCTCGATCCGAGCGGGGACTTGGTAGTACTCGCGAAGGATGGCGCAGAGCCCCTCGGGATTTGGGCTCTGGCATGAGAGCCGCCCGGCAAAGCTCAGCTTCGCCTCGTCTGGGAGCGCATCACGCCGACGCAGCGAACTCTGCCCAAGCCCAAAGGACGCACCGATCTGGAATGAGAACGGATCGAACTCGTTCTTGGGCGTCTGCTCGTACAGCACGCCCGGCTGATTCAGCGCCCAGGCGCGGAAGAACAACGAGATCATTCGATGGTTGAAGACGTCAAAGAAGCGCGCGATCGTCGGATCGCGATGGTTCCGCTCGCGCTGGCGGGCGTAATCCGAGAGATGGATCGGCATCGGGCCGTTGGGGCCGAGCAGACCCATGAAGTTCACGAAGAGCCGCGGGGCACGCTCGGTGGGCAACTGACGGAACGAGTGGATCGTGCTGGTCGCAAAGTTGGTGTGCGGCACCTGGCTGAAGCGCACCGCGTCGTCTTCGGGACGCTTGGACTTGCCGACCGCCGGGAGCTGAGGGTGCGCGCACTGAAGGCGGCGCACGAGCTGGAAGAAATCAAACTGGTACGGATTCGCAAACAGACGCTCGCTCAGAGCATCGGCCGGCGACCCACGATCCGCGGCCATCGCTTGATCTCCCCGCGCTGGGCGGACTTGACAACGGTTTCGGTGAACGAGTTGATGGACACGTAGCGTGCGAACACCTGCTCAAGCACGGAGCCCAGCAGGAAGACGCCCGAACCCTCATAGAGCGATTCGTCGAATGTGACGCCGACTTCGAGTCCGCGCACGAATGTCACCGGCCCGGCGCCGGGGACGCGCCGGGTGAGCGGGGCGCTGTACACGCTCTTGATACCCTCGATCTGCTGTCGCTGCGCCGGGTCGCTCTCGTCGATGTAGAGCCGGAGCAGATCACGCAGCGCGCCCGCGCCCGCGCCATCGGGCAGATCGATCAATGACAGATAGTTCTGCGAGAGATGACTGATGGCCCGCCAGGCCATCTCACCCTCGACCCAGCTCGCCTGCGGGACGGTGGGCGTGCCGATGCAGCGGATGGTTTGCAGCGGGGCCGCGACGTCCATGTCAAAGTCGCGCGGACCGATGCCGACGTTCATCGAGATGGGCAGGTCGCGATTGGTCGCCAGGACTTCGACGCCCAGCTGCGAGACCTCGTCGGCGTATGGCGCCGCGTGCGCATCGACCACGGAGATGTAGACCTCGCTGCCCTTGTAGAGATTTGAGCGCGCCCCGCGGAGCTGCTCGCGCTGGCTGAACTGGCGCGGCACGCGATTCAGCACGTAGTACGCGCCGTGTGCGGAATCCGGGTCGACGTCGTTGGCCGCGTAGAACGGGCGGAATGCGCGGGTCTCGTCGTTGCTCTCGCTGAAACCGGTGACGCCGGTGATCGAGTGGACCTCAAAGTCCAGCGGGCGGGTCTTATCGACCACCACCAGGTGCTCGGGGCGCTTGTCGGTGACATAGATCCGGTCGGTGCGCTTGGGGAACAGGTTTGCCGCTGGCGAGCAGAATGGCACGAACGTGCCGGCGTCCAGCTTGCGTTCCAGGCGTTCGTCTTCCTTTGAGAGTGGGATGATGAGGTCGGCCTCGCTCCCGGCCATCGCGCCGAGCTGAGCGCGCAGGGCGTTCAATCGAGCGAACGCAAACCGCTGCGGGAACGCGAAGTACTCGTGAATCAGCCGGTAGCCCTGGAAGGTCCGCGCATCGCTGGGCAGGAGCGACTCGCGCTCCTCAAAGCCCACGCGGGTGATTGAATCCGCGGGGAGGACCGCCTGGGTTGGGATGCCGCGAAAGCTCATGCCGGGCGCGGGGGCGCGCCGAACGATCACGCCCATCGCATCGGCAAAGAGCTGCTCGTAGATCCGCATCCGCGTCGAATCCGCGGCCCGGATGAACAGCGGCAGGTTGTCTAGCGCAAGCTGATTCAGCATCAGCCCCGCGGTAGACGCGACGCGAATCCGGATCGCGGCCCGCACCGAGCGCACACTCTCGGGCAACTCGAGCACGCCCAGGTCGCGCGTGTAATACTGCGCGTCAACGATCTTCAGCGGCCAGAGCGTCACGTCGTGGCAGGTGCGAAAGTCGCACGCCTGCGACCCATCGCCCGCGCGCCCGCGAAGACCCGTGTGGCGCGGGAGTGTGACGCCCTGGGCGGTGGAGGCGTCGTTCTCCAGCGGCACAAACTGAACCATCGCCATCGAGGGCGTCGGGCAGAGATATTGCGGGTAGATAATGTTCAGCAGGTTCTGCGTGAAGCGGGGAAACTCCGCGTCCAGCTTGAGCTGCACGCGGGCGGCCATGAACGCGAAGCCCTCGAGCAACCGCTCGACGTACGGGTCCTTGCACGTGACGGCGCCGTCCTTGGTATCGAGCGCGAGTCGCCCGGCGATCTTGGGAAACTGGCGCGCAAACTCCGCGGCCATGCCGTTCAGATGGTCCAGCTCTTGCTCGTAATACCCAAGAAACTGGCGGTGCACGCGGTTAGTCTCCAAGCTTCCATTGCCCGAGCTCGACATCGACCTCGGTGCGGACAAACAGCGACTCGGGCATGGGCAGCGGGCAGATGTCGCCGCTGATCTCGAAGACCAGCTTGACGCCGGCGCCGGGCGTGTCGCTCTCGACCGGGTTCACCCGGATCGAATGATGCACCATTCGCGGCTCAAAGTTCCCGATCGACCGCGTCACGGCGGCGCGAACCTCGTCTCGGCGTCGCCCGGTGACCGAGAGCCCCGCGGAGTCCGCGAGGCCGAAGTTCAGCACGCTCCGAGCCGCCAGGGGATAGTCGTAGATCACGGAGTTCGGCGGGTGGGCCTGGGCGTTGAGCAGCGATTGCAGGTCTCGCAGGATCGCGCGCCGGAGCTGCGCCATGTTCATGACGCGCTTGTCGCGGCTTTCCAAACGCTCGTCGGGTTGGTCGTCCGTCAGCCGGTCAAGCAGCGCGGGCTGGAGGCGCTCGGCGACCGCAAGGTCAGGCATGGTCGCCCTCCGCATCCGCGGGCGCGGCGCTCGGCGCGCCGGGCTCGACGATCGTGCTGAGATTCCGGATTTCCAGCAGCGCATGATCGCCGGTCTCGGTCGCGATGAGTCGCTGGCCGAGGCCGACCTGCAGGCCCGGCGCTGGCTCGTTCCAATCAGTCTGGCGGGCGAGCTGGTGTCGCGCGTCAGAGGATTCGGAGCCGGGATATCGCGTCGGGATCAGGGCCGGGGCCTCGCCGCCGTTGGTCCAGCGGAAGTGCGCCATCGTCCACACCACGTCGCGAAGCTCTGCGGGCGGATCGATCTTCACCGACGCGACGCGGCTCATCGGCACCCAGAAATACTTGCCGTTGAGGATGACCTCAAACATCGGCCCCAGGCGCGGGTCCGCGTCCATCACCCAGGCGAACGGCGAGGTATCGACGAACCCCGAGACGGTGGGGGCGGCGTCCAGCGCCTTGTTCCGAAGCTCCACCGCCGCCACAAACTTTCCTTGCCCCTGAAGCTGGTTGGCCTGGATCATCCAGCCCACCCACTCCTCCGGCTCGCCGAAGACCAGCGGGATCCGCGTGCCGGCGAAGACTTCTTTGCGGAAGGCCTCGCACTGGATCGCGGGCCGGTAAAGCTCGGCGTCCAAGAGGTTTTTGCTGTCCATCTCCGCCGCGACGTTGAGCTGGTTCAGCGCGCGGTCCCAGTGACCGAGCACCGAGAGCAACTGAAACAGGAACATGCGGAGCTTCGCATCGGCGGGGTTCTTGCGAACGTCGCCCTCCAGGGCCTTGAGCGCCTCGTCCGGTCGGCCGGCCTTGATGAGTTCGAGGGCGTTCATATCGAGAATCCTTCCGCACGCGCAGGCGGGTCAGAGGTCCAGAAAAACAAACCGACCGAGCCGGCCGTCGCCAGCCCGGTCGAGGTGGTGTTCGATACGGGGTCGTCGGGGGCGCGAATCAGCCGCCCTTGTTTTCAACAACCGACCACATGTTCTTGGCCTCGCCAAGCTTCTTGCCGTCCTTGGCCAGGTGGATGTACGTCCACTCGACCTTGCCGAAGCGGATCGTGACCTGCTCCAGCGGCCGGCCCTCGGAGGTCGCCTTCGCGTCGCCCACGCACGTCACCGCAGTGACGAAGCAGGCGGTGAACTTGTAGTCCATGTACTTGGCCTTGTCGCCCGTCGCAAGGCAGAGCTCGATGTTGATCTCGGGGATGTGCTCGCCCTTGGCGCACAGGAAGCGGAGTTTGGTAGAGGATTTGTCCATGAGCTTTCGGAAGCTCAGGTCCTGGAAGTCTGCACGCCCGCCGGCGATGGCACCGGTGGCCGACATCTGGCCGCCGTGGGGCTGCGTCACACCCTCGGTGAAGTTCTGCACTTCGATCCATTCCTTGTGCTTGTCGTCGCTGCTCTCGCCGGGACAATCCTTGATCTTGATGAATGCGTCGAAACCCATAGCGAATCTCCTGAGAGTGGGCTGCACTCGGGCGAACTACCCGAGATCTTGCGATGTGAACGCGGGCCAACCCGCGTGATTTCAAGGCCTGCGGCCGGCTCACTTCTTGAGCGAGGGCAGCTTGGACACGAGGCGGAGCGAGATCGACAGGCCTTCAAGCTGGTAGTGCGGGCGGAGGAAGAACTTGCTGGTGTAGTAACCCGGGTTGCCGGGAACTTCCATGACCTGAACCTCAGCGGCCGCGAGCGGAAGGCGGGCCTTCACCTCTTCGCTGGCGTTGGGGTCGATGCAGACGTAGTTGGCGATCCAGTTGTTGAGCCACTTCTCCATGTCGGCTCGCTCTTTGAACGAGCCGATCTTGTCGCGGACCATGCACTTGAGGAAATGCGCGAAGCGACAGGTGGCAAAGAGATACGGCAGGCGTGCGCCGAGGTTGGCGTTCGCGGTCGCGTCCGGATCGTCATACTCCGCCGGTTTGTGCAGAGACTGAGCGCCGACGAATACCGCGTAGTCCGTGTTCTTGTAGTGCGAGAGCGGGATCAGCCCGTTCTTGGCAAGTTCGGCCTCGCGCCGGTCGGTGATCGAGATCTCGGTGGGACACTTCATGTCCACGCCGCCATCATCGCTGGGGAAGGTGTGGCAGGGCAGACCTTCGACAACGCCGCCGGACTCGGTGCCGCGGATGCAGGCGCACCAGCCGTAGAGCTTGAACGAACGGGTGACGTTCGCCGCCATGGCGTACGCGGCGTTGGACCAGATGTACTTGTTGTGGTCGGCGCCCTCGGTGTCTTCCTCGAAGGCGAAGTCGTCCACCGGGTTGGTCTTGCTGCCGTAGGGAATGCGCGACAAGAATCGCGGCATGCACATGCCGAGGTAGCGAGCGTCGTCGCTCTCGCGCAGCGAACGCCACGGCGCGTACTCGGCGGACTGGAAGATCTTGGTCAGGTCGCGCGGGTCGCTGAGCTGCTGCCACGAGTCCATGTTCATCATCGTTGGCGCGGCGCCGGTGAGGAAAGGGGTGTGGGCGGCGGCCGCGATCTGCGCCATGCCGGCGAGGATCTCGACGTCCGGGGGCGTGTGATCAAAGTGGTAGTCGCCGACGATCGCGCCGTAGGGAGCGCCGCCGGGCGTGCCGAACTCTTCCTCGTACATCTTCTTGAAGAGCGGGCTCTGGTCCCAAGCAACGCCCTTGTACTTGGCGAAGGTCTTGGAGAGCTCTTTCTTGGAGATGTTCAGGACGCGGATCTTCAGCGTCTCGTCGGTCTCGGTGTTCTTGACCAGGTGCGCCAAGCCGCGCCACGAGCCCTCAAGGGCCCGGAAATCGGCATGGTGAATGATCGCGTTGATCTGCTCCGAGAGCTTCTTGTCAATCGCGGCGATCATCGCCTCGATCGTCTTCACCGAGTCGTCGGAGATCAGGTTGGCCTGCTCCAGCGCGATGCCGGCCAGCGTGTTGATCGCCTTCTCGATGTTGCTCTGCGCGTCGGTCGTCTTGGGCTTGAACTCTTTCTTCAGTAGCGACGACAGGTCGCCACCATCGAACTGGACGCCCGCGAGCGCGGGCGAAGACTGAGCGTTGGTCTCGGCCATGAGGGGTTACTCCTTCTTTTCGGCGTCGGGCTTGGGGGCAGCGGTCACGGCCTTCAAGACGTTGGGGTCCTGCATCACCTTGGAGAGCAACTCCTCGGCGCCGCTCTTGCCATCCATGTATGTCAACAGATTCGAGAGTTGCGTGCGGGCTTCCAGCAGCTTGCGCAGCGGCTCAACCTTGCGCGCAACCGCCGCGGGGGTGAAATCATCCATGCTCTCAAACGTCACGTCGACGGGCATGTTGCCCTCACCCGTGAGCGTGTTGGGAACCTGAAACGCCACGCGCGGCTTCATCGACTTCATCCGGTCGTCGAAGTTATCGATGTCAATCTCAAGGAACTTCCGCTGATCCACCGAGGCCAGCGCCTCGGCTGGCTTGCCCGAGAGATCCGCCATCACGCCCATGACGAATGGAAGCGTCACCTTCTTCGCGGAGCCGTAGACCTCCAGGTCGTATTCGATTTGGACGCGAGGGGCGCGGTTGCGCTGAATGAACTTCTGACTGCTGGCCTTGGCCATGTGATCCTCCGAGAGTTTCCAACAACTCGATGTGAGAACGATGATGCGGCCCGACGGGGCGATATTCCTTTACGAACTGGCGGGCGGAGCCGGCCGGTCGGCCTGGCTCAGCACCCGAAGCAACTCCACCGCGTCGGGTTTCAGAAGGCCTGTCAACACGAGAAAATCCTTTCCGACACACACGCGAGCACACTGGATGATCAGGTTCACAGGGCTTGATGGCTCGGCTTGTGAATAGTACTGGCAAACCGCGTCCAACGCAACGGCCGCGTCGCGCGGACTGCGAACTGCTCCGCCGATGCTAAACGCGGCACCTCCGGCCGAACCTGACAGAGCCCCAACACCACCTGCGCCGCCTGAATCGATACCGGCTGGGCCATCGGGTGCCGGTGCGCCGGTCTTCAGAGCGACGTGACGGCGCAGGTGCGCCAGCGCGTCAGAGAGAATCTTGGTCAGGGCCGAGAGATCGATCCCCATCCCCGGCTTGACCTTCGAGTTGAACGCCTGCTCGATCGCCTTGGCGTGCTGAACCGACTGATCTACCGCTTGGAGCAGCGACTGCAACAGCTCGACATCGGTCTCCTGCAGCGCCGCTTCGATCAGCCCGAGCTCGGGCCTGCTGCGCGAGCTTCCCTCGGGGAGCGTCAGCGCGCCGGAGGCCAGCGCGAAGTCTTCGAGCGAGAACTTGCCAAGCTGACGTGCATCGCTCAGGGGGAGCGCCCGGACGCGCTCCAGCAGCCGCACGGTGTCACCCATCGTGCCGATCGGCGCTGAAAGGGCGGCGAGCGTGTTGGCCCGCATCATCGGGTCGAGGTTGTCTTCGGGGTCAAGCTGTGGATGAACGGTGTCCCAATACGTTTCGAGACAGCCGCGCAGAAAGCAAAGGCCGAGCTCCAACCCTGCGTAGCTGTCGAGCTTGGCCTCGCTGACCACGAGGACGACGCCGATGCGCAGGTCGCGCGAGCGAGCCAGCAGCTCGACGCAGCCGTCGCGGATCTCGCGCCAGCTCGGCTCTTCCGCGGGCTTGTTGTTGAACGGGTCTTCGGGCGAGCCCTCCGAATCGCGGAGCACCTGCATGAAACGCCCGTCGTGCCGAAGATCCGGCCCGCAGGGCTCCGACTCGCTCATCGGCTTCAGCAGTGTGTCGACGTCAACGCTGGGCAAGGGGGCTGGCCTCCGAAAAAAACCGCCGCGTCGGCGAACGCCAACGCGGCGGACGACCTTCGTCAGTCCAGCATACTTACTTCGCAGCCGTTTGCAACGGGCGCTTGGTGACCAGTTCGGAGAAGTACTCGAACGGGATCGAGTCGGGTCGGAAGATGCGGAGGAGCTCCTCGCGCGGGCCGGACAGTTCATACCGGGTCAGGCCAAGATCGCCCAACTTGACCATGAACGCACGGATGTCCTGCAGAGCCTTCAGGGCCTCGGCGTGCCTCGGCGTCGACGCCAGGAAGCTCTCGAAGATCGCCGGGCTGACTTCTGTTGAGCCGGCCTGTTCCGTGAAGTCCACAAATGCCGCTTCCAGGACCGCCCGCAGACGCTCCTGCCGCTGCTGCGTCACCGGCTGGCCATCAGCCCCGATCTCGGGCTGGCCCTCCGCGTTGAGGACCGGGACCGGATCAATCGCCAGACGGATCCACTCCAGCCGCAACGCCTCCGCCGCGACCGGGTTGATTCGGCGAGCGGTGATGCCGCTGCCGCGCGAGGCCATCGAGCCGCCCATTAGCGAGCCCGAGTCATCGATGTAGGACAAACCGTTGAGGAAGTTGACCAGATCGTCCGCACCCACATCGCGAACCGAGATCTTCAGCTCGTCAAGGAACTTCCGCGTGGCCCCGCCGACCACCTGGGCCGGGTCGGTGCGCTGCACCGCATCTTCTGCGGCGACGCCAGCGATGGCGGTCGACGGGTCATTGGGCGTGCGCCCGCTGGCCTCGAAGTCAATCGGCACTGCGATGCCGCCGTTCAGTGTTTGGGCCAGCGACGGGGCAGATGTCAACTGCTTGACCGACTGAGCGCCGGCAAAGTTCGCGTTCAGCGTCGTGGTCGCGACGCGACCGAGATAGAACGACGACGGGGCCAGGGCGAAGACGCCCTGGTTCGCGACGGTGTTGATGTTGACCGCGGCGTTCGAGTTGATCGTGTTGGCGATGATGTCCACGCCGCCGTCAGTTGCGACCAGCCCGAGCGGGCTGCGGAAGTTGCCCGGCCCGCGCTCAAGAATGCGGAGGGTGGCGGTGGTGATATTGAGCGCACCGATGATGCTCAGGTCGCCAACGGTGGTGATGCCCGTGGTGTTGAGGGTGAGGTTGCCCAGGGAGAGAATCTTCTCGAACTGCCGGGCCGTGAGCGTGTTGGTGAAGACGCTGAAGGTCGTGGCACCTGGGATCGCGGTGCCGGGGACCGTGCCGTCGGCGTTCTGGAAGCTGGAGAACACGATCGACGAGTACTCCGGCCCCGTGACGCGAGCGCCCGCGGCGTTGCCGCCCAGCGTCAGCACGCCTAGGCGGTTGCCGACGGTGCCGATATCACCGCCGAAGATGATCGGCGCCAGGACGCTCGCCGCGTTCGCGTTGGCGACGGTGTTGAAGGTCGAGAAGACGTTCAGGTCGCGGTTTGCACCTGTGCCGGTGATCGCGCCCTGGAACATGACGCGACCCGCGCCGCCATCGACGGTCGTGCTCGTCACGTTGAGATCGACCGGACGGGTGAACGTCGTCAGCCCGCCATTGGCCACGATGTCACGATCGCCGGTGCCGGTCAGCGTGATGGTTGTGCCGGTGCCGCCGGAGAAGGTGTGCCCCAGCGTCGCACTCAGGTCACCGGCGATGTTGATCGTGCCGGTTGCACCAGTTGCGACGAGGGACGAGGAGCCGCCGGTGAAGATGACGAAGCCTTCGGTGGCGTCGGCGGTGTCGGTGAGCGTCATGTTGGCGCCGCCGAGCGTGCGGAGAAGTACATTGCCGCTGGTGGAGAAGATCGGCGCGTCGCTGCCGTCGGCCAAGGTCGGATCGGCCGAGACCGTGATCGTTGAGCCGACGTTGTTGGTGCGGAAGGTGATGTTGCCGGAAGTCGTGGAAACCCGACCGTTGACGAGGATCGGTGAGGCATCTGCGGTGGACTCGGTCTCGATGAGCACGTTGCCGGCGCCGCCGACAATCGGGCTCGTGACCGTGATAGGACGAGCGGCGCCGGTCTCGGTGAGCACGTTGATGTTGCCGGAGCCGGTGATTCCGGTCAAGGCAACGCCACCATTGAACCCAGCCAGTGCCGCGACATCGAAGACCTCGAGCGTTCCTTCGCGCGAGCCGCGGAACGTCAGAGCGCCCGTACCCGCGACGGCAGAGATGCGGTCCACCAGGTTGGCCCCCGCGGTGTTGAGCAGGATCGGGCTGCCAGAGGAGTTGACCAGCGCCAGACGCGAGGCGGTGATCACGCCGGTAGCGTTCTGACCGATCGCATTGACGCCGCCGCTGTTTACGCCGCCGGAAGCCATGCGCACGATGCCGGTGCCGGCGTTCAGTTGCTGCGTCAGGAACAGGCCACCAGTGGTGCTGAAGAGCGTGATATCGCCGTTGGCCGCGAGCGTGTTGACACCGATGATGCTGGTGAAGGGGCCGGGCGGCGTGCCCAGGAACCCGTTCAGGGCTGTGACGGTGCCGATGTCGTACGCCCCGACGTTGCGGAACGTGATGCCGCTGGCGTTGGTGTTGGCGTTGAACGCGGCGAAGCTCGCGGGCGTCGCGCCCGCGGCGGTGAGCAAGTTGGGCAGGTCCAGTGTGATGTCCCCAGCCGCGCCCGAGACGTTCACAGCGCCTAGCGCGTTTGCCGTGATGACGCCCGCGCCCGTCTGGGTCATCGCGCCGTTAGAGGAGAGTTGCACCGTGAAGGCCGGCGCGTTGACCGCCTGCGTGAGCGTGAGCGTGTCGTCAGAGCGGATCGCCAGATCGCCGCTGGCGGTGCTTACGCCGTTGAGATCGGCGCCGGCGTTGAAGTTTGCCGGATTCGTCGCCAGGGTGCCGACGCTGGTGGCCAGCGAGCTGCGAAGCTGAATCGTGCCGGTGGCGAAGGTGTTGCTGCCAGAAAAGGTGCTGACTGCGTTGGCCTGATCAAGGATGATGTTGCCAGCGGTCGCGTTCAGGACGCCGAGCGTCTGCGCTGTCAAGATGCCGATGGCGTTCTGCGTGATGCCGCCCTGCGACGAGAGACGAACGGCGTTGGCCGCCCCGACGTTGACGGGCTGGTTGATCGTCAGGGCCCCACCAGCCCCGGTGATGACCAGCGCGTCACCTGTCGCGGTGGTGACACCGTTGAGGTCGGTGCCGGCGTTGAACGATGCAGGGTTGCCGTCGATCCTGCCGATCACGAGCCCGTCGGCCTCGGAGAGCGCGATGCTGCCGGTCGCAAACGTGTTGCGGGCGGCGAAGGTCGTGAGCGTGTTCGTGCCCAGCGTCAGGTTGATGTTGCCGTCGGTGGTGTTGGTGATGCCCAGGCCGCTGGCGGTGATGCCGCCGGTCGCGGTCTGCGTCACGCCGCTGCTCGATGCGATGCGGAAGATGCCGTTGCCCAGAGCGGAGGCCTGGTTGAGCGCAACTGGGTTGGTGATCGAGGAGTTGATCAACAGGGCGTCGCCATCGATCGTGTTGATGCCCGTCAGGGCCACGCCGCCGTTGAATGTCGCGGGGCCAGCGGCGATCGTGTCCACCGACAGCCCGTTATTCGAGCGGAAGGTCGCCTGCCCACTGGCGAAGTCGTTGCGCGCGGCGATGTTTGAAAGGACGTTGACGAGCGTTTCGAGTCCGATGTCCCCGGCGGTGTCGTTCAAGACCGCGAGGCCGCCCGCGGTGATAACGCCGGGGCCGCTCTGGGTGATGCCGCCACGCGAGCTGAGGCGGGCAACGTTGGCGGCCCCGACGTTCAGTGGCTGGTTGATGGCCAGCGGGCCGCCGGTTCCGCTGGTGATGATCGCATCGCCCGCGTTGGTGACGACGCCGCTGAGGGCCGCGCCGGCGTTGAAGAGGGCCGGGCCAGCGGCGACGGTGCCGACGACCAGCCCGTTGCTGTCGGTGTAGGCGATCGTGCCGGTGGCGAATGTGTTGCTTGCGGCCAGCGTGGTGATCGTGTTGGTGCCCAGGGTCAGATCGACGTTGCCGGCCGTGGTGTTCACGGCCGCGATGCTGGTGGCAACGACGCCGCCGGCGGCGATCTGGCCAATGCCTCCGGCCGACTGCACACGCAGGATGCCACCAGCGGGGAGGCTGGTCGCTGTGGTCAGGCTGACCGGCAGCGTGGTGGACGTGTTCAGGAGGAACGCGCTCCCGCCGCCCGTCGTGGTCAGGCCGACCAGGGCGTTGCCGGCGTTGAAGATCACGGGGCCCGCGGCGATGGTCCCCAGGATCAGCCCGGAGTCTGAGCCCAGCTCGATTGTGCCGGTGGCGAAGTCGTTGCGAGCCGCGAACGTGCCCACGGCGTTCGTCGCCGTCGTCAGGTCCACGCTACCGGCTGTCGCATTCACGATGCCGAGGTTCTGCGCCGTGATGACGCCCGCCGCGGCCTGCGTGATACCACCGTCAGATGAGAGGCGGGCGGTGCCGGTCGCGCCCGCGTTCACCGGCTGATTCAGCGTCAACGCGCCGCTGGCGCCCGATACCAGCGTGATCGTCTGCGGCGCCGTGCCCAAGATGCCGTTGATAATCGCGCCGCCGTTGAAGATCGCATACGCGGCGTTGTTGAGCGAATCGACCGTCAAACCCGCGGACGTGCGGAGCGTGATGAACCCGCCGCCGGTCACGGTGTTAAGCGCTGAAACGTTCGCGAAGTTGTTGGTCGCGCTGGTAGCAATGATGTCGCCGAAGGCGTTGTTGAACAGGCCCAGCGACGCGCCCGTGATTGCGCCGGCGTTCTGCTGAATGCTGCCCTCGGCCCCAAGCCGGATCGTGCCCGTGCCCGCTGCGACGTTCGCATCCAGCGTGAGGATCGCGGCGCCGGTGCCGGGGGCCGAGTCATTCGTGATCAGCGTGATGTTGCCGTCGGTCGTGTTGACGCCGCTGAGCGTCGCGCCCGCGTTGAAGAGCAAAGCGATGCCGGTGACGTCCGTGATCGACAGGCCGTCGGTGTCCAGCACGATGATCTCGGCATTCGCGGCCGTGTTGCGCGCCGCGAGGCCGGAGACGCTGACCCCCGCGACGTCGAGCAGCACGTCGCCGACGGTGTTGGTGAGGCCCAGCGAGCTGGCGGTGATGAGGCCGTTGACACCCTGACCGATGCCGCTGGTGGAGACGAGCCGGACGGTGCCGCCGGGCGCATTGATCTGCTCGTTGACGGTCAGGGCGGTGGCGGCGCCGCCGGAGGAGACGAGCACATCGCCGCCCGCGCCGATCTGCACGCCCGTCAGCGCCGCGCCGGCGTTGAAGCCTGCCAGCAGCGGGACTGAGCCGACGGTGACCGGGACGACCGATCGAACGCGGAACTGGCGCGCGTTAGCAACTATGCGCCCGGCCAGCGTGCTGAACGTGTTGCCTTCGGTCAGCAGGATGTTGTTCGATGCGGCGCCGATCGACACCACGCCCAGCGTGCCGGTCGTGATCAAGCCTACGGCGTCCTGAGAGATCGTCCCCGAAGCACCGATACGAAGGATCGAGAGGGCGTTTGCACCATTGTTCACCGGCTGATTGAGCGTCAGCGTCTGCCCGCTGCCGCCGACGGTGAGCAGGATTGAGCCGTTGCCCGCCGTCGTGATGCCCGCAGTTGCGCCCGCGAACGGGACTGTCAACGCCGCGGCAGGAACGCTGGTCACGACCAAGGACTGTCCGCTGTTAAAGCCGATCGTGCCGGTGGCGAACGTGTTGGTCAGCGCGACGTTCGAGACCGCGTTGCCCGCGAGCGAGAGGTCGATGTTGCCAGCGGTGGCGTTGCGAACGGCCAGCGAGTCGGCCGTGATCGTGCCAGTGGCCGACTGCGCGACGCCGTTGGTCGCCGAGAGGCGGGCGATGCCAGTGCCGATGTTGACAGGCGTGGTGATCGAGATGCCGCCGGTGTTGACCAGCGTCAACGCACCGTTAGATGTCGTGATGCCGGCAACGGCAACGCCGGCGTTGAAGCCCACCAGGAGCGGGATAGTGCCGATGGTCAGCGGCGCGCCGGTGGAGAGCACCTCGAAGGTGCCGGCAGCGGCGGTGTTCGCCCCGGCGATGGTGCCCAGCGTGTTTGGCCCGTTGAGGACGATGTTGCCAGTGGTCGCGTTCAGCAGCGCGGCGAAGTTAGCGCTGACGCCGGCGAGGTTGATCCCGTCGACGGCGCTGATACGAAGCACGTCGGTGATGATCTCGAGGCCGTTGGTCACGCCGCCGGTCATGTTCAGCGTAATCGTGCCGGTGACGCCCGGGAACGTCGCCGCCGTGCGCAGGGAACCGGCGCTCTGGTTGTACGTCGAGCCGGTCACGCTGATGTTGCCGCCGGTGGTTCGCAGGCCGGTGCCGTTGGCGACCACCGCCCCACTGTGGTTGATGTTGATCGCACCGGTCGTGGTGGTTACCGCCCCGGTAAAGTTCACCCCGGTTGAGGTGAATGCGCCGGTGGCCAGCGTTGCGCCCGCGATACCCGAGGCACCGCCGGTGGCGGTCAGGCTGATGGTGCCAGCACCGGACGTGGAGACGTTCCCCAGCGAGAGCCCGCCGGTGCCGGTGGTGAACACAAAGTTTCCGCCTACGCCGCTGGAGATCGTGTTGGTTAGGGTGGTGAACGAGATGGCGCCGCCCGCCGCCGTAGTGCGGAGCGTCAGCGTGTTGGGCCCTACGAGATTCGAGAAGCTGAAGAACCCACCGCCGCCGATCGTATCGAACACGATCGAGTTGGCCGCCTCGAGGATGAGGCTCGCCGCCGCGAGCGAGACGTTCACGGAGGCATACGAAACGGTCTCGACCGCGCCGCCTGTGCCCGCCAGGATGTTTGGCAAGTTCGGGTCAAGCGTTCCCGTGGTCGCAGGGATGTCGGAGATGGTGAGCGTGCCGGGGTCAAGCAGCAGCGTGCCGTAAATCTTTGGAGCGCCGCCGCGCAGATCGATGTTCATTGAATGAAAGCCGAGTTTGTCGGCCGACGACACTTCGGCGAAGCCGCCGGCACCGTTGCCAGCGCCCGTCGCCAGGAGCGAACCGCCGAACCAGGTCCAGTCGTTGGACCAGACGACGACGCGTCCGCCGCTGCCCGCGCTGGTCGCGCTGGCGGAGATGGTGCTGTCACGCGAGACGACGGCGATCGAGCTGTTGCGGATGTCGGATTCCAGGCCGGCGAAGCCGCCACCGATGCGGATTTCGCCGCCGCCAGCGGGGCCGTCGGCGCGAACGGTCGCACCGTCGAGCACCACGGTGTGTCCGGTGATGTCCACCTGTCCGCCAACCGAGCCGGGCTGCGTGCGCGAAGCGTCCAGCGTGCCGCCGACGTCAACCCGTCCGTTTGCGCCGCCGTTGAGCGAGATCATCGCGGCGTTGATGCGCCCGGTGTTCTTGATCGCCAGCGAGTACATATCTCCCGCCGCCATGCTGACCGAGCCGTTGCCAGCGTTGATCGTGCCGCTGTTCTGTACGGCGTGGACGCTGTTGGGCGTCGGGCCGCCGGTGGGCTGAGCGATCTGCACCGTGATGGTGCCCCGCGGGCCTTCCCGCAGATACAACTGGTCGCCCGCGGCCATGACCACCGCGCCATCTAGCCCCTCGATCGTCCCGCGATTTGCAACCGCGCGCCCGACCAGCGCGACGGTGTCGGCGCGGATCGTTCCTTCGTTCACGACCATGCCCCGCATGTCGGTGAAGTTCAGGTTGCCAGCCAGGAAGTCACGATTCGACAGGCTGGCGCCCGCGGCGAAGATCTGGCCGACATCGATGACAGAGTTGGGCCCGAAGAAAACACCGGCGCGGTTGACGAAGAAGACCTGGCCGTTGGCGGTGATGCGCCCGTCGATCGTGGTGGGGGCGTCGCCGCTGATGCGGTTGAGCACGCGCGAACTGGCCGAGGGCTGAACGAACTGCACGCTCTCGCTGCGATTGAGGTTGAAGCCGGTGTAGTTGATGATCGAGTTGTGGCTGGCGGTGATGGTCGTGTGCAACCCGGCCTGCTCAAAGGTCACGCGCCCGGTAACGACCTGCGCACCTTCGGGGGCGCCGACGGCGCTCCCGGCCAAGGCGAACAGCGTCAGCCCGCTGACGCCGACGCGTCGCAGCAGGTGGGCCCGCTTGCGGGCATTCCACGTCTGAACGACAGTGGTGGACGAGGTCTGACGGACGATCGGGCGGCGGCTCAGCATGGATTGCTCCTGCGGGAAACTCGGATGGTTAAGGGCGAAAACCGACTCTGCGAGGAAGACGTGAATCACCAGGACTGCGCGAGACAAACGCACCAGCACGAGACAAAGCTGACTGCGAGCGTAACGCTTGAGGCGCCGCTCGCCATGAAGAAATCCGCTCAGAAGAGCAGCGTCAGAAGGAAGTGCAGGCGATTGTCGCCGGCCTTGGTGTCGGACTGCTCGTTGCCGCGCAGCGCGACGCCCCAGTCCATCCGCACGAAGATGTTGCGGCGGATCTGAAGCTCGAGCCCCACGCCAGCGCCAGCGAGCGTGTTGTTACGCTCGAAGGAGCGGATGTCGTTGATCGTCGTGCGGCCGACATCGAAGAATCCACGGAAGATCAAATCCCAGTCCGCGGCTCCGTACGCCTCCTGCGGCTGCCAGCGGAACGAGTTGCCGAACATGTCCTGGCCCGACTCGGTCGAAACCCCGAACAGGCGCGGGATGTGCAAACGATACTCGGCGGAAGCGATGAACGCGTTATCGCCGGCGACCGCGGACTCCGGATATCCGCGCACCGAGAAGAATCCGCCGACCACCTCTTCCGCGTTGGGGATCAGTCGATTGCCGAACGCGTATTGCCCGCGGAAGCTGAAGGCCAGTTCGTGGGCCAGCGTCATGCCCGGCTCCCACAGCACGGGATTGCCGTTGGCGTCAACCGGGCGGTAGTCGCCGCGATACTTGTCGGGGAAGAGGATCGGCTCGAGGTAGAACGCGAAGTTCGTGTCCCACTTCATCACCGAATAGTTGTACGCCGGGTCGATGCGTCCGAGGTTGGAGACCTCGCGAAAGTCGGTACCGGAGACCTCGTTCTGGGTCCACTCGCCGACGATCTTGGCGTCAAGAAACGCGGTGTCGGTCGAACGCACGGCGCGAACGCCCAGGTGCGGAATGAAATAGTCCGTTGAGCCTTGAATGCCAGCTGTCGCGTTGCGAGTTTCGATGTGGTCCCAGCGGAATCCGCCCAGCGCATCGAGGAAGAACTGTTTGTGCTGGAAGACGTTGAATGAGAGCTCAGCGCCGGAGCGCCAGCCGTTGCCGCGAAACTGCTCGCTACCGATGCCGACGTCCGACGCGGTGTACTTGTTGTACGCCCCGAAGACGTTCAGACGCAGGCGATCGATCAGCAGCGGGAACTCGTACTGCCCCAGGAACGAGTGCGCTTCGGCGAAGCCCGCCGTCGAGTAGTCCAGGTTCAGGATGTCATCCTGACCCGTGAGCTGGTTGTGCGTAAACGCGAACCGCTGGCGCCACAGGTCGGTGTTGCGCGTGCCGGTGTTCGAGAGCTGCGTCACGAAGTACCACGGCTTGTTCTCGCTGACCAGATAATCCAGCGTCACGTCGCCCAGCTTTTCAGAGCCCGGCGCGACCGAAAGGTCCACGCGTCGCCCGGGGTGGCGGTTGAGCCGAAACGCATAGTCCTCCAACTCGTCGCGCTGCAGGAACGAACCCGGCTGGATCGGCGAGTTCTCGCGGATCATCGTGTGGGACGAGTTGTTGATCCGGTTCTCGCTGAAACGATCGCCGTTGGCCAGCGTGCGGATCTCGCCGACCGTGCCGATGATCATCGTGAGCTGGAACGTCGTGCGCCCGGTGCGAAGGTCCGCGCCCGTGCCATCCACCTCGTCCAGCGACGGGCCGACCAGCACCGCCATCATGCCGCGTGAACGCAGGTTGTTCGCCACGGCGCGGCTCACCTCGCGGATCGCCATCGCGTCATACTGCGCCGTCGCGTCGGTCAGCTCGCCCAGCCGCAACTCGACGCGCTCAGTCCCCTCGCGCGCTTCGGTATACACGTTGCCCACCCGCCCCAGCGGCACCACCGTCGTGTTGATCAGCAGCTCCGGCGACGGCACATTCGACACCGCCATCCCGTACACCACCTCGAACCGACTGATCGAATACGAAGGCCCGCTCGACGTCGCGACGGGCGCTGCCGTGACGCTCGGCATCCCTGGCGTTGGCAGCGTCTCGGTCACGCTTGGCGTGCTGCTCCCGGGCGACGCCGGACCCGGGTTCGTCGGGCTCACTACCGGGCGCATCGGCTCCACCTGACCCGCGGCCATTGATATCAGGCCGGCGCTCAGCAGCACTCCAGAAATCGCCGACCACGACTGACGCTGACGGACCGATCGACGCGTGTTCGACGTCGCCGTTCCAGAGTTGATCTCACGAGAATCATGCTGCATTTCGAATCCTTTGCAAAGGCCGGGCGAGATGCGCCGTCGGCAAGAAAAGAACAGCTTCCAGTGCGGTGCAACGAAGCAAGTCCAAGGATCGTGTTATCGCCCCAAATCGCCGCTGGACCCACACGCTTTCCGACTAAACTACCTCGCCACTACCCAGCTTGTCAAGTGATCACAAACTTACGCAGGCCACTCACGCAACCTGAATGGGGGGGGGTTGGAGTTTGGATTTGGGTCGTGCTTGTTGGAGAAGTTTGGATTGGCGGCCGCACGGAAGTCGATTCGGATCTTCAACAGGCCGTCGCGGTGCCCCACGTCTAATCACTCCCGATACGGCGCATCCTGCGAGGCCTTCAGCAGCAGCGCTTCTGCCTGCGACGCAAGAACTTGCTTGGGCAGCCCGCGCTCAGCAGAGAACGCGACGCGGAAACCGACATCCGTGAAACCACCGGCCGCACGCGCCGCCACCGCGGTCTGAGGCTGCGTCCGCGAGATTGTTGGCGAAGACAAGGCTGAGCCCCCCACCACCCGCACATCGCTGGCCGGGCTGATCGACTTGGGCTTGATCTCATCCGGCCCGAGGCGCTCAAACTTCGCGCCGTCTACGAGCACCCACTCCCACACGTTCCCGATCAGGTGCTTGAACGTCTTGCCCGGTCCGACATCCACCGGCGCCATCAGGAAACTCGGCTCGTCAATCGGCAGCGCCTCGTCATCCGCCTCAGGTGAAGCTGGCGTCGTCGCGCCGGCGGGCACAAACGCGCCATCCTGGGGAAAGCCGAGGTTGATCGATGCCGCGCGTGCCGCCCTGACCGCGTCAAACTGCTTCTTCCACTGGCGCCCGCGAAGCTGCGCACCTGCCGGGGCCTCGTCGGCGCCTGCGAGCCCTTCGACCGCGAGAGCGGCGCGCCACTCGTCAACCGTCGGCAGACGGCAGTTCATCGCCGCCGCCACCACCGCCGCCGCCTCGGGCGACACTGCCTGCATCGGTGAGTTCCACTGTGGTCCGGGCGCATCGGGCACCGCCAGCAGACCCGGCGCCCGATCCGCGCCCGCGGGCTTGAGGAACCAGCCCCGCAGCGGATCGCTCGCCCCACCGGGCGGACCCAGGGCCGGCTTGCCCGCCGCCAGCGGCGTCTTGGAAAGCGGCTCCCACGTTCGCAAGCCGCGACGCGTGCCGAAGCGGTTCCAATCCTGCGTGCGATCCGCGAACACGTCGGACTTCGTGCTGGACCCCAGCACCCCCGCCGCGACTCCGACACTGATCTCGGTCGTCGAGACGTACACCGTCTTGCCGTTGACCTCCACGGGCGCGAACGCGAGCGTCAGCGCCGGCACGCCCGGAACGCTCAGCGAGTACGCGATGCGCCCGTCATCACCCGGCTCACCGGCTGGAATCCACTTCGCCCGCCCCACGCCGCCAAGCGCAGGCGGGAAGTCCGCAGGCCCGATCTTCGGCACCGGCGGCGTATCGAGCAGCGCCTTGGCTGCGCTGTGCGCCGCCGTCGCTTCCGCCAAGCCCGGCATCAGCATCGCCATGGCCGTCGCGTATCGCTCGATCAGCGGGCGCGCGGACGCGTCGTCGCGTTTGGGCAGGCGCTCAAGGCCAAGGCGTAACTCAAATCTCGCCAGGTTGAAAGACGCCCACGCCGGGAGCGACTTCGCCTCGATCCCCAGGCCCGGCAGCATCTCCATCAACGCGGCGCGTCGTGCATCGCCCGCGCCCGCCGGCGCGACATCGCCGCTGGTGCCCCACTGTTGCAGCCACGCCGTGCGCACGAAGTCATTGAGCCGCTTGGTGCGCGGGGCGTCGAGCGCCCCGAGCGAACCGCGCGCCGTCGCGACCGCTGCGAGTTCCTCAATGCTCGCGGGCCAAGCTGGCGTGAGCTCCGCAAGACGATCGCTCGCAGAGCGCGCCGGCGATAAATCACCCTTGCCCGAGAGCAACGCGCCCATCAACGCCGCCCGGTCCGAACTGCCCGCCAGCGATCGCACGCTGTCCAGTTGCGACGCGACACCCGCGAACGCGCTGGCAAACTCGGGCGCGACCGGCTTAACCCGCAGCTCGTCGGCGACCTGCGCCAGCGTCTTGCCCGCCCGCTCGTCGCGATCGTTCCACGCCGCGCCCGACCGCAGAAGCCCCTCCGCCTGAGCATGGTGCCGCGCCAGGCCGACGCTCGCAGTTGACCACGTCGAAACCTCGCTCGCCAGGCCCGCCAGGCGCGTGCCGACCGCTTCCAGATCGCTCCCGCCCTGATCCAGCCTCTGCACGCCCTCACTCACCGCGCGCTGGCGGCGAATCTTGAACTCCGCCATCACTACGCTGGCCAACGGCCCCCCCGGCAGATCCAGACTCTCAGGCGTCGGCAATCCGCGGCTGAATGCCTCGATCATCTCGCGCATGCTCGCGAGCCGCGCCGTGCGCTCCGGCGTCATCTGCAACCCGCGCACCAAACTGACCTGCTTCGCCCACGCTTCGTTCAGTGCCGGCTCAACGCTCAGTTGCTCCGGCACGCCCGACACCGCCGCCGCGGGCGCAGGCGCGACCGGAACTGGAACCGGAACCGGCGCGCTCGCGGCGGCCTTGGCGCTCGCATCCGCCCTGGTCACCACCGATTCAACGTTCTTCCGCAGCGCAGCGACGCGCGCCCGCACCTGCTCAATATTCGCGCGCGAGAGCGTGAGCGCCGCCACCGCCTTCGCCTCGCTCTCAAGCGCCTTTAACTCACCCTTCAGCGGCGTCGCGACATCCGGCGCGAGGCTCGCAACCCGATCGCCCGCCGAGTCCAGCATCGCGTCCACGCTCGCGCTCGCCCGCGGATCAATCAGCGCCGGCTCGTCGGCTGGCACCGGCGCGGGCACCGGCACGGCGCCAGCGTTCGGCGACCCCGCGCCCGGTGTTGGCGGCTTGGCGTCCGGCGTCGAAGGCGTGGGCGTCCCCGCATCGCGCCCTCCGGGAGTTATCGTGCTCGTCGCCCCGCTTGTCGTCGGCTTGTCGGCCGGCGGCGTTCCGCCTTGAGGATTCGCCTGCGTCCCCGCTGCGCCGCCACCGGAACTAAACAGGCCCGAAGCAGCCGCGATGACAATCGCGATCACGAGCACGCCCCCCGCGATCGCGACACCCATCCACTTGCCGGAGGACTTCTGCGATCCCGCATCGCCAGAAAAGGTCTCAAGTGCTGGTGCGGGCGTCGCGTCGCTCGGCAAAGAGTTCGCGGGCATCGCCAGCGTGGGCGCAGACGTGTTCACCGGCGCACTTGGCGTCGCCGCTGCGCTCGCCGGTGCCAGCGGGCTCGTGCGCCCCTGCCATCCATCGAGCATCGCCTCAACCTTGCGCGCGAACGCCTCGCTGATCGTGTACGGCACCTCGCTCGCCGGGGGCGCCTGCTCAATATTGGCTCGCAGCGGCGCGATCAACTGCGGCGCGATCGGCCCCACCGCGACATCCACCCACCCGGATTGAAACGGGGCCGCGACCAGCATCGGCGCGTCGGTCATCAACTGGCGCGCGAAGTAGCGCGTCCATGCGACGATCGCGCGGGCCGGCGGCTCAACCGCGCTGGGCACGCGGATGTGCTGCCCACGCGCCGGCAGCGTGCCCTTGCCGGGCCGATCGTTGCTCAGGAACCCGCCAAACTCCCGCTCAAACTGATACTGCACGCGATGGATCGCAGCACGAGAGCCCTCGCCCAGCCCGCTGGACAACAACTGATCAAGGCTCGCACGCGACGCGCCCGGCTCGTCCGCTGTGCCCGCATTGCTCACCAGTTCTTGCAGCTCGCGCCCCGCAGCTTCCACCGCTTCGATCACCTGCGACTGTTCCGTCGCCTCGATACACGCTGCCTGCAACTTCTCGAGCCGCGGCAGCACCACTCGCGCCGTCCAATCCAGCCCCACGCCCTCGCACTGCGCACACAGCACCATCGGAAACTTCGTGCGCCTCCGCCCGTCGCGCGAGGGCCACAGCCGCCCGGCCAGCACCGGCCCCTGCATCCCCTCGGGATACCAGACGAACACGTGCCCGTAATCCACCAGCCACGCCGGCGGCGGCTGATCCGGCGCGCCCCACGATCCGGAATCAATGCACCCCGCGATGCAGTCGGCATATAGCGTGCGCCGCGCGTCGACGAGCTCATCGGTGCTCAGCCCGACGTCGTCGATGTGGTCATCCCACGCCGGGTGCTTTCCGAACGCGCTCACGCGGACGCTCGGCGTGCGCGATCCTCCGAGCGACTTTGAGAGACTCTTGATCATGAGGACCTTGCTGACGCCCGGACTCGACGCCGGTGATTGATGTTGATGTTGCCCGCCACTCCGCTCCGCTCACGCTCTCGATTCGCTCACGGCAGATCTCGCGTTGTCGGCCACGCGTCCAGCGCCGGCAGCGTGCCGGGGGTCGCCTTCTCTCGCATCTTCACCCACAGCACAAACTCCTTGCCGCCCGCGTCCGTGCCCGTCAGCGGAAGCAACCACACCGTGCGGCCCGCGTCGGCCTCGCTCGCCGCACGCTCGCTCTTCTGACGCATTCCCAAGAGCAGGTTCCAGGGCTTCGCGACGGTGAACGTGATCTGCGGGGCCTTCTCGTCCTCGCTCAGCGCCATCTGCACCGACACATCGCTCAGGCCGACTGACGCCTCAAACGGGAACGAGGTGAGATCCGCAACGTTCGTCCAGCCCGTGCCTGCGCGCCCCGGCACGCTCTGGGCCGTCCCGTTGACCAGCACGTTGGCAACCTTGAATGTGTAGACCGCCAGCGCGCCCGTCGGCCGCCCGCTCGGCGCACCATTGAGGATCGCAAACTCAACGCTCACGCCGCTCGGCGTCGCGAGCTTCTGCGCCACCGCGCGCATCGGCTGGAGCTTGCGCTCCGCCGCCGCGCCGCCCGGCAGGGCACTGGTCATCATGCTGCGATTCACGTCCTGCAGCGTCTGGATCTGCGATTGAGACACCACCGGCACTACCAGCGCCTTGTCCAGCGGGCGACCGATCGCTCCGCCGACGAGTTGCGACGCCCGCTTCACTTCCTCGCGCGTCAGAATATTGCCGCCATCCAGCGCGATCGGGAACCCGCCCAGCAGCCGACGCAGTTCTTCCTGCATCGTCCCCGCGGCCTCTTCCCGCTCCTTCGCCAATAGCCGCACGCCCTCAAGCCACACGCTCGTCCAGAACTCGCTTGGCGCGCTGGGCACCGCCGGGGTGCGAACGTGTCCAAAGTACGTCTGCTCAACATCTTCCGGGTTGCCCCCGGTCTGGAGCATCGCTTCCAGCGCGTTGCGACCGCTATCGGCGGGAAGCTTCCGCCACTCGTTCAACGCGCTGGCCATGCGCGACCGCGTCGCCGCGACGCGCAACGCCTCGGCCTCCTCCGCCACACGCTTGCGCGCGTCGCCCAGCGCCTTGGGATTGATCAGCGCCTGCGCTTCGCTCGCGCCCGCGGCCGCGCTGGGGATCGCAGTGAACGCCCGCTCGACTTGCTCGCGCAGGAACGTCGCGACGCCCTCGCCCGCGTTCGTCAGGCTCGGGTCGTCCAGCGCTTCACGATACTTCGTCCACGAAGTAAACTTCTTCGAGAGCCACGCCCCACGCACGTCCTCAGACCAGTACTTGAAGTACGCGTCGGAATACGCCCGCAGCGAATCGCGAACATCGCCCACGCGACCCTTCAGAGCCGCGCTGTTCAACGGTCGCTCCAATCGAGTGCTCTGGGAGTTGACCTCGTCAAACGCCGCCTGGTAATCGCCGAAGATGATCTTCGCCGCCGCGGGTCGATATCGCTCGTCAAGCACCTGCGTCGGGTCAAGCACCGCGATCTTGGGCAGCGCCGCCTCGCTCTCGGCGCTCGAGGGGATGCGACGGGCCAGCTCGGTCCAGCCGCTGCCGCCGCCCTGCAGGCGGTTGCCGATATAGCTATCCAGCAGCCGGCCGACGCGCGCGGCCCGAGCCGCCGTCAAGGCGTTCTCCAGCGAGGGCTTGCTCGTCAGCCCCGGCGCGGAACCGTTCGCGTCAACATCCCACTGGGTGATCTGCGTGATCGCCTTCTCGCGCGATTCATCGCTGCGACGAACCGCATCGGCGAGCGACTGCCCGTCGCCCGGCTTGAACGATTCGCTCTCGATCTTCGCGTCGCGCAGCTCCTTCGTCGCCATCGCGTACGCCTGCACGCGCTTGACAATCCGCGCCTCATCGCCCCCGGCCCGCGCAAGCAACACCGACGACTCCTTCGTGTTCAACAGCTCTTTGAATCGCTTGAGCAGCGCGGCCACCTCATCCATCGCGCCCTTCTTGTTCGTGCTCAAGCGGCTCGCAAGCGTGTCCTTTGACGACCCGCTCGCCGCCGCTCGCGCGCTGGCCTTGACATCGCCCGCGGCGCCCGATCCAACCGAAGACGCCGCTCGCCCCTCGGCCCGCTTCTCCGCTTCCTTCTCAGCGCGCGACGCCAACTTGTCCAGCAGCCCGCCAGCCCCGCCGCCGGCCTGCTCCGGCAGTTCGTTGACGATGGTGCCGAAGTCGCGCTCGATGCGCTGCGTCTCGGCCCGCGCCACTTCGTCCAGGAACGTCGCGTCGATCGCGCGCTTGGCGACTCTGGCCATCGCGCCCTCGACGCGCTTGGCCGCGGGCTGGATCTTCTCGCCCGCGGTTTCCCACTGGCGCATCGCGCCGTCGAACTGATCCAGCGTCCGCTGCGTGTCGGGCGTGCCCGCGTCACTGGGCCAGCGCACGCTCGCCTTGTCCGCCTCCTGAAACTCCGCCAGACCCACGAACAGATCGACGATCGCGCCAAACTCCCCGCGCCCCTCGACCTTTCGGCTTGACTCCGCGAACAGGTCGATCGACTTCGCCAACTCCGCGCGGCTCGCCTCGTCGCTAGCCCGAAGCGTCGCCGGCGGCCACGCGTCCTTGATCACCACGCCGTCTTTCGTATACGTCTCGTCGATCACCGCCTGGATCGCTTCGATCTGGTTCTTCCGCTCCGTCGGCTTCTCGATCGTCGCGCCAGGCGCGCGCAGCTCCACCAGCGTGATCAGCGCCCCGACATCCATCAGCGGCGTGCCCTTGCCCTTGGTGTCCTTCATGCTCACGGGCACCTCGCCCGCCGCGAGCGTGTCCAGTCGAACCAGCTGCGCAAGCGCCTTGACCGCGATCTCCTCGCGATGCTTGCGAAGCCCGTCCAGTCGCTGCGCCTCCGCCGGCGTCAACGTCGCGTTCGGATCGCTCGCCAGTGCCCAAGTCTCTCGCTGCGCCAGGCTCTCGCGCGCCGCCCGCACCAGCGGGATCAGCACCGACGACTCCACCACCGCCCGATGCGCCGCCATCCGCTCTTCGCTCAGCGTGTTGCTGTCGCCAAGCAGAAACGCGATCGGCCGGAAGACCAAGGGCGGGTTCAGCGGGTTCTGCATCTGCTCAAAGCTCTTGATCGCCAGTTCCGCCCGCGGCTCCTCGATCTCATCATCGATCTTGTCGAATCCCGCGTACGCCCGCCCGCCCTCGCCCGGCTTCACGATCGATACCGGGTTCTTCGAGTCCGTCATCGACGCCGGGTCCTGCACGTTCGCGTACACCCGCGCCAGCGACTTCCACGACGACAGCGGCTTGGTCACCGTCTCGCGCAGGCTCCACCCGCCCAGGAACGTCAGCCCGATCAGCACCGCCGCGAACGCAATCCCCGAGCCCAGCAGCAACGCGCGGCTCGCCCGCTGTGACTTGCTCACGTTTGCCGCGTTCGTCACCAGACCCTTCTCGCGAAACACCTTGCCCGTGAACACGTCGCGCAAGAAGAAGCTCTTGTCCTTGCGCGGAACCGCATCGCCCGGAAGCTCATCCAGCGTGCAGCCCATCGCCTTGGCCAGCGCCTCATCCAGCGAGCGACCCTCTTGCAGCGAACTCGTGAAGTAAATCCCGCGCAGGAACAGCGGCTTGGGCGACCACTCGCCCGCGACAAAGATCAGCTCCATGAATCGCCGCAACCGCGGCCCGATCGCCTGCAGACTGTCCGGGAACGCAAACATCGAGTCCACCTGATCCGTCCGCCGCGCCGACGGGTCATCGGTGTGTACCGGGTCCAAGATCAGGAACCGCCGGCGCTTCACCAGCGCCTCGCGCACCACGCCCAGATGCTGCTCGATCGCGTCGGGGCTGAACGGCTCGTCCAAGTCCGCCGGGTTGCTCCAGCCCAGCATCTGGTGGGCTGCCTGCGGATCGGTCATCGTCTCAAAGAACTCGCGAAAGCCCACGATGCGGTCGCACTTGGTGACCAGCACAAAGACCGGGAATCGCACGTCCAGCACGCGTTGAATCGCGTCAAGCTGGCGCGCGATCAGCCCGGCCTTCTTCTCGATCTGCTCCGCGTTGTCCTTCAGCAGCGTCTCGACGTCCACCGCCAAGAGCATGCCGTTGACCGGGCACTTCGGGCGCGCCCGCTTGAGGATCTTGAGGAACTCCTTCCACTCGCTGTTGTCGTTGGCCCCGGCCCCCTCGCTCATGAAGAGCCGCCCCGCAGTGTCCAGCACCACTGCGGTGTTGGTGAACCACCAGTGCATGCTCAGCGTGCCGCCGGTGCCCTGAAGCGGGTCCTGCAAACCCGGCGGAAACCCGATCGAACTGTGCCGCATCGCCTCGGTCTTGCCCGAGCCGGGGGGGCCTACCAGCAGATACCAGGGCAGGCTGTACAGGTTCTTGCCCGCGCCACGATACTTGCTCACACCCTCTTCGAACACGTGGGCCAGATCGTCCAGCCGGGCCTTGCGAGCCTTGTCCGCCGCGACCGCCTGCGGGTTGTTGCGCGCAATCTGCTTGAGCCCCTCGCCGAAGGCGTCGCCCTGGCGTTTCTCGCGCCGCTTCTTGATCATGGCGTAGACCAGCAGCGCGCCGACCGCCACTACGCCGCCGATCGCCAGGATCACCAGCACCAGCAGCAGATGCTCGCGCAGCAGCACGCTCACCACGACAATCAACCCGACCAGGCCCACCAGCAGCCCGATCTTTAGCGCCAGCGGCATGTTGGCAAAGAACTTCATAAGCCTTCCTTCATCAATCGCCGCGCTCGGGCGCGACGGTTCGTTCACTCTCGCACTCGATCACAACCTCGACCTTGACGCTCACCGCAAACACTCGCCGGCGCCATCGCCTCGCACCCAGCACTCAGTTCGCCTTCTTGTCCTCCGCGACCAGCTTCGCGTGATGTGCGTTGATCGCATTCACCTGCTCACCCAGGATCGCTCGGTTCGTCCGGTACACCACGACGTTGACCGCCAGCAAGCTCAGCGACAGCACGCAGAACAGAATCGCCAGCGGCACCAGCCACGAACCCGTTGACAGCTCCAGCGTCCGCTGGTCCACCTTCTCGTACGCCTGCGGGCAGATCCGCTGCGAGCCGTCGCCCGACACACTCCCGCCGATGCGTGCATACAGCTCGCGCATCTTCGCTCGGATCTCGGTCGAGATCTTGTCCGGCTGGCCGGCGTACATGCCCGTGAAGCCCAGCCCCAGGATCGTGTAGAACACGCCCAGCCGCTGGATCGCGCCCTCGCCGGTCTCGCGCAGCGACTCGTTTAACAGGTCAAAGAACTGCTCGTCGAGCACCAAGTTCCCGCGTTTTGGCCCGATGCCGCGCCAGCGCCCCGCGTACGGCAGCTTGCTCTCGCGCACCGTGAAGTCGCAGAACGCGATCAGCGCCCACTCGACCTTGTCGTCCCACGCGGCGCTGGTGCCGCCGTTGTTCTTCGCCTTGTTCTTGATGTCCGCGAGCATCGTCTCGAGCTCCGCCTCCACCTGCCCCTGGCTCACGTTGCCGCCCTCCCGCGCCAGGCGATTCAGCGAGCAGACGTATTGAAACAAGGGCTCACACAGATCAACAAGCGCCATATCCGTCTCCGATCACCCCGGGCGACCAGCCGCCCCGGGGAGTCTGTTCCACTCCGATTCTCACGCGAAGATCAGGAAGAGCGCGACCTCTTCGTACTCAAAGTGCTCCATCTCCGGCCACACCAGCGCCACCTTCTTCTCTTCCTGCACCGTCTTCCAGCGCGACTCGCTCTGCGCGCGGTTCAGCCGGAAGTAGTGCTGGCCCGGCGGCGTCGGCACGCCGACGACGTACCGCTCTTCCTCGAGCTTCACGCCGAAGAGCTTCAGCCGGCGCTGCTTGTAGTTCATCATCTTGAAGCGCTCGCTGTCCTCGATGAACATCTTCAGCGCCTTGGGGTCCATCTTCGTGCGGACGCCAAGCAGGATGTCCACCGCCGCGAAGTCCTCCGCCGTGAGATCGGCCACCAGGTCGGCGCCGTCGGGCACAAACACCACCTTCTTCGCTGATTTGACGCCCTGATCGCGCAGCAACTGGCGGATCCGCGCCTCCAGCTCGCTGAACACCGGGCCCGGGTTGTCATGGTCATACTTCGGCGCGTCGAACGGATCTCGGTCCGGATGCAGCGCCGCCAGCTCCACCTGCAACTCGCGCAGCTCCAGGTAGAAATCAAACGCCGACTGCCCCTGCGCCGCCCCCGAGCTCGCGCCGGCGATCGCCGGCAAGCGCGCACTAAACCGGTTCAGCGTCATCAGCTTCATCAACTGCAAAAACTGAGGCCCGCGGATGTTGTCCGCCGACCACCCGCTCTTGCTCAGCTGCAGCGCCTGCTCCTTGCGCGCCGCCTCAACGCCATCCGACAGATCTCGCAACAGCTTCCGCAGCACCGGCGAGCCGCTGGTCACAAAGCAAGGCGGCACAAACTTCTGATCCAGCTTCGCCAGCCCCGCCTCCTCACCAGCCCCGCGCAAGATCCGGCACACCGGGATTGTCTCCAGCTCCGTGCGATCCTCGTTCTCGGTGATCAGCCGGGCGTTCATCCGGCGCATCATCACCGGCTGAAGATTGTCCCCGCTGTTCTCGTCAGCCACCGAAAGCTCGCTGACCTTGAACATCCGCTTGACGCGCGCGTCATCGCCCGTCGCCTGATCCAGCGTGTTGGCCCGCGCGCCCTGCCACGCCGGGATCGCGAGGCTGATGGTGATCGAGCCGTTGCTGGCCGCCAGCGCCCGCTTGATGTCCAGCGCCGGCAGGTCCGCGTTGTGGGGCACGTCCAGAATCGCCCCGCCGGGCATCACGACCACCAACCGCTCAAACCGCACCTGCATGTTGTCCAGCGCATCGGTGGCGACGCGCGCTTCAATCACGCCATACGGGTACGCCCACAGCAGCCGGCGATCCATCGCGCCGCGCTCCAGCATCTGCCGCTGCAGAACCTGCAGGTGGTGCGGTTGAAGAAACAAACCTTCATGCCAGTGGACCTGGAGGACGCTCATGCGAGCCTTTCCCGGGGCTCTGCCCCGTGAGATTCACAGCCGTTTACCGCCTGCGCTGGCGCAACACCTTGTAGACCTCGTCGGTCACCATCGCCTTCACCTCGTCGGCCAGCGAGTTCTTGTCGTAGTCCTTCATCAACCGCTGATACTCCTCCCAGCACTTGGCGCTCGCGGCCTTCCCCGAATCACCAAACCAGCTCGTGCCGCGCTCGCCGACGATCCCCGTGTTGGCCATGATGACCGCCGGGTCAAACCGCGCCAGGTGCCGATCCGCGAACATCGTCGGGAAAAGCTGCAGCGCCTTGAGGATCGCATACAGCAGGAGCTGCAGGTCGTTCACCTCCGCCTGCATCTTCTCCGTCCCCGCGCCCTGCCACTGCCTGAGAAACTGGCCCGCGATGGTCTTGAGATTCTCCGCACGCTTGAAGTCCCCGCCCGTGTTCGTGTCCTTCCACACGCCGCAGACCACGCGATCAATGTTCACCGCCAGCGTCATCAGCGCCAGCCCAAGCTCGATCGCTCGCGCCGCGTCCACCGGATCATCCGCGTTCAGACCAAGCTGCTTTCGCCACTCGGGCGCTCGAACATCACCGCCCGCCGTCGGCGTGGGCAACGCCGGACCGAGCGCGCCGCGCACCTGCTGGCGCAGGTCTTCAGTCAGCATCGGCCACAGCGCCGCGATCTCTTCGGCGAGCTTCGGGGTATCCGCCGGGCCCGCTGGCGGCGGAACTTTCGCCGCCGCAACCGGCGCGCTCCCCGCCGCCCGACTCACCGGCGCATCGTCCGCCGAGCGCGGGAACTGCTCAACCAGCACCGCCATGAGCATCGCCCGATCGTCAGCGCTCAATCCCTGCGCCGCGCGATCGATCTCCCCCCGAAGTTCCTGCGCACGCACCTCCGCCGGGCGGTCCGCCAACTCCGCCTGGAGCAGCCGCAGTCGCGCTGCAAGGGCCGACGCGCGGCCCGATCCTTCCAGTGTTCGCTCGTTCACGCTCGTTCGCTCCTCGATCGGCACAAGTTCGGTGCCGCAAGCTCATCAATCTATATCCTCGCACCCAAACTTGCAAGCCGGACGCACCCGCGCCGGAATCACCAGCTCGCACAACCCCACCCCTCGGCACCAAACCGACCACGATCAGATCGGCCCTGCGAACTTGGTCGGGTCACGCCACACGCGCAAAGTCTGCGTTGTACGTCTTGCCCATAACTGAAATCCAGACGTTCGATCCAACAACCCCGCGAGTCGCCGCCGCACGTCGTCGATTTCCTGTCGCCGGACACTCAACCACCCGGCCCAGGAGTCTCGATCATGAAGCGCCCCACCCTCGCCCTGCTCTCCCTCAGCGTCCTGGCCCTCTCACTCGGGGGCTGCACCACCTCCACCGGCATCTTCGCCCAGCGGTATGACTACTCCGCCCCCGCGCCCACCAAGCCTGCCCGCCTGAACCTTGCCCTCGCCTCCGGCGACCAGAGCGGAGTCACCGCCATCGCCAAGCAGATGCGCCGCGCCGCCGACCCGACCACGCCAGCCTACGCCAGCGTGCCGGTCCTCGCTGAATGATCAACGCTCACCCGCTGCAGGGCACAGGAGCCTCCGCCGCGACGAGTGACCCGTCAAGGCGACGGCTTCGCATAGCCGATCGACTCGATCGCTCGCGCCGCGCGAACCGCCAGCGCCTCAGCTCCCTGTGCCTCAAACACCACGCGGAAACCCACATCCGCGAACGAGCGCTCAGGGTTCGCCGGCGTCAACGCCTGCGGCTTGTCTACCTGCTCTGCGGTCAAAGGCGACAACGCCGAGCCGCCCACCACCTGGACGCTCGCCATCGACGCCGCGTTGGTCATCAGCTCCACGCGGCACTGCGCCGGCACGTTGTGTACCAGCTCCGCAACGTTGCCGATCAGATTCTTGAAGCGCTGGCCGTTCCCCTCGTTCACCGGGCGAAACAGCACTTTCTCGCCCCCGCTGCGCGCCGTCGCCTGCCGGTTCGCCGGCGCATCGCCCAGCGCGCTGCGCCATGGCTCGCCGATATACAGAATCCTTCCCTGCTTCTGCTGGTTTCGCAAGTCCATCACCAGCGTCACCCACGCGCGCCACGAATCGTCGCGGACCCGCGCCCCCGCCACCAGCCCAGCGACCCCGCCCTCACGCTGCAAAGCGGCGCTCCATTCCGCCGCCGTGGGCAATCGCCCGCCCATCGCATTGGCCACCCGCACCGCCGACCGCGCAGGGAAGTGATGCGCCGGCATGTCCAGGCTGGGCGGTGCCGGCTCCGCACCCGCCGGGAACACCACAATGTTCGCGCTGGTCTTGTCGTAGTACAACCACCCCATCGACTTATCGCCCGCATCCACCGGCTTCGCGGGCGCCAGGCGACCGCCCTCGCCCCTCCACCCGCGAACGCCCTCGTCCGATTGCGTCACCTTCGTGAACTTCCCGCCAAGGTCCGCCGCCAGGGCTTTGAAGCCCTCGGCATCCATCGCCGCGTTCACCGCCGCCAGCGAGACCTCCGTCGCGCTCATGAACACCCGATTGCTCGCGTCGCCGATCGCGACAAACATCATCTCCACCCCGTCCGTTGACTTGTACGTCAGCGTCTCGCTCGCGCCATCGCCGCTCACCAGCGTCCACCGTCCGGTCTTGCCCGGGCCCGCCTGCGCAGGAGCGAACGTCGGCCCCGACTCGCTCGTCAACGCGCTCAACCCCTCCGCCGCGACGCCCGCGCCCTTCGCCAGCGTCGCCAGTTCCGTCACGATCTGGCGCGCCCGATCGTCCGGAGCATTCGCCAGGCGCGACGCCACCGTCGCTCGCTCGATGTTGAACTTCGCCCACGCCGGCAACCCCGCCCTGGGCGTGATCTGCTCATCCAGCGCACCCACCACCTCCGCCATCGTCTGCGCCGTCGCCTGCGCCAGCAACCGCAGATACGCCTGCTGCATCATCCCCGCGCCGCGCGCCCGAATGGCGCTGGCTCCCTCCGCCGCCTGACCCGGCAGCGCGATCACCGCCGCCTCCATCTGTTGGATCACTCCACCAGCCAGCTTAAACTCCGCCGCGCTTGAGGGCCAAGCCCCCGCGCTCATCAATCGCTCCACCGCGATCTTCGCCTCAACCGCCGAGCCAGGCGACTTCATCGCGTTGAGCAGCCGATCCCGCTCGGCTGGCAACTTCGCGTCCGTCACGCTCTTCAGCGCATCAAACTTTGCGACCGCGCCGAACTCCTTCTCTGTCACGCCGCTCGCCACCAGCAACGGAGCCGTCTCCTTCGCGCGTGCCGTCGCCGCGAGCTGCACCAGCGCCGCGCCGACCGCGCCGCCGGGCTCAACGTTTGCCGGATCGCCCAATGCCCGCAGCAACACGCCGTCGCCCGCCATCGCCTCACCGATCGCGCCAGCGAACGACTCGATCACGCCGCGCGCGCCGTCTGCTGACACCGTCGCACCCGCGCCGGTGCGTGCCTCGCTGATCGCGAGCGTCACCGCCTTGGTGAGCTCTCCCTCGCCCAGCTTCTCGGCGCTCGCACGCCACGCATCCCGAGCCCACCGCTTTCCTGGCAACGATTCGCCAGCGCTCGTGACCGCCGAGCCAATCGCCACCGCCGCTTCGTTCGTCTCGGTCAGCACCTTGCGAAGCTTCGCCGCGATCACCTCGTCGCCGGCGCGTCCCTTGTCCAGCGTGCGCGCCGCATCCGACACCAGCTTGATCGAAGGCCCCGCCAACCCTGATGCGCTCGCTCCGGCGTTCACGAGCTGATTGAGCACTTCCTCGATCTTCTGGCTCGACGCCAGTCGGACGTTGTCAACCACGCGCTTCAGCGCATCAACATCGCTCTGCACCCGCGCCATGCGGTCCTTGGCGCTGGCGACCGAATGACCAAACAGCTTGGTCGTCGTCGCGCCTTCCTGCTCAACGTTCGCGCGTGCCGCCAGAGCGTCCCGCCGCACCGTCTGCTGCGGCACGGAACCTTCCGGCCACACCTTGCCCGCTCCGCCCAGCGCCGCCAACTCCTTCTCGATCACGTCCAGCGCCGCGAGCTGGGCCGTCTTCCACGCCTCGCGCGGGTCGTCCTTTACCGCCTTAAACTGCTCGTCATCCGCCAGAGCGTTGAACGACCGCAGCCGATCCAGGGCCGTAAGCGTCCCCCAGCGTTCGCTCTTCTCCGCCAGTTGCTTGTCAAACGTCCCGCGATCAAACGCCGCCGCGTCGCGCGACATGAGCACTCGCAGCTTTTCCGTATCGCTCTTCCACACCGGGCCGCTGGCGCGATCCGCGATCGACGCGAGCGACGTCGCCCCCGCGCCGAGTTCCTTCTCCGCGTCCCCCGCGATCTGCCCCGCCTTGGAGTGGCTCACCGACTTCAGGGCCTGCAGCGCCTCGACCGTCTCAAGCACCTTGCGCGCCGCACGCAGATCGCTGCCGATCCGCACCGCGTCCTCGCCAAGCTCCAGCTTTGCCTTTGACGCGCTCACGTCCAGCTCCGGCGATCGGATCAGTCGCCGGAACGTCGACGCCCGCGCCGCCGTCTCTTCCGCCAGCGTTGCCAAGCCCGCCATCCCCGCGAACTTTGTCGACAACTCGTCCGCCTCCTTCAACGCCGGCCACTCCGTGAGCTTCTTCTCCAGCTCTCGCAGACGCGCCAGGTCGTTGGCCACCGCCGCACGCTCATCAGCCGTCAGCGTGCCGCCCTTGGGCTTCGCCGCCATCTCCCATTGCTCAGGCGTCGACGAAAGTGCCGTGCTGGCCACCCGCGCGCTCTCCACCAGCACCGGCTCGCCCGAACTCGCCCACTGCGCCCGAATCGTCTCACCGGGAACATTCAACAACTGCGCAAACCGTCGCAGCTTGACATCCTCGGGCGTCAGCACCATGAACGTGCTGGCCCCCACCGATTCCTTCTTCACCTCTAAAGGTCGATCAGTCGTCGAAGCGCCGTCCCTCCCCGCGCTGGTTCCGCCACCCGCGCTTCCACCAGCGCCGCCAGCACCACCACCACCGTTGCCCCCATCGCCGCCACCTCGCGTCGCGAAGTACGCCGCCGCCCCGCCCGCCACCAGCAACAGCCCCACCACCCCGCCAATCATCAACAGCTTCGACGAGCCCGGCTTCTTCCCCGCACCCGCCAACCCCCCGGCACCCGCGCCCGCCTCCGCATCGCCCCATGCGCTCGCCGCCTCCGGCACGCCCGCCGCCGCAACCGCCGCGCCCGTCGCCATCCCGCCGCCGTTGCCACCCTGCGCCGCTTGATCCGAGCGCTCAACCGCCGCCGGCGCAACCTTGCTCCGCTCCGGCTTCGCCCCCTTGCCGCCAGAGACCTTCGCCTCGTGCACCCTCACCTTCCGCTGCGTCTGATCCAGCGCAGGCGTGACGTTCGTCTGCCCCAGCAACTCCGCGCACAGCCCCCGCCAAAACGACCCGTCGTACCCGCGCTCTTTCCAATCACTCTCTTCGCGCAGCGACACCATCCCCGTCCGCCGTAAAGTCTGATTGAACGCAATCAAATAAATCAACGACGCCAGCGCGGGCAAGTCATCGCGCAGCGTCTTGCCGCCCACGTCCGTCGCCAGCGGGTCCGCCAGCCACACCTTCGGCACCGCCGCCTTCGCCCGCTCATCCTCCTCCACGCCCCGCGGCATCGGCGTCACATCCAAAAACACATTCTGCGGCTTCAGGCTCCCATGCCCACGCCGCATCCCGTCCTCCATCGAACGAAGCCCCGCCACCACGCCATCGATAATCTTCGCAAACGTCTGCTCGTCCACATGCAGCTTGCGCACCGCGAACAGCGTGTCCAGATTCTGTGACCGCTCATCGCTCGTCGCGTACAGATCCGTCGCGTAGAAAGCGCCCCCCTCAGTCATCGCAGATTCGTGGATCGGCGCCCATCCCGCCCCGCCGCGCTTCTGAATCTCGACCTGCTTGAGAAAGTCCTCGATAGCGCCCTGGTCGCGCTCGCCGGTGAGATCGTCAACCGCGACCCGCTCCTTCACCACAAACCGCGCCGCACCCCCCGCACCTACCGCACCCCCCCCGCCCCCCGCAACGCCGCCATTGCCGCCGCCACCATCCACGCGCCGCGCGACGTACACCCGCGTGCCGCCGCTGGGGCTCAGCTCGCTCACCGTTTCAAAGCTGCCGAACCTTGGCATGCAAAACTCCGCGCCGACCGGAATGATTCCGGGCCAACGCATCGTACCAGTCGGACCCATTGCCGAACGCCGCCGCGCAGGCGGTCCGCCCGCGTCGACCCGGATTACTTCTTCTCGGGCTTCAGATTCAGCACATTCACGCCGCCGCGCTGCACTTCAAGCCGGATGCGCTCGCCCTCGTAGCGACTCGGATCCAGGGGCAGTTCCTTGCGCCACGCAACGTCCTTGCCCGACGCGTCCTCGCCCGCGACAAACGCGAACACATACAGGGTTGCCGCCTGACGCGACAGCGCGCTGGTCCAGAACGCGTCCTTCTCGCCCACGCTCTGCGACGTAGCGCCGCCCGGCACAAAGTTGACCGTCCTGGCAGTGCCGTTCTGCGTCGCCGCGGCTCGATCCGCATCGCCCCCGCGGAACCACTCGCGCACCGCCTTGCTCGCAAACTTGGATTGCTCGCCCGCGCCGACACCCACCAGATCAACCTGCACGCTCCGCCCCGCGTCGATCACGTCCTTCGCCAGCACCACCTCGATCGGCATCGCGTCCGCCCGCGGCCTTCCCGGGCCGCAGCCCCCAAACGCCACCGGCATCGTCAACACCGTACTCAGAACGATCAACCGCATCATCGAGTTCATCGCGAAGCTCCTCTACGTGTTCTCACCAGGCCCGCCATGGGCCGTTTACATGCACATCCGCACGATGTCGTGAAGCTCCGCGTCCGCCGCCGGGTCGCTCACGATCATGCTCCGAACCTTCCGCACCAGAGCATACAGGTCGCCCAGCAAAGGATCAAACGCCTTCTCGATCGCCGCCGCCGGCGCATCCCCCAGATCGCGGCACGTGCTATCCGGCCCGATCCCCGGCGCCGCCCGCACCAACGCCGCCAAAACCTCGCTCCACAAGCTCAGCGGCACAATCTCCATCGCCTGCGCCGGCGTCAGCTTCACGCTCGACACCCTGTGCGGCCCCAGCGCATCAATAAACCGCTCATCCGCCGCGAACACCGCCCGCACCCGCTCCGCCAGCGGCTTGCCCGCATCATAATCCGCCGACACCTGGCGTGACAGGCTCAAGAACTCATCCAGCGCCACCGCAACGCTCGAATCGCCATTGACCAGCAGCGCCCGCACGCCCAGCACCATCAGCGCGTACAGATCGCTGGGCGTGCTCAACAGCGGCGCGACCTCGAAAAACACCTCCGGAATCTGCGCGCCCTCGCTGGCCTTCAGCTCCGCGACGATCTCCGCCGGAAGCTTCATCGGCACCGACCGGACCCGCAGCTCCCCCGCCGCCATGGCGGATCGTCCCTCCAGCGTCGCATACAGGTCCACCCGCCCCGCGCCGGTCCCAAATCGCATCCACACGCTGTCGCGCCCGCTGGCGGTGACCCGCTCTTGGGTCGTCAGCGTGCCCTCCAAAATCATCATCTCATCCTGAAGCTGCACCCGCCGGATCCGCAGCTCCCCCCACGCGCCGCCCGCCGCGCGCGACGAGCTCGTCGGGTTGTACACCCCACGCGTCTCCTCCAGCACGCCATACAGCTTGCGATCCGTCATCTTCACCGGCAGCGCCACCGCACACCCCGGCACCGCCAGCATCAATCGCGACGACCACAGAAACGGCAGCGCCGCCGAGCCCGCGCTCAGATGCATCCGAAAGCTCTGCGCAGTGATGTTCAGCAACGGCTCCTGCGTTGCCGCGGTCGTGGCGCGAACTGCCGCCGTCGCCTCGCACAGCAGCGACAGCTTGTGATACAACGTCTCCAGCACGCGCCCCGTGTTGCCGTGACGCGACAGGAACAACATCCCCGCCTCATCCCCAGCGCCCCCAGCGTTCTCCACCACGCGGCTCGCCGCTCGCGACGCCGTCTGCAACATCGAGATCGATCCGTCCTCGGTCCCCAGCAGCGTCAACGACTGGATGTAGCTCTCCAGCCCCACCGGCGCGTGCGGCGTCACCATCAGCAGCCCGCCGCCCGGATTGAACACCACCACCTCGGTGCTCACCCCCATCGCCTCGCGCAAGTCCGCCGCCGCCGTGCCCCCGCTCGGGCTTGGTGCGCCCTCGGTCAACGCCACCAGGGGCGACGTCGCGTCCGCCTCCGGCTGATACAGATAGCGGTGCAGCGTCGTGCCATACGCCGGCAGATTCTTCGAAGTCAGCAGCCCATCGTCCTCGCACAGCGCCCACGCCTTGCCCGTGCGCGGGTCCACCGCGCGCATCGCCACGCCCCGGCGCAGATCGATCAGCGTCGGCTCCGGATGCACATCCTCAAAGCCTGTCCGCACGATCCCCAGCGGCGATTGCTCCGCAAACCGCTCGCAGCGGCTCGTCCAGCGTCGATCAAGCACCGCGTTGTTCAACACCTCTTTTGCCGTGGACATTCTCGGGCTGCTGGTGTCAAAGTTCTGAATCCAGATTTCCAGCCACTGCTGCACGCGCCCGCGCGCATCGGCGATACACCCCAGCACCACCGAAGCGTCATACGTCTCGCGCAAGGGGATATACGGACCCCCCGGCCCCGCCAGCAACCGTGTCCCCGTTCCCGACGAGCCCAGCGGTGCCGACGTCCGCACCACCACGCACAGCCGCACCGGCCCCGTGCTTGGCACGATCGGTGCCGCAACACACCCCGACGGCAGCGTTGCCGGCAGCTTCTGATACACCAGCGCTTGAGACGCGATTGCCGACACGACCGCCTCCTTACACCACCAAGACCCGCGAGACTTCGGCCCCGCGTTCATCCCCCCACAGCCACAGGACCGGCGAGTATACAAACCCGGGCTCACTCGCGTGGCCTTCCGTCGTAGCCCCGCCCCAAAAACCGACCGCCAACCCCGGACACCCGCCGCGACTTGCCTCCGATACACTCGCCCTGGAACTGCGCTATGAGCGATCAAGGCTGGAACACCCCGAACGACCCGCCCTCGTCCCCCGACCAGTCCGGCGACGAAGGCAACTTCTGGGCCAAGGCCTCAAAGTCCGCCAAGCCCAAGAAGGCTGCGCGATCCTCCGCCAGCCCCGATGACGCCAACTGGGCCACCACCGTTGACCCGCGAGCCCGGCGTCGCCGCCTCATCCGCCGAACACTTTGGATCTCCCTCGCAGTCGTCCTGGTTCTGGGCACCACCCTCGCGCTGCTCCTACCCACCATCGCCTCCGGATTTGTCCCCGGGATCGTCAAACGCGCCGCCGCCGACCAGATCGCTGGCAACGTCGAGGTCTCCGGCGTCAGCCTCTCTTGGTCCGGTCCCCAAGTTGTCGAAAAGTTCTCACTCCTCGATGGCGTCGCCCCCGTCGTCGAAGCCCAGCTCAGCGTGCCCGTCAGCCTCTGGTCACTCATCGCCGGCCAATACAACTTGGGCAAGGTCGATCTCTCCTTTGACGCCGAGATCGCCCGCGACAAGCAGGGCAGCACCAACCTCCAGCGCGCCCTGGCCCCCGCCAAAAACGCCTCGCTCCCCAGCAAAGACCCCGCTCGCATCCCGCCGAGCCTCATGGCGACGATTCAGATCTCCGGCAGCTCGATCACCATCACGGATGAATCAGCCCCCAATCAGCGCACGCGCCTCCGCAAACTCGACGCCGAGATCCAACTCGAAGTCGCCAAAACCCTGAAGGTCGCGTTCAAAGGCATCGTCGAAGGCACAACCAAAGAACCCTTCGGCACCGTCGAGTTCGACGCCCGCGTGAACAAATGGTCCGACGATACTGGCCTCATCACCCCCAAAAAACTCATCCTCGACCTCGCCTTCAAAGCCGACCAGGTCCCCACTCCCGCCCTCGATCTCCTGGCCTCCATGCAGGGCCGTCTCGCCCGCGCCCTGGGCGAACGCGTCGACGCCACCAGCGTCATCGCCTACACCCCTGCCACCTCCACCGCAACCCTGCGCGTCACCTCAACCCATGCCTCAGCCAGCCTCAACGCCACGTCCGACGCCGCGCGCGTGAGCCTGTCCGCCGAGTCGCCGATCCGCCTCAGCGACACCTTCGTGCGCGAGATGGGTTCCGGCGTTCAAGCCGCGCTCGCCAAATCCGGCGTCGTCGAGCTCGACCGCTGGCCCGGCCTCGTGCTCACGCTCACCAAAGCCTCGATCCCCCTCCCCACCGGCCCCGACCTCGCGCTGGGCGAAGCGGAGATTGACGCGGTCCTTGAGGTCGATAGCGCCGGCGGGCGCGTCAAGCTCGACGCCGCGTCACCTTGGAAGCCGCTCGAAACCCGACCCGTCCGCTTGCAACTCAAGGCCGAGCGCCTCATGCGCGAGCTCTCGATCAAGGCCGACGCTGGCGCCCGCGTCGCCGGCGAAGACGCCGGCACAATCACCATCGACCTCACCGCCGCGAACGCCATCGACACCTACGCCGGCCTCACCCCCGAGCGCCTTTCCATCAAGGGCACCGCCCGCGTCCGCTCCATCGCTACCGCGCTGCTTGAGCCCTTCGTCCTGGACACCGGCCTCCGCCTGGCCACCGACATCGGCCCCACGCTGGACATCGCCTTCGAAGGCGAGCAAACCGCCGGCACCCCCGCCGCGGCTATCACCATCACCAGCGCCCATCTCAACGCCCAGGCCCGCGCCACCCTCACCCCCGACGAGCTCCGCTTCGCCGGCGACGGCGCAACCGTCACCTGGTCCGCCGCCGGCGCATACCTCAGCCGCACGCTGGACCCCAGCAGCGGCTGGAAGTTCGACCCCGCTGGCGCGGCCACCCTGCGCATCCCCAAGGCGACCTACTCAACCGCCGCCGCCAAAGGCAAGTCCGGTCCCAACGCCTTGGCCAGCGCGCTGGAGGCCGACGCCTCGCTCACACTCACCGGCCTGAAGCTCCTTCGCGCCTCGCCGCTCGACCCACTCGCCGCCTCCGCTGCCGCCGGGCTCACGACAACCGACGCGATCGATCTGCGCGACCTGACCTTCACCGCCGCGCTCCAGCCCGACCGCCCGTACATATTTACCCTTCGCGCCGCCGCCGCCTCCGGCACCGCTCCCTTCCAGCTCGCCGCCGACGCGCGCATCAACCGTCCCTTGGACCTCCTCACCCCCGCGCCGCTGGAAAAACGCATTCTCGCCAGCGGCCTCACCGCAGACCTCCGCCTCACCGACACCCCCGCCGCCCTCGCCGGCCTTCTGGTCCCCAGCGTCGGCTCGCTCGTCGCCGACCTCAGCGACGCGCTCGGCAGCCGCGTCAGCGCCACCGCCACGATCAAAGAAGACAACGGGCTGATTGCCCTGCGCGCCGACGCCGCGCTCGATCGCGCCACCCTCGCGCTCCGCGCCGACCTCGGCAAAGGCAGCGCCAAGATCTCGACACTCTCGCTCACCTCCGCCCTTGACCGCCCATCGCTCGATCGCCTCCTCAAAGCCCTGGGCGTCACCAGCGCCACCGGCGACCTGCAACTGCAAGGCTCGCTCCCGCTGGTCATCGCTCTCAACCCCGTGACCATCCCGATCACGCCCGACCTCGTCCCGCAGCCGCAGTCAGACCAGGTTCTGACCGCGTCGATCTCCACGACCGCGCCCACCACCTGGACCATCACCCCGCGCGCCACCACCCTAACCGTCTCGAGCGCTCTGGGCGATCGCGTCACCATCGAGCCGGTCGCTCTCGAGATCACCGCCGCCCCCGCCACCATCGTCGGCGAAGGCGGCATCGTCCGCGCATCGCTCACCGGCGGCGCCCGCACCGCTGGCGGCGCCCGCCTGGGCGATCTTTCCATCACCTCCTCCCTCGCCCTCGCCCAAGGCCGGCCCAACGGCCCGCTCCAGCTTCAACTCAACGCCCGCGCCATCGACTGCGCCCTGCTTGGCGCCATGATGTCCGACCCCGGCCTGCCCGTCGCCCTCGTGGGCCCCTCCGCCGATGCCCAGCTCGACCTCGACGCCCGCCTCCTGCCCGACGGCCCCGAGACCCGCCTTGACCGCCTCACCGCCACCGCCTCCATCTCCGGCGCCCGCACGCGCACCGAAACACCCCTCAAGCTCCGCCTCTCCTCCGCCGGTCGCATCGAACTCGAATCGCCCCTGAAAATCGTCAGCACGCCCGACACCCAATGGCTTAACCAAACGCTGACCCGCGCCCAGGCCGAACCACGCACCGCCAGCAGCGCAACACCCCCCTCACCTCCCTCACCCCCCTCACCCCCACGCACCCCCATCACCTTCGCCAACCTCACCCCGGTGATGATCACGCTGGACAAGCTCAGCCTCGCCTCCACCATCGCCCCGGGCCAGCTCCCCATCCCCGAAGAGTTCGACCTTCTGGTCGAGACCTCCCAAGCCGCGCTCGCAGGCATAGACCGCGGCCCGCTCCGCCTCAGCTCTCTCAAACTCCGCACCCGCTGGACCGACCCCCGGCGCGCCGAGCTCCTGCTCGATGTCGGCTCCGCCCAACTGGGCGACCAGCCCGCCACCGGCCCGATGAAGCTCTCTGCGACCATCCGCGACGCGCTCAGCTCTGCTGGCGTCTCGATGCAGACCGCCAAGATCAACGCCGAGGCTCGCCTCCCGCTCCTGCCCACCGCCCTTATCGACGCCCTGGCCGCGCAAGGCGGCTTGCTCAACGAACTGCTTGGCACCAGCGCCGGCATCGTCATCAAGAGCGCCGACTACGACGCCGGCGGCCAGCGCGGCTCCGCCGCGATCGAGACCACTTCGCCTCGCGCCACCGCCACGCTCGCGGGCACCTTTGACCCCGGCGCGTTTCGCTCCACCAGCCCGGTTGAGATCACCATCACCGAAGTCTCCCCCGGCCTCAGCGCCATCCTCGCTGGCAAGCAGCCCGTCTTTGGCATCATCGAGAAACGCGCCGGCGACCAGCCCGCTCGCTTCACGTCTCAAGCCCTCAGCGTCCCGCTGGCGGGCGATATGTCCATGCTCGATGGCGACATGGTCATCGAGCTGGGCGAGGCACGCGTCGCGCTCTCGCCCTCGATCGGCAAGCTCCTCAAGCCGCTCACCGCCGCCGAGGGCGCTGCCAAGCTCCTGCGCTACGAGCCGCTGAACATCGCCGCTCGCAAGGGCGTGCTGCAGCTTTCCAAGTGGACCTTCCCGCTCGACCAGTTCACCTTTCAGACCCAGGGCTCCATCGACCTCGTCAAACGCGAAGTCGATCTCATCACCTGGGTTCCCGCCGGCGCGCTTACCGGCGAGACCCTCGGCGCCGTCTTCAAGCAGTTCGGTGCCCTCACCGGCAAACAACTCGCCACCATCGACGACAAAGTCCTCGTCCCGCTCCGCACCCGCGGCAGCCTCAATAGCCCCGTCACCACCCCCGAGTTCAATGCCGAGACCCTCGACGAGTTCAAAAAACTTGCCGGGCGATTTATCGAAGACCAGATCAAATCCAAGGGCCAAGAGCTCATCAAAGAACGCATCCCCGGCCTCGGCGGTGTACCGCAAGCCCCGGGCTTCGTTCCCCCCAAGCCCTAACCATGCCGCGATTCCTCGTTCGCACCCAGCCGTCTAGCCCGCCGCCCGCGCTCCCGCCCACCGGCGCGCCCGCGCTCTACATCGACGCCGACCAGGAAGCCAGCATCGTCGCCTTCATGCTCTCCCGAGGCTTGCCCTATCACCATCTTGAACCCGTGGACGAACGCGATCCGCTCCCCGCCGGCGCTCACCATCAGCGCGTCCCGCACCCCATCCAACCCCCCACGCCCGCACGCCGCCGCTTCACCCTCGCCATGATCGGCATCGGGCTGGCGCTGTTCATCATCGCCGGATATTTCTTCGTCATGAAGGCCAAAGAACACCTCACCCGCGCCCCCGCCGACCAGCCCTTGCCAGCGTGGCAGAGATAGCCGCC
>JBBQMD010000017.1:0-52811 GCA_038328575.1 Phycisphaerales bacterium | reverse complement strand
TCGTTGTCCAGGACGAGGGCGCCCTGAAAGCTGTACTGGGCGTTTGCCGAGGCCGCGAGGCCTGCGACGGACAGAAGACTCATCAGAACGGTATTCTTCACGTGCTTCTCCTTCTTCCTACCAATGTGGTTGAAACTAGTCGCAAAGACTGCGACGACGACTGGTATGAACATACACCACCGTGAAACACTGTCAAGCCGATCTTTCGAAATTCAGCCCCACTCAACGGGTAAAGTTTTGTAAAGACGGGCAAAGTGGTCACCGCAAATTGCCCTATACATCGGGCGTATTCAGGTCTTTTACCAATGGCCAATCATTCAATTGTGTGACGGATGAGTCAGCTTCGATACGGAAAGAGCCCCCGAGCCCGCGTCACCCGGCTCAACCACACAGAAGCCGCCATTCCAAATCCCGCGAACTATCCCCGGTTTTCGCATCAAATTCAGCCCCACCCCTGGCGGCACCTTTGGAATGCCCGTCTGGCGCGGCACAAAGAGCAGGTCTTGGCGGGTTGTCAAGAGCATTCCTCGGCGCGACGGGGCTGCGCTGACGATCCCGAGCGACAACTCGGTGAAAGGCGTTGATCCATCCATCCACACGGATGCAGTTTGACCGGTTCGGGGGTCCAAAAAGGTTGCGGCGGCGTGAAAATCGCCAAACGAGCCGTCGGACACGGCGAAGATCTCTTGTGCCGCGGAGCCCGGCGGCAAACTTGAGGCGACCGCGCTGGTCAGGTCTTGAACGGTTCGGGCGGTTCCGAGGTCGAGAAGCTGCTTTCGGCGACGGTCGGCGTCAACTGGGGCGGCGTTCAGGGTCAGCGCGTCGCCGTCGAGCCGGAAATAGGCGAACCGACGGGCATCGAGCGACGAAAGAGGGACGAGCATCGTCGCGGGGTCGGCGTCGAGGACGGTGATCTGACCGGTTGGAGAGCGCTGGGCCAAGAGCCAGCCTCGCGCTTCTTCGTCGCCCAGGGCGGTGATCAATGTTCCGTCGTGCATCAGGATCGCATGCGCTGCGAACGTCGCGACTGATTCGTCGCCGCCGACGAGCCACGTGATGCTTGCGTCGGCCCAAGTGCAGAGCCCGATCCAGCGTGTGGCGTCTTGGCGTGGCCACTCGATTAAGAAACCCTCAGCGTTGACCGCGCGCCCCAGCAACATCCCCTGGGTGAGCGTGCGGGGGACGCCACGACGAGGCGAAGGCCCGGCGAGGAACGTTTGCTGGAGTCGTCGGCCGCTCATGTCGTAGATGTCGATCCGCGTGTTGAGCGCCTCGGCGGGGCCCGAGGCGTTGAGCGCGTGCAACGGCGGCGCGGTGCCGGCCTGCACCGCGATGAAGCGCCCGCCCGGTGACACCAGCGGGAGCACGCTTGCGTCAAACGGCACTTCGCCAAGCGGCGCGAGCTCGAATCGGAGGCCGCCGGGCGCGGGCTGGCTGATGGCCTGAGGTGCATTCGCGGTTGAAGTCGGCGCGGGGTTGCCCTTGATGTATGGAGACGTGCCCAGCGCCCGCGGCACGCGCTCGGTGACACACCCGAACTGGCAGACGAGGAGCCCCGCACAAAGCAGGGCTGTGACCGCTCCGACGGCGGGCACGCGGTTTGAGTCGCGCGGGTTCATTCCGTCTCGGGCACGCGACGGACCGGCAGCGGGATCGGTGGCGCGTCGGTGCTTGTCGGCTTGGGCACCATGTCGTTGGGCGGCTGAGGCGTGCCGTCGGGCTCGGGGCGATTCGGCGCCAAGTCGGAGCGAAGCTTCAAGAGGCGGCGGCGCGAATCGTCGTTGACCTTGTCGGACTCGCGGCGATTGTTCACGACGATGGGCGTGATGAACGTGACCAGCTCGGTGGTGGTGCGCACGTCTTCCAAGCTGTTGAACGGCGCGCCGAAGAAAGGGATGTCTCCGAGGAAGGGCACCTTGCGTCGGACTTGCGAGTCTTCGGAGCGGATGATGCCGCTGATGACCATCGTCTGCCCATCGGCGACGATGAGCTGGGTGGTGGTCTCGCGCCGGTCGACGATGGCGCCGCCGAAGAGCGTGTTGCCGGGGGTGATGGATGAGAGCTGGAGGTTGACCTTGAGGTCCACGTCGCGCTCGGGAGTGATGCGGGGGCGGACGCGGAGCTGGATGCCAACGGAGCGGTAGTCAAACGACTGCACGAGGTTGCCCAGCGTGTTGGGCTGGCTCTCGGTGATGAAGGGGATGTCCTGGCCGTCGAAGAACTCGGCCTCCTGATTGTCGCCGGTGAAGATTTTGGGCTCAGAGAGGATGCGGACGTTGGTCTTCTGCTGCAGCGCCTGGAGCAGGACGTTGATATCGACGCCGATGTTGAGCACCGAGGTGTCAAAGAGGCTGCCGATGAGGTTGGGCTGCTGCGCGGTGATGTTCGAGTTGGCGTTGGTGCCGATGGAGTTCTCGCTGCGCGTCGCGTTGATGGCGGTGTTGCTGAAGCGGACGCCCAGGGCGGTGGCGTCCTCGCCCGAGAGCTCGACGACCACGGCGGCGATCAGCACTTGCCGGCCCGGCCGGTCCAGATGCTCGATCATCTGGATGATGGACTTCTTGTACTCTGCGGGGGCGAGGATCATCAGCGCGTTCTGGCGGCTGATGGGCACGATGCGGGCTTTGGCGATCAGGTTGCTCGTGCCGGCGTTGTCTGTCGGCACGCGGGCGCGGGCCCACCAGAAGTCCAGGCGATTCGCGGCGGTGCTGGCGTTCTGGGTGTTGTTGGTGGTGTCGGTCGTGCCGGTGGTGGCAAACGGCGACGCGCCAGTTGTTGAGGACGAGAGCGTCGTATCGGTCCGACGGATCTGCGCCAGCGTCCCTTCCTGCGCCAGGAGCGCGTTGAGCTGTTCTGCCAGGTCTTCGGCGCTTGCGTGCTTCAGCTCGACGACTTCGGGCAGGCCTGATATCAGCGGCTGGTCCAGGTCCTCGATGATCCGATCGATGACGCCCATGTTGTCAGGGCTCTTGCCCACGACCACCAAGCGCCCGGCATCTGGAACCGCCTGGAATGTGAACTGGCCCGCGAGCCGGCCCACGGTTGTGCGCTGCTGCGTCGATCCCTGCCCGGTGCCAAAGAGCCCTTCGAGCACGGCCTTCACTTTCACGGGGTCCGCGTTCTTCAGGTCGTAGACCTTGGGCACGACGGCTTCTTCAGGGAGCGGCAGGTCCCACTCTTCCTGGATCTGGCGACGAATCGAGTTCATGACCTCGGGCTCAGCGAGGATGGTGATTGAGTTCTGCTGCGTGTTGGCGGTCACGCGGGGCGCTTGCGCCGCGCCAATGCCGCCGGCGCCGCTGGCGGGCTGCGCCCGCGTCGCGGCCGGTCCTTGCATGGCGAGGTCGCCCTCGTCACCGCCAGCGTCACCACGCCGGTTGCCGCCGCCAGCGCCGCCACCGCCGCTGCCACCTTGGCCCGGGAAGCGGAACTGCGTGGGGATCTGGTTGCCACCTTGGCCGTTGCGCTGGGTGTTCTGGCCAGCGGAGTACAACTCGCGAATGTTCGCGGCGATCTGCTCCGCATCTGCAAACCGCAGTTGGAAGGTCTCTGCGATCGGCGTCGCGGCCTGCGGGCGATCGAGCGTCGTGATGACGCGCTCGAGTCGCTGGAGGATGATCATGGGCCCGGTGACCAGCACCTGGTTTGACTCAGAGTCCACCGCCATCTTCGCGTAGTCAGGGATCGAGTTCTTAATGACCTCGCCGACGTTGGCGGCGCTGGCGAACTTGAGCAGGAAGATCTTCTGCACGATCGAGCCAATGTCGGTTCGCGACAAGGTGCTCGTTTCGGGCCCCAGGACGGGGACGCTCTGGCGATCGACATCGACCTGGTCGCGTAGAAAGATGATGTCGGGGGTTTCGATCACTGCGACGCCGCGTTGTTGGAGGGCCAGGAACAGCAGGTCCAGCGCCTGTTGGCGAGGGATCGGTCGATCCGAGAACACCGTCACGGTGCGGGCCATGATTTCTTGCTGAGGGATCACGGCCTTGCCGGTGGACTCTGCGATGAACGGCATCAACTGCTCGACGCGCGTGGAGCTGAAGGCGAGCTTGATGGGCTCACCCATGTCACGCCGCCGCCCGTTCTCGTCGCGATCCTCCGCTGGGACAGTGGGCGGTGTGCCGGATGCCTTCGTCGCTGTTGTCGAGCCGGGGGAGCGGGCGGGCGATTGGGGCGCGGGGGGCGTCGGCGGGCGGTTCTCGGGATCGACGACGGGCGAAGTGCTCGAAGCGGGAGCGACCGGCGGAGCGGCTTCAGCCGGACGTGTTTCGGGGGGTGATTGCGGCGCGGGCGGCGTGCCTGGCTGCTCCATCGGCTGCGCGACGATCACGCTCGTACACAGTGTGCCGGCCAACAGGATCAGGATCAACGGGCGGGTCTTGGTCATGTTGGTCTTGCTCCGCGCCAGGTGAACGTCATGGCGGGTGGTCGGCAGAACATCACTCGCCGAGGCGGGTGCGGGGTGTGGAGGTCGGCATCAAGGCTGATTGGATGTGCTGCGAAAGGGTCTTGGTGCTGCTCGACGCAGTGTGCTCCGGCGTCGTCATGACACGCAAGACCGCCAGGCGCGTCGCGACGACGGTGGACGGGCTGACGAACTCATCGTCGTTCACATCGCTGGGCAAAGCGGCGATGGGCGGGCCGCCATCGGGCGGAGGCGCTGGCGGCGGACCGGGCGGAGCGTCGGGCGCGTCCGCGGGATCGAGCGCGGGAGGAGGGCCAACGGGCGGCGACGGCATGGGCGAAGCTGACGGCACTGGGCCTGCGACGAGAGCCGCGGATGATGGTGAAGCGGGTGAACGCGAGGTGGCAGGCGCACGTGCTGGCGCGAATGGGTCGCGTGTGAAGCCGCCGCTGTTGAGCACGTTCTCTGGGCGTTCGAAGAGCGTGACGGTGAACTCGCCGCCGCGCCAGCGGACCTTGGCGCTCCAGGGCGGATTGAGCGCGAGGACCTGAACATCGCCGAGCGTTGCTGCGCCGACGCGGAGTCGGGTGGAGTCGTCGAAGAAGGCGGTGTCGCCGTAGATCGCGATGAGAGTGGGGCCGCCGTATGTACGCGGCAGGTTCCTGGGGACTTCTGGCGCTTGCGGCTTGAGCGGGTAGAACGGCGAGCGGTTGACCAGCCGCTCACCAGCGGAGCGGAGGGTCGCGTCGGCTCGCGACTCGCGCGTGGTCTTCTCCTTGGCGTCAATCCCGGTGAAGGCAATCTCTTGCGTGGGGGAGAGGTTGGTCTGGATCAATGGCCAGGTGATGTAGACGCCCAAGGCGACGGTGAGCACCAGTGCGCCGAGCATGATGACACCTAGGCGGGCGCTGGCCCAGAGGGATGCGAAGAGCGCGACGACTCCTTCGTGACTTCTCATGCGCCACCACCTTGCCGGCTTGATCGAACCGGAAACGTGGAGGCCGCGCCGGGCGAGCTGCGTGGCACGTACCACGTTTCGACTACAAACGTGACGTTCAGCAGTCCCTCGCTCTCAGCGCGGGAGTCGGTGAGCTTGCGGACTTGCATGCTGTACACGCTGTGTACTTCCGGCGCGGATTCAAGGTCGCTCAGGACGGCGACGAGCTTGCTAGTGTCGCACTCGATCTGCCATTCGATCTGCAGGCGCTCGATGCGCGGGAGCGGGTCGCCGGCGATGGTGCGCACGCCGTTGAGAACGAGCGGTGCGGACGCGCGAAGGTTGCGGCGCCGATCCGCGATCTCGTGCTTGGACACGATGGCGCTGAGGCGAGCGTCGAGCGCAGTAGACGGGTCAGCGGACGTGCTCGGCGGGCGGGCCTTGCCGATGGCGACGACCTGGCGCTCGAACTCCCGGGCGGAGTTGGTCAGTGCGGTGGCGGCGTTTACCGTGGCGCGCTGCTGGGCCTCGATGCGGTCTGCCTTCTCGTTCCATTGGTTCATCAGCGCGATCGCGGGCTCGACTGCGCCGAAGTACAGCCCGAGGAACAGGACGAACGCGCTCGCCCACAGCGTCACACGCGGGAGTGCCCGGATCTTTGTCAGCAGCGCGCTCATGATGCGCTCCCGGACAGGGCCTGCATCCGTTCGCGGCACGCTTGGGACTCATCCTTCAACCGCTGACGCGTCGTTTCGTCAAGGCCCGGCGCGCTGGACGCTCGCTTGCGCTCGGCGAACTCGCGCATGGCGGTCGGCCGGTCCAGCTTTGCGATCTGATCGCTGCTCAGGGGCGGTGGCACTGTCACGTTCGCCAAGGGCTTCACTTCTGGAGTCGGCGTGTTGCCAACGCGCTGCGTCGGCGTCTCGCGCGTGCCGCCGGTTGAAGGACTCGGGCGAGTGGCGCGGCCGTTGTTCCCTCGATCGGTTCGCGCGCCGTTACTTGGGCGCGATGGGGCGGCGGTTCCGTCGGTGGTGGTCGCATTTCCAGCCGCGGCTTGTGACGCCTTGGCCAAGGCCATCGCGTCGCTGTTCATGGCCATCGTCGCTTGGGCTACGCGGGCGGTCAACTCAAACCGGATGCCCTGTCCGCCGACGCTGGATTGGTTCGCCTTCGCGTCGTCAAACACGCCGGCAGCGACGAGCTTTTCGCGCCAAGATGCGAGCGTCTCGGGGGTGTCGGCGGTGCCGACGATCTGAATCGGTCGCCCGACTTCGATCGAGACCGACTCGATGTTGATCCCTTTGGGCGCGATGCCCGCCAGCTCCGCCAGCAGCTTGCTCATGGGCCAGCGCCGGCTGAGCGTGATCGCGTAGAGGTCCGCCTGACGGGCGGCGTCCAGCACCGGGGCTCGCGCTGTATCGGCGCCGGCGGCCCGCGCAGTGACCATCGTGAGTCGTGCGTACGCCGCGGCCATCGGCAGCGCGAGCAACAGGAGCAGGCACACGGCGCCGAGCGTGATCGCGACGCGCGGCTTGGCGAGCGTGGTCACGATGCGCTCCACGACTCCGCCGCTGGTGCCGGGCGGATCGAACGTCATCTCCAACAGCGGGCGCTCGGCGGACGCTGCGAGGATCGCGCCGACAGCGGCGCCGAACGCGGGCGCGTATTCCTCAAGCCAGCGCGGCGCGCTGGGCAGGTTGCCGACCAGCGCATCGCCGAACCGCTGAGCCGGGAACACCACTGCGTGGGTCATCGCCTCGGGCGTGATCACCGGCGCGGCAACGCCGCTGGCTTCGGCGGCGTCGCCGGCGCGCTGGGTGATCGCGTTGAGCCACGCCTCTGGTTCAGATGAGTCGTCACGCGCGACGCGGATCGCGCTGCCCTGCGGCCCGACGGAGACGATCGAGACCGTGCCGATGCCGGTGGTGCTGTCGCCGGGTTCTGCGAGGACGCAGACTCCTCGAGTGCGACCGGTGAGTCTCATGGCCAGCGCGAGCGCGACGGGCGCGGGCGTGTAGTGCGTGATCTCGCCCACGGCGTCGAGCGCCGAAACGACCGGGGCAAGGTCTTGCACCCAGGACGCGATGCCGGTGATCGGCGGGACGTCGGGGCCGAACTTGATCACGCCGGCGGCCCGACGGTGCGGCGCGACGCCCGGCGCGTGAACTTCTGCGAGTAGGCAGAGCGCCCCGGCGATGGTCTCCGGCGTGCCCGCATCGTCGGGCAGCGGGTCAACGCGCCGCCAGGTGGCGCTGGCACCGGGGAGGACGCCGACCATCACCTCTGCGAGGGCCTTCATGTTCCGGGTAACGACGGTCTTGGTCGGGGCGTCGAGCGTTCTGAAGCTCTCGATCACGACACCCGGCTCGCCGGGCTTGCCGGTCCGGCAGACCACCACACGCAGTTGCGAGCCAATGCGCCACACCCCCGCGGCCCGGGCCGGGCGTTTGTTCGAGCTCGGCATCGAGGGAGTCGTGGGCATGATCCTTCAGTTCGGCAAGTCTGGTGATGGGCCGCGATATTCCGGCTGAGTCAATGGGGCGGGCAGATGGAATGCGGCGGGAAGATGGACGAGCGCGGCGGACACGAGGCGTTTAGAAGTCGAACAGGTTTAGAGCGCCGCGCCTCAGCGGATGCGGATTGCGTTGATTTTGACAGGGAGGGTGGAACGATCGACCTCGACTTGCATTTCAACGACCATTCCGGTGTTTTCGTCGCGCCCCGTGACGCTGAACACAAAGACGTTGGAGCGCACGTCAAGGATTTTCGTCAGATCGGCCAGGGCGGTGCGTGAAACGCCGCCGGCGTCCAGGAGCTCGACGATCGAGGCGACGTCGCCGCGCTGCTGGTCACGATAGACGCGGATGGCATCGGCGGCGAATGGATCGATCGCGCTGACGTACTTGAGCGCGTCATCCGGGCAGGTGTTGATGTTGAGCTTGCCGGGGGAAACTCCGGATTCGTCGCCGATTCCTGCGTAGTCAAAGAGCGCAACGAGCTGCGTGCGGTCGAGATTGCGGACGTTTCGAAACTGGCGCCCGCCGGTCTGGCTCACCTGCTGGGCCATCGTGGTCAGGTCGGTGCGGATGAAATCACCCATCGTGATCGTTCCAGTCAGGGCCATCGCCAGCACGACATCGGCCTGCGTCGTCTCCATGCCCGTCAATCGGGTGAGTTCGCTGGACTGGGTGTCGGAGCTGCTGAGGTCGAGCTTCGGCTCGCCACCCACCGCAAGCCCGCCGCCGGTGCTCGATGCGGTCAAGATCCCGGCCCAGCCCAACTCTGGATTGATGGACCCGCCGCCGCCGCTGGTCGTGCTGGTGGCTGATGGGGTGCTTCCGGAGGTGGGTCCGGCCACCGCGAGCTCGAGGGGGTCGAGCACGCCGTCGAGGTTCTCATCCGCTTCGCGCAGGAACTGGCGATCAACGCCTTCGACGAGATCAAGCTCAGCGATGTTGCGGACCGGGCCGTTGCGCGGGACGAATGGGATCGCCTTGCCGGTGTACGTCTCGCGCTCGGCCCCGGCGTCCTGGATCTCGTCGTCGGCGTCGATGAAATCGAGGATCGACTGCGCCGCGTCCTCGGTCATGTTCGGGATCAGCATCAGGTCCGCGTCGGTCGCGAGGTTGACGTTGAGCTTCGCGTGCGCATCGGCGGGGCCGGGGGCGCGCTCGCCAGCATCGCCATGCCACACTTCGTATCGGGCGTCGCTGAGCGTGCCCTCGCTCACGCTCGCCAGCGAGGCGAGGAGGCTCGACGCGCCCAGCGGCGTTGCCTGCTTGGTCTCGCTCTGCAAGCGCGCGATCACCGCTTCAATCCCCGCCCGGGCCGCCCACGACGCACGCACGCGGGCCACGCTCTCGCGCCCCGCAACCGCTTGGGCCTGCGAACTGGCTTGGATGGCGACCAGGATGAGCGTCACGATGCCCACCGCCCACACGACCATGGCGATCGCGAAGCCCGGGCGCGAAGCGCGCGGGCCAGCCGAGCGGCGGGAGATGTTCGGAATCAAAGTTGATCGCTGGGTGCGACGGCGCCGCACGCCCGCTCGCGTGCGCGGGCGACCGCCTCCACCACCGCCGCCACCACCAGCCCCACCGCCGCCGCCCCCCGGCCCACCGGGCAGCGGTGCGGGAGCGTTGCCGTTGCCATTTCCCGGACGCTGTCCGCCGCCGTTGCGCCCGCCACCCGCGCCGGGGTTGCGCCCGCCACCGTTGCCGCCCGCGCCCGCGCCGCCTGTCGGGCTCTGCGTCGGCGTGGGTGTCGCGGCGGGCGTTGTGCCGGTCGTTGTCGCGGGCAGCGCCTTGGGCAAAGGTGTGCGATCAAGCGCGACGACGGTTCTCGCGGTGGCGCGAGTCTCGGTGCTCCCGGCGCCGCCGCTGGCGATCACGCTGATGCGCACGGCGTGCGGGTAGCCGTCAAAGTCCGAGTCCCAGTCGGTCCGCCATACGCCGGCCTCGTCGGTCGCTTCGATGCGGAGCGCGACCACGCCATCGACCAGCGGGGTGGCGACGCCGCCACTATCCAGCGTTTCGTCCGGGAGCGGGTCGGCACGTTTCCACAGGCTTTGCGTGTCGGCGTTGGGCACGGGGCGGAGGGCGTACTGCACCTCGTGAATCGGGCTCTCGGGCTGATCGGTCAAGGCGCGAACCGGGCGCAGCGAGTTGACGAGCATCAGCACCTGGTCCGACGCGCCGGCGCTCACGCCCGCTGGCGAGCTCGGCGGGCCGGCGGTTGTGACGCGGAACAGCACGCGGGTGGGCTCGTGCTCGCGAACCACCTGGCGTACATCGCGCGAGATCAGTTCCACCGCCGTCATCGCGCGGCTCATCGCCTCCTGCCTTGCCGCCGAGGCGCTGCGCGTCTTCACTGCGCGCACGATCACCAGCGTCGTCGCGCCCGCGATGAGCGTGATGATCACCGACGCGACGATCAGCTCAACGAGCGTGAACGCGCGGCGACGACGGCGGGTGCTGGGAGCGCGCCGGCTCATTGCAATCGCTCCGGCGTCAGCTCGGTCGGCACGGTACGAATGGGGTCGCGCTCTATCCCGAGGCGGGCCGCCATCAACGTCTGGATACTCAGTCTCTCATCGCGACCTGACGGGCTCTTCCACGAGATCGTCGCCTGAACCTGGTAGGGCTCGCTCTCGGAGCCGCCGCCGATGGCCAGGGCGTAGGTATAGTCCTGAAACGGCGCGTCGCACGCGCCCGCGAGCGGGAAGGTTTTGGCGTAGTCGTCCGGGCCGCGTGCGAGCACGAGGCTGAGCTGTTCATCGGCGAGCATTGCGCCGATCTGCATGCGCTCGCCCTGGCTCTGGCTGGAGATTGCTTGCGCGGTGAGGCCGACGATCACCGCCAGCGCGACGCCCAGGATGATCGTCGCGACAATGGCGTCAATCAGCGCAACTGCGCGCCGTCGGCGCGGGCGCGTGGGCCGCGCAGAAGCGAGGGACGACTCAGCACGAGCTGCGTGCGGGTTCACCATGGCGAGGTCCTTCGCCCGGAGGCGTCGAGGTCCTCGCCGCGAATCTCGATCGGCTGAATGGCGCTTGCGCTGGCGATGGTGCGAAGCCGCGCGGCTGGCTCTTCTGAAAGCAGGTCTACCTGATACGCCGCGCTTTGCTCGCCCGCGCTGTCCTCGCGAATCAGCACAAGGGTTACCATCGGGCGCACGCGACCGGGCTGAAACTCAAGCTGGTATGGAGCCCCCCCACCCCCTCCACCACTGGCGCCCCCCGCTCCCGGCAACGACGACAGCGCAACGGCGCGTCCGTCCACGATCAATGCCGAGAGCCGCGTGGATGCCAGCACGACCGGCCTCACCAGGGGCATGGGCTTCCACGCCGGGCCCGCCTTTGCGGCGGGGCCAGCCCTTGACAGTGTGCCGCCCTCGGTGTGCATGAGCAGCGAAAGCCGACGCGCTCCCGGCTCGTATTGGAGGGCCACCACCTGCCCGCTGAGCGTCAGGCGCTGACCCAGCGACGACAAGAGTTGACGCACGCTCTCGCTCTCGGCCGCGGCCGCTCGGTCGCGCGTGCCGGTCATGCGCGGGATCGCGACCGCCGCGAGCACCCCGATCAGGATGATCACGACGATCATCTCGACCATCGAGAACGCTCCGCGGACGCGCCTGAAGGGCGCGCCGGTGTTAAACGTCGCGAGATGGAGCGTCGATGGTGTCATGCGAGGAAACCACGGCGGGCGTTGAGTGCGTGGACGACTCAGGATCAGATCATTGCGATTGCGGCGATCGCGAAGTCACGGCTTGACGATGTCCTTGGCGTCGCCCTCGCCGCCGGGCTGCTTGTCGCTGCCGTAGCTGACGATATCGAAGTCCTGGTTGCGCTGGCCGGGAATGAGCAGGACGAACTTGTTGCCCCAAGGGTCAAGCAGCGCGTCGGAGTTGGGCATGTAGCCCTTCCACTTTTCTTCCGGCACGTCGCCGGGTCGCTCGACGAGGAACATCATGTCGCCGGTGCTGGGGGGCTGGCCACAATCGGCCATGTAGAGCGCCACCTGCTGCGCGAGCGTCGCGCCCTTGGCTTCGGCGGCGGCGGTCTTGCTCTGACCGACGCGACCGAGCACGCGCGGCGCGACGATTGCGGCCAGCACGCCGATGATGATCACGACGACAATGATCTCAACGATGGTGAACGCGCGGCGGAAGCGCCGCGAATCGCGATCAAACGGTTTCTGATTCATGGTGTTGCTCCTGACGGGCTCGGTGCGTTGGGGGACAAAGTCTCTGATGATGGGTTGGACGCTCACGCTCATTCACAGCTTCCCAGCCGCGTCTTGCAGTTGCAGCAGCGCTAGCAGGATGGCCAGCACCACAAACCCTACGACGCACGCGAGCCCGACGACAAGGATTGGCGGCAGGATCGTGGTGATGACTTTGACACGGGTTTCGGTGCGTCCCTCCATCGCGGTCGCCGCCTGGCTCAGCAGATCCGGCAGCTTGCCTGATCGCTCGCCCAGGCTCACGATCTGCACCAACAGCGGCGGGAACAGGCCCGTGCTCTCAAGCGGGCCGGCGATGGTCTTGCCGCCAGCGACTTCCTCGCACACCGAGTCCATCGCGCGGCGCATCACGGTGTTGCCCAGCGTCGCGCTGGTCAGCCGCAGCGCCGTCAACACCGGCAGGCCGGCCTTGACCAGCGTGCCCAGCGTGCGTGTGAAGCGAGCGACGGCCGCGTCGCGCACCAGCGCGCCCATCATGGGCAGCGACAGCATCACGCGATCGATCGCCAGTCGCCCTCCGGGCGTGGCGCGCACGCGGTAGTACACCAGCAGGCCGATGCCGGCGGCACCGATCATCGCCCACCAGTAACCAAGGACGACGCTCGCGAAGCCCTGCACGACCAGCGTCGGCCAGGGGAGCGAGATGTTCTGGCCCTCGAACGGCTTCAGTATGCTCGGCACGATGAACGTTGTCACGATGATGATCGCGATGCCCGAGAGAACTAGCAGGATGAGCGGGTAGAGCGTCGCGCTTAGCAGCGACCGACGCAGGCGCAAGTCCTTCTCGACCAGGTCCGCAGTCTGCTGCAGCACTTCGCCGATGCGCCCGGATGCCTCGCCCGCCTTGACGAGGTTGATGATCAGCTCGTTGAACGGCTTGCCCCATGTGCGGCACGCCTCGGCCAGCGTTCCGCCTTGTTCGACGCGCGCGATCAGGTGGTTGAGCATTGCCTTCTGCGCCGGCGTTCGGCCCGCCTTGCCCAGCGTGCGCAAGGCCGGGACCAGCGGCAGGCCGGCCTGCAACGCCGTCGCCAGCTCGCTGATGAACGAAGCGGTGTCCGCGAGCGACATGCCGCTGAACAGGCCGCCGCGATAGGCACGGACGGCCATTTCTGAGCCACTCGCGCCGACCTTCGCGCCTGAAAGCACCAACTGTGCCGCGGGCATGTTGGAAGCGCCGGCGATCGCGCCCGAAACCGTGAGTCCCGCTTTGGCGGCCTGAAACGCGGTCGTCGGCGAATCGCCAAACTGCGCGGGCTTGTCGAGTCCGTTGGCACGCGCGCCTGCCGACTTGACCTCTTCGAGCGACGCGGGCGTGAGGCCCCGGCCCATCAGCTCGCGCAGCGCGCTAGAGCGATCGGGCGCTTCAAGCACCTGCGCCCCGCCGCCGCTCAAGTTGGTGTATCGAAACGTCGCCATGCATTTGTTCGCTGTCGGCGTTTGCCTTTGATCGCGTAACCCTGTGACTCAAACCTTGGCCGTTCTGTTGCCATCACCCTTCGGCCGCGTCCTGTGTCGCGCGGAGGACTTCGTCGACCGTCGTCAGCCCGGCGCTGGCCTTCATCAAGCCGTCGCGGCGCATGTTGACGTGCGTCGAGGCCGCGACCGCGAGCAGTTCAGTTGGGGTGCTCTTGCCCTGACCGATGATCTGGCGCATCAGCGGCGTAATCGTCAGCAACTCGTAGAAGCCGATGCGTCCGCGATATCCCGTGTTGTCGCACTTGTCGCAGCCGATTCCCTTGAACGACCGCATGCCCGGGAACATCGAGCGTTCGTCATCAAGGATGCGATGCCGCAGCGTCTCAGGGATGTCGGTTGGGCGCACGCACACCTGACACACCCGGCGTCCCAGGCGCTGGGCCATCACGCCCTCGATCACGCTGGCCAGCAGGAACGGCTGGATGTTCATGTCAATCAATCGCCCGATGGCGCTCGCGGCGTCGTTGGTATGCAGCGTGCTCAACACCAGGTGCCCCGTCAGCGCGGCGCGCACCGCGATCTCCGCGGTTTCGGCGTCGCGAATCTCACCGACCATGATCACGTCAGGATCCTGACGCAAGATCGCTCGCAGCCCGCTGGCGAAGCTCAGCCCGCGCTCGGGGTTGACCGGAATCTGGTTGACGCCGTTGAGTTCGTACTCGACGGGGTCTTCGACAGTGATGATCTTGAGGCTGGGGTCGTAGAGCTTGGTGAGCGCCGCGTAGAGGCTGGTGGTCTTTCCGCTGCCGGTGGGTCCGGTGACCAGGATCATGCCGTGGGGCATGGCGATGAGGCGGTCCATCTCGGTCAGGTCGGCCTCGCGCATCCCGAGCGCCCGCAGATCAAGCACGATCGACTGCTTGTCGAGGATGCGCATGACCACGCTCTCGCCGTAGATGGTCGGGACGGTGCTGACGCGGATATCGACCTTGCGACCCTCAAATCGCAGCGTGATGTGTCCGTCCTGCGGCACGTATCGCTCTGCGATGTCCATACCGCTCATGATCTTGATGCGGCTGGTCAGCGCCGCCTGCAACGCCTTGGGGGGCGAGTTCTGCGGGCGGAGTTCGCCATCAATGCGATACTTCACGCTGAGCGCCCGCTCGAACGGCTCAACGTGAACGTCGCTCGCTCGCCCGCGCACCGCTTCGAGGATGATCAGATTCACCAGGTTGATGACCGATGGCTCCTCGGCCATCCGATGGATGTCCTGGGCATCCACCGCCTCGAGGTTCGCGAGCATGTCGTCCTCGGTCTGCCCGCCCGCGACGCCCAGGCGCTGGGCCATCTGTGACGCCGTGGCGCCGTACGCCTGGCGGATCAAGTCGTCGAACATCTCCTGCGGGCCGGTCGCGCGCCGGATAGCGCGCCCGGTGATGATGCTCAACTCGTCGGCAGAGTCCTCATCGCGCGGGCTCGACATCAGCACGACGAGCCTGGTGTTCTCAAACGCGAACGGGACAGCGCCCAGCCGCACCGCCTGGTCCGGCGTGAGCAATCGCGCCGCGTCGGCGTTGATCGTCGGCTTCTCCGTGAATTCGAGCGTCCCGCGCGGGAGCGCAGCGGGCGGCTCTGGCACCTCGCCGATTGGCCGGTCCTGCATGCCCGTAGCGCCACTGCCGGGCGACGCCGGTCGGGTCAAGGCGGCGCTTGCGATCAATCCATTCGAGTCCGCGTGCGCGTCCATGTCGCTTCGGTTCTCCGGGTGTCTGGTCGCGAGGCGGCCTCAGGTGCCGGCCGGACGAACGGGTGCGGGGGCGTTGTCGTTATTGCGCTGGCGACGGCGCGGGGCCGGCTGACCCTCATCGCCCGGCGGCATGTTGCCTGATTCGCCGCCTGCGTTTTGCCCGGCGCGCTCGGGCGTGAGCTTGGCCTTCTGCTCCTCGGTGAGCAGCGCTTTGACTGCGTCGGCGGTCTTGCGATCCAGCTCGCGCCGGGCGGTGCGGACTTCCTGCATTGCCGGATCCCCGCCACCGCCGCCGCTAAAGGTGGCCATCATGGTTGAGACCGTCATCGTCGATTCCGTCGCCTCCTGCGCTTGCTCGCCCTTCTTATTCAGAGCCGCGGCGTCGCGCGTGTACGACTCCGCGATGCCCTCGATGCTCTTGCGCTGCGTGGCGTCAAGGTCTTCGAGCTTTGCCGCGGCGTCGAGCATCTGCTGCGTCGCGCGACCCTGCCGGTAAATGCGCGGGAAGCTCTCTTTGCGGAACTCTTCGGCGAACTTCGGCGCGACCTCCGCAGGCAGCATCGACTCAATCTCGCGGGCAAAGCGGCGGTTCACGTCGCGCACCCGTAACGCGACATCGCGACCTTCCTGCAGCTTCTTGTTCGCTTCCTCGGGGTTGCCGGCCATGACCTGCTGCATCAGCTCCTGCATCCGCCCCATGTTGGCCTCGAAGACCTCGTTGCGCTTGACAAGCACAGGGTCAAGCTCGGACTCGTAGCGTTCGAGCGCAGGTGCCACCGCCTTCTCCTGCTCGGGGTTCAGCTTCAACTGTTCAACGAGGCGGACGACGTCCACCGACTCGCCGCTGATGAGCCCGCGCCCGAGCGTCTGGTCGCGCCGGCGGGTCTTCTCGACACGCGCCCACTGGACCGCCTGTTTGTCGTCGAGCGTTGACTTGATGTCGTCGAGAAACTGCACGTCGATCTTGGCGCTGGCGTCGCGCATCTCGCGCATCTTCTCGCCCATCTCCTGCCAGATCGCCGGGTCGCGCGACTCGCGGAACTCGTCGCGCGTCTTCTCGACCACCGCCTGAACCTTGGCGCGATGCTCGCCGCTCTGCGCTACATATCCCTCGTGCAGGAGCTTCATGGCGTCAAGCTGCACTGCCGATGCGTTGACGATCTTGGCGTACTTCTCCAGATCCTGGGAGCTGATCGGCTGGCTGTCAGTCATCCCGCCGCCCATCATGCCGAACCTTCGTCCACCGCCCGCGCCGCCGCCCGCTGGCTGCGCGAAGGCGCTCGACACCTCTCCGCCAAGGGCTACCAGCACCGTGGCGCTGATCAGTGCGGTACGGAAAACGTTCATCGAGCGGCGGAAACGGTTCATGATCGGGCTCCACAAGTACGGGGTGAGAATTCTTGCTCGGCCGGTCGTCGCGCCTGCGAGAAAAGCAGTGTCACGATATGGGCGCACCGGCCGCCGGCGCACCAATCCAGACCAAACAAGCACCCACTCAGGCTGAACGAGTGCCGCATTCGCTTATTGCCCGTCTCACGTCAGGTTGCGGGTTGGGCCCTTTCGACGCCGATCGGCGCCCGACGATCGTTGCGCCACCGACCGGACACGAATGCCGCAGACCCACCGCCACCGCCCGCCCCTACACGCTCTTTGGATCCGCTCAGACCATCGCCAGCGGCATCGCAGCGGCAAACGTCGCTGGCTTGCGGTCTTCCATCATCTGGATGAACACGTCAAACAGATAACTTGAGTCGTGCGGCCCCGGCCCGGCCTCCGGGTGATATTGCACGCAGAACACCGGGCGATCCGTCAGGCGGAAGCCGGCAAGCGTGTCGTCGTTCAGGTGAACGTGCGTCGCCTCCGCCCCCGCGCCCGCGAGGCTTTCGGGGTCCACGGCGAACCCGTGATTCTGGCTGGTGATCTCCACTCGCCCGCTCATCAGATTCTTCACCGGCTGGTTCGCGCCGCGATGGCCAAAGGGAAGTTTGAACGTCTTGGCCCCAACTGCAAGCCCTAGCAACTGATGGCCCAAGCAGATTCCAAACGTCGGCGGCACCGACTTCGGCGCACCCGAAAGCACCTCGCGCAAAGTCCGAATCGTCGCCTCCACCGCGGCCGGGTCGCCCGGGCCATTGCTGATGAACAGCCCATCGACCTCACCAGAGTCAAACTGCCGCTTGATCTCCGCGGCGCTGACATCGTGCGGCACAAGCTTGATCTCGCACCCGCGATCGGCAAGGTTGCGCAGGATGTTGTTCTTGGCGCCACAGTCCAGCGCCAGCACTTTGTAGACCCGTGCGCCCGGCCCGCGCTGGGTCGTCGGATGGCCCTGATGACCCGTGACATCGCGCCAAGGGCCGAGCGTTTCGCTCCAGGTCTGGTTGTTCGTACACCCGACCAGCGGCACCAAGTTCTGCCCCACCATGCTCGGCGCGTGCCGGGCACGCTCCAGCAGCGCCTCGTGCGTCACGGTCTGGTCATCGGTAATGACGCCCTGCATCACGCCGACGCTTCGGAGGCGTCGCGTGAGTGCTCGCGTGTCGATCTCCGCGAGCCCAAGCACGCCGGCGCGATCGAGATATTCATCGAGCGCCATGTCGCTGCGGAAGTTGCTGGCCAGGCGCGACAGGTCTTTGATCACGAGCCCCGAGACCTGGACGCGCCGGCTCTCAACGTCATGGGCGTTGACACCGTAGTTGCCGACTTGCGCGACGGTCATCACCAGAATTTGCCCGGTATACGACGGATCGGTCAGCGCTTCCTGATAGCCGGTCATCGACGTGTTGAACACGACCTCGGCGCTGACCGCAAGGTTCCGCCCCACGGCCCCAAACGCGGTGCCCGTGAATACCGAGCCGTCTTGGAGCGCCAACCTTCCAACGCGCCGCGCACCGCTGCCCCCGCCCCCCCCGCTCGCCGCGTTGAGCATCGTCGACTGCCCGGGGGCCGCGCCGTGATTCGCCGATGATTGATCCATGGGGCCAGTATAGATCCAGTGCGAACGCGACTGCATATGTTCAGCGGCAGGTGCCCTCACTCTTTACGAGCAATCTCGAGCCCGAGAACCCGCGCGACCTTCGCCTGGTCCGTGTCGCGGTCAACCGCGGCATCGACAGATCCGGCGACCTCCGCGAATCGCTCCTCACCTACACCCTGCCCGTGGGCATCGACGCCCAGCCGGGCCAGCTTGTCAAAGTCCCGCTCGGGCGCGCCAACTCGGCGGCGAGCGCGGTGGCTATCGAGGTCGGTGGTTTCGAGTTGCTGGGCGATCTTCCGGTTGAAAGGCTCAAAGGCATTTCGAGTGTGACCCCCGCGATCCTGCCGCGCTCGCTGTTGGAACTTGCCAAGTGGATGGCGCAGTACTATGTCTGCCCGCTGGGCATGGTGCTGCAAGCCGTGCTTCCTGCGGCAGTCAAACGCCAGGTCGGTCGCACGCTCGTCACGCGCTTCACGCTCGCGCCGGACGTGGACTCCCGCGTCGCAGCGCTGGGCAAACTCCCCAAACGCCAGCTCGACGCGATCGCGGCCCTGCGCACCCTGCCAGCCGAGCGGTGGCCCGCAAGGGCCAAATCGCTCCACGCCGAGTCCGGCGTGTCCGCGGCCATGCAGAAAAAACTCGTTGCGCTGGGAGTTCTGATGGCGCTCATCACTGACGAGGTGACCGCGTCAGGCGAGTTGCTCGGCGCGTTTCCCAGCGGGCCGAGTGTCGGCGCGCCGGCTCGCCCCGTGCCAACCCCGGAGCAGGCGGTCGCGATCGACGCGCTGGAGCGAGCGCTGGGCTCCTTCTCGGCACACCTGCTGCTGGGCGTCACCGGCTCCGGCAAAACCGAGGTCTACCTGCGCGTCATCGAGACGATGCTGGCCCGCCATGCGCACGCCAGCGCGATCGTGCTGGTGCCAGAGATCGCGCTGACGCCGCAGACCAGCTCGCGATTCATCGAGCGCTTCGGCGCGACCGTCGCTGTGCTGCACTCGGGCCTCAGCGCGTCGCAGCGCAACGCCCAATGGGCCCTGGCGGCGACCGGCCGAGTCCGCGTCGTTGTCGGCGCTCGCTCGGCGATTTTCGCCCCGGTTGCGAAGCTCGGCATCGTCATCGTCGACGAGGAGCACGACAGCTCGTACAAGCAGGATCAACTGCCGCGGTACCACGCGCGCGACGTCGCGGTGAAACGGGCATCCATCGAGGGGTGCCCGGTGGTCATGGGCAGCGCTACGCCATCGCTTGAGAGCTACGCCAACGCCATCGGCCCCGATCATCGCTATGCGCTCTGGAAGCTGCCGACGCGGGCGAACGGCGCGCGCATGCCGCGGGTCGAGATCGTTGATCTGGTAAGCGAGCGGGCCCTGCGCTCGCAGCTTCACCCCGGTCAGTGGCGCACGCGTCAGCTTCATCTGCTAGGCCCGACCCTCGAAATCGCGATCGACCAGACCCTGGCCGCCGGCGGGCAGGCGATTCTCCTGCTTAACCGTCGCGGCTACGCCAACTATCTTTGTTGCCCCAGCCCCACCTGCGGCTGGATCATGCGCTGCGATCACTGCGACGCTTCCAGCGTGCTGCACATGCACCAGGATGTCCGCGCGCAGAGCGCGGGCTTTGTGCGCTGCCACCACTGCCTCGCAGAGCAACTGCTTCCCAAGCGCTGCCCGGTCTGCGCCAAAGAGATCAACACCTTCGGCCTGGGCACGCAACGCGTCGAAGAAGAGCTACAGCGCAAGTTCCTGCACACCCGAAATCTCAAGCTCGGCGAGACGCTCCTGCGCGCCGATTCGGACACCATGTTCACCGCCAAGGACTACTTCGACGCGCTGAGCCGCTTCGCCCGGGGCGAGATCCGCGTGCTGCTGGGCACGCAGATGATCGCCAAGGGCCTGGACTTTCCGAATGTCCGCCTCGTCGGCGTCGTCCACGCTGACACCGCCTTGAACCTGCCGGACTTTCGCGCCGCGGAGCGCACGTTTCAGCTCGTCGCACAGGTCGCCGGGCGCGCGGGGCGTGGCAGCCACCCTGGGCGCGTCATCGTCCAGACCATGAACCCGCGCGAGCCCTCGATCGTCATGGCGGCTCAGCACGATTTCGAGGGCTTCGCTTCGCGCGAGCTGGCCATTCGACGCGCGTCGCGCCTGCCGCCATCGGAGAAGATGGCCCGCATCGTTTGTCGAGACCTTGAGCTGGCCAAAGCCACCGGGCACGCCGCGGCTCTCAGCGCCGAGATCACCCGCCTCGCGCCCGCCATCGCAGGGCTGCGCGTGCGCGGGCCCATGCCCTGCCCGATCTCACGCATCGCCGATCACCACCGCATCGCGATTGAGCTCACAGCGCCCACACGCGGCACCCTTCAGCACCTGCTGGCACAACTCCGGAGCGCCGGCCTGCTGATCTCTGACGCGCACACCGCTATCGATGTCGACCCGGTGTCGCTCATGTGATCAGTCGCGGAGGCCGCATCGAGGTTTGCGGGTCGAAAGTGCTCACGGGCAGCCGTCGAAGAAGACGCCAAAGAAGACGTTGTAATCGGCTTCGGTCACGCCGTTGTTCGCTTCGCCCTGTCGCGCCGGAGCAAAGCCGCCGTCATCGGCGATGTCGCACCAGGGCTGCGCGTCAAAGAACCCGTCGAAGAACGCGTTGTAATCGCCCTCGGTCAGCCCGTTGTTGGAGCCGCCCGGATCCAACCCAAACGGGGGCAGTGGCGTGCCGTTGTCGTACGCGATATCACCGACGCACAGCGCCGTCGCCAGCGGCGGATCAATCGTGAACGCGCCGAAGCCGGTGCCAATGGACCCCTGACCGTCAGAGTTGGTGACCCGCACATCGCGCAAACCGAGCGCCGCGCTCTCGTTGATCGTGACCGTCAGCCCGTCGATTCGCGTGCCCACCGCCGAGATCACCGGCGTCCCGCTCACAATGATCCCATCGCCAAAGTTCACCTGGCCCGCGCTGGTGACGCCCATGAAGTTGGTGCCGATGATCACGACCGGGACGGCGGCGCCGGCGCCGGCGCTCGACGGCGTGACGCTGGTGACCGTCGTGGTCGCGCCGAAGACGGTGAGGTTGATCGTGTCGGTGCTGGTCTTCCCCAGGTTGTCCGTGACGCGCAGCGCGATCGGGAAGATGCCGTTGGACGTGTAGAAGCGCGTCGGCTGCGCGCCCGCGGTCTCAAACGTGCCGTTGGCATCAAGGTCCCAGGCGTAGGCCGAGATCGAGCCGCCGGGGTTGGTCGCTCGCGAGTTGTGATCGCCCATGAAATAGCATCGCACGCCAGCGCCGATACGCTTGTTGATCCCCGCGATCGCCTGCGGATCGCTGGTGAATCCCGGGAGGAGGGCCGCGAAGTCGTAGAGCTGCACCGTGGAGTTTGAGCTGGTGCCTGCCGCAAGGTCGATCACCTGGACGCTGTACGTCCCGGGCTCAAAGACCTGATCGATAGTCTCGACCGCGCCCGCGGCTCCGGCACTCGAATCGTACAAAGTCACCGTACCGGCACTGTTGTACACGCGTAAGCCCGGATTGCCAGCGGCCGACGCGTTCACCGTCGTCGGCGACGCCGGGTTGTTGCAGCCGCTGGTCTGCGGGTCATTGAGGTAGCTGCCGCCGGTCGGCGTCACGCTCAGGATCACGCGCTGCATGCCGGTGACCGTGAAGCGGTACCAATCCTGGTTTGACGAGTTGGTCCCGGTGGGGCCGTTCAACGACATGTCGAGGTATCGAACCGAGCGGAACGAAGGGCCTGTGAGATTCCCCATGTCCACGGCGAGGACCGCGCTCCTGTTCCCGCTGAATCGATCACCATAGTTCCGCCCCGCCCCGCGCCGCTCGTCCACCGTCGTCATGTTGAAGTTTGTGGCGATCTGCGGCTCCATCAACGCCGTCCGCGAGCACGGGATGACGTGCTGATACCCAAGACCATGACCGTGCTCGTGCCCGACGACGTTGCGCCAATAGCGATAGCCGTTGGTGGAGGACGCGATCGCGCTGGTGCCGACCATGAAGTTGGTGTTGAGAACCATGTCTCCGCCGCTGCCGGGAAAGTTGTTGTACGCCACCACCGAGGTGCCGGGCGTGAGCGGGATGCCACCCATACGGATGTCGCCGCGCGTCGCGGACTTGGTGGAGGACGTGGACCAGTTGCTGTTGTCATCGGCGACTTCGGTGTAGTCGATGCCACCGCTTCGTCGCCACGACGCCAGCCCCTGACGGCAGAGCTCTCGCCCGCGGTCAATCGCGGTGCTTCCGAAGAGCGTCGTGATGACTTGGTTCAAGACATTCGGTCCGTTCGGAAAACTCGATGAGGAGCCCCAGGTCACCCCGTCCTCGGGGAACGAGTATGTCAGCGTGGCCCGCGCCGCCTGTCCAGCGGATCGCGTTGCCGAGAACCCGGGGCTGACTGCGCCGTTCCACACCGTGCCCGACGTGAAAAACTTCGGGATGGCTGTGCCGACCGGGCCGAGACTGACCGGGCGAAGGGCAAACCTGATCATGTCCTCGCTGAGTGCCAACGGATCCGCGTCCTCGGCGTAGCACCGCGTACTCCAGCGAGTGTCTTCGAGAATCCGATTCACCAGCCACGCGGGATCGCGCGACTTGGACGCCGCGATCTTGATCGCTTCGAAAAACGTGCTCTGAGAGCCGGCGCCGTGATCGTGGCCGCAGCCGACACCGCTGCTGGCCGCCGGGGTCGTGTCCGAGCAGCGGACGTGAGCTTCGGGGATCAAACCGGGCTCACCGCGCGCGTGCGTAGCCGTCGAACCCCCGACCGCCAAGCCCGCCAGGGCCACGAGCGTGATCCGCGGGCGTGGGAGATGCTGGAATCGCGAAGAGAACATTTGAGCAGGATCAATCAACGGTACCTCCGTGAATCGTTTACAACTGGACGGATCGGAACGAGAACGACTGCGGGGCAAGGCCTCGCCGAACCAGCCAGAGCCAGCCGCCTGACAGCCCGCAACAGCCCGCCAGCAAGGCCCGAGAACAATCGCGAAAAGTTTGGTCGTTTGTGCATAGTGGGGTGACTCGACGGGTGGGATTCTAAGAGCGAGGTGACCAGGAGTTTCGATGATGAAAGTCCCGCGGACGACTTTCACGTCGCGAATTTGAGAAAAAACTTAACTGGGTGCCCAAGAAACCGTCCCTGGGTCGATTGCCGCGTCCTCCCCTCGATTGAGGCAGTCTAGTAAACGGCGCTGCAAGGCCGTCGCGATCGGCCCGTTGCTTTCAGGGCCGACGGGCACGCCGTCAATCTGCACCACGCGGGTCACCATGGTCGTGGTACCCAGCAGCATCACCTCGCGGGCCCGGCGCAACTCGGCCAGCGTCACCACCCGCTCAACCACCCGCGGCTCAATCTTCAGCACGACCGCCCGGGTCACGCCATTAAGAATCGGCGTGCCCCGCAGGCTGGGCGTCACCAGCTCGACGTCGTCGAGCACGTCACCGGCCGAACGCTTGCCGCCCTTCGGCCCGCCTGCGGTCCGTCCCGGCGTCCGGCCGGCGCGATCCAGCGCTACGAGCACGTTTGTATAAGTCCCCTCTGCGAGCAGGCTTCCCTCCGGCGTCTCGCGATACAGCAGCGTCTCGCCCGCGCCGTCCTCGCCCTGATCACGAACGCCCGCGACCGCCGCCAAGACGTTGCCGAGCAGCGAGATGGACTTCATGTGCCCGCGCGACCAGCGGTCGTCGCGCTGCAGGCTCACGCGCTTGGTCGCGACGTGCGGCTCGCCGGCGACATCAAGCGACGGCAGGGGCGTCGCGTAGACGAGCGACGTCGGCGGGTAGCCGTGCGTGCCGACGCGCGAGCGCACCGGGCCGTCATCGAGCGACGGCGTGCCTCGCGTGACTTGCCAATAGACAAACGCATCGGTCAGCCCGTTGGCATCCAGCACGCGATCTGTGCTTTCAAGCAGGCGGCCCGCGTCATACTCGATGCCGGCCTCGCGCAAGCCCGCCTGCAGGCGGGCGACGTGCAGAGCGCCCGCGATGAGCCGGGGTCGCCCGCCATGCATGAATGACCGCAGGCCCTCGTACATCCCGTCGCCGAAGAGAAAGCCACGATCAAAGACGCTCACGCGGGCCTGGTCGTGAGGCACGAGCTCGCCATTGAGTTCGATCAGCACAACGGCGAGTGTAGCAAATCGCGCTCGATGGCCCTTATCCTGCGTCATGGAACTCGCGAACCTGCGTGTGACGTTGATGGGGCTGGGGCGCTTCGGCGGCGGCGTCGGCGCAGCGCGCTGGCTCGCGTCGCGCGGCGCACGCGTCCTGATCACCGATCTGTCCTCCGAAGAGACCCTGCGTGAGCCGCTGACGGAACTCGCTCCGCTGATGGCGGAGGGACGGATCACGCTTCGCCTGGGCAGCCACGAGATCAACGACTTTGTCGACACCGACCTGGTGGTGGTGAACCCCGCAGTCCCGCGCCCTTGGCAGAGCCCGTATCTCCAGCGCGCTTTCGCGTCCGGCGTGCGCATCACCACCGAGATCGGGCTGCTGGTGGAGCGACTGCCCAACCGGCGCCGCGTCATCGGCATTACCGGCTCGGTCGGCAAAAGCACCACCAGCGCCATGATCGCGCGCGCACTAAAAGCCACCGGCGAGCCCGTCAAACTGGGCGGCAACATCGGCGGCTCCCTCCTTGAATCCCTCGACGACATCACCGACCAAACCTGGGTCGTCCTCGAACTCTCCTCTGCCATGCTCTACTGGCTGGGCGTCACGCAACGCTGGTCGCCCGCCATCAGCGTCTGCACAAACCTTTCACCCAACCACATCGACTGGCACTCGACGCCTGAGCATTACGCCAGCAGCAAGCAGGAAATCCTGCGCTATCAGGACAAGGACGACCTGGCCATCCTCGGCCCGGGACTCGAGTCCTGGTCAGGCGTCACCCTCGCCAAAGTGATCAACGTCGGGCACGCAAACTTCACGGGCCGCTTACGAATCCCGGGTCAGCACAATCGCCAGAACGCGGGCGTTGCGCTGGCGACGTGCCGCGCTGCGTCGCCATTGACGGATCCGCAAGCGTTCGAGCACGCCCTCGGCACGTTCGGCGGCCTGCCCCACCGCCTCGAACTCGTTGGCGAAGTAGCCGGCAAGCGGTTCTACAACGACTCTAAGTGCACCACCGTCAGCTCGCTCATGCAGGCGCTGGACTCCCTGCGCGACCCCGCTCGGGGCACCTCCCACATTCATCTCATCGCCGGCGGCTACGACAAGGGTGTCTCGCTCTCGCCCGTCGCGCAGCTCGCGCCATCGCTCGCGGGGCTCTACTGCGTCGGCAAGACCGGGCCCACGATCGGGGCGGAGGCGATGCTGCGAGCACCCGAACGTGTACACCACTGCGAGACCGTGCGCGAGGCGACGCTGGCCGCGATCAGCGCGATGGGCGCGGGCGACGTGTTGCTGCTCTCCCCTGCGTGCGCGTCGTGGGATCAATACCCCAACTATGAGCATCGCGGGGCCGCGTTTGTCGACGCCGTGCGTTCACAGTTTGGCGCGAGCCTTGACGCCGTTTGACCGCAGTGATGGCATTCCAGAGGGACACTCGATGAAACTGGAAACCGAGTTTGCACTGAATCGTTCTTTGGGCAGCGGTGGCCGAGGCGCGGCGAGCGCTCTTCTCGCGCCTGCGGTGCTGCTGGCGTCGATTATCGGCGCAGCGTTGCTCGTCGGGTGCGCGTCGCGATCGCCCGACGCGAGAGCCGAGACGAACACAACTGCCACGGCATCGGCCGCGCCGGACGCGCCCGCGAGAACGGCACCGATGACTCCGGTGCCGCCGGAACCGTCGAGCGCTCAACCCACGGCAGTCTCCACGTCGGCGCCACAAGGCCCGACCGCGCCGGTGACGGCGCGCCCCGCCGGGCTGGTCGAGATCTTTCCGGGTGTCCGAGTGGATCGCGCCGGGCGAGTCGTGGAGTTTGACGCGGTCGTGCCGATCGACCCGCGCGATGAGACGACACCGGTGATCTATCTCGAAGTGATCGCGTGCCCGCGCGACACGAAGGAGCATGAGACGTTGCTGGTCACGAGCGTGAAGCCGTCGCAGGTTCATGCCGCGTTGCTGCTGATCGGGCTTGTTCCGGGCGCGCCCGGGCGCGTCGGATGGAAGGACAACGCACCGGTCCGCATCTCGCCGACGGGCCCGGCGGTGGACATCGTGTTCCGCTTCGATGACCCATCAGGCAAGACGATCGAAGCCCGCCCGCAGGACTGGATTGTCAACGCCATCGACGGACGCGCGATGTCGGGTCGAACGGGCGCGCCGGTCAGCCCAGCGGGCACGGCGCGCTGGGTTTTCGCGGGCTCGGTCACGCGCCAGGCGATGACCGAATCCGGCACGCGGGCCGAGCGCTACGAGGCCGACTCAGAGGGAACGCTGATCGGGTTCACGACGTTCGGCTCGGAGCTCCTGGCATACTCCGACATTCTCTCGCCGGAGTCGGGCGTTGATGCGCCGGCGTGGATCGCGGACGCTACGTCGATGCCGGCGGTGAGAACGAAGGTCGTCGTGGTGCTTCGCCCGGCCCCAGCGCGCTGAGGTGCGCCTCAAGAGGCGCCGACCAACACAAGAGCCCGGGCTGTGGCCGCCCGCAACAAGAAACGCGCCGGATCGCCCTCTGTGGCGCGAACGTCGCTATTGTCCTGCCCCACCGGAGCTCCGCATGCCCAAGAAGGTCACTCTCCCTGCGCACTATGTCGAGCTGAGGAAGCTGCATCGCGACGTCGCGACGCTCCGCTCTGTCGACGACATCCTGAACTGGGACCAGGAAACCTACATGCCCCCGGCGGGCGGGGCGCACCGCGCCGAGCAGCAGGCGATGATCAGCGCGATCGTCCACGAGAAGCGCACCGCCGGGCGCATCGGGGATCTCCTGACTCGCTGCGAGCTTGACAAGTCGCTGACCAAGGACGAAGCGATCAGCGCGAACCTGCGCGAGATGCGCCGCGACTTTGATCGCGCCACCCGCCTTCCGACCGATCTGGTCAGCGAGATCGCCCGCACCCAGAGCCTCGCGCAGGAGGCCTGGAAGAAAGCTCGCGAGGCGGACGACTTCAAGCAGTTTCGTCCGTGGCTTGAAAAGATGGTCGGCCTGATGCGCAAAAAAGCCGAGTGCTACGGGGTGCCCGCCTCGGGCGAGTTGTACGACAACCTGCTGGAGGAATACGAGCCGGGCATGACCGCCGCGCAGGTTGACGCGATTTTCACGCCGCTGCGCCCGCGCCTTTCGGCGCTGGTTCAAGAGCTCACCACTGCGAAGGCCAAGGTCTCCTCGCGCGTGACCGAGCTCAAGCTGCCGGTGGCTCCCCAGACCGACTTTGCCAACGCGATCCTGATCGCGATGGGCTTTGACATGCAGGCGGGCCGGCTTGACGTGACGACCCACCCATTCTGCAGCTCGCCTGGCCCGCTAGATACCCGCCTCACCACGCGCTACGGCTCGGCCAGCTTCCTGGAGCCGCTGAGCGGCACCATGCACGAGGCCGGGCACGGGCTCTACGAGCAGGGCCTGCCGAAAGCCGCGCACTGGGGAGAGCCGCTGGGCGACGCGGTCAGCCTGGGCATTCACGAGAGCCAGTCGCGGATGTGGGAGAACTTCGTCGGGCGCTCGCGCGGCTTCTGGCAGTGGTGTACACCAGTGGCAAAGAAGACACTGGGCCCAACCATGAAGGCCTCGCCGGAAGACCTCTTCCGGGCCGCGAACGTCGTGAAGCGATCGTTCATCCGCGTCGAGGCGGACGAGGCGACGTACAACCTCCACGTCATGCTGCGTTTCAACCTTGAGCGTGCGCTGATCAACGGCGACCTGGCAGTCAAAGATCTGCCCAAGGCGTGGAACGCGATGTTCAAGGACTACCTGGGGCTCAAGGTTCCCAGCGACAAGGTCGGCTGTCTGCAGGACGTGCACTGGGCGTTCGGGCTCGTCGGCTACTTCCCGACGTACACGCTGGGGAATCTGTACGCCGCGCAGTTCTGGGAGAAGATCAACCGCGACATCCCTGACCTTGAAAAGCGTATGAGCAAGGGCAACTTTGGCGACCTGCTCGGCTGGTTGCGCCACAACATCCACCGGCACGGCCGGCGCTATCGCGCGGCGGAGCTCTGTCGCAAAGTCACGGGCAAGGAGCTCTCGCCCGAGCCGCTGATGCGTCACCTAGAGACGAAGCTTCGTTCGGTTTACGGGCTCAAGGGCTAACTCGCCGGCGCGTCACGGTCGCTGCGCGGCTCATCGGTCATGCGCTCGTCGCTGGACGCTTCCACGCTTGCGCCGGGCAAGGTCTGGACCGCTGCGCTCTCGCCCAGCACGCGCTTAAGCACCTTGTCCAGCAGCGCGTTCACAAAGCCGGGCGACTTCTCAGTTGAGAACTCCTTGGCCAGCTCGACCGCGTCGTTGACAACCACCTTCGGCTTCTCCCGCCCCGGACCCTTGGTCATGTCGTAGTGGGCCAGCCGCAGGATCGCGCGATCGACCGCGGCTTGCCGGCGCGCCGGCCACGTTGGGGCCAGCTCGCTCGTCACCTTGTCCGCGCTCGCGCGATCGCGCCACGCCTCGCTGGCCAGCTCCATCGCGTGGTCAAGCTCGGTAACGCTCATGCCCGGGTGCTCCTCGACAAGCGAATCCCGGATCAGGCGCAGGTCCTTCTCGGTGTTCTGCCGCCCGCCCGTTGCGTGCTGCGCATCGATCTGAAACAACGCTTGGAATGCGAGTCGGCGGACGCCGCGATTGACGCTCATGGGCGAGCTCCCGGGCGTGACGCGCGCGCCAGCTTGTCAGGCGAACGAAGTTTCGAACGCTTGCTCGCTGGCGCGTGCCCGTCGGTGCCGACCGATCGCATCCGCCGCACCTCGCTGAGCGTGTGCAGCGCCGCGTCCATCGCTTCAGCCCCCTTGTTGCCGATGCGTTCGTCGCCCGGCTTACCCGCCTTGGCCCCGCGCCGCGCCGGTGCCGTCGCCAGGCCCGCCCGCGCCAGCGCCTGCTCAGGCGTGTTCACCGTCAGCACGCCCAGCCCCACCGGAAGGCTTCGCTCGCGCGAGATCGTCGCCAGCTCGCGCGTCACGCTGTACCCCAGAATCTCATCATGATTCGTCTCGCCCTTGACAATGCACCCCAGGACGACGATCGCGTGAAAACGCCCGGTCGCCGCGGCCGCCGATGCCAGCGCGATCGTCTCGAACGCACCCGCCGCCTCAAAGATCTCCACAGCCGAGCCATTGCTCGCGATCTGACCCATCCCATCGCTTGCGTCCGCAAACGCCTTCAACGCGCCGCGCTCCAGCGCGTCGGTCACGGTGCGGTTGTACCGGCTCACCACCAGCGCGACGCGCACGGGCGAGGGGTCCAGAGCACCACTGACGCGGGCGGAAGTTGTCAAAGACCTGGCCATAAGCCGCGATCATAGACGACCAAGTGCCAACTCACTGGCATCGGCCCTTCATCACGTCAGCTTCCAAGCGAAGAAGACCGCCGTGAAAATCAGGTCGGCGATCACGATCGCCACTATCGATTGTACCACGGTGTCCGTCGTCGCCTTGCCCACGCCCGCGGCGCCGCCGGTGACGCGCAGCCCGTTGGTACACGCGATCAGACCGATGAGCGCCCCAAAGACCACAGACTTGGCAAAGCCCGTGATGAAGTCGATTGCCTTGGCCTGGTAGAGCAGATTCTCCCAGAACGTCGCGATGGGGATCTCCAGCGCCAGCAGCCCAATCACCATCCCGCAGCCGATCGCCACCACGTTCCCGGCCACCGCCAGGCACATCATCGACAGCACCGTCGCCACCACGCGCGGCACCACGAGAAACCGAATCGGATTCAATGCCTGCGCTTCGAGCGCCTCGATCTCTTCGCCCACCACCATCGTGCCCAGCTCCGCTGCGATCGCGGCGCCAGCAAACCCCGTGAGCACGATCGCCGCGATCAAAGGGCCAAGCTCACGCAAGATCGCCACACCCACGATGTTCGCGACCAGTTCTTTCCGCCCGAACTGATCCAGGGGCGGTGCCATCTGCAGCACCAGGATCAGCCCGACGCACCCGGACACCAGCGACACGATGAAAAGCGACCGCACGCCCACGCGCACGATCTGCGACATGATCGCGGGCAGACCCATCCGCACTCGCCGGCGCGTGAACGCCCGTGCGATCCAGCGCAACGTCTCGAAAGTCAGCCCGCCGATCGCGCCGATGTGATCCAGGATCGCCAGCCCTCGCGCGCCGACATACGCCACCGGCGCGACAAGGCCCTGCGCGATCGACGCGACCGCGCTGCGTCCGCCTTCGCCCGCGTTTTCACGCTGCTCCGCTTGTGGGGTCGGCTCGCTCATGTCGCCCACTGTACCGGCATGGCCGACGCTCAGCCAGCACTCACGCCAGCCCGCGCGAAGGGCTCATCACTTCGCCATCGCCTCGTCCAGCGTGCCGGTGAGCTTGAAGACCGTCTCGAGCTTGGCGATTGCGAAGATCGAACGCACGCGATCGGACAAGTTGCAGAGCACGAGCTGGCCCGAGCCGCGCCGCGCCGACTGCATCGCTTCGACCAGCGTCGCCAGGCCCGAGCTGTCCATGTACGGCACGCCCGCGAGATCGACGACAATCTTCTTGCCCTGCGCTTTCTTCAGTTCCTGGCGCAGCAAGGGCGAGCCCGAGAGATCGATATCGCCAATGGGCGTAATCACCACGACGTCGTTGACGGGTTTGGAGTTCACGCTGAGTGGGCCGAGCACGTTGTCCGCCATAACTGGTCCTTCCGCAGTGAACGCTGGCAAATCGATCTCAACCCCCGACAATCGCAACATCCAACCCGGCGCGGCCCCGACGATGGCCTTCGGACTCCGCTCAAGTCACTGTGTCTGCCGGCATCCGCTTCTTGATCATCGTCAGCCGCATGCCGACGTCTGAGTTCGGTCGTTTCTCCCACCGCACCTCGTCCATCACTTCGGTGATGATGTGTACGCCGAGGCCGCCGGGTCGAATCTCGTCAAGGTCGCGCGACTTGATCGTGGACGGGTCCACCTGCTTCGCCTCGTCCTCGATCACAATCTGCAGCGCCTGAGTCGGATTCTGATGTTGCGTCTCGGGCGTCGCGACGCCCCCAACGAACGCCAGCGAGAGCCAGATCGGGCGATCCGGCGCTTTGCCGTAGCCGTGACGGATGACGTTGCACAGCGCTTCGTCCACCGCCAGGGCCAGTTGCCCGCAGGCCTCGTCGCTGAAGCCCGAGCGGCTGGCGAACTGATAGACCATCTCGCGCGCGCCGCTGAGAAACAGCGGGTTGGATGGCAACTGCAATCTCACGTCCGTCTGCGTACTCATGAGTTGCTTCGCTCCGGGCCGGGCGCTGGGGTGGGTTCCGCTGCGCCGGTCGGTACCCAAGTGTTCCCGCTGGAACTCGTTTCCGCCAGCCAACTCTCCCAACGCTTCATCGCTTCTCTTCGATCGGACTCTGATCGGTCATATCGGTAGCCAAAATCTTGCCCAGTTAACCGAATCAGCGCATCACCCGCGGTCATTCGGATGAGCGGGTCGTCGCTGCGCAGCGATCGGACCAGTCGCGGCACCGCGGTCTGGTCGTTCTCACGCACCGCCTTCACGATTCGTTGCATCCGCCCCGAAGGCTCCGCCGATTCCCAATCTTCAATCTGAGGTGAGCACGCGGGCATCGCGAGCGCGATGGCCATTGCGAACACTCCGCACCCCCTACATCCCGGCCACACCCGCCGCCCTCCCCGACCGCGACGCTCGCGCAGTGCCTGCACTTCGGGCGTCTGCGCATCGACTTGGGGCATCCATGACCTCATCGCGTCGCACAGTTTACTCCAGCCGACCCGCACCGACCGCGAACGTCCTCACTGTCTCACCGAGTGCTCCCATGGAGCGCTCCCCGCTCACCCCCGCTCACCCCTGCTCACCCCTACTCACCCCTTCGCTTCTATCATCCCTCTTCCCCTTCGCCGAACCCTCGGAGCCCGCGGCCCTATGAACACTCCGCCCGTCAACGCGCCGACGCTGGCCACATCAGCCACCCCCACCCTCGTCGCCAGCACCACCGGCACCGACACCAGCACGCTCTACCGCTCCGGCCAGCGCGAGTGCATCGTCATCGTGGACTTCGGCAGCCAGACCGCCCAGCTCATCGCCCGGCGAGTACGCGAGGCCGGCGTCTTTTCGATCCTCGTCGCGCCGTCAGCCGCGCTCAAGTTCATCCGCGAAATGCCCGTCCCGCCCAAGGGCATCGTGCTCTCCGGCGGGCCCGCCAGCGTCTACGACCAGAGCGCGCCCGTCGCCGACCCCGCGCTGCTGGACCTGGGCATCCCCGTGCTGGGCATTTGCTACGGCATGCAGTGGGCCTGCCGCGAAATCGGGTTCCGCGTTGAGCGTGCCGATCATCGCGAGTTCGGGCGCGCCCAGATCAGCGTCAAATCCAAGGGCGACCTGCTCGCGGCGCTCCCGGAGAAGACCACCGTCTGGATGTCGCACGGCGACCAGGTCATACCCCCCGACCCCGGCACCCTCGGGTCAACTGAAACCAAAGTGCTCGCCAGCACCCCCACGTGCCCGCTGGCCGCGGTGCGGATCGACCGCCCGGGGCGCGCCTCGTTCCACGGCGTGCAGTTCCACCCCGAAGTCACGCACACGCCCCAGGGCAGCACGATCATCGGGAACTTCCTCTACGAGATCTGCCACTGCAAGGGCGAGTGGCGGATGGCGGATTATCTCGAGTCCGCAGTGCGCGACATCCGCCAGCGCGTGGGCGATGATCGCGTCCTGTGCGGGCTCAGCGGCGGCGTGGACTCCTCTGTCGTCGCGGCGCTCCTGCATCGAGCAATCGGCGACCAGCTCACGTGCGTCTTTGTTGATACCGGCCTGCTGCGCAAGAACGAGCGCGCGTTCGTCGAGACGACGTTCCGGGACCACTTCAACATTGATCTGCGCGTCGCCGATAGCGAGGCGCTCTTCCTGGCCGACCTCGCGGGCGTCACCGACCCGCAGGAGAAGCGCCGCCGAATCGGGCACCGCTTCATCGATATCTTCCAGACCGAGGCGGACAAAATCTCTGACGAGGAGCCCACGCCCGCGCTGGGGGCATCTGGCTCGCCCGCGGCGCCGCGCGGAAAGTTCGCGTTCCTCGCTCAAGGCACGCTCTACCCCGACGTCATCGAGTCCGGGCACGGCCACTCCGGCACCTCCGCTGGCATCAAGCTGCACCACAACGTCGGCGGCCTTCCCGCCGAGATGGACTTCCAGCTCATCGAGCCCCTGCGCGACCTCTTCAAGGACGAGGTTCGCAAGCTCGGCGAGGTGCTCGGCCTTCCGGACAAGCTCGTCTGGCGCCACCCCTTCCCCGGCCCGGGCCTCGCGGTTCGCGTGCTGGGCGAGGTGACGCGTCCGAAGCTCGACATCCTGCGCGAGTGCGACCAGATCCTGCTGGACGAGATTGTCGCCGCGGGGCTGTATCGCTCCACCAGCCAGGTCTTCGCGGTGCTGTTGCCGGTGAGGAGTGTTGGCGTCATGGGCGACGGACGCACCTACGACAACGTCGTCGCCGTCCGCGCCGTCACCACCGAAGACTTCATGACCGCCGACTGGTCACGCATCCCCTACGACATCCTCGCACGCATCTCCACCCGCATCATCAACGAGGTTCGCGGCGTCAACCGCGTCGTCTACGACATCTCCAGCAAACCGCCGGCAACGATCGAGTGGGAGTAACTCGGGGAGGTTGATCTCCCTCAACGGCTTTCCTCCGCCTCATCCCCCGGCCATCTTCAGCATCGTCGCCGGGCTCTCCGCCTCGCCCGTTCGGCAGCTCAACAGCGCCGCCTGCGCCATCGCCAGCATCGTCGCCGCGTTCCCCGCGCTGGCCCCGCAGCGCATGTCATGCTCGGCGCCCGCCGAATCCAAGCGCAGCAACTGGTCCGCGATCGCCCCGGCAAAGTGCGCAAGGCTGTCAGGTGGCGACGCGCCAACCGCTGGCGACTCGACGACGCTGCCGTCAACGTTGACCCACTCGAACCCACCGCTGCCAACTGACACGCGCCCCTTGCTGGTCATCAACGTCGCCCGCACACGCGGCTGCCCCGCCTCGCTCGACCCGTACACCGTCGCGGAGCGCCCGCCGCTGAATCGCAGGTTGGCCGTGAGGTCGCCTCGCAGATCGCGCAGGGTGTTGCCAGATGTCGGGCGCAGCCCGCCCTCGCTCGGCGCATCGAACGCGGCGTCCACCGACTCCGCCTCACCCAAAAACAACATCGCCAGGTCCATCGCGTCGGCGATCCGCGCACCGAGCGACCCCGCCCACGCCGGCCCGATCGACTCCACCGACATCGATCGCACCGGCCCCAGTTGCTCCGCGACGTCCAACGCCGCCTTGACCGACGCCGACCAACGCGCTAGCCCAGCCTGCACCACCCACGACGGCAAACGATCGCTATCCAGCGACCCGCCCCGCCCCTGGCCCGCCATCACGCTGCGTCCCTCAACCCCCGCCAGCCCCCCCATCCCGCCAAGGACCCCCACACCCGGCGGGTTGGCGATGCCCGCAGGCGCTGACGAATCGACTTGCACTTCCAACAGCTCGATCAACGACGCCGGCAGCGGCTCCAGGCTTGTGACCGTGACGCCGCGCTTTCGCGCGTTCTCCAGCAGGGCAACATCGGCCAGGCGCTGGGCCGCATCGGGCAAGCTTGCGAACGCGCCCGGGCTCCCGAGAAAGAACACACCAGCCTCGCTGGCCGCCAGCGCCGAGCGCAGATCGTCACCGGCGGAACTCGCACTCAGCGCGGCCGCAAGCCCCGTTGCCTCGCCAGCCAGCGTCGAGCCCACGCGCAACGCGCCATCCCACTGGCTCGCGCGCAGGGCCTCCACAATCGCGGTACCCAGCGGCAACTGTGTTGCTGCGAGCCAAAGCGTCAACCTCGCCGGAGCCTTCGCGAGCGTCGTCATGACACAAGCATAAGGAACCCCGCCCGCTGGCACGAACTCACCCTACCCTCCCTTGTTGACAAGTGAAGATCGGCGCGCCAAAGCGACCGCCGGCGGGTAACCGTCCGGAGGAAAGTCCGAGCACGAAAGGACACGATGGTGGGTAACGCCCACCCGGCCCGACACATGAGCCAGGGCTGAGGGACAGTGCCACAGAGAACATACCGCCGATGGCCGAGCGGGCCGGGCCTTGTGCCCGCCAGCTCGGATCAGGTAAGGGTGAAAAGGTGCGGTAAGAGCGCACCGCTCGGCTGGTGACAGCCGGGGCATGGCAAACCCCATCGCGTGCAAGGTCACGCAGACGCCTTGATCGGCTCACGCCGATCGACCGCCGGTCCGGCGGAATCACCCTCGCTGCGAAAGCGGCGGGGACAGGCGTCGGGTAGACCGCTCCAGCTTCGCAGCAATGCGCGGCGCAGAGAAATGGTCGCTGACGCTCGAAGGTCCGTGTTCCAACGCCCCCGTCAAAGGAGCGGACACGGAAACCACGAGCCGTCACAGAACTCGGCTTACACGGCGCGCCGGCTCGTTCCACACCGCAGGCCCTGAGCAAACGCTCGGGGCCTGCGGCCGTTTTGCCCAGACACTCGCCTCGCGCGTCTCGCACCTCGGGTCTCCTCGCTCGCGACTCTCTACTCTCTACTCGCGACTCTCGCCAAGGCTCGCCCGCTCCATCTCAAGCACATTCGCCACTGCGATCGCGTCGTCAAGCGTCGCCCGCATCTCACCGCTCTTCAGCCCAAGGTGGATCGCGTCGATCAGGTGGCGGACCTCGTAGTCGTACCCGGTGCCCTCGGGCAACGCGACCGCTTCACTCGCGCCGCCTCGATGCAGCAGCAACGCGGGCGTACGGGCGAGGTCAAAGTCCGCCGTCGCGTGGTCAAAGACTACGACGAAGCGCATGCGAAACCCGAATCCCGGGTGATGATCCTGCCCCCACTCCGCCATCACATGCGGGCGGATTCCACTGCCACCCTGCGGGCCGACGTTATACAGCGTTGTCCCGTGCGCCAGCCCGCCGCGGCTCACCACGCCGCGCACGCCCGCTCCCCCCACCGTCCCGCCACCGCCGAACAGCCAGCAGATGAAATCCGTATCGTGGATATGCAGGTCCATCAGCGCGCCGCCGGATCGGCTTGTGTCGCCGTAAAAATCGGTGCCCCAGTCCGGGGCCGAGCCGAGCCGCTGGAACGTCGCGCTCTTGACGCTCCCGAGCGAGCCGTCAACCACGCGGTCCTTGAGCCACGACCACCCCGGCCAGAAGCGCATGCACATCGCTGGCATGCACAGCCGATCCGCATCGCGCGCCGTCTGCGCCAGGCGCGCGATCTCCGCCGCGCGCAGCGACACCGGCTTTTCACACAGCACGTGCTTGCCCGCTTCCAGCGCCCGCGTCGCGACATCAACATGCGTGTCCGTCGGCGTACAAACGCTCACTAGATCGAAGCGCTCATCGGCAAGGAGCGCCGCGTCGTCGGCGTATGTCGTCACCTCACTCGGATCAAAGAGCTTGTCGCGCGAGGCGCCCGTTTCAAAGTTGCCGCCCCCACCCTCGCCCCTCGCACCCCCCGCCGCCAGCGATGGATCACTCCAAACCTCGGCAAACCGGCGATCCGCGATCCCCACCACTCGCACGTCGAGCCCCGCCTCTCGCGCCGCCTGATACGCCGCCAGGTGCGTGCGGCCCATGAATCCCAGCCCGATGATCCCGACATTCACAGTGCCCATCGTGGTGCTCGCGTCCGTCCTCGCCGCGCGTTGAGTGCGGGCGTCGAAAGTTAAAAGGTCCGAAGCGGACAGGTTCCCCGCCATCATCGCTACGAAAGCTGCTTCACCAGCTCCGCCGCCATTCGCACGTCCTCAATCCGCGACCCGCCCGCCTCGCGCTCGATCAATCGATCAACACTCGAGCCCCCCTCGCGCAGCACCTTAAAGAACTCGCTCCAGCGCACCTCGCCCTCGCCGGCGCGGACTTCGCGCCCCCACGTGCCGGGCGTCGGCGTCGCGTTGGCGTCCTTGATGTGCACCTGCACCGTGCGGCTGAGCAGCGCCCGCAGCGAAGCGATCGGGTCGCCCATGGCGTAGAGGATCATGTTCGCCGGGTCAAAGTTCACGCCCACGTGCGGGCGCGCTAGATCATCCAGCGCGTCCAGCAGCGTCTCGCTGGATTCCTGCCCGGTCTCAAAGCCCACGCGCACGCCGCGATCATCAAACGTGTCAATCACGCGCCGCAGTCGCTCGATCATCAGCGTCCGCTCGGCCCCGCGTTCGTGCGGAATGAACCCCGCGTGGAACGTCACCAGCTTCAGCCCGAGTCGCGCCGCCATCTGCGCGCCGCCACGGGCCATCGCAAGGTTGTGCTCCCAGTGCTCATCCAGCCGCACGCCGCCGGTCGCCATGATCGTTTCCAGCGTCGAGTAGTCCTCGCCCCGAAACCCGACCATGCCGCTCACCGTTTCGATACCCGCGGCCCGCAAGCGGTTTACCGTCTCAATCTCGCTCCACAAGCCATCCAGCAGCGGGCGCAGATCAAGCTGCGTGTGCGCCACGCCGCAGGCGAGCAGCTTCTCAACCAGCTCGCGCGCCGACGCGGGTTGCAGTGACCAGGAACAAACGCCAACACGGGAATGGGTGATCATGCGGCCCTCAAAGTGTCCATCGAGCAACGTCAGACGCGACCAGACACTCTACCGCGCCGTCGAGGCTTTCGCGACCTGCGCGACTCCCGTCGCCACTTTGCCACTTTGCCGCTTTGCCACTTCCGCCGCCCCGTCCTTCACCTCGACAATCGCGTGATCCATCTCACTGGCCTTCCAGCGCACGAAGCCCTCGATCGCTTGATACTCCGGCAGGCCCAGCAAGTCGTACGTCGCCGCCGTGGCGCTGTTGCGGTCCTCGGCTCGTTCCCAGAACTCGCGTGCATCTGGACCCGGGAAGAGCGCCCGGTCCTTCTGGCTCTCATGCTTGAAGATCGCCATGCGCTTTCGCGCCACCTCGTCCGGGCTCAGCGGCACCGCCATCTCGATCTCGTGCGGCTCCCACTCCTGCCACGCGCCGCGATACAGCCACACCTCGCACTGCTTCATCCACACCTGCTGATTCAAGCGTTGGATCGCAGTGATCACCGCCGAGAGGCACACGCGATGCGTGCCGTGCGGATCGCTCAGGTCGCCGGCGACATAGATCTGGTGCGGGCGCACCCGCTCCAGCAGCTCCATCGTGATGCGGATGTCATCCTCACCCAAGGGCTTCTTCTTCACGCGGCCGGTCTCGTAAAACGGCAGGTCCAGGAAGTGAATGTTCGCGGGCTTCACGCCGCTGTATCGCGCCGCGCTGCGTGCTTCGGTTCGCCGGATCAGCCCCTTGATCATCTGCAGCTCGGGGCTGTCGATCTCCCCCGCATCCTTCGTCTTCACGAAGCTCAGAATCTTGTCCTCGATCTTCTTCGCCTCCGCCCCGTCAAACAACTTAAACGCGCGGCTGAACTCCGTCACGAAGTCCGCGTGCCGCACCGCGTTCTCGTCAAATACCGCGATGTTGCCGCTGGTCTGGTACGCCACATGCACCTCGTGCTCCTGCTCACACAAGCGGATAAACGTCCCGCCCATGCTGATCACGTCGTCATCCGGGTGCGGCGAGAACACGACCACTCGCTTGGGGAACACTTCCGACTCAGCACCGAGCGGCGCCCCGCCCGAACCGCTCGCCGGCGCACCGTTGCCCGAACCCTCGCGCCGTTCCTCTCGCGCCGAATCACCGCCCGCGCCGTGCGTTGGCTTGCCGCCGGGCCAGCCGGTGATCGTCGCCTGCATTGCGCGAAAGACCTCGATGTTGATCTCGTACGCGCCACCGTGCCGGGTGCTCAGGAGCTCTTGCAGGCCGTGCTCGTTGTAGTCCTCTTCGGTGAGCTTGAGAATTGGCTTCTCCAGCGTGCGAGCAAGCCAGATCACCGACTTCTTGGTCTGTTGCACGTCCCACGCCAAGCCGAATCGCTCCATGCTCGACAGCATCCAGGGCGTCTTGAATCGCGTCAGCTCCGCGGCGCTAGACGGGTCCAGCAGCATCTTTGCGTTCGGGTGCTCCTGCAGCGCGCTGGCCGCGACGTGCGTGTTGATCTCGCCCTCGACCGCCCGCTTGATCACGCCCGCCTTGTGCTCGCCGAAGGCCAGCAGCACGACCCGCTTGGCCGCGAGAATCGAGCCGACCCCCATCGTGATCGCCTTGCGCGGCACGTTCCACTCACCAAAGAAGTCGCTCGCGGCGTCAATCCGCGTCACCCGGTCCAGCGTGATCAACCGTGTCTTGGAGTCCAAGGTCGAGCCGGGCTCGTTGAACCCGATGTGCCCGGTGCGCCCGATGCCCAGGATCTGCAGGTCGATCCCGCCGTGCTCGGCCATGAGGGCCTCGTAACGCTCGCAGAAGGCGCTGACGTCTTCCATCGCCAGGGTGCCGTCGGGGATGTGGATGTTCTCCGGACGGATATCGATGTGGTCAAACAGATATTCGCGCATGAAGCGGTCGTAACTCTGCAGCTCGCCCGGCTGCATCGGCCAGTATTCATCGAGGTTGAACGTCACTACGTTCGCGAAGCTCAGGCCCTCCTGCACGTGCAGGCGCACCAGCTCCTCGTAGACGCCCTGCGGCGTGCTGCCGGTCGCGAGCCCGAGCACCGCGGTCTTCCCCTGCGCCGCGCGCTCGCGGATGACCGACGCGATCTCGTGGGCCACCGCCTTGCTGGCGCTGGCGCTACTAGCAAAGACCGTGACGGGGATCTTTTCGATTCCTCGAGCCAAGTCGGTCGGGCCGATCGGGTATTGGAGCTTTGCTCCGGCGGGGGCTTCGGATCGGTCACGCGACGCGGGTTTTGCACTGCTCATCGGCGCTCCCTGGCAGGGGGCCGCGCGCTCCGGTTTGCCGGGTAGCGCACGGTCCGGCTCAATCTTCTATAATCTTACCGTGATCAACCGAAGCCGCCCAGTCAAACGAGAAAACGCACCGGATTGTTCCGGCGGGTTTGGGTTGAAGACTTGGTCTTGGCGGTCGAGCGAGATCTGGGCCAGTGAATCCCCCGGATTGTCAAGGGCTTTACTTCTTGGCCAGCTTCATGGCGGCGTCGAACGACGCCGCGGCGGCGACGCCGTCGTCAAACGTCGCCAGCGGGGTCTTGGCCTTGGACTGCACCGCATCGGCGAAGGCCACGAGTTGACGACTGAAACGCACGTCGTGCGGCTCGCAGGGGATGACCTCTGCCTTGCCGCCCAGATCCTTGAAGACCAGCTCCGAGGGCTTCTCGTAATCATAGAAGAACATGCCCTTGTCGCCGACCAGCGCCAGGGTGAAGCGGCAGGTCTCCGCCCAACCTGCGTAGATGCTGCCGGCGACGCCGGGCTTCATCGGGCTGGACTTCGAAGCCTTCACGCTCTTGACCAAGACCGTGCCAGCGGTTTCGGTGCGGCCCTTCCACTTGTTGGTGAAGACGGCCCCGAGTGTTTTGCTGGGGCCGCACATGAAGTGGAACAGGTCGATCGAGTGGCTGCCCATGTCCAGGTATGCGCCTCCGCCAGACTTCTTGGGCTCGCTGAACCACTTGGTCTCGTGCCCGGGCAGGTCGCAGGCGAAGGCGTTCTCCCAGCGGACGCCGGAGCCGATCTTGCCCTCGCGCGTCATCCGCAGAATGTCGTGAACCGCGGGCACGAAGCGATGGCAGAAGCCGACGAACGCGGGCGTCTTCTTGAACTTGCGGCTCAGGCTCGCCAGCTTCTTGGCGTCTGCCAGGGTGTGGGCCAGCGGCTTCTCGCTCAGGACCGGCACCCCGTGCTTCAGGGCCAGCTCGACCAGTGGGATGCGGGCGCTGGGCGGCGTGCAGATCACGACGCCATCGATGATGCGCTGGGCCTTGTTGGCGGCGAACAGCTCGGCGGCGCTGGCGAATGTCTTGGCGCTAAAGTCCTTGGCCAGCTTGTCGGCGGACTCGGCGTTCAGATCGACCACGGCGCTGATCGTCAGCCGATCCGGCGACGCCTTGACCGCCCCGGCGTGGGCGCCCGCGATGCCACCGGCGCCGATGATTGCCAATCGAAACATACCGTCAGCCATGATCAGTCCCTTCAAGGTTGGTCTTCCCCAGCGCCGGTCGGAGCGTTCACCCCGGCGCGAACGCGGTTCACACATTCAAACGCCCTCGCTTGGGGCATCCATCATCGGATGCCCGGCGTGAGGCGAGGAGGTTAGGCGTATGCGCAACGGCCTGTCCAAAGTCGCCCTCACCATCACCTGGATTGCCGGGATTTCGCTGAGCGCCGCGTGCGCTGAGCAGATCCCGAGCCTCCCGAGCTTGCCGTCGGTGCCCAGGGCACCGAGCGTGCCCAGCCTGCCGAGCGTGCCCCAGGCGCCGGCGGCCCCTGACCCGGCGGAGGAAGCCCGGCGAGCTGCGGAGCGAGCGGCGAGCGAAGCCCGCAAGAAGATCGAACAGGCGATCCCCGCGTCGGGGGCGAAGGCCCGCACCGAGGTGCGCGGCGTGTGGGTGACCACGACCGCCAACGAAGCGATCGCCAGCGCCAAGAACACTGGCGAGACGATGCGCCGGCTGCGCGAGCTCGGCATCAACACGGTCTACGTCGAGTCATGGAAGAACGGATACACGCAGTTTCCCAGCGAGGTGCTTAAGAAAGTGATCGGGGTTGATCGTCGCCCGGCGCTGATGAAGAGCGACCCGAGCGATGCGCCCGACGCGGTGCGCACGCAGGGGCGCGACTTGCTGGAGGAGACGCTGATCGAGGCCCATCGCAACGGGCTGATTTATGTCGCGTGGTTCGAGTACGGCTTCATGGCGGCGCACAAGGACACGGACAACCACCTGCGCCGAATGTACCCGCAGTGGCTGTCGCGCGATGAGAAGGGGAGCGAGGTTGCGCCGAACGGGTTTGTGTGGATGAACCCGCTGCACCCCGAGCCTCGGAAGCTGCTGATTGATCTGGTGGTGGAAGCCGCGACGAACTATGACCTGGACGGCGTGCAACTGGACGACCGGATCGTGTGGCCTTACATCAACATGGGCTACGACGATTACACCAAGTCGGTGTATGCGAAAGAGAACGGCGGGAAGACGCCGCCATCTGACATCAAGGACGCGGGGTGGATGCGTTGGCGCGCGGACAAGGTGAACGAGTACGGCAAGATCTTCACCCAGAGCGTGCGGGCCGCGGCGCCGGGCGTGCAGATCAGCCTGAGCCCGGCGGTCTACCCATGGTGCTTTGAGAACTATCTGCTGGAATGGCCCAAGTGGGCGGCGTGGACCGAGGCGGATCGCGTGAACCTGGGCGACTTTGCTGCTGCCAGCAAGACGCCAGCCCGCTGGGACGAGTTCATCCCGCAGAACTATCGCTACAACTACCCCGCGTTCGAGGCCACCTGGAAGGACCAGGTCAAGTACATGCAGACGCTGGGGGCCGGGCGCGTCAACGACTTGATCGCTGGCATCATGAGCACCGGGAGCGAGCCCAAGCCGGTGGCGTGGGACGACCTGCGCAAGGCGGTTGAGCTCACGCGGAGCAGCGGCGCCGGCGGGCACGTCTGGTGGTTCAGCAAGGGGACGCTGGAAGTCTACCCCGAGCAGACCAAGGCGCTCTACGGCGGGTTTGTCGAGTCGGGGCGCTTCCCCGCGGGGTGGCGCGAGCCGAGCGTGAAGTTTTCGCGCGACGAGAAACAGGCGGACCTGAAGGACGGGCAAGTGCGCTGGGTCACTGCCTCTATGAAGCCGGGACGCTATCGCACCATCACGCACGATGGGACGCGCTGGTCGTACTTGGGCGGGCCCACCAGCATAAGCGACGCCGCGGTCGCGGCTGGTACATCGGTGACCGTGCCTTCAAACGCGAAGCAGGTGGAGATGATCCGAGACCGGCGGGGTGATCGCGTTGCTCTGCCCTCGGCGCGCTGAGCGCCACGGTCAGCGAGCGGCGGCTTTGTGGATTGCTCGCAGCAGCTTCGCGGGCTCATCGGCCTTTGAGACGCAGGCGAACGCCCCGGCGGCGTTCGCCTGCGCTTTGAACACCGGCCGAGGGCGTCCTGATGGCGCATCCGGTCAGCAACCGCGTCAACTCGCCAAAGAACAACGACGCGACGCTGATCCTGCCCGCAGATCGGGTGTCGCCGGACACTCTTTTTTGACCAAGACGTAGAATCTGCTTGCACGGATTGCGTTTGGGTTATACCCTAACACCATGCTACCGGCGTTTCCTTCGCTAAGTCGAGTGCCGACCTCAGCCAATAAAGCCGTGCTCGCGGCATTGGTCGAGCAGATTGAAGCTCGCCAGCAGCACGCCACCCGCCACAAGGATATGGGGCCGATCGCCACCGGCTGGCAGGAGATTGATGCCGCGCTTGGCGGCGGCGTCGCGGCGGGAGCTTTGCACGAGTGGTTTGGCGATGGTGACGAACGCACAAGAAACAGCCCGTGGTTCCCCCCACTGACTCTGATCTCGCACGTGGCTCATCGAGCAACTCTGGCTGACCGGCGATCGACGATTTGGGTCGGGCGGGGGTGCTGGCCGTACGCGCCGGCCCTGATCGGTGCTGATGAGTCCAAGCGGCCCTTCGTCGAGCGCTCGATGCTGATCGACGCTACGACGCTGGATGAACGAGCGTGGGCGATTGACCTGGCGTTGCGTTGCTCGGCGATCGCGGCGGTGATCGCCGACGGCACCGGGCTGAAACTGGCGATCACGCGCCGGCTGCAACTCGCGGCCGCCAGTGGCGGCGCGCCGTGCCTGCTCGTTCGTCCGCCCTGGGAGTTGTCGGAGTTGTCCGCCGCGAAGACGCGATGGCGGGTTCGCGCTGAACGTTCGGAAAGCACGGAGCCACGATGGACTATTGAACTGCTGCGTTGCAAAGGAGTGCGACCAATGCGAGGAGAAGGCGCGCGCTGGGTCGTGCGGCTTGACGATGAAACGGGCAATGTCAGTTTGGTTGCCGCGCCTGGCAAGCGACGTGATGAGACGGAAGGATCGGCGGAGCGGCGGACTGCATGATCGCAGGCCGATGCTCTTTGTTGATGTCGTTCACCAGAAGCAAGTGGTGTTCGCGTGCTGCAAAGAAGCGGCGCGTGCCGGCGTTTGCTCGGGCATGGCGCTCAGTCAGGCACGCGTGGTTGTCAGCAATCCACGGGTCGAGCCGCATCGTGCCGATCGCAACGCGGTTTCGCTCCGAAGCCTGGCGGCGTGGTCGTCGCGATTCTCACCGATTGTCGCGGTCGATGGCGACGGCCTTCTGATTGACGTGTCCGGCTGCGCTCGCTCGTTTGGCGGCGAGGAACACCTCTTTGCCCTGGCGAAGGAGCAATATGCCAAACTCGGCTTCGAGGCGAGGATCTCCCTTGCGCCGACATTCGGATGCGCCTGGGCAATGGCCCGCTTTGGCACCTCGGGCATCGTGCCGGACGGCGAGGCAAAGCGAGCCCTGCTAGGCCTTCCTCTCGCGGCCTTGAGGATCACGAGCGCCGCTGTTCAAGCGCTTCAGGAAGTCGGCATCGAGCGAATCGGTCAGGTGATGGAGCTGCCTCGGTCGCTGCTGCCCTCTCGATTTGGCGACGAGCTGCTCTTGCGGCTTGATCAGGCGATCGGTAACGCCCTTGAACTCGTTGAACCTGTGAGGGTGGCGGCGCCACCGGTTGTCAGTCAGGCGTTCGACGGGCCGACGACGCAGTGGGAAGCGATTGCGCTCTGCACCCGGATGCTGATTGAGCGTCTGGCGTTTCAGTTGAAAGAAAGCGAAAGCGGCACGCGCCGGATCGACATTGTCCTCAAGCGATCGGACCTGCCTCCGGAGTCGCTGACGATCACGCTCAGCCGCCCCACTCGCGATGCGCGGCATCTGTGGTCGCTGGTCAGGCCGCGGCTGGAGCGGGTCAATCTGGGGAATGAGGGCGGGGGCGTTGAAGAGATCCGGATCGGTGCGTCGTTCGTGAAGCCGTTGGTGCATGAGCAGATTGAATCGTGGAGTGAGCGTCGGACTGACCACGAACAAGAGCTTGCGAGCCTTGTCGATACGCTCCGCAACCGGCTCGGGACCGATCGCGTGTGCCGAGTCGAAGTGTGCGAGTCGCACCTTCCCGAACGCGCAATGGGCTTGCGATGCGGGCTGGACGAGGAGCCCTCGCCACCGGCGATGCTCGGCAAGATTGATCGCCCGACGCTGCTGTTCTCGAACTCGTTGGCTGCTGAAGTCGTCTCGCTCGTTCCCGACGGCCCGGTGATGTCGCTGCGCTGGCGCGGCGGGGAAAGTCGCATCGCCCTCACGGAAGGACCGGAGCACATCGGCGCGGAATGGTGGCGAAGGTCAGAGGCGTGCCGGTCGTACTTCAAGGTTCAGGATGAGCACGGGCGCTGGCTGTGGCTGTATCGCGAGAACGAAACGTCAAAGTGGTTCGTTCATGGGTTCTGGGCCTGAGGGAGACTCCATGCCAGAAGCGCCATTTGCACCCATCAAGCCTCATCCGTTCAAGCAGCCATCGGTCGCGCGACCGGCGAGTGCGCGCGCCGTTCAGCGATATGCCGAACTCGCGGTCACGACGAACTACACGTTTCTGGCCGGCGCCAGCCATCCTGAAGAGATGGTCGAGCAGGCCGCCGAACTGGGCCATTATGGCGTGTCGATCACCGACTGCAACACGCTGGCTGGCATCGTTCGTGCCCACGTCGCTGCGAAGGACGCGGGCATCCCGCTGGCGATCGGCTCGCGATTGACACTCTCCGATGCGCCGGGCATGTCGTTCCTGGTCTATCCGACGGACCGCCCGGCGTATTCGAGGCTCTGCCAGCTTCTGACCTTGGGCAAGCGACGCGCGCCCAAGGGCGAATGCCACCTCACGCTGGATGATCTGGTCAGCCACAGCGCCGGGCTTCTTGCGGTTGCGATGGTTCCGGCGCGGCCGTCGCCAGCGTGCGCCGGCACGCTGCATCGGCTCCGGAGCGTTTTCGATCAAGACCGCTTGTCGCTCGGGATCGCTCGGCTCTACACCGCCGATGCGGTCGTATCGATGCGGAATGTTCGCCGGCTTGCTGCCGACACGAGAATCCCGCTCGCTGCCCTCAACGATGTCCACTACCACACACCACAGCGGCGTCAACTTCAGGACGTGATGACTTGCATTCGTCATGGCTGCACGATCGAGCAGGCGGGCATGCGCTTGCACGCGAATGCCGATCGCCATCTGAAAGCACCCGATGAAATGCTGCGGCTCTTTGCTGATGATCCCGGAGCCGCGTCGCGCTCGGTTGATATCGTCCTTCGCGCATCGGCGTTCAGTCTCGATGAACTGAAGTATGAGTATCCGGTCGAAACCTGCCCGGCCGGCATCGCGCCGTTTCAGTACCTCGTCGAATGCACCCGGGCTGGCGCCGCCAGCCGCTATCCGGGCGGCGTGCCCGAAAAGGTGAAGCGTGCCCTCGAGCACGAGTTCAAGGTCATCGAATCGCTCCGTTACGAGGCGTACTTCCTGACGTGCTACGACATCGTGTCGTTCGCGCGATCGCGGGGCATTCTTTGCCAAGGCCGCGGCGCCGCGGCGAACTCCTCCGTCTGCTATTGCCTTGGGATCACGGAGGTGGACCCGGCCCGCTTCAGCATGTTGTTCGAGCGGTTCGTGAGCGCCGAGCGCAAGGAACCCCCGGACATCGATATCGACTTTGAACACGAGCGCAGAGAAGAGGTCATCCAATATCTCTACCGCAAGTATGGACGCGAGCGAGCCGCGTTGACCGCCGAGGTCATCACCTATCGAGGGCGCAGCGCCGTGCGGGAGGTCGGCAAGGCCTTGGGCCTGTCGCTGGACTGCGTGGATGTCCTGGCCAAGAACCTCGATGTCTGGCATGAGACGCCGAATGCCAAACGCATCCGTGAGACGGGGCTCGACCCTTCGTCGCCGGTTCTTCGTGATGTTCTCCGCCTGACTGGTGAACTGGTGGGCTTCCCGCGCCATCTCTCGCAGCACGTCGGCGGGTTCGTCATCACGCGTTCGCCGCTCTGTGATCTGGTGCCGATCGAGAACGCCGCGATGGAGGATCGGACGGTCATCGAATGGAACAAGGATGACATTGACGCGATGGGGATGCTCAAGATTGACGTCCTCGGGCTGGGGATGCTGACGTGCATCCGCAAGGCCTTTGAACTGGACGCGCCCGCTGATCGCCAGCGTTTGACCATTCCCACGCTCATGGGGCCGCTAGCGGAGGACCCCGCGGTGTACGCGATGATTCAGCGTGCCGACACGGTCGGCGTGTTTCAGATCGAGAGCCGGGCGCAGATGTCCATGCTGCCCCGTCTCAAGCCGGCGACCTTCTATGACCTCGTGATCGAAGTCGCCATCGTGCGCCCCGGCCCGATTCAGGGCAAGATGGTGCATCCTTACCTGAAACGCCGCAGTGGCGAGGAGGTGCCGCACTATCCCAACGACGCGATCCGCGAAGTCCTGGGGCGCACGCTGGGCGTACCTCTGTTCCAGGAACAGGCCATGCAACTGGCGATCGTCGCCGCTGGCTTCACGCCCGACGAGGCCGACAAGCTCCGCAGGGCGATGGCCGCTTGGAAACGCAAGGGCGATTTGATCTATCGGTTCGGCAAGCAACTGATTACCGGGATGACGCAGCGCGGCTACTCACAGGACTTCGCTGAGCGATGCTTCGAGCAGATCAAGGGCTTTAGCGAGTACGGGTTCCCGGAGTCGCACGCGGCGAGCTTCGCGATCCTCGTGTACGTCTCCTGCTGGCTCAAGCGGCACCGCCCCGCCGCGTTCGCCGCGGCCCTCATCAACAGCCAGCCGATGGGGTTCTATCAGCCGGCACAGATCATCCGCGACGCCAAGGAGCACGGCGTCGAGGTGCGCCCGATCGATGTCAACCACAGCGGTTGGGACTGCTCGCTCGAAGCTCGCTCGTCGGTTCCGCTGAGCACCACCGATCCGGTGCTTCCTGCCGACTGGGGTGCGAATGGTCCCGCGCTGCGCCTGGGGATGCGCTTGACAAGGGGTCTATCGGAGTTGGATGCGCGGCGGATCAGCGACTCTGTGAGCAGAGCGGGACGCTTCAACTCGATTGGTTCTCTGTGGCGAGCGAGCGGTGCGTCGGTCGCCTCGATGCGACGATTGGCGCAGGCGGATGCGATGCAGTCCATGGGCTTGGACAGACAGGCCTCGCTCTGGCAGATTCGGCCGCTCCGCGACGAACCGATGCCGCTCTTTGAGGCGTGCATTGCGGACGATGAAGTCCCCGAGTCGTTGCCGACGATCACTTCCGAGCGTCTCGTGCTGCACGACTACAACGCGACCGGTTTGTCGCTCAAGGCCCACCCCATGTCCTTCATGCGGGCCAGCCTGGATAAGAGGTCCGTCACGCCGAATGCGGACCTGCGAAGCGAACGCCTGTGTCCGCAAGGCCGAACCGTTGAAGTCGCCGGGCTCGTCCTGGTGCGTCAGCGCCCGGGCACGGCTTCCGGCGTCGTCTTCATCACGCTTGAGGATGAAACGGGGATCTGCAATCTCATTCTGTGGAGCACCGTCTTCGAGGCCTTCCGCAAGACCGCCCGGTTGAGCACGACGCTCTTAGCCAAGGGCCGCGTCGAACGAAGCGGCGAGGTTGTCCACGTACACGTTCAGCGCCTCGAAAGCCTGGACGATGAGGCATCGGAACTGGCATCAGTGTCGCGCGACTTTCACTGACGAGGGCTGACGCCTCTGTTCGTAGAGTCTGGCGGATGCGACTCGACGCTGGTTAGCACGCTGAATGTACCGGAGCGATTCGCCGACGCTGGTGCCGGAAAGCGTGGAGACTTGGGGAGTTGCAGGCAGATGCGCAATCGGCTACCGGCCCACCCACTCCCACTCCCACTCCCATTCCCACTCCGCCCACTTGCCCGGGCGGTTGACGTTCTTACGCGAGGCAGTTTACTCCGCCGTCACGTTCTCGGGAACGAGCTGGCTCTTATCGTGGGCATTCCTTGCAGGCCTGCTCACGACATGCTTCATGTCTTTGCACAGCTAATGGAACAAAGCAACCCGTTCGTACTTATACATACATTTATGTCCACGCTTCCCGGCGCTAATACACTATTAGTGACGCTTTATTTTACGTTACTTGCTGTAGGTGTTGCGCGATTCATTTGTTTGCTCTCAAAATGATGAAGTATTTTTGACAGTCAAAGCGAAGCAGAAGCAGATAGACGACCTCAAAGCCGACATCACCAAACGCGACGCCGCCAATGCCGAGCTGACAGCTCGCCTTGAGCGACTCGAACGGCAGCTCAGCAGCAAGCCGCAGTCGCAACGCTTTCTGACGCGCTCCCCGACCGATCCATTTCTCCCCTCTCTCACCCTCTCTCCCTCGCATTTTTAGAAGATCAATCATGACTAGCGCCTTTGCAACCACTCGTTCTGCCCGTTGCTGTATGTCCGTCACTATCCTTCGCTCCGCCGCCTTGCTCGCTCTCGCGGCGCACACAGGCGCGGCGTTCGGCCAGGTCACCATCCTGCCCGCGACGACTCCCGGGTCCTACGCACATCCGCTCACGCTTGCTGAATCGAGGTGCCAGGGTGTCAATGGAAATCTCTTGGGAAGCGTTTGGGTGGCCGTCGTGCTCGTTCAGGCTGGAAGGAAAGGTTTGGAGCGGGACAAGGCGCGCGTCTCCCGCTTCAATCGTCTACGAGCCCCGGCGCTTCACCTTGAACGCTTAGGCCTTGAGCTCAAAGCTCCCGACCACTTTGCCGCCTTTGTCGTCTTCGATCTCAACCCAGAGCTTGCTGCCGACGGGCAAGGGACTTGGGATCTCGGCGTGGATGTGCCAGCGGTTTGGGTCCTTGGGGTCTTCGACTTCGGCCTTGGCTTTGACGCTGCCTTTGGCGTCCTGGGTGCCGATCCAGAGGCGCACGGCGATTGCCTTCAGAGGCGAGCCCGCGGCGGGTGTGATGGTGACATCGATGGGGGCATCTTTGCCAGCCACGATCTGCCCTTCGTCGCGCGTGGCCTTGACGTTGTACGAGCCGATTGTGCTCTCTCCGAGTTGAATCACCGCGCCGCCGTGACCGGGGGCGGAGGGCATGGGTGCGGCGTGGCTGCCGTCGGCGCCGTGGTCGTGATCCTGGCCGCGGTCGTCGGCTTTCTTGCCGGTGCTGCCGGTGGTGCCGGCGGCGGGCTTCTTATCCTCGCAGCCAGCGAGCGAGCTCAAGGCGGCGAGCGGGGCGAGGATGAGGGCTGAGATCAGCAACAGATTCTTTCGCATGGGAACCCCTTGGGTCAGTGAGGGTGAACTATCGGCAAACAACCAGAAGCCGCCGCACATCGTACATTACGACGGGCGGCGCAAAAACGCCCGGGAGACGCGCCCGAGCAGGGACTGCTGAGAGAGATTATTGTTCGGCGGGGCTGCGCTGACGCGGTGGATGAGCGCGTAGCCGGCGGGAACAACAAACAGATTCAGGAACGTCGAGGTGAGCAGGCCGCCGAGCACGACGACCGCGAGCGGCGCGAGCAGTTCGCTGCCGGGCTGGCCCGAGGCGAGCGCCAGCGGGAGCAGGCCGAGGGCCGCGGATAGGGCGGTCATGAGGATGGGCACCAGCCGCTCCAGTGAGCCTTGGATGATGGCTTCGGGCAGGGGCTTGCGATCAACCTCGATAAGGTAGCGGTAGTGGTTGACCAGCAGGATGCCGTTGCGCACGGCGATGCCGAAGAGCGTGATGAACCCGACCAGGCTCGCGATCGACAGGACCGGCGCGAGGTATGCGGAGTGCCCGAGCCCGAAGAGCGCCAGCGTGTTGCGAACCAGCCCCGCGTGCAGCAGCGAATCGCTGATGAAGACCGCGGCGATGCCGCCGATGGTGGCCAGCGGGAGGTTGATCATCACCAGCGCGGCCACCTTCAGCGAGCCGGTGGCGAGCTGCAGCAGCATCAGCATCAGGACGGCGATGCCGGCCCCGGCGATCATCAGCGTGCGGCTGGCCGACTGCTGGGCCTCAAACTGCCCGCCGAACTCAACGAAGTACCCCGCGCGCTGCACGATGGGTTCTACGCGAGCCTTGACCTGCGCGACTAAGTCACCCAAGTTGTGCCCATCGGCCACGTTGCACGAGATCACGGCCTTTCGCTGCGCGTTCTCGCGGGCGATGATGTTGGGCGTCTTTTCCGGGCCGATGTCGGCCACATCGCGCAGGCGCACGGTCGGCCCGGGCTTGCCGTCCTCGGCGATGCCGCGGAGCGTGAGGTCTCGCACCTGCTCGACGCGCTCGCGCTCGGAGGCATCGAGCCGGACGACCATGGCGTACCTTCGCACACCTTGGTTTATTTCCGCGATGTGCTCGCCGTAGAGGGCCACCTGGACCTGCTCGGCGGCATCGGCGGGCGTGAGCCCGGCGGCGGCGAGTTCCTGGTGGCGGTAGCGGATCGGGATACTCGTGATGAGGACCTCGCGGTTGGCCATCACATCGCGTGCGCCCGGCATGGCCTTGAGTTCGCTCTCGATCTGTTTGGCCAGCGTGCGGAGCGTGCGCAGGTCCTCGCCGTAGACGTTGATGGCGATGGCCGCGGGCGTGCCCGAGAGGATGTGCGAGAGGCGGTGCTCGATGGGCTGGCCGATCTGGACGGTCACGCCGGGCACGCCGCCGGCGACGGCGGAGATCCCGGCTCGCACGGAGGCGTAGTCGGCATCGGCGGTGAGCGTGATGTCCAGTTCGCTGTTGCTGACCGGCTCTGCGTGCTCATCGCGCTCGGCGCGGCCGGTACGGCGGGTCACGCTGAGCACGCCATCGAGGGCGATGAGCCTTCGCTCGATGCCCAGGGCCGAGCGGTTGCTCTCGGCCAGCGAGGTGCCCGGGGGCGAAGAGACAAACACCGTGAACGAACCTTCGCGAAACTCGGGCAGGAACGAGGTGCCGAACGTGCGGGCGAGCAGGAGCGAGAGGCCGGTGGCCAAGATTGCTGCGCTGATGATGAGCACGCGGTGGTTCAGCGACCAGCGCAGGGCGGGCTCGTAGCGGCGCTTGAGCCAGCGCACCAGGAAGCCGTCGCTCTGCGCGTGCTCGCGCTTGCTGGCCGGGGCCGCCGCCGCGCCGGGCTTGGCCGCCCTGGGCTTCAGCAGCAGTTTGCACAGCGCCGGCGTCACCGTCAGCGCGACCACCAATGAGGCCATGATCGAGACGATGTACGTCGCCGCGAGGGGCTTGAAGAAGCGGCCTTCGAGCCCATCGAGGAACATGAGGGGCAGGAAGACGATGCAGATCAGCACCGTGGCGTAGACGACCGAGGAGCGGATCTCGTTGCTGGCCGAGTAGATCACCTCCACAGAGCCCCTGCGCTCGGCCTCGGGCAGCAGCGCGTTCTCGTCGAGCCGCCGGTGCACGTTCTCGACATCGATGATCGCATCGTCCACCAGCTCGCCGATGGCCACGGCGAGGCCGCCAAGCGTCATGACGTTGAGCGTCATGCCCAGCCCATCGAGCGTGAGCAGCGCGGCCGCCAGCGACAGCGGCAGGGCCGTGAGCGTGATGATCGTGGTGCGGACGTTGAGCAGGAACAGGATCAGGATCACCGCGACGATGACGGTG
>JBBQMD010000016.1:0-53671 GCA_038328575.1 Phycisphaerales bacterium | reverse complement strand
TGCCACATCAGGAAGATGCGCTGGTCCGCGGCGTCGCGAATGCGGAGGTTCAACGGCTTGCCCTGCCCATGACCGGCCTCGCGATCGACCCACAGCAAGATCGGCTGGAGCGACTGATCGCTGGAGGTCGTTTCGCGCAACGCGGCGACCATCTTGCGGGCGTGTAGCGGGTGGACGCGCGAGTCGTTCTCGCCCGCAGTGACCATGACCGCGGGGTACTTGGTGCCCTTCTTGAGGTTGTGATAGGGCGAGTAGGCCATCAGGGCCTTGAACTGCGACGCGTCTTCGCTGCTCCCATATTCCGGGACCCAGTAGCGGGCCATGAGGAACGATTGATAGCGGATCATGTCCAGCAGCGGCACAGCGCTGATCGCGGCGGCGGCGAGGTCCGGTCGCTGCGCGACGAATGCGCCGGTGAGCAGGCCGCCGTTGCTGCCGCCCACTACTGCGAGCTTGGGCGAGCTGGTGTACTGCTTCTGGATCAGGTACTCCGCGGCGGCGATGAAGTCGTCGAAGACGTTCTGCTTCTTGTCGAGCTTTCCGGCGTCGTGCCAGTCTTTGCCGTATTCGCCCCCGCCGCGCAGGTTGGCGACGGCGTAGACGCCGCCGGCGTCAAACCATTGGAAGAGCGGGGCGCTGAAACCCGGGGTGAGCGGGACGTTGAACCCGCCGTAGCCGTAGAGGATGGTGGGGTTTGAGCCGTCGAGCTTCAGACCCTTCTTGTGGATGATGAACATCGAGATTTTGGTGCCGTCTTTGCTGGAGTACCACTCCTGCTTCACTTCAACGGAGGTGGGATCAACCGGCACCGCGGGCTGCTCCCAGAGCGCCGGCTCTGCGGCGGGCGCGGCCAGGTCAACGCGGAAGACCGTGGTCGGGTAGTTGTAACTCGTAAACGAGAGGAACGCCTCGGTGCGGTCAGAGTCCGTCGACAGGCTCGCGGTGCCGATGCCCGGGAGTTTGAGCTGGCCCAGCGGCTTGCCGTCCAGATCAAACAGCTCGATCAGCGTGCTGGCGTTCTTGAGATAGTCCACCGCGATGATGCCCTTGGCGATCGACACGCCCTCGATCACGGCGTCTTTCCGCTCAGGGATCAGCTCGCGCATGCTCGGGGTCTTGAGCAACTGCCCGGCCGGATCGAGCATCGAACGGCGCATCACGCGCCCGTTCGGCGCGCCGAGCGTGGTGGTGATGTACGCGATGTCGTTGATGATCTCGGCGTTGGAGGCTGCCTTGCTGTTGACCACCAGCGGGATGCGCGTGACGACGCCGGACTTGCGGAACTCATCGGCGGATGCGACCCACAGGTCGTTGTTTCGCGTGTCGGTCCAATAGGAGAGCACGAGGTACTTGCCGTCTTTGCTGAGGCCTGCGCCCGGGCCGTACGTCGTGGCCAGGGCCTTGTTCTCCTCGGGGGTGAACGAGCGCATCACCAGCGTGTCGGAGGCGAAGGCGTTGCTCTTGGGCTCAAGCTTCACGAAGCGGACCTGCCCGCTGTAGGGGTTGCCGACGTCCGCGAGGTTTCGATAGAGGAAGCCGGAGTTGTCGGGCATCCAGTCAAAGCTGGAGACCTTGGAGCCGACCGTCACCGGGAGCGATGCGCCGGTGGCGACGTCGATCACCCGCGCCACCGAGAGCTCATCGCCGGCGCGATACGTGCCATAGGCCAGCAGCGTCGCATCATCAGAGGGCACGTACCACGAGATCGTGGTGAGGCCCGAGGGATCGATCTTCGCCGGGTCAAGCAGGACGCGCGGCTCGCCCTGATACCCCTGGCGCACGAGCACTCGGGCCTGGTTCTCGTTCCCCTCGCGCTTGGAGTAGAAGTACGACTCCCTGGCCATGCGCGGCGCGCTGACCGAGCCGACTTCCATCAGCGGGCGGAGCTTGTCCTCCAGCGCCTTGCGCCCGGGCAGGTTGTCAAGCACTGTGCGGGTGTAGGCGTTCTGCAGGTCCGTCCACTCGCTGACTTCCTTGTTGGTTGTGCCCATCTGGTCAGGCTTGGAGTTGTCCCCTTCCAGCCAGCGGTAGTTGTCGGTGATGCTGACGCCGTGAAGCGTCTCGATGACAGGGCGGACTGCGGTCGATGGTGCCGGGGGCACCGGCGCGACGGGGCCGGCGGAACACGCGAGGGATACAAGCATGAGCGGTGTGCAGAGGAACGTTGTCATGGCGTCTCCGGAAGGAGGGGGAGGAATCGAGAGATCGAGGGATCGAGGGAGAGTCGGGGCGGGCACGCGGGACAGAATTGCCTGGCGGGTGTACCCAGATTGTACAGGGACCGGGGGCGGTGCTGTTGAAGTCGATGCGCGCCGGGTCTATGTTCGGGCATGATGAGCGATGCCCCTGGTGGGCCTGAGATTGCCGAGCCCGTGCTCCGCCAGGCGGAGATGCACCTGTGTCGCCCGACCGAGCCGTGCGAGGGCACGATCGTCAAGAGCGAGATCTGCACTGCGGGGAAGAAGGCCGCGGGCGTGGTGCGGCATATTGAGATCGATGTCAGCGGCACGCCTCTGGAGGGCCATTGCCTGGCTGGCCAGTCGATCGGCGTGCTCACGCCCGGCAACGACGCCAACGGCAAGTTGCACAAGGTCCGCCTGTATTCGCTCGCGAGCCCCAGCCTGGGCGAGGACGGCGCTGGCAAGATCATCAGCACGACCGTCAAACGCTCGATCGAAGAGCACTGGGAGACGCGCGAGCTTTTCGTCGGCGTCTGCTCAAACTACCTGTGTGACCGCAAGGTCGGCGACAAAGTCAAGCTCAGCGGGCCCAATGGCAAGCGATTCGTCCTGCCCGCACGCTTTGACGAGCACGAGTACGTCTTCATCGCCACCGGCACCGGCATCGCCCCGTTTCGCGGCATGGTCACCGAACTGCTCCACAGCGGCTGCCAGAGTCGCGTCTCGCTGCTCATGGGCGCGCCCTATGAGACAGATCTGCTCTATCACCAGCAGTTCCTGCAACTGGCCAGAGACCATCCGAACTTCCGCTACATCCCGGCTGTGAGCCGCGAGCGAAATGGCGAGCACGACCGACTGTATGTGCAGGATCGATTGCGCACGGATCGCGACGCGCTGCTGCCGTTGCTGTGCTCGCCGCGGACGCTGATCTACATCTGCGGGCTGGCGGGGATGGAGCTGGGCGTATTTCAGGAGTTGGTCCGCCAGCTCCCGCCCGAGGCGCTTGGGGGCTACCTGACGCTCGCGCCCGGAGCGATTGACTCGGTCAGCGAGTGGCAGCGGTCGATGATCAACAAGGAAGTACGCCTGACGCGGCGGGTCTTCATGGAGGTCTACTCCTGAAGCGAGCGAGCATGGAGCGAGCGCAGGCGCGCCGAGTGTCTGTGTCACCGGCCCGGCTCACGGAAGCGGCGCATAAGTATCGCTCTGCGGCGCATGATTGACCCAATAGAACCCCGGCGGCGGCGTAGTCGCCAGCGTCGGATCGGGGTTCAGCGTCAGTGTCCCTTCCAGCGAAACGTTCCTCGCCGCGATGATCTGGCGCACCCGCGCTGTCCCCCTCACCGCGATGTTCCCCTCGGCGTACACGAGCCCGTTGATGCCGTGGACGTATGTGTCGATCATGTCGGCGTCCATGCTGCCGCCGGTGAAGGGAAAAGGCGTGCCCTCGGGGTTGAAGTTTACGTCCGCTTCGAGCAGCACGCCACTCTCATTCAGCGTGGCCGCCGAGGTGTTGATGACGACATTGCCCTGCACGATCAACACCGGGCGCGACGCCTCTGCTGGCTCAAACAGCGGCGCGCGGGAGATCGTGACCGTTCCCGCGTTCCGAAGTACCAGCGTTCCGACGACGCGGCAGTTCGAGATCGTCAGGTTGGCCCCGGCCAGGTCCACGACATACACCCCGCGCGGGTTGAGCGCTGTGCCAAACGGGTTGCTATTCGGGCTCAGCAGAAACCGGTTGGCGACGATCGTCCCCAGCAGTTGAGGGAGAGAAGCGCGAGGTATGGGCGTGCCGATCTGCGTGTAATAGGCCACCACGCCGCTCTCGGGGATCGTCCGCGCGCTGACGTTTGACGTCGAACCGGAGAGATACAAGCCGCCGGAGGCGGTGCGGGCAGATTGGACGGGGACGTTCATGGTCGCCCCGGTGGCGCTGATGTTGCCGGCGCTGTAGATCGGAACCGTGCTGCCCGAGACGGTCGCGCCGGTGATCGTCATCGTGCCGCCGCAGGCGATCGAAGCCCCGAGCCCGCCCGCGGCGACGGTCGTGGGCAGGATCGTGACGCGAGTCGCCCTCGTGATAGCGCCGAACTGAGCGGTGGACGTGACGATCACGGGGTCAAGTTCCATCGTGCTGGTGCCGCCGGCGCTGGTGGTGGCGGTGAGCGTGACGCGGCCGCCGCCTATCGAAACGTTGCTGAACCACGTCGCGCCCTTCTTGCTGCGCCACGCGCGATCGGTGTTCATCACGCCCATCGCGTAGGAGATCCCGGCGACGCTGAGCTCGCGGGCCGTCGAAGCGTCTTGGCCGATACGCGCGACGCGGTCCTGCCCGCGGGCCTGAAGCAGCGCGCCGATCGCCATCGCGCCGGTCACCATCGCCAGGCCCAGGACCGCAAAGTAGATCATGGCCCGGGGTGCCCGCCTTGGCGCTCCGGGTCTCACTGGCACACTCTGTGCGGCGATCTTCTTCACAAGTTCCTTTCAGAACGCTCGCGTGGGCAAGACGACGAAGCCGACACGCTGCGAAAGCGGCTTGCCCGCAAACGAGACGACGACAGTGACGCGCTTCAAGCCCGTGTCCGTCACGGACGCTGCACCGGGATCGCTCGCAGAAACCCGCACTACCGACACTGTCCGCACGAACCCGGGCGCGCCGGCCCCCACTGCGTCACCCGACGCGTTCACCGGATTCGGGTCCGCGTAGCCGTCGTACCGATCGACCGAGTCGGCGTTTGACACCACCAATCGGGGAGTGGTTGATACACCCAGCGTGATTCCCAGCACCGCGACATTGGCCGTCACCACCTGCTCAACCGTCGTGGTCACGTCGTACGGGCTCGCCATTACCTCGCTGAGCATCTGCTCGCCCATCACCCGCGCCTGCTCGCGCCGCTCCGCCAGCACGCGCGTCCCGATCGCGGCCCCGGCAGTGTTCATCACGCCGCTGATCAACACCCCAAAGACTGCCATCGCCAGCACGCACTCGACAAGCGACACCCCGCAAACGCGACGACGCCGGACCGAACCTCGGGATGGCTGACAAGTCTTGCTCATGGCATCAGCGGCTGATTCAATAGCGGGAAGTTCGCGCGGATCACGCCACCAGACACGCCCCCCACCGACACGCCCACGTTCGCCCGTATGGCCCGCTGCTGCGTCGTGCCAACCGAACCCACGCTCGTCTCGGCGTACAACTCCGCGAACGCGGCGTTTGTCGCTACGCGCACCCACGATGTCCCACCGGAGTTGAGCTGAGTCACAAACGTGTTGGACGTCGGAGGATTGTTTTTGGCCGCCACCACCTCCACGCCCGTCGAGGGGTTGGCCGCGAGGATCGAGAGCGCCACCGGCGTCTCGCGATCAAGCACGACCGACGCGGGCACAGTGAACGTCTGATACGAGGCGCTGGACGACAGGGTTGAGTCGCTCAAGGTCCACGACGCCAGCAGCGCGCCGGAGGGAGCATCGCCCTGCGCGATGCGCAGCTGGACCGTCACGTTGCCCCTGGGGGATTCATCGCGTTGCATCCGCACGCGGATTCGCGTCGGGCGCCACGAGCGCACGTTGCTGGCCAGCGTCGGGCCAAGATAGATCCCCACCGCCCGGTCGCACGTGACGTCGTCGGTGCCGCCGCTGCTGGTAGGCTCGGTGACAACCCGCGTCTCGGCGACGTTCGAGGCCGACGCCCCCGCCGTGACGCTCGCGACTTCGAGCGAGAAATCCAGCCCGGTGACGTTGGTGAAGAACGTCGAAGCTGGCGAGCCGTTGACCGAGCGCGTCGCCTGTGCGCCGGCGACGCCGCTCCAGGCGTACTCGATCGTCTCGGGCAGCGCGTCGCCATTGCGGTCAGGGGTTTGGAAGCGCAGGCTCGTCGTGTCCGCGCGCAGGATCCTGGTTGCCAGGCGCAGGTCCTGCTGGATCTGCCGCAGGGCCTCGCCCGGGCCGGACGCTTCCGCCAGCGGGTCAGCCTGCGTCGTCGCGGCTCGCGACGCCAGCCGCATCACGCCCGCCGACGCCATCGCGATGATTGACACGATGCCGAGCGAGACCACCATCTCGATCAACGTGAACCCCCGCGCCGGCGCGCAGAGACACCGCTGCTTTCGTCGAGCATCGCGCATCAGTTGGCCCCCCCCATCAGCACGATCCCAGCGGCGGTCAGTTCCGCGGCGCTGACACTCTGCGGGCTCGAACCCTGGGCCGCCACCTGCCTGGCCAGCGTCGCGGCGTCAAACTCCGCCGGCGTCGCAGATGCGCTCAGCGCCGTGAGGCCGCGCAACGTGACGCGATCCACGCTCACGACCGATGACCCGGCGGTCACGCGAACGGTGCGAGCGTTGTTTCCCGAGAAGAGGCACACCGCCATGCTCGAGCCCGCTCGCCCCAGCGCGTCAAAGGTCACGCTCCGGCTGCCGGTCCACGTCGCGCCCGCCAGGCGGGCCCGAAACGGCGCCGCCGCGAGCCGAACATGCGTGTGCCCGCCACCGACCGAAGTCGGCACCTCGTAGCTCACGCGCTCAAAGTCCAGCGTCGTCGTCTGCGGGGTCGCGGTCTCGCGCGCGACGCGTTGCAGCAATCGCAGATCGCCAGCCAACCGAGCCGCGGCTCCCTCTGCCTCGTAGCGCGACTGGGCCGATACGAACCGCGGCGCGACGATCATCGCCAGCACCGCCATGATCGCAACGACGATTGTCAGCTCCACGAGCGTGAACCCTCTCGCGCATGAGAAGACGTCGCGAGGCCTGCGCGAGGTCTGTGCAGGCTTGGAATGGGCGTTGCGTTGGTGCATCCATTTCTAAATCGGCCCGGGGCGCGACGCTCGCCAGCGCGGCGCGCGCGCTTCGCGCACCAGGTGATCCGATAACGCTCAGCGGCTCGGCGGGCCCCAGAGAGCCACGGGCACACCCTCGCGCTCCACCACCAGGTTCACGAGCCTGCGCTGCTCTCGCTCTCGGACGCTTGCCTGAACATCTCTATCGCGCGTGCGGAGCCGGGGACGCGATTGCGCGATCCAACTCCCCCCGCCATCACGCGCGGAGCCTGCGCGGCCCGATCCTGAGAGGCCGTGGCTCGCGAGGCCGACCTACTCCCTCTTCCTCATTCCACGCCCGACTACCCCCTGGCCCCCTCGCGCCTCGCCCCTCGCCACGCCCCTGGCCTCGACCATTTGTGCCGTCACCCCGTCTCTCGTTCAGTCCGCCTTGTTCACACCGCCCGGAGCGCACACATGGACATGCCCGTTCTGTTGGTCGTTGACGACGAGTCGGTCGTCACTTTCATGCTCAGCAAGAAGCTCGGCGAACTTGGGATCCGCGTCCTCTCGGCGTCTCACGGCGAGGAAGCCCTGCGCCTCGCCCAGCAGTCGTTGCCCTTCGCGGTCCTGACCGATAACGACATGCCACGCATGACCGGGTCCGAACTGGCCAAGCACCTATATGCCGACGCGACCATGCGAGACATCCCGGTCATCATGCTCACCGGGCGCGGCCACCGCCTCAACCCCAGCGAACTGTCCGCGACCAACATCCAGCACGTCCTCTCCAAGCCCTTCAGCGCTCGTGAGATCGTCGCCCTTGTCCAGGAACTGCTGACTCAACACCTTCAGATCCGAGACAGGGCGAACCCCGACGCACTCAGGGACGCCGCGTGACCGACTGAACGATTGACCGAATCGAAAGAACGTCCCGAACCCCGCCACCCCGTTGAGCCGGAAAGACCGCGACGAGGAAGATCCACATGACCCAAGACCAGTTCCCTGCAACGTCCAGTCTTTCCACGCCCGGTGCGCCCGAAGCCAGCGCCGCCGCGTCGGGCGCAGCGCCCAAGAACTGGCCCGTCGCGGCCCCCGCAAGGTTGGCCCGCGCGCGAGCGTGCGTCTGGTCCGTTGACGAGAGTGGCCGGCCGGTGTTCATCCCGGGCGATACGACAACGCTCGCGGGCTTGCTCGGTTCGCCCTTAGTCGTCCACGCCGCCCAGCGGGCCGCCCAGCGCGCTGACCAGATGCGCCTGGAAGAGCTCGACCGCGGCGGATTCGCCGACGCGAACGTGACCGACGGCGTGCGCGTGCTCTGCCGCGTCGAGCCGGGCGCACTGGACCCGCGCTGGATCTGCTCGCTGGCGGTGGGCCGGGCGTCGATCGACTCTTCCGCGTTTCTGCGCCTGGCCGCCGGCTCATCGATCGATGCCCCCGGTGCCCGGGAGATGCTCGTGCGCTTTGCACGAGGCGACGATGCCGACGCGAGCGCCGACGCAGTCGCGGCGCTGGACATGTTCAACGACCTTCGCGAGATCGAGGAGCAGCGCCGGCTGACCAGCGACTTTGCCGACAGGCTCTCGCAGTCCTACGAAGAAACTTACACCCTCTTTCAAATCATGCGATTCCTCGCCTCCGACGGCGCGCCGCGCGAGCTGATCGCGACGCTGGTCGAGCGCGTGAAGCGGGCGCTACCGATGGGTTTCGTCGCCGTGCAGTTCCGCGATGAGAGCCAGATCAACACCGCCCTGCGCGGGCAGGTCATCCTCGCTGGCAGCGGCATCGAGGACGACGCGAACTTCCGCCGCGTCATGAGCGAGCTGGCATTCCGCAGCACCGGCGACGACTGGACACGCGTGCTGCAGCCTGATCGCGACGCGCTGGCGCAGCTTGCCGCCTCAGAAGTCATCAGCGAGCCGATCGCCTATTGCGGGCGCGTGATCGGCGTGCTGGTGGCGGGCAAGAAGCAGGGGCGCGACGCCGTGATCGCCAGCCCGGAGATGCAGTTCCTTGAAGCGGTCGCCGATCTGCTGGGCACCTTCCACGAGAACATCAACCGCTTCGACGAGCAACGCGCCATGTCCATGGGCGTGCTCAAGGCCCTCACCTCCAGCATCGACGCCAAAGACCCCTATACCCGCGGCCACAGCGAGCGCGTCGCCCAGCTCTCGCACGCCATCAGCATCCAGCTCGGCTTCACCCCCGACAAGGCCGAGCGAGTCCGCATCGCTGGCCTGGTACACGATGTCGGCAAAATCGGCGTACCCGAGGGCATCCTGCTCAAGCAGGGGAAGCTCACCGACGACGAGTTCGGCGCCATCAAAAAGCACCCGGAGATCGGACACCGAATCCTGCGCGACATCATCGGCATGGACGACGTTCTTCCTGGCGTGCTCTACCACCATGAGCGCTACGACGGCAAGGGCTATCCGCGCGGCATCGCTGGTCAGAACATCCCGCTGGTCGCACGCATCATCTGCCTCGCCGACACGTTCGACGCCATGAGCTCGACTCGCTCGTACCGAGCTGCGCTCTCGCGCGAGCAGGTGCTGGAAGAAATCCGGCGCTGCTCGAACGCACAGTTTGATCCGAAGCTCGTCGAAGCGTTCCTGCGCGTGGACTTGAGCGAGTTCGATACCCTGCTGGATCGCCAGCGGTCGCTGAGCCCCGCCCCGCCGGCGCCGCTGGCCGACGCGTCCTCCCCGCGCCTGGCGGCCTGACAAGAAAAGTTTCCCGCAATCCAAGCCCCGGATAGGGTCTTTCACCGACGTCCGCAAAAATTATAGATTCCTTCACCGAACTCGACTTCGCCTCGCTGACTAAAGTGATGAATCTCTCACCCTGCCGGAGCTCAGCCGGCGAAGGAAGGCTCTCGCTGCATGTCACAAAACTCAGTCGCGATTCCCACGATGTCCGGAATGCTTCACGACGCCGGAATCGGCGCGCGGCATGACGCGACCGAGTCGCTTGTGGGGATCGTCGAGCCCAAGACCGAAGGGCTTGCACCAGAACTCACCGACGTCGCCAACAGCCACGACCACAACCTCACCGACACGATCCCACAGGGGCTCGGGCATCGCATCGCGGTCATCGCGGTCGTCACCCTCCCGCTCCTGGGCCTCGCGGCGGGGATCTTCCTGCTGTGGGGCGTCGCCTTTGACTGGGTGCAGCTCGCCATCCTCTTTGTGATGTACGTCGCGACGGGCATGGGCATCACCGTCGGCTTCCACCGGCTGTTTACTCATCGCTCGTTTCACGCTGGCCCGGTCGTGAGCTGGTTCTGGGCGGTCCTGGGCAGCATGGCCGCGGAGGGCCCGGTCATCAAGTGGTGCGCCATGCACCGAGTCCATCATCAGCACAGCGACGACGAACTGGACCCACACTCGCCCCATCAGCACGGCGGAGACACCGCCTGGAGCGCCTTCAAGGGCGCGTTTTTCGCCCACATGGGCTGGCTCTTCTCCGCCGAGCCTCGCGGCATCGGGCGCTACGTCAAGGATCTTCAGCAGGACAAGGTTTTGGTCATGGTCAGCCGCCAGTTCCCGCTGTGGGTCGCTGTCGGCCTCCTGCTTCCGGGCGTCGTCGCGGGCCTGATCACCTGGTCGTGGACCGGCGCACTCTTGGGCTTCATCTGGGGTGGGCTGGTTCGAATGGCCTTGGTCCACCACGTGACCTGGAGCATCAACAGCGTCTGCCACATCTGGGGCGCTCGCGACTTCAACAGCCACGACCACAGCCGCAACAACGCCATCTTCGGCATCCTCGGCTTCGGCGAGGGCTGGCACAACAACCACCACGCCTTCCCCGCCTCGGCGCGCCACGGCCTGGCCTGGTGGCAGTTTGACTCTAGCTACCTCGTCATCCGCGCTATGGAGAAGCTCAGGCTTGTCGAACGGGTCAAGGTTCCGCCGGCTGAGCGCATCGAAGCCAAGCGCAAGAAGCACGTCGTGGCGTGAACGCGTGCGACCGCCCGCGCGTGTTGCTTGCAGTTGGGGTCATTGAACGATTGACATCCGATTGAACAGAGAGCCCGCGATCGCTCGCGGGCTCTTTCACTCTTTGAATGGGGCCGCTCGCGCGTCCGCCGACCCGCCCATCATGTCGAGCAATCGCTCGCGCACCGCGTCGGGCAGCGGCGCCTTGATCGCGCGCTCGAAGTCGTACGACACGATAATCCCCGATCCCTCGCTGACGACGCGCTGTTGCGCACCGCTGGTCAGCACATGGCTGAGCGTGAAGCGGTCCGCCTCGACCGCCGATGGCGTCGCGCTGATCGTGAGCGTGTCGGGGTAGTTCACCGGCACGCGGAAGCGCATCTGCACCGAGTGCAGGATCGGCCACACGCCCAAAGCGGAACCCGTCCGCGGGCTCGGCATCCAATCAATCGCGCGGCAGAACGCCACGCGCGCCGACTCGATATAGCGGAAGTACGCCACGTTGTTCACGTGGTGAAACGCGTCCATCTCGCCCCAGGCGACGGGCACTGTAATGACCACCTGCGTTGGCGAACCCATGCATGCACTCCGAGTTTTAGAGCACCGAGCTCAAGACTCACGCGCCGGCCATGGCCGCCTTGCGGCTCTCGTTGAGCAGCTTGCGGAGGACGGTGTGCAGGATGCCGCCGTTGCGGTAGTAGTTGATCTCCACGGCGCTGTCGAGGCGGCAGACCACGTCAAAGTTGATGGTCTTGCCGGCATCTGCGCCTTCGTTGACGTTGGCGCTGACGTTGATCTCGCAGCGGGGCGACAGCTCCTCGGGCAGATGAATGTCGAACGTGTCGGTGCCGCAGATGCCCAGAGATTCGGGCGTCTGCCCGTGCTTGAAGGTCAAGGGCAGCACGCCCATGCCCACGAGGTTGCTGCGGTGGATGCGCTCGAAGCTCTCGGCGATGACCGCTTTGACCCCCAGGAGCATCGTGCCCTTGGCGGCCCAATCGCGGCTGGAGCCCATGCCGTAGTCCTTGCCAGCCAGCACGATCAGCGGCGTGCCGGCGCGCTTGTAGTTCAAGCTCGCGTCGAAGATGGTGCTGGTGGGGCCACCGGCCTCGGAGAAGTCACGGGTCCACCAGCCTTCTTTAATCTTGCCGTTGTCGAGCGCGATGCGGTTTTTGACGCGGACGTTGGCGAAGGTGCCGCGGGTCATGACGCGGTCGTTGCCGCGCCGGGAGCCGTAGCTGTTGAAGTCGTGGCGCTTCACGCCCAGGGTCTTGAGGTAGTCGCCCGCGGGCGAGGCGTCGGCGATATCGCCAGCAGGCGAGATGTGATCGGTGGTCACGCTATCGCCGACGTAGACGAGTACGCGAGCGTTGATGATCGAGGGCAGCCGCCCGGTCAAGGCGGTATCGCTCATGCCCTCGAAATACGGCGGATGCTGGATGTACGTGCTGCTGGCGTTCCAGTGGTAGAGCTCGCTCTCGCTGACGGGCACGGCGTTCCACGTCTCGTTGGCGGTGAACACCTTGCCGTATTGCAGCGTGAACTGATCGGGGCTCAGGCACTGCGCCTTGATCGCCTGCACCTCGGCGTGCGTCGGCCAGAGGTCTTTCAGGTAGACCGGCGCGCCATCAGATCCGATCCCCAGCGGCTCGGTCGCAAGGTCAATGCACACGCTCCCGGCGATCGAATACGCCACCACCAGCGGCGGACTCGCCAGATAGTTCGCCTTCACGGCGGGATGGACGCGACCCTCGAAGTTGCGGTTGCCGCTGAGCACGCTGGCGGCGATCAGGTCCCCCTCCTTGATCGCGGCTTCGACCGCTTCCGGCAGCGGGCCGGAGTTCCCGATGCAGGTCGTGCAGCCGTAGCCGACGGTATGGAAGCCCAGCGCGTCAAGGTCCGCCGAGAGTTTGGATTTGTCGAGGTAATCGGTCACGACGCGCGAGCCGGGGGCGAGGCTCGTCTTGACCCACGGCTTGCTCGTCAGGCCCTTGGCCCGCGCCTTGCGCGCGACCAGACCCGCGGCGATCAGCACGTCCGGGTTGCTGGTGTTCGTACACGAGGTGATCGCGGCGATCACCACGGCGCCGTGCGTCAACTGATGTGAAGACTGCGGGCCGTTGAACGTGCCGGTCGAACCAAAGATCTTGTCGGCGCCCAGCCCGAAGCTGGTGTTGCCGATCGGAGCGGCGAGGCTGCGGAAGAAATCGGCCTTGAGGTTCTTCATCTCGACGCGGTCCTGCGGGCGCTTCGGCCCGGCGAGGCTGGGCTGCACGGTGGCGAGATCAAGCTCGAGCACGTCGGTGAACGTCGGGGTCGGCGTGTTCTCATCGTGCCAGAGCATGTTGGCCTTGCAATACGCCTCGGTGAGGGCGGCCTGCTCGATGCGACCGGTGAACTTCAGGAAGTCGATGGTGGCCTTGTCGACAGGGAAGAAGCCCATCGTCGCGCCGTATTCAGGGGCCATGTTGGCGATGGTCGCGCGGTCGGGCACGCTGAGAGCGCCCATGCCGGGCCCGAAGAACTCGACAAACTTTTCGACAACGCCGCGCGTGCGGAGGATCTGTGTGACGGTGAGAACCAGGTCGGTGGCGGTGGCGCCTTCGGGGAGCTTGCCGGTGAGGCGGAAGCCGATGACCTCTGGCGGGAGCATGGAATACGGCTGACCCAGCATCACGGCCTCAGCCTCGATGCCGCCCACGCCCCAGCCCACGACGCCGAGGCCGTTGATCATGGTGGTGTGGCTGTCGGTGCCGACGCAGGAATCGGGATACGCGACGGTCTGCCCGTCAATTTCTTTGGTGAGCACGCCGGGAGAAAGATACTCGAGGTTGACCTGATGAACGATGCCGGTGGCGGGGGGCACGCAGCGGAAGTTGCTGAGGCTCTGCTGGCCCCACTTGAGGAACTCGTAGCGCTCGTTGTTGCGTTCGAACTCCTTGGCGGCGTTGATCGTCAGGGCCTGGGCGCTGCCGTAGGCATCGACCTGCACGCTGTGGTCGATGACCAGGTCGCAGGGCACCAGCGGGTTGATCGCCTTGGGATCGCCCCCCAGAGCCTTCATCGCGGCTCGCATCGCCGCCAGATCAACCACGCAGGGCACGCCGGTGAAATCCTGCAGCACCACGCGCCCGACCATGAATGGCACCTCGTCCTTGGTCACAGCCTTGGCGTCGTATGCCGCCATGCCAGCGACGTCGTCGTTGGTGACCACGAAGCCGTCCACACTGCGGAGCATGGACTCTAACAGCACGCGAATCGAGAACGGCATGCTGGCGATGGGCTTGCCGATGCGGGCCTGCTCAAGCGCGCCGAGGGCAAAATAGGCGTAGGACTTGCCGTTGACGCTGAGAGACTTGCGGGCGTTGAAGGGGTCAGTGCGGGCCATGGGGTTTCTCCGGGGGGCGGGGCCGAGTCAAAGATCGGATGTGCAGACAAATCTATTATCGAGTCAAATCGTCATCAATCCAATCACTTCCACACGGTGATGTCATCAATGCAAGTCATGACGGATTGCTTCGCGTGCGGTTGGATTTTCATCGACGCGATCAGCACGCATGGTACACTTTCCGCTGTGACGCTCGCGGACTTCTCGGCATTACTCGATACTCACCCCAATGAGCAGCGCTTCTCGAAACCTGGCCTGGGCCGTGATCTTGTCCGCCTGCGGGGTGTGCGGGGCGCTGGCGGTGGGCAAGACGATGGAGGGGCGCCGGGACACTGTGGCGCCGTCGCGTGCGATCGCGGAGGTTCCGATCCTGATGTACCACCGCGTGGACGCGATGCCGACCGACGCGACGACGATGTACCGGCGGATGACGGTCTCGCCCGACGAGCTTCGCGAGCACGCGCGCTGGCTGCGGAACGAGGGCTTCAACACCATCACGTTCGCGCAGCTTGACGAGTATTTTCGCGGCGACTTCACGCTCCCGTCCAACCCGATCATCCTGTCGTTCGATGACGCGTTTGACGAGCACTACTTCGTCGTCGCGCCGATCCTTAAACGCTTCAGCCTCGGCGGCACGTTCTTCGTCCACACCGACTGGATCGGGAAGTTCAACTGCCTGACGTGGGAGCAGGTGGGCCATCTGGCCGAGGCCGGGTTTGAGATCGGCAGCCACACGCGCACGCACCCGGTGCTGCCATCGCTGAGCGACGCGGCGCTGTGGGACGAGCTGCGACAGAGCCGCGCGACGCTGGCGAAGCGCCTGGGCGCAGCGCCCGGCGTGGTCGCGTACCCGTTTGGCGAGAGCGACGAACGCGTGCAGAGCACCGCCCGGGCGGCCGGGTATTCGCTTGCGGCGGGAACGCGAGACGGCGCGTTTCAACGTGCCGGCGAGCGCTTTAACCTGCGGCGCATCGAGATCCGCAGCGGCGACACGGTGCCAACGCTGAAGCGATTGATCAGCGGCGAGCCGCGCTGACGTCGGTTCGCACGCTCGCCCAATGCCTTCTCGCGACAGATCTGCGATTGCGTCGGACTTTATCTCGCGTCACACTTTTCCGGTCGAAGTCAGCAGGCCGGCGAGCCGAGCCATCTTCTGCGCGGGGCCTTGCTCGATGATGTACCTCAGCGCGACCGACTCCAACGCGTTGAGATTCACAAGGCTGGCGTTATCCATGTCGTCATAGGCCTCGGTGAGCTCGGTGTTGAAACGAAAGTATCCGTGCTCGCCGACGAGTTGCTTCACGATGTAGCTCGTCGCGTCGCCGGAGCCGTCCATCAGCACGTCGATGATCGGGATCGCCCACTCCAGCGCGCCCCACTCTCGCGCCGATTCGTAGGGAATCGGACGCGTGACCTGTCCGGTGCCAAAGGACGCGACGATCAGGCCCGGGAGCGTGGCGGGCGTCGAGTCGCCATCGCAGTTGAGCCGCACCGCCTCAGCGACTGCGCACGCGCAGGGGTTGTTTGCTGATACGCCGCCGTCGATCATCGAGCGGCGCACGCCATCAACGCTGAACGGGAACGCGGGGAAGTAGGTCGGCGCGGCGCACGAGCTGGCGACGATCTCCCAGACGGGGCGCGCGTGCTCGTCGTGATCCATGCGCCAACTCTTGAAGACGCGCGTGCTCCGCTCCTCGGTGTCGTACGCGATCACCATGGTTCGTGCCGGCAGGTCACCGAAACGCAGTTGTCCGAATGTAGAGCGGAGGGCTTCATAGAGGCCCTGTCCGTCGTAGCGCGGGGCGCTGACGCCTTCAGACAACAGGCGCGAGAAGCGGCTCCATAATCGACCGCCCAGGCCCGGGAAGATGGACTCGCCCTTCTGGCGGTAGAGCTCGATGATCTCGTCGGGCTCGCGCCCGCTGGCGACCAGGCAGGCGAGGATGCTACCGGTGGACGTGCCGGCGATGAGGTGAAAGTGATCGCGCAGGGGAGAGCCGAGGCGATTGCGCAGCTCGCGCAGCCAGTGCGCGGTCATGAGGCCGCGGATGCCGCCACCGTCGAGCGAGAGGACGCGATACGTCGGCGCCGGGGCGGCGGCGGCCATGTCATCCCCGGCCTCATTCACTCTCGCGATCGGCTGTGACTGCAACGCGCGCGCATCGGCGACGCTCGCAGGTGGCGATGCGGCGGCGCGGGTGGCGCTTGCTGGCTTTGCGGGCTTCTTACGCGAAGCGCGCGCGCCGGGCTTGCGGGCCTTTGCTGGCTGAGACCGTTTCATGATTAGGCTCCGTGGAACTGACAAATGGTTGGCATGCTCGGGCATCCTGCACAGGACGGGGCGGGCGTCAGGATTCGGCGCGCGAACCTGACCGGACGCGTTCCGCGGCATACTCCGTCAGGGCCTTCTCAAAGGTCGCGACGGCGGCGCTGGGCTTGCGGTCGCGACGGCGAACCATCGCCAGCCCACGGCTCAGACGCCCGTCCTTGCAGGCGATGCCCTGCTCGTGAGCCAGTGCAAAGCGGCTGACGAAGCCGATGCCGACACCGGCGGACACCATCCGCTTGATGCTCTCGATCGAGCGCAGTTCCATCACGACATCCAGGCTCACGCCGGCGCCCGCGGCGGCGCGATCGATCAGCGAACGCACGGCGGTGCCCGCCTCAAATGCGACGACGCCCTCGCCCCGAAGCTCCTTCCACCGGAAGGTCGGGCGGTCCGCCAGGGCGTGCCCGGGCGGCACGATGAGGCGAAGCTCGTCCGTGGCCAGGTGCGTGCGCTGCAGGGCGTCGGCCTCGGGATGAATGACCGGGAGCGTGACGATGCCCAGGTCCAGCTCGGCGCGCAGCACGCTGTCGGCGATCGTACTGCTACCACCTTCGCGCACATAGAACTTCAGGCCCGGGTGAGCGCGGCGCACGCGCGAGACGACCGGGGGTAGGAGGAAGGTCGTCGCGGTTGCGCCGCCGCCAACGCGGATTGAGCCGTGTTCGAGGCCGACGAGCTCTCGCACGGCAGCGGCGCCGGCCTCGGCGCGACGGATGGTGTCCTGCGCGTGCGAGAGGAAGACGCGACCGGCCTCGGTGAGTTCAACGCCTCGACCCGTGCGGTGGACGAGCTCTGCGCCGAGCTCGGCTTCGAGCTTGCGGAGTGTCGCAGAGAGGGCGGGCTGAGTGAGCCCGAGCACGCCAGCGGCGCGGGTGACGTGCCCGGCCTGGGCGATGGCGATGAACTGCCTGAGTGAGCTGAGTTCCATCGGTGATCAGGCGATGCGCGGGTCGATCCAGCGATAGAGCACGTCGACGACGAGGTTGAGCGAGATCAGGATCGTCGAGTACGTCATGACGACGCCGATGATGAGGAAGAGGTCTTTGTTGGCGACGGCGCTGACGAAGTGCTGCCCCATGCCGGCGATGTTGAAGACGCGCTCGACGACAAACGAGCCGGTCATCGCGGCCGCGGTGGCGGGGCCGATGTAGCTGACCACGGGGAGCGCGGCGTTCTTGAGGGCGTGTCGCAGCATGACTCGGCGCTCGGAGACGCCCTTGGCCCGGGCGGTGCGGATGAAGTCGGCGCCCATGACGTCGATCATGCCCAGGCGTGTGAGGCGGGCGATGTATGCGCCGATGGGCAGGCTGAGCGTGAAGGCGCCGAGCAGCGCGAGGCGCGGGTTGTAGAACCCGACGGGCACGATCGGGATTGCGACCGCGAAGACCATGAGCAGGGCGGTGCCGATCACGAAGGATGGGAGCGAGATGCCGATGAGCGCGAGCATCAGCGTGCTGAGGTCAAGGAATGAGTTGGGGCGGATCGCGCCGATGACGCCGATGGGGATGCCGATGGCCAGGGCCATGATGATCGAGGCGATCCCCAGCGCCATGGAAACCGGGAGCGAGGCGCCGATGATCTCGTTGACGCGCCAATCGCCATCGGTCAGCGACGGGCCGAGATCAAAGACGCGCCGCACGGGCGCGGGGCGGCCGGCGCCTTGGGCGGCCTCAGCCTGCGCGGCGGCGCTGCCATCGAGCGACTCGCGCGCGAACTTGACGCCGGTAGCGCTGTCCAGATACGACCAGTAAAAGCTCCAAAAGCTATCGAGCTTGTACTGGCGCAGCATCGCCTCCCGCACCTCCGGCGGGGGCTGACGGCCCTCGCCCTTGTCCAGCGGCGAGCCGGGGACTTTCCACGCCAGGAACAGCGTGATCGTGTAGATCGCCAGCAGGATGAGCGGGAGCTGGATGAGCCTGCGCAAGATCAGCGTCAGCATGCGCGCCCCCGTGTCGCTCGCGCGGGGCGATGCCGGCGCGAGCGGGAATGAGATGCCGTCGGGGTACTTTGGTTCGTAGTTGCGGGCGCGGGCATAGGCGGGGGCAAGGCCGGGGGCGTTTCGCTCGGCACAAGCGCCGGTTTCATCTGGAGCGGCACCTCGCGCCCCTTCTTGTCTCCCAGGATGTCGATCAGGTAGAGCTGCTGCTTTTGGCGCACGTGCGGCGTGATGCCCGAGAGCTTGTGCGGGTTGAAGAGATAGATCTGCACGTAGTGAAAGACGGGCGCGATCGGGCAATCTTCTTCGACGATCAGACGCTCGGCCTCACTCAGGATCGCGAAACGTTTCGTTGGGTCGCGCTCATTCGCGGCCTGGTCCAGCAGCGCGTCGAAGCGCGGGCTGCTGTATTTGCGATCGTTGTTGCCATCGCCGGTGCGGTGCAGGTCGAGGAACGTGAGCGGGTCGGTGTAGTCGCCGAACCAGCCCGCACGTGAGATCATGTAGTTGGCGGTTTTGAGCTCGTTGCGGAAGGTCTTGAGGTCGCGCTGGTCCAGGCGAACGCTGACGCCCAGGTTCTGCTCCCAGTCGCGCTTGATCGCCTGCGCGATCACGTCGTGCCCGCCTTCTTTGTTAAACAGGAACTCGACGCTGATGAAGCCCTTGCCATCTGGGTAGCCGGCCTCGGCCATGAGACGGCGCGCCGTGGCGATCGCGCCGGGGTCTGGTGCGCTGCTGGGGCCAGCGGGGCCGGTGTAGCCCGGAATAGATCGCGGCGGGATGAGCGTGGGGGCTGCGGGCTCGCCGCCGCGACGGACGTTGCGAGCGATGTTCTCTTTGTCAAAGGAGATGGCAAAGGCGCGGCGGACGCGCGCATCGGCGAACGGGTTGACGCGCCCGTCGGACAGGCGATCGGAGCAGTTGAAGTTGAGGAAATAGGTGCCGAATGTCGGCATGGGCTGAACGCACAGGGCTTCGTCAAACGGCAGGCGACGGTCGATCTGGACACGATCAAGCCCCTCGGCTTTGAGTGAGCGCACGAGGGGCGCGTGCTTGTCGAGATAGGCCTCGCGCCGCTCCAGCAGCTCGCCCTTGAAGGGCATGTTGACGTCGCTCACCCAGTCCGCGGCGCCGGTCTGAAAGGCCAGGACCGCGGCGTTGCCGTCAATGACCGAGGGGAGCGCGATCGAGTCGACGCTGATTGCGCCCTGGTTCCAATAGAAGGGGTTGCGCTCTAGGCGCATCTCGCGCTTGTATCGCCAGGAGACGAGCTGAAACGGGCCGTTGCTGACGATGATCCCCGGCTTGGTCCATCCCGAGTCGTAGCGCACCATGCCGGTGACGGGGTCGATCGACTGATACTGATCGACGAGCTTGGGATAGACCGGCGCCATGATCTCGTAGGCGAGGATCTCCAGGAAGTACGGCGTCGGGCGCTCCAGGCCGATCTGGAGCGTGCGGTCGTCCAGGGCCTTCACCTGCACCAGCTCGTCAAACTTCTTCTGCGTCTGCGCCCACAGTGCCTCGGCATCGACGGGGCGCGAGCGCCCGCCCGAAGCGGTTGCGAATTCGCGCTGCGCGTTCTCGCGCCATTCGTAGAACCCTTTAGCGCCCTTGATGAGCTGGAACATCGCGGTGTAGTCGCCCGCGGCGTCGGGCAGCATGCCGCGACGCCAGGAGTAGACGAAATCGCTGGCGAGCACGGGTTCGCCGTTACTCCACTTGGCGCTGGCGCGGATCTTGAATGTCCAGGTCAGCTCGTCGGGCGAGAGCTGCCACGACTCGGCCATTCCGCCGACCTTGCGCAGGTCTTCGCTGAAGACGTCGGACCGCACCAGGCACTCGTGGATCATCCCGGCCATGCGGAGGTCATGGCTCCAGGACATCTTGTGCGGGTCGATGGTGTTGATATCGGCGCGTTCGATGTACACAAACTCGGCCCGCGGGAACGGGCGATCGGCCAGCACGGCGCCGATGAGGAGGGCAACCAGCACGCCGACGGGGACCAACAGTTTCCACATCGTGTCGCTCCGCTGCGATGATCAACGGGCGTTCGTGAACCCTTGAAGGTCTGGAGGAATCACTGCGAAATCTTGAAACGATCGGTGCTGAAGTTGAATGGTTCGGTGGTGAGCCGACCGCCGGGGCCGATGAGCGAGCCGACGCCGCGATCAAACGCGGCGGTGTCGTTGGCGGCAAGCTTGTCCGCGAGCTTGAGCTGCTCGACCTTGATATTGAGGCCGTCGGCGGCGAGGAAGAGCAAGCTCTCTGCGGAGCGAAGCAGCGTGGCCATGGATTCAGGATCGCCCAGTGAGCGGGCCTTGAGGCGTGCGGTGAGGGCGATGAGGTCGCCACTGATGCCGACCAGCTCGCGGTACAGCTTCGCGGGCAGGACCTGGCCCACGCGGGTGGTCAGGGCGCTCTGGGCCATGGTCGCGGCGCGAAGCATGCCAGCGGTCATCTCGTCGGGCTTGTCCGACGCGCCGATGAGTTTCGATTGGGCCTGAACAATCGCGGCCAGCGTCTCCATCGAGTCGTCGCGCGCGTTACTGATCGCCGATTCGGGGATGGCGGCCGCGGCGTCGAGCGCGAGGATGATGCCGTCGAGCACGCGCGGGTCGGTGGTCGTGCGGCCGAGGGCCTTGAGATCGCCCAGGAGTTGCGAGACGGTGGCGCCGGTGATGGCGGGGGCGGTCTTGCCAGCGTCAAACATCGCGCGAATGCTGTAAAGCCCCGCGTAGCAGACGCCCGGGCGCGGGTCCTTGAGCGAACCGGAGAGAGTCGGCGCCAGGCTTGCGTGCCCGATCTCGCCCATGATCCGCAGGGCGTTGACCGCGACAAGCTCGCGCTTGTCTTCGGCAAGCGCCGGGAGCGAGCGGGCAAGTTCTTTCTGCATGGCGACACGGAAGCTGACCGAGACGCCGCCCCCGCCGGTGGCCAGGCCGATGCGGAGTGGCAGGAGGATGGCATCGCGCGCGATCTTGATCTCGCGCGGGTCGTCGGAGCTGAGCTTGGGCACGTGCACGCCAAGCCACTGGCCAAGCTGCGTCGTGTCGGTGGACGAGAGCTCGGATTTCTGCGCGACACCAGCGGGGAGAGTTTGGGCGAGCGTGAACGCGGGAGCCGCGAGGCAGAGCCCCAGGGCCAGGAGCGCAGATCGGAGGAGTCGGTGGTTCATGGGTGTGGTATCGGGGTTGATGGGCACGCCTGAATGCCAGACGCCGGGCGCGGGCGGTGAGGCCCGAACGCCCGCTTGTGGTCGCGGGGTTTACTTGTTGGGATCAGGCATGCCCATGCCGCCCATCATCTTCTGCATGATGGGGGCCATCTTGAGTTGGAAAGCCTGCTGGAGTTGCTGGTCGGTCGTGATCTTCCCGGAGTTCACGTCGGCGGCGAGCTCGGAGTAGACGCTGCCGATCCCCTCAATCATGGGAAGCATCATGGCGGTCTGCGGGCCACTCATTTCCGGTGGGAACTCGGTGAGCCACTGTCCGTTGTCTCGCAACCACGTCTGGGCGTCTAGGCCCGGCTTGGGTTCCTTCGGCGTCGCGATGACGCGATCAGGGCCCTGTGCCGCGTAGGTAAACGAGTCCGACGATGCCTCGGCGACCGCGGAGTTGATGGAGTTCAAGCTTGAAATTATGGCACCCTGCGGACCCATGGCCTCAGCGAACGACTTGCCAAGCTTTGCTTGAACCGCGTCGTCCAGCACCTTGAAGTTCTTGGCTGCGTTGCCGACCTTCCGCAGCGCATCGCGCTGCGAGTCACTCGCCTTCACGAATGAGATCACCTTCTCCATGTCCATCGCTTGCGCCGCCGCCCGCAGCTCGTCGATCCGCACCTTGACCTCCGCGATCGCGCTGTCGGCATCGCCGCTGGGCGCGGCGCTGGCGCCAGGTTCGACATTCTTGGGTGCCGCGGCGCGGTCGTCGCTGAGCGCAGTCAGGGCCAGTGCAATCTGCTCGAAGGTCTTCTTCGTAGAGTCCGGCAACGAGCCGCCGGCGCCCTCGAAGGCCTCCCTGACTTCCTTGTATGACTCGCGTGCGGCCTCGACCGCGCTCATCGCGTCGGCGGTGGCCTTGCTGGCGCGGGCTGCGAGGTTGGCCTGATCCGGCAGCGCGGGCGAGGCGTTGGCGGCGCTGGTCAGCAGGCGGGCCAGGCCGAGCTGGCCCTGCGCCCGCGTCATCATCACGCTGGCGAGGTTGAGCTGATACCCGGCGGTGCCGATGCGATCGGTGCCGCCCGCCTTCCGCGACGCGGCCAACGCTTCACTTGCGAACTTCTCCGCGTTCGAGAGGGCGGTGTTCAGTTCGCCATCACGAAACCTGGTCAGCGTGTCGATCGCGCTGGTGATATCGGCCGCGAAGCGCTGCGCATCGGCGCGAGTCTCGGTCGAGCGAGCTTGGGTCTGCTCAGACCGGGCTCGCAGCGAGGTCGTCGAGTCGTCCACGAGTTTGATCGTCCGCTCCAGTGAGCCGATCGTGCGATCCAGATCCGCCACTTCGCTCTCGCGGGCCGACGCGTTGACCGTGATCTCGGCGCTCTTGCGCTCCGCGGCGTCCGCCTTGCGCGAGACTTGGGCCGCCTCCTCCACGATCGTGAGGCCCTGCGTCGCGTTCACGTCCGCCAGGCGGGCCTGCATCTCGGTTGCTTGCTTGCGGAAGGCCTTGGCCTCCTCCATCGCGCGGGCGGCGTCGGAGGTGAGCTTGTCGGCATCCGCTTTGATCTTGGCGCGATCTTGGCGAACGCTCGCGAGTTCCGCCTCGCGGGCGCGCTTCTGGTCGGCCAGCTTGGTGATCTCGCCGCTGAGATCGACCTTGCCGGAGGCGTCGCTGGTTGCGGCCTGCTGGGTGTAAAGCTGGATGAAGCGCGACGCGCTGACGGCCTGAGCCGCCGCCTCGCTCTCCAAAGCCGCGGCTTTGCCCAGCTCGATCTCGCTCATCTGCGACGCGACCTCCGCGAGCATCCGGTTCACCGGGCCGATGGTGGCCGGGTCCTTTGTGTCCTTGTACGGCGTCAGGGTCTGGCGGGCGGACTCCAGCGTCTTGAGGCGAGCGGCGGGAAGGACGGATTGGCGTCCGCCACCGGCGGAGAGAGACTGCAGCTTCATGGCCGCGTGCTCGATGGCGACGCGCTCGCTGCTTCGGTTGTCGCAGGCGCTCAGCGCGCCGCAGAGGAAGATGAGAGCGGCGACGGTGAGTGCTCGGGCGGGCAGGTTTCGTGAGGCAGATGTTCGCATGGGCATGGAGATCCTCGTGAACGGTCGGGCGGTCTTGGCGTGTGCGAGCGTCGAACGCCGGGGGCAGGAGTTTAGCGGTTCTGGGGTCGGCGTGACGAGTCGAGGGTTGACGGGGGGAGGACAGAGGCAGTCCATTCACAAACTTGGTCGATTGCCCGCTCATCCAGACTTGCCGCGCGGGCTTGCTCCGATCAGCGAGCCGCGCCCTTCAAGCCTGTTCGGGCGCCGGACGCATCGGTTCCGAGTTCACTTAGTCGGTTCCGCTTTCGGCGCGGATTTGGCTTGGTTGGCTTCGGGAACGAACGGCCGAATCGGGACATACCCAACTGAGTATTGGGCCCGGGGCTGGTAGAGGGAGGCGATCCACGCCGCAATACGGGGGATACGCGGATCGCTGCGCCCGCGAAGGAAGGGGCGCCACTGGTCGGTGCCGGTTTCGGGGTGCGGGGCCGCGGGGTGCGGGCGGGAGCTCTGGTCTCGCGGGAGGGCCAGTTCGATCAACGCGGAGCGCTCGGGGGATTGGAAGTCCAGCAGCGGCTTTGAGTCATTGGTGCGAAACTCGTTCACGATGAGAAAGTTAGTCAGCGCGGCGGCCTCGCTGGAGCCACGCCGAGTGGCCAAGACGAATCGACCCCCGGCGAATGAGCCGTGACAGCCGCTGGTGGCACAGCCGCTGAGGAGCAGGCCCTGCTGAATCTCTTCGCGAAAGCGCTGCAGGGGCTCGGGCGTGCTGAGCACGCGGATCTGCGGGTAGTACTCGCGGGCGCGCAGGCGAAACATCAGGTCCACCATGCCCAGCGATCCCTCGCGGATCAACGCCTCGCGACCTTCCTTCGTGGACGGAACCAGCGGGTCCGCGACGTGCTTCTCCAGCATCTCTTCAGCCACCTGACGCGCGACCGACACCGCGGGCTTCTTCTCAAGATCCAGCTCAAAGACCTTCAAGAGGTTCGCCTGCTCAGGGGTCAGCAGCGGCGCGCCGGTGTCGCGATCGGCGGTCGAGGCATCCGGTCGCTTGCCCGCATGATCCCGCGGCTCGGGGTCAGGCCTTTCTTGCTCCGACTCGCGCACGGCTATCTGCGTGAGCACACGCTCAAGCTTCAGCTTGGCGGCCTCGTTGTTCGGCTGACGACCAATCAGATCCTCGAGTTCCTTCACGCTCTCGGCGAGCTTGTCGCGCGAGATCAAGAGGTCCACCAGCGAGAGCAACTGTTCGCTGTCGTGATCGTCGATCGTCGCGCGCAAGGCGCGATAGCGCTCAAGCACGGGTTCGAGCAAGCGCACGCGCTCGACGCGCGGCGTGGCAAACGGCGTATCGAGCCCGCCGATGTTCAGGATGACAACCTTGTCGTTCCTCGAAACCAGAATGCCGGTGAAGGATCGCCCGTCGCGCATCACAACGACCGCCTCGCGAGGCTCGTCCGACGCGCTGGCCTCACCGGTCGTCGGCGCGGGCCTGGTGACCTCGGCCGGACGCTCGACGGGCGCGAGCGGATTGGGCGGCGTGTTGGCTGAGGGGAGCGCCGATGGCGCCGGGGCGGACGGGGCAGCGGGCGGCGACGTGGGCTGGGCCGACGCGCCGGCGATCGTTGTCACGAGCATAAGTGCTTGGGCCAGCGTGACTTGGAGCGTTCGGGTCGGGGGCATGCCAAATCATTGCCCCAGCGCGCGCCTGGTGTTGCAGGCTCCGGAAAAACAAGTACGCCCGGGAGAATCTCCCGAGCGTACGAACAGACGCCAAGTAGTTGAGAGGCCAAGGCGGAAGCTAGCGCAGCAATCGCTCAGGGTTGGCGAAAAGCACGCGGCGTGAACGACGCGCTGTCGCGCTCAGCCGGCGCGCTTCGCGAGCGTCTCGGTGATGCGCTGGCCCAGCAGATCGGGCGTGAACGGCTTCACGACATAGTTCTGTACGCCGGCCTTGATCGCCTCGATGACCCGGACTTTTTCGCTCTCGGTGGTCACCATGATCAGGGGCGTCACCTTATTGGTCTTGCGGAACTCCTTGACGAACGAGAGGCCGTCCATGTTGGGCATGTTCCAGTCGACCAGGATGAGCTCGGGCTGGTATGCGCCGACCTTGTTCAGGGCGTCAACGCCGTCGCAGGCTTCTTCAATTTGCGTGTGGCCGAGCTGGCCCAGCACGTTGCGTTGAATGTTCCGCATGGTCTTGGAATCGTCAATCAGGAGGATTCGCATGGATCAACCTCGTAAGGTGGCGTGCGTTCGTTGGGGTGGCAGTACTTGCGTGAACGGGAGAGATCCCGCTCACGCTTGCGCGGTGGAGACGGCGGCCTGCGTTGCGGCGCTCACATCGCTATTACAATGCGCGATGGCGATCTCGAGCACGAGGTTCCCGCAATCGGTGGTCGCGGGGATCTCGATGCAGGGGATGTCCTTCGGACGAGTGATGATGTGACCGCCACCGATGACGACCGAGGGGCAGGAGATGGTGACGCGCCGCGTGCCAGCGAACATGCCCTTAGCGTTGCCGCTGATCATGTTGGCCAGCTCGCCGATGGCGTCGGAGAAGTCGGGGTTGTCGGACTTGACATCCGCGCCGGTGAAGAGCGAGACGATGCGCTCAGCGGTCGCGATCGGGAACGAGATCACGACGTTGCCGGTGATGTCGCCGGACATGCCGATGATGCCCGAGACGTCGTACGACGGCGCGGGGTTGGACTTGATCTTCGGGTCGCCGATCTGCACCGGGAGCTGCATCATCGTCGAGAAGACGTGCTGCAACGAGGCGACGAAAGCGGTGACGTATGCAGGATCCAACATGACCTTGCTCCTCACTAAGTGCTGATAGAACCCTTGGACACACTCGTAAACCACACTGCTCAGGCGCCCGTGCCCGCAGCGATCGTGAACAGACGCTGGACATCGACAATCAACGAAACCCCGCCGTCGTCGCGCACCGTTGCGCCTGACACCGGCCCACCTTTATCGATGAAACGATCCAGCGGCTTGATGACAACTTCCTGCTGGCCGATCAATCGTGTGACCAGCAGCCCAACCTTCTTATCGCCCGAAGTCAGCACGACCGCGAAGTCCTCGTTCTTGACACCCTGGAGCCCGAAAAGGTGCCCGGAAGACAACAGCGGCAGCACGGTGTCGCGCAGACGCATCACCGGGCGCTGGTTGATCGACGAGCGCGTCCCCTCGCCCGGTTTGACGATCTCCGTCACGTTGGCCAGCGGCACGGCGTAGATCTCTTCGCCGACCCCGACCATCATCGCGCTGAGGATCGCGACCGTCAGCGGGATTTTGATCCGCATGGTCGTTCCCTGACCGACGACGCTCTCGATATCGATCGTGCCCTTGAGCTTTTCGATATTGGTCTTGACGACGTCCATGCCGACGCCCCGCCCGCTGACGTCCGACAGTTTCTCAGCCGTGCTGAAGCCCGGAGCAAGGATCAGGGCGATCTTCTCGCGCTCGCTCATGAGCCCGGCCTGCTGCTCGGTGATCACACCCTTCTCGATGCACTTGCGCGCGATGAACTCCGGGTCGATCCCCTTTCCGTCGTCGATGATCAGGATCTGCACGTGCCCGCCAGCGTTGCTGGCCACCAGCCGGATCACGCCGGCCTCGGGCTTGCCAGCCTTAACTCGATCGGACGGGCTCTCGATGGCATGATCGGCGCTGTTCCGCATGAGATGGATCAGCGGGTCGCCGATCTCTTCGATGACGGATTTGTCCACCTCGGTCTGCGCGCCCTCAATCTCGAGATTGATCTGCTTGTTCAACTTACGGGCCAGATCGCGGATCAGGCGTGGGTACTTCCCGAAGACCTTCTCCAGCGGCTGCATGCGGGTCTTCATGACCGCGACCTGCAAGTCGCTCGTGACGCGATCCAGCGAGCCGCTGGTCTCGCTGAACTGCTCGCGAATGTCCTGCGCAACTTCAGAGTTGCGGGCCAGGCCACGCACCAGCGCGCCGACTCGGTTCTTTTGAAGCACCAGTTCGCCCACCAGATTGAGCAGCGTCTCCAGTCGCGACACCTCAACTCGGATTGTCTGCTCGCCGGCGCCCGGCGCACCCTGCGCGCTGGACGAAGCGCTGGCGGTCGGGCTCGCGGCCGCGCCTCCGCCGACGTTCTGCGACGCGTCGGCGGGCTCGGGGCGCGCACCGGGCTGATCGCGCTCGGGGGCGTGCGTGTCGGGTTCCTGCGTAGCCTGCCGCTCAATCGCGATTGTGTTCAGACGGGTGAACGGCTCGCAGATCGTGTCGATCCGTCGAGTGACCATCCGCCCGCCCGCCAAGCCGTCCTTCTGCTCACGCAGCACGTCCAGGACCCGCCGCCCAAGCGCGAGCGCCGCGGGAACCTGCTCCGGCCCGAGCGTCATCACTTGCTGGCCGAGCTTGATGAGGCAACCGGCCAACTCACGCATCAGTCCAAACTCAAAGAACTCTGCGGACTTTGCCAGTTGCTCGCCCAGGTCAGTCAACATGGCCGATGCGGTCTGCCGCTCGGCCTCCAGCGCCAGAGCCTTCAACTGCGCATCGACCTGCTCCAGCGTCTGGTCAACGTCCGCGACCAGATACTCCAGGAGATCGGTCTTGTTCTTGGGAAGCACCAAAGGCACGCTCGACGCGTCGCCCGTGCCCGCGCGATCGGCCCGCTCAGCGAGATGGCCGGGCGCGTCTTGTGTCACCGTCGGCGTGGTGCGCTTGCTCGCGTCAGCAGAGTGTGGCTGCGTCGCCTCTCCGAGGGCGGTCAAGCCATCGACGAGTTTCACCGGCGCAAGCGTGAGCTCGCGCCCGGCGCGAACGTCTGTCATCTGCTTCTTCAGCACGTCCGACGCGCCCAGCAGCAGGTCCATCGCGGCGCGATCAACAACGAACACACGGTTCCGCGCTGCATTGAGCGCCGTCTCCGCGGCGTGCGCGATCGCGACGAGGTTCGTCAGCGCCAGGAAGCTCGCGGAGCCTTTGATCGTGTGCAGCGCGCGGAACACCCGATTGAGCAGCTCTAGATCCGTCGGCGTGCTCTCCAAGAGCACGAGGTCGTGGTCGAGCTGCTCAAGCAGCTCGGAGGACTCGGTCAGGAAGTCCTGAAGCAACTCGGGATCTGACTGCACATCGCTCACAAGATGCCCCTGCTTCTGCCGGTTGCGCCGGCGGTGGTGCGTCAATCGACGCCAGAACTACGCCGCGAGTTTCAACGCCTTGCCATTCTTCTTCGTGTAGCAGAAGCCCTGCGGGAGATTCACCTGATCAAACGGCACGTCAAGCGTCCGCAGCGTCTCTGAGTGACCGATGAACAGCACCCCGTCATCAGCGAGCTGGTCGGCAAACATCTCCACCACCTGCTTGCGCATCTGGTCGTCAAAGTAGATCATCACGTTTCTGCAGAAGATCACGTCAAACTTCCCGAATCGCTTCGCCGCGAGTCGGTCCTTGAGATTCAGCATCTCGAAGGTCACCATCGACTTGATCGTCGGGTCGATGTGGTAGTACAGCCCGTTCTGCTTAAAGTACCGCTGCTTCACCAGCGCCGGCGTGGTGCGGATCGCGTAGTCGGTGTACTTGCCGTCGTGCGCCACCTGCAACGCCTTCTCGCTGATGTCCGTGCCCAGGATCTCGATCCGCCAATCCGCCAAGTGCAGCCCGAGCGAGCGATGAAGCTGGATCGCCATCGTGAAAGGTTCTTCCCCGGTCGAGCACGCCGCGGACCAGAGTCGCAGCCGCTTCGCCGGAGCGCGAGCCTCCAGCAGCTTCGGCAGCAGCGTCTTCTCCATCACGTCGAGCTGAGGCTCGTTGCGGAAGAAGCTCGTCTCGTTGATCGTGATCTTGTTGAACATCTCCTGGAACTCGTCGTCCTTGAACGGCCCGATGCTCAGGAACGACGCGTACTGGTCGTAATCATCGATGTCCAACTCCTGCAATCGCCGCCCCAGGCGCGACTCCAGCACGTACTGCTTGTTCTTGGGAAAGTGAATTCCCGACCGGTCGTAGATGATCCGGCTCAGACGCTCGAACTGTGCCGGTGTCATCACTGCGTCTTTAGTCGATTCGCTCATCGGTATTTCTTCCTTGTCGACACACCGCCCGCAACCAGTGTCACGGACCCTTGATCGCGAAGCCGCTCACGCTCTGATCAACCCGCATCCGGCTCACGCTGCAACGGCGCTCTGCGCCATCGCGCTCATCTGCGCCGTGCTGAACAGGCGCCCCAGGTCCAGCAGGATCAGCAGGCGATCCTCGAGCTTGCCCACGCCCTCGATGAAGTCCGAGTCCACCGAGCAGACCATCGACGGCGCCGGTTCGACGATCGAGCGGCTGATGCGCAGCACCTCGCTCACACGATCGACAACGAAACCGATGACGCGCCCGTGGACCTCAACGACCACGATGCGGCTCTGCGGGCTGCGCGCGGCGGGGGGAAGCGCGAAGCGACGGCGCAGGTCCACCACCGGGATGATCTTGCCGCGAAGATTGATGACTCCCTCGACCTCGGGCGGGCTGCTGGGCACGCGCGTGAGCGACATCATGCGGTTGATTTCCTGCACCTTCAGGATGTCCACCGCGAACTCTTCTTCGCCCAGGCCGAAGGTCACAAGCTGAAGCTGGGCGGTGGTGTCGTCGTCGCCGCTCTCGCCGGTGGTCCGAAGCTTCGGCGCGCTGTTCGCGCTGGCGGTGCTCGTGCCGCTGTGGTTCGTCTTGGTCGTTGTTGACGTGCTCATCGATGCTCCTTTGCTCTGACACACACTCTGCCATCCCCACACCGAGTGGCTATCGACCCATTCTCACCCACGCTTCACGAAGCGATGGGACCGCGAACAAGGTAGATGCAAACCCACCGAGGAGGGGATTTGTCGCAAAGCCCGTTGTGCTCACGCCGCAGAGCGCGCCGGCTTCGCCGAGATCTGAGACATCACCTTCGCCATCTCCTCCGGGTTCATGCTCGCGGCGGCAAAGCCCCCCTGCGCAACCGCCTTTGGCATTCCATACACCACGCAACTGGGCATGTCCTGCGCAATCACCCGGGCGCCGGCCAACTTCAGGTCTCGCGAGCCGAGCATCCCGTCCTCGCCCATTCCAGTACACACAAAGCCCAGCGTCCGGGCGGCGCTGGCCTTGGCGGCGCTGCTGAAGAGTTCGTTGACCGATGGCTTGTAGAGCGCTGAGGTCGGCTCGATGCCGATCTCCAGACTGAACCGACCGGGAGTGCCGCGGATGCGTGTGTGCAGGCCGCCGGGCGCGATGGTGACCGTGCCGGGCTCAACGCGTTTGCCGTGCTCGCCGTGAAAGACCCGCACGCTCGCCACTCCATTGAGCCGCTCTGCCAGGCTCTTGGTGAACATCACTGGCATGTGCTGCGCGATCACCACCGGCACGTGCAGATCCGCCGGCAAGGCAGTCACAAGCGTCTCCAGCACCGGCGGGCCCCCCGTGCTGGAGCCGATGACCACCAGGTCCAGGTCGCGCGGATCGAGCTTGAACGACGTCGGGTTGGCCAGTCTGGCCAAGGCGGCGGCGGGTGAGCCGCGCAAGCGGCGCGAGAGTGCGATCGCCTTGATCTTGGCCAGCAGATCGTCGCGCATGGCGTCGACGTTGAGCGAGAAGGTGGAGCCCTCCTTGGCGATGACATCCGCCGCGCCGCTTCGCAGCGCGGCCAGCGCCTCGTGGCTCCCGGCCGACGTCAGACTCGAACACATCAGCACCGCCGGCGGCGACGTGATGTCGGCCATGATCTTCTTCAGCGCCGTCAGCCCATCCAGCACCGGCATCTCGACATCCAACGTCAGCACGTCCGGGTGTAACTGACGGCAAAGATCGATCGCTTCCTGGCCGTTCTTGCCGGTGCCGACGATCTTGAAGGCCGGGTCGATCTCGAGCATCCGGCGCAGCGCGTTGCGCATGAACGCAGAGTCATCCGCGATGATCACGCGGATGGAGCCGGGCGGTACGTTCGGCGTCGGTGCGTTTGTCATTGGCGCAAGGTCCCCTTCGCGCCATCTCATCGGCCCAAGTGGCGGAAACCTTCAGCCGCGTTTTCGGGTCTGGTGCGTCGAGAGCGGAGCGCCGGAGTTCTCGGACGGGTAGAGCGCGCGGAACGGTGAAGCCGAATCACTTGCGTGATGAAGGCGTGAGTCGCCAAGACGAGCGCCCATGGTGAGCGTCCTTTGCCCAGAAAGTTTGACGCGCTCGCCAAGTGCGCCTTTGTTCACAAACGAAACCCCTGTCCGGCTTCATGAAGAATGGTTCAGAAGGGACAGGTGGTTTTGCTAGTTATCAGACGAATCATGGACAACCGGATCGCTCTGGGTGTTTTTTCCCCAAGAGTGGGTACGGTAAATGTGACCGTGCCGCGCAGGTGTTTGCCTGGACTCGAGCCACGGTATTTTTGGCTGAAAAGCCACAGGAGAGAGATTCATGAATCGATTGATTATCGCCGCTATCGTTTCGGCCGCCGCTGGCTCCACCGCCACGGCCCAGCTGATCAACGCCGGCCCTACGACGGTAATGCCCGGGTTCGGCACTCCTTGGTACAGCACGGGCAACTCCGGCTTCGGTAGCAGTGGGATTACTGGATTTGCCGGTATCGATGGCGACGGCGCCGCCGAGCTCCGGGGTGACCGCACCCGTTTCGCGACGGGCAACATCTTCCCCAGCAACTCTTCGGCTCTGCCCAACGTCGGCCTTCTGTCCAACGTGACGACCTTCAACTATCAGTTCACCGTCATCACCACGGGTGCTGGCGTTGTGACCGCGCAGGCCCCGGCCCTGCGGCTTCATGTGCTGGACAACGTCAACAACCGCCGGATCGAGTTCATCTACGAGGATGGCGAGCAGGCGGCCCCGCAGTTCGTCGCCGGCGCGGGTTTCCTCGGCACCGTCTACACCGGAAACTTCATGTCTGGTCGCATCTACACCTTCACTGGCGGCCTTGGACGCGGCCTGTTCGACGCCGGTGGCTCGCTGATCGCGGGCTCGGATTCGGCCCAGTCGATCTCTTCGCTGATTGCCACGCTCGGCGTGCAATCCGCCAGTGTCTCTGGCATCTCTCTCGGCGTCGGCTCGTCGGTTGGCTCAGGGTTCCTCGGCTATGCCGACCAAGTCAACCTGGGCTTCGGCACCGGACCTGTGCTGACGGTGAACTTCGTTCCGACACCCTCGGCTGCCGCACTGCTGGGCCTTGGCGGCCTGCTGGCCGCTCGTCGTCGTCGCTGATCGCGCACCGACACTGAGCCGAATGGCTCACTCGGTCCATACTTGACATCCGCATGGTCATTCACACGGCCCGGGCACTCGCTCGGGCCGTGTTTGTTTCGGGCACCTGCTCGGCAAAGTCTACGAGCTCGGGGAATTCTTGGTAATCGCGCCGGGTCCGGCTCCCTCATCCCACGGGGTTCATAAACAACCCCGTCGCCAACTTCGGCACAAAGAACGTGCTCTTCTGCGGCATCAACTCGCCCGCCCGGCTCACTTCCCGCACCGCCTGCAAGGGCGTCGGGCGCAGGATCACCGCAAGCTGAGCGGTAAACCCCGCACCGCCGCCAGCGCTCGTCTCTTCCCCGCGTGCGATCGCCTCGACCTCCGCGATCGAATGTGGAAACGCCCACTTTACCGGCTGGCCAGAGTTGAGCTTCTGCTGGCAGATCTCCTCGACGATCGTGTACTGGCACATCGCAACATCCAGCGACCGCCACGCCTTCACTCTGTTCGGAAACCGCGCCGCCAGATGGTCCGGCGTGCCCGGGATCACCACGCAGCCCGAGCCGCTGGCGACATCCCACAGCCCCACTTTGGGCGAGCCCGTGCCCTCCGCCTTCAACAGCGCCGACTCGAGTTCCGCCAGACCGCCGACGATCGGCTCAAACCGCAGCGTCGTCGCGCTGGCCCGCATGAACTCGGGCCAGGAGTACCCGCTCATCCCCCCCAGCACGCGATGCGTCGGGCCGATGACGGTGCCCGGGTCGCTCATGCTGATGAGCACGAACAAGCAACGTTTCGCAGGATGATCCAGCGCCACGCTGGCCGTCTTCTCCAAGTCGCGCAGGTAGTTCAGCGCGGTGGTGTAACGATGGTGGCCGTCGGCGATGAAGACGTCCTCGCCGCGCAGACTCTCCGCATACTTCTGCTGCACCAGCGGGTCGCGCACGAGCCACACCTCGTGGAGCGTGCCATCGTCAGTCGTGGCCTGCATCTCCGGCGAGCGGGTCGCGGCGATGTCGCGCAGGATTCTGGCCCCCTTACCGGTTTCATCCTGGTGAAGCCCGAAGATCGGCGAGAGCTGCGTCGCAGTCGCCTTCATCAGCGCCATGCGATCTTCCTTCGGCCCGCTGAAAGTCTCCTCGTGCGGCAGGATCCCGCCCCCCCCACCGGGCACGCTGCCGAACGGCTTGATGTCCAGCGTGCAGGCCATGCCGGTGCGCTTGTGCCGCACACCGCCGAACGTAAACGTCTGCCGGTACACAAACATCGCAGGCACGTCCAGCCGGTGCAAGACCACTTCCGCGATCATGCGCTTCAGCGTCAGCGCCGCCTGCTCATACAGCTCCGGCGCGCCCAGGCTCTTGGCCGGGATGTGCGGCAGATCCACTGCGACAATGTTGTCCGGATCCTTATCCATCAGCCGCTGCTTCCCGGGGACGTCCAGCACGTCATATGGCGGGGCCACCACGTCCGACAGATCAACCGTCAAGCCGGGGGCAAGGTGGTACGTCAGAGCCGCGAATGGGTAGACAGCAGGCATGCCAAAAACATAGGACGAGAATCACGCCGCCGAAACGAGCATGAAGTGACCATCCCACCCCCGCGCACAGTGCCCGCCACCGCGATCGAATGTGCCATGTGGCCATGCGCAATGTGCCATGTTCCTGGCTACAACCGCCGCAAAATCTCCACCACGCCCTCCGCCTCCGGCTTGCTCGCGATGTAGTGCGCGTGTTCCTTGATCTCCGCGGCCGCGTTGCTGGGGCACGCGAAGAGCCCCACGCGATCGGCAATGCACTTGTCGCCCCAGGTGTCGCCGATCCCCACCAGCCGCGCACGGTCGATCTTCATCTCGCCCAGCATCCGATCCAAGCCCGACCCCTTGCTCACATGCTCAAGGTCGCAGTTGATATAGAGCCACGTCATGCTCACCCGCAGCGGCCAGCCCCGCTTGGCAAACTCTTCCTTCAGCACCGGCTCCAGCGACCGCAGGTACGCCGTGTCCGGATGAAACAGCGTCACGCTCGCGCTCTTGCCCGGCTGCTGCGTCACACCCTTTGGCCCAAACATCGCGCGAGCCCACGCGCTCACCTCGCGCACGGCCGTGAGTTGCGCATCAGTAATCCGCGGGTCCATGATGTACGCGTTGTTGCTCGGGTAGTACACCCACACGCCCATCTCGCACACGCACGGCACCAGCATGTTGCCAATCAACCGACACATCGCCTCCGCGAACGGCTGCGGCCGCCCAGAGCACAGCGTTACGATCGGCCGATCGCCCAGGTCCACCGCCAGCCGGTTGTGCTCCGCGATCAATGTCAGGTTCGCGATATCAAAGGCGCGCTGCCCCTCGCTCACGAGGCACCCGTCGATATCGCAGATCACAAGGTCGTACTGTCGCAGCGGTAGCGTCCCGGGCATCCTCACTCCAAAGTTCCCTCATGGCCCTGTCGCACCGAGGCGGGTGCCCCCCGCCCCCCGCCCCCTTAACTGCAACCACAAGAGCAAGCCCCTCAACGCGCCGAACGCGCCCGCGGCCCACGATTGCTCCGGCGAATCACCTTCTTCGCACCAACCGTCTTCGCCCCGCCCTTCTCAATCGCCTTCTTCACAACCTTGCGTGCTATCGCTTTCTTCTTGCTCACGGGCTTGGGCGCGACGCCCTTGGCGACGGGCTTCGGCACAGCCTTCGTCGGGCTCTTCGCAACAGGCTTCGACCCGGCCTTCGCCGTCTTGGGCTCTATCGGCTTGCCAGCAGGCTTGCCGTTGGTCGGCTTCGCCGCGCCCGCTTTCGTCGTGGCTTTCACCGTCGCACCCGGCTTGCCAGCCATCGTACTCTGGCCCTTGGCGACCTTCGACGACCGCGCGCCACGCCCGTTGGCGGGCCTCGAATCGCCTGACGCAAACTCCTCGCTTGCCCCAGTGTGCGCGTCGATGTTCCCGCCCTCGGCGTTCTGCCACGTCCGCTCGGTTTCGTTCAGCATCGTCCACAGCTTCTGCAACAAGTCGCGCGTGTTCATTCTCGCCGCGGCGGAGATCGACATCACCTCCACCTCGCGCCCGAGCTTCAACTCCGACCGCAAACTCTTGATCGCATTGAATCGAGCGGCATCGTCCTCCAGCAAGTCCATCTTGTTGAGAACGATGACCTCTTCGCGCTCCGCCAGCACTGGCGAATAGTTATAAAGCTCCTCGCGGACTGTGCGGTAGTTCTCCGCCGGCGTGCCCTCCGGCGGCATCACGTCCAGCAGATGCACCAAGACGCGCGTGCGCTCAACGTGGCGCAGGAAATCCAGCCCCAGCCCCGCGCCCTCGCTCGCGCCCTCGATGAGCCCCGGGATGTCCGCGATCACCAGCCTGCGCGTGTTGTCAAGTTCCGCGACGCCAAGCTGCGGCGCCAGCGTCGTAAACGGATAGTCGGCGATCTTCGGCGTCGCCCGCGTCAGCGCCGCCAAAAGCGTGCTCTTGCCGGCGTTGGGCATGCCCAGCAGCCCCACATCCGCCAACAGCTTCAGCTCCAGCCGAAGGTCTTTGTTGTCACCCTCAAAGCCCGCGTGCGCGTGCGTCGGCGTCTGGTTCGTCGCTGACTTGTAGTGCTCGTTGCCGAAGCCGCCCTTGCCGCCCGTCGCAACCGTAAACGTCTGGCGCGGCTTCATGTCCACGACCAGATCGCCGGTGACATTGTCAAACACCATCGTGCCCGCCGGCACACGGATCACGCAGTCGCGCCCGTTGGCGCCGTGCTTCTGCTTCTTCATCCCGTTCTGGCCGAGCTCGGCCTCCCAATCAGGCCGCCCGCGAAAGTCCAGGAGCGTGTTCAGCCCGTCATCGGCAACAAGGATGACGTCCCCGCCGCGCCCGCCATCACCGCCCTCAGGCCCGCCCTTGGGCTCGTACTTCTGGCGACGAAATGAGACAGCGCCCGAGCCCCCATGGCCCGCGCGAACGGTAATCAATGCACGATCGACGAACATGCAGGAGGATAGCCGGTAGACGAGAGCCTTCAGCCCTCACCTCAACGCTCCGCCCTTCGCTCACGCCGCCGACCGATACCGCCCAGTCCGCAGTTCGCTCAGCAATCGCTCCCGGTCGCCCACACGCGCAAACCGCGTGAACACCGCGGCCATCTTCACCGGACCGGGTTCATCCTCGTCCTCAATCCACACCACGTTCGCGAACACGAACACCGCCCGCCCCGGGCCCGAGGTGTTCGAGTGCATCGTCGGCAGCGTGATCTGGAACGCAACCGTCGTGCCCGGCTCGATGCCTCGATCGGCCTCGAAGCGCAGGCCACCCTCGCTGATGTCGTAGCCAAACCCGTCAATGTCGAACACTTCGCTCTCAAGCAATCGCACTTTCAAGGGCGAGTAGCCGGCCATCAGCTCAAAGCGAGGAAAGCGCCGGCGCTCAGCCCCGCGCAACTCAATGTCGTTCACAAAGGTGTTCATGCTCGGCCTCGCGTCTACCGGCGATATCGCAGTATCCGCGGCACACGCCGCGCAAACCCATCGCCATTCAAGCTATCGGCCCTTCGCCACCCTGACTTCAGGCCGTCACCCCCCATTCCGCCCGCGCCCCCGCCCGCGTGCATCCACCGCTGCCGATGCCCTCGCGCCCCAACCCCGGCTTCGCGGTATCCTCTCAGCTGACCATGACCATGAACACCCGCTCGAACGCCGTCGCCGCCCACTCCGCCCGTCCCGACGCGCGCTCCAGGGTTCGCCTCCTCGCGCTTCTGGCCTGCACGCTTGCGCTCCACGCCGGCACGACTCAAGCGCAGCCATTGACCTCGCCCGCGCCAACCGCCGCACCTGTAGCGCCCGCCTCCACAACGCCCGCCCCCGTTGCGTCCCCAGCACCGGTCGAGCCCGGCATCACGCGACCGCAGTTCAAGTTCTCGCCAACCGGCGAACTCGCCCCAACCGCCGCACCCGCGCCGGGGACCGATGAAGCCGTCATCGCCGATGCGCGCCGCCTGATCGCGTCCGGCCAACCCGCCCAGGCCAAGCTCATGCTTGACGCGTGGCTTCGCGAGAACGATCGCAGCGGCAAGCCCACTGTCCCCGCCGCGCTCTTGGCCCGGGGCGACGCGATTTCCCTCGATGGCGACGAGTTCGAGGCGCTCTATGACTACGAGCAGGTCGTCCGCACCTTCCCCGGCTCGGGCGAGTATCCGCTCGCGGTCGAGCGCGAGATGGAAATCGGAATCAAGTACATCCAGGGCATGGAGCGCCGCGGCTGGTTCGGCCTTCGCTGGGTCGATGCCGAAGACGTGGGCCAGGAACTGCTCATCCGCGTCCAGGAACGCCTCCCCGGCTCGCGCGTCGCAGAGCGGGCGGGCATCGAGCTGGCCGACCATTACTATCGCGAGCGTGACCTGGCGCTGGCCGCGACCGCGTACGAGTTGTTCCTGGCCAACTACCCGCTCTCGCCCTATCGCCTCAAGGCGATGCAGCGCCGGATTTACGCCAACATCGCCCGATACAATGGCCCGCGCTACGACGGATCGGCACTCACTGACGCGCGCGTGCTCATCAACCGGTTCCAATCGCTCTACCCCGCGCAGGCCCAGGAAACCGGGCTCGACTCGGCCCTCCTCACTCGCATCGACGAAACCGGCGCGCTGCAGATGCTTGAGGTCGCCTCGTGGTATCTCGCCCGAAGCGACGACGCCGCGGCTCGTTACACGCTCAAACGTCTCGTCCGCGCTCACCCGTTGACCGCCGCCGCTCAGCGCTCGCTCGAAGTCCTGAAAGAGCGCGGCTGGCTCGACAGCTCCATCGCCATCCCTTCTTCCCCCACCAGCCCAGGCACCCCCACCGCACCAAACTCCCCCGCAACTACTTCGACGCCTTCGACCGGTGATACCGCCACACCCGCTGGCGCACCGGGCACCCCCGCGTCGCCAGCGACCGCACCCTCCGGCCCCTCGATGGAGCGCAAGCCTTGATCCCGTCAACCTCGACGATCCGCAATCCGCTTGGCTTAGTCGCGATCTTCGCCCTCGGGCTGTCGATCCCGCTTGGGCTCTCCGCCTGCGCCTCGGATCCAACCGCCGGATACTCCTTCAAGCCCTCGTTCCGCGACGACGTCACCAGCGTGAACGTCCAGATGTTCCAGAACCAGACCTTCTACCACGGCCTCGAAAGCGAGCTCAGCAGCGCCGTCATCACCGAGTTCCGCCGTCAGTCCCCCTACAAGATTCTCAGTTCCGAACAGGCCCAGACCACCCTCACCGGCACCATCGTCCGCGCGGATCTGCGACGCCTCAGCGTCGGCCGCGACAGCGGCATTGCCGAGGACGTCGCGTTCCTCCTCACCATCGATTTCTCTTGGAAAAACACCCGCACCGGCAAGGTGATCGCCTCCCGCAAGGAGTTCAGCACCGCCGAGAGCTTTGTCCCGGCGCGCAACGTAAACGAGCCAATCGAGCAGGGCCAACAAGCCGCGGTCTCGCGTTTGGCGCGAGATCTGGTCAACGAGCTGCGTTCTTCGTGGTAGATCCCGCGATGACGCCTCGCCACCCCGCGCGCTGCCTCAAACCGCGATGCAGACCGCACGAGCGAGGATTCTGCCCAAGTCGCGAAACCGACGCCGCTCGGCCCACGAACACACTCCGACCCCCGCTCGTAGATACGGGAGAGTTGCTTGTTCGCCTAACCTTGATGGTCGATAGACCCTGATCGCTCGCCTGCCTCCTTGGCGAGGCATCGGGCAGGCCCGTCGCAAACTTCCGACGGAAGGAATGTTCGGATATGGCAGACAACCGCAGTGACGACCGTCGCCCGCGCACCTCCAAGGCTCGCGAGGATTCTGATGTGACGCCGCAGAAGCCCGCCGGGGGTGCTGGCGGCTCAGGTGGCAACGGCAACAGCCCGACACCGCCGGGTGGCGGTGGAACTGGGGGCACCGGGGGCGCAGGGGTGCGTCCGCCGCGCGCCGTGTTCTTCATGATGGCGCTGCTGCTGGTCGGCTTCTTCCTGATCATCATGGTCTCCGGCTCGGGCATGGGCGCCAAGGAAATCACCTTCGCCGAGTTCACGAACCTCGCAAACTCCAAGGAACTCAAGGAAGACGTTATCTTCCGTGAGAACGGCCTCTACGCCACGCGCATCGACCCGCAGTCGCGCACCGAAAAAGGCACGGTCTACGTCGAGCTCTTCGGCGACGCCGTCACCAACCGCATGCTCGGTGAAGTACAGACCCTCAATCTCAAGCCGCGCTTCGAGCGCGTGGGCCTCGGTGCCCAGCTCGTTCAAGTTCTCATCTACTTCATCCCGTTCATTCTGATCCTCGCTATCGGCTGGTTCATCCTTTTCCGAGGCCTGCGCTCCGCTGGCGGCGGCCCTGGCGGCGTGCTCGGCAACTTCGGCAAGTCGCGCCACAAAGTCCTCATGAAGGAAAAGACCGGCGTCACTTTCGATGACGTCGCCGGGATCGACGAAGCCAAGGACGAGGTCGAAGAGATCATCCAGTTCCTCAAAGCCCCCAAGCGCTTCATGAAGCTCGGCGGGCGCGTTCCCCGCGGTGTGCTCCTTATCGGTGAGCCCGGCTGCGGCAAAACCCTCCTGGCCAAGGCCATCGCCGGCGAGGCCGACGTGCCCTTCTTCTCCATCTCCGGCTCGGACTTCGTCGAGATGTTCGTCGGCGTCGGCGCCAGCCGCGTACGCGACCTCTTCAAGCAGGCCAAGGAATCCGCACCCTGCATCATCTTCCTTGACGAGATCGACGCCGTCGGTCGGCGGCGCGGCGGCGGCTTCACCACCGGTGGGCACGACGAGCGCGAGCAGACCCTCAACGCCATCCTCGTCGAGATGGACGGCTTCTCCACCGGCGACGGCGTGATCGTCATCGCCGCGACCAACCGCGCCGACGTGCTTGACCCCGCCCTCACCCGTCCCGGTCGCTTTGACCGCCAGATCACCGTCCCGCTGCCCGACGTCAAGGGCCGCCTCGAGATCATCCGCGTTCATGCCAAGAACAAGAAGCTCGGGCCAGACGTCAACCTCGAACGCCTCGCCAAGGTCACGCCCATGTTCAGCGGCGCGGATCTCTTCGCGCTCATGAACGAGGCCGCGATCGCCGCCACGCTCCAGAACAAGGACTTCATCGAGCAGGAAGACTTTGAAGAAGCCCGCGACAAGATCCGCTACGGGCGCGCCCGTAAGTCTCGCCAGCGCGAGGCCGACGAGAACAAGCTCACCGCCTATCACGAGGCCGGGCACGCCGTGCTCATGGTCCTGCTCAAAGACGGCGATCCCCTCCATAAGGTCACCATCATCCCGCGCGGCCAGGCCGGCGGTACCACCTTCTCTCTCCCCGAACGCGATCGCTTCGGCTACGGCGTCAAGTGGCTCAAGGCCACCATGCGCATGGGCTGCGGCGGGCGCATCGCCGAAGAACGCGCCACCGGCGATGTCTCCAGCGGCGCCGTCGGCGATATCTCCACCGTCACCCGCATCGCCCGCACCATGGTCGAGGAATGGGGCATGAGCGACAAGCTCGGCTTCGTCCGCTACGCCCCCAGCGACACCCGCGAGACCTATCTCCCCGAGAAGGCCTACAGCGACGCGACCGTCCAGCTCATCGACGCCGAGGTCAAACGCTTCGTCGACGAGGCCTACGCCGACGCCGACCGCCTGCTCTCAGACAACTGGGACAAGGTCGAGGCCGTCGCCCAGGCCCTGCTCAAGTACGAAACTCTCGACGTCGCCGACGTGCTCAAAGTCCTGCGCGGCGAGCCCATCGGCAAGCCCACCGTCTCAGACCTGCTCGCCGAAGAAGCCCGGCGCTCTGCCGCCGCGCTCCCCGCCGCGACCGATGCCACGAAGCCGCATCTCGACCCCGGCATCCTGCCCAACCCGGCCTGAGCCCGCGTCACGCGACACTCCCGATTCTTCACGAAGCGCCCGCGTCAACACGACGCGGGCGTCTTTCATTGGCCACGCGCGCGGGTCCGACGCGAGTCCCCGTTCCGCTACGCCCAGCCGCAAGCCGCATCCCCGCGCCCGCAAGACCCAAGCCGCAAACTTCGATACCCTACACGCATGAGCACCGAGACCGAATGGGGCGCGTTTCCTTCGATCGTTGACGACAAGCCCGCGATGGTCGTCAGCGACCTCTCGTTCGGCCGCACGCCCGACGAGAAGCTCACCACCTTGATCCACGTGCGCCTGCCGCTGACCGAGTCCGACGAGCACGGCATGCCCACCGATAGCGCGCTGCAAACCATGAGCGAAGCCGAGGACGCCATCATCCCAACCCTCGAAGGGCTCGGCGCGCGACACGTCGGCTCCATCGCCACCGGCGGCGTGCGCCACCTCTACTTCTACTCCAAGTCCGATCGCGGCATCACCGACGCCCTCCGCCCCATCTCCGGCCTCTTCCCCAAAACGCCCCCCAGCGCCCTCACCCGCGCCGACGCCAAGCACACGCTCTACTTCTCGCAGCTCGCCCCCAACGACTGGCAGCACCAGTTCATCCTCAACGCCGGCGTGATCAGCGAGCTGGCCGAGGCTGGCGATATTCACGAATCCCTCCACCAGATCGAGCACGTCGCCGACTTCGGCACCCGCGCTGATCGCGACGCCTTCGCTGGCGAGCTGGCAACCTCAGAGATCAGTTTTCAGATCGACGGCTCCTCGCTCAACGACGAGCCGGACACCACAACACCCATGCCCTGGCGCATCGCCTGGGTCCACGAGTCCGCCATCGAACTCGAACAGCTTACCGACGCGACCTCCGCGCTCATCGAGCTCTGCCGCAAGCACAACGGCGAGTACGACGGCTGGGGCACCAACCTCGTGAAGTAAACCAGCCCCCTGATCTACCCCCCTCCCCCGTCTCGCCCCGTCTATTTCTCCCACGCCTCCCGCTTCACCTCGCCCACCACCTCACGCGGCAGCGCAAAGCACCACACCATCGTCGGCACGCCATCGCGAAAATCATTGTCACTCGCCACCAGCAACGTCACCCGCCCATCGCTCAGCACCGGCCCCAGCGCAAGCCCCTCGATCTTCTCCGGGAACGCCGAGCCCGCGATCGCAAATCGCGGGTCCAGCATGTCGATCAGCAGGGTCTTCTTCACCGGCATAATCGTCGCCGGCAGCCCGTGCTTGGGCAGCTCTTCTATATCCGAGACATCGGTCGCGCCCGCGATATCGATCATCGTGATGAGCTTCACGCGGGCCTTGGCCCCCTCCTTGCCATCGCGCTCGATCACCAAAAACCGCGTATCGCTGATCGCGAGGATCTCATTGGTGCCAAGCTTGTCATCCTCCAGCGGATAGACAAACTCGCGCGTGTCGCTGTTCGAAAGCCGGATCTCCACGAGCCGAGTGTTTACGCCCTGGCGTCCGCCGTCTTGGATCAGGGGCGATTGCATAAGGCCGAACGCGAGCTTGCCATCGGGCGAGATCGCGAGCCCTTCCATGCCGCGATTGCCAACCCGCCCGCGCGTGTTGGACCTGTCCTCGATGTCGCCCTTGATCTCCGGTCGCGTCACGCCAAAGCGCGACGGCAACACATACGACCTCACCCGCTTGCCCGCGCGATCAAACTCATACACCACCGGGCCGTACTCATCGCTGATCAACAGGTTCCCGCTGGGCAACACACGAACGCCCTCAGGATCCAGCCGCAGGCTCGCGGTCTGGTCATCCGAGTCATACGACGAACTGAGCCCGACATACTGATATTTGCCATCATTCAGCAGCGTCGTCTTCAACAGCTCGATCTTCACCGCCGGCGTGCCCTTGGGGTCCACCGTAATCCTCGCCTCGTGAACGCGGCACGCGTACTCCTCAGCGCCATCCTTCGGCCCGCGATCCGGCACCAGCACAAACCGCCCCCCGCCCGACACGCCATCACTGGCGATCGCGCTCCCCCACGACCCAAACCGATTGTGCGGCACCGGCCCGCACGGCTCAGTCAACCCCGAAAGATCCGTCGCATCCCAAGGCACCGCCGCGACGCCGATGAGCTCGATGCGCAGGTCGGTTTTGGTGTCGAGGAGTTTGACGCCGGGCTTTGTGTCCGGCGCGGAAACGGCTTGCGACGCGGGCAGCCATGCTGCAAACGCTGCCACCGATACGCCGACGGAGAGAACGGAGATCGGCGTCAGGAACGCGCAACGGCTCATAGGGGTGTCTCCCAAATCCCGAGCGCCGAGGGGTGCGGGTGCAGAGTTTACTCCCAAGATTGCTCGCTCGCGGCAGCCACGCCAGCGCGTTGCACGCGCTAAGCCGTTCAATACTCAGCCTCGCCGTTGGGCGAGGCTGAGCGAGGTCTATCTATCAATAATCCATATCATCCATCCCGCCACCTGCCGGTGCCTTCACCGACTTCTTCTCCTTGATGTCCACGATCGCGCAGTCCGTCGTCAGCAGCAGGCCCGCGATGCTCGCGGCGTTCTGCAACGCCACACGCTCCACCTTCGTGGGGACGATCACGCCCATCTTCATCAGGTCGCCGTACTCGTGCGTCAGCGCGTTGTAGCCGAACGTCGGGTCCAGGTTGTCCTCGACCTTGCTCAGCACGATCGACCCATCCAAGCCGCAGTTGTGCGCGATCTGCTTGATCGGCGCCGACACTGCGCGATACACGATGTCGATCCCGATCCGCTCGTCGCCCTTGACGCTCTTCTTGAGCTTCTCAAGCACGCGACGCGCCTTGAGGATCGCGACGCCGCCGCCCGGCAGGATGCCCTCTTCGACCGCGGCGCGGCACGCGTGCAGCGCGTCCTCGACTCGGGCCTTCTTCTCCTTCATCTCGACTTCCGTCGCCGCCCCGACGTTGATCTGCGCCACGCCGCCGGCCAGCTTCGCCAGACGCTCCTCGAGCTTCTCGCGATCGTAATCGCTCGTCGTCGCCTCGATCTGCGCACGGATCAGGTCGATGCGGCCCTTGATGTCCGCCGCCTTGCCCGCGCCCTCGACGATCGTCGTGTTGTCCTTGTCGATCGTCACCTTCGCGGCCCGCCCAAGGTCGCCAAGCTCGACCTTCTCAAGCTCGATGCCCAGCTCCTCCATGATCGCCTTGCCGCCGGTGAGGATCGCGATATCGCCCAGCATCTCCTTGCGACGATCGCCAAAGCCCGGGGCCTTGACCGCCGCGACCTTCAGCACGCCGCGAAGCTTGTTGACCACCAGCGTCGCCAGGGCCTCGCCCTCGATATCCTCCGCGATGATCAGCAGGCTGCTGCCGGTCTCGGCGATCTTGCCCAGGATCGGGAGCATGTCCTTGGCGCTGTTGATCTTCTTCTCAAAGATCAGCACGTACGGCTTCTCGAGCACCACCTCCATCGTCGCCGGGCTGGTGACAAAGTGGGGGCTCAGGTAGCCCTTGTCAAACTGCATGCCCTCAAGCAGCTCGACCTCGGTATCGAGGCTCTTGCCCTCTTCGACCGTGATCACGCCGTCCTTGCCGACCTTGTCCATCGCGTTGGCGATGATCTTGCCGATGTCGCTGTCCTGGTTCGCGCTGCAGGTGCCGACCTGCGCGATCTCCTTGGACGAATCGACCTTCTTGCTCAGACGCTTCAGCTCCTCAGCGAGCGCGCTCACGGCCATATCAATGCCGCGCTTGATCTCGTTGGGGTTGGCGCCGCTGACGGTGTTCTTCAGGCCCTCAGCGAAGATGCTCTCGGCGTAGATCGTCGCGGTCGTCGTGCCGTCGCCGGCGTCCTTGGAAGTCTTGGAAGCGACCTCCTTCACCAGCTGCGCGCCCATGTTCTCAAACGGATCATCGACCTCGATCTCCTTGGCAACCGTCACGCCGTCCTTCGTCACGGTCGGAGCGCCGAAGGACTTCTGAAGCACAACCACCCGCCCGCTGGGCCCGAGCGTGACCTTCACCGCCCGAGCGAGCTTGCGCACGCCATTGAGAATGCGTTCACGAGCGTCGGTGTCATATACGATCTGCTTTGCTGCCATGTCTGGTTCCCTTTCAAAGCACGCGCCCAGCGAGTTTCAAGTGCTGAGCGATAAGTGCTGAGTGCTGAGCGGATGGCTCAGCGTGTGTTTCCCTCGGTGTCCAACTCGTCCGCCTTCTGCATGAGCGATTCAAACTGACGCTGAGTGATGTGCCGCGTGCCCATGGGCTCGCCTGCTCATCGCTCGTCGCTCATCGCTCAGCACCGTCTCAATCCTCGATGACCGCCATGATCTCTTCCTCGCTCATCACCAGATACTCTTCGTCATTCAGCTTGATCTCCGTCCCGGCGTACGACGAGAACAGCACGCGCTCGCCCTTCTTCACGCTCAGGGGCGTCAGGTGGCCCGTGTCGGTGTTCAGCGTGCCCGTGCCCACCGCCTCAACAACGCCCGTCTTCGGCGTGTCCTTGGCCTTCTCAGGCAGGAAAATCCCGCTCTTGGTGCGGTCCTCGGCCTTGTCGCGCCGGACCAGCAGCTTGTCGTGCAAGGGCCGGAAGCCGAGTTTCGTCGTGTTGCTGTTGCCGCTGGTGTTCTTGGGGGGCATAAACCTGCTTCTCCTGTTGACTCGTGAGCGACGCGACACGCGCCACCCAACCACTCCAAACTTTCTCAACCGCGCCGACACGCACGCCGCGCCAAACGCCCGAACTTTTGCTCACTCATCTGCAACTCGCAAGCTGCGCATCCCGCAACTTGTCAGCCGCGATCCTGCTACTTGTTCCCCCCGCCCGGCCACCGCCCCGCGTAAAACCGCACCAGGCACCGCTCCATCACCGCCAGCATTGATTCCAGATCCGCTCCCGCGCGATCCACCACCGCGAATGCCCCGCACCGCAGCGCCGTCTGCATCTCGCGCGTCTCGTCACGATGCGACCGCGGCGCCTTCAGCACCACCGTTGGCGGCGGCGCTTCCAACCGCGACAGCAGATCCAACACTCGCGGCCCGCCCGACTCAATCGGGCTCCCGGGCGTCGCCGGCCCCAGCGGGATTGCCAGATCAATCACCGCGATGTGGATCGTCATCGTGCGGATCACACGCTCCGCCTCGCACGCCGTGCCCGCCCGATGCGCCATCACGCCCATCGGCTCCAGCAGCCGCGGCAGCGCCAAACTCCACGGATCATCCTGCCAAGGCGCCGTCGACAACAGCAAGTTCAACCGCCCGCCCCAACGCCCCCCCACCACCGGCCCGCCCGGGGCCCCGGTCTGCCCCGCTCCATCGGTCTGGTCCGGCTGGCCCGGCTGGTCAGGCTGGCCCGACGCCGGTATGGGACCGCCCGCCGGAGTCGAGTTTTCCTCGCCGGGAGTTCCGCCGCCGCGTTGTGGCCGCCGAAAGTACATCGCGCACAGCAGAGGCAACTGCGGTGCCCGACTTTCAACCCCGGCGCGCGAGCGGCACCGCCGAAAAACCCCCCCGCGGCTCTCAACACCCCAAAAAACCTGCCTCAGACGCATCCACTTACGACCCGCCGCCCAGCCACCCCTGCCACCCCGCCCATTCCCCGTCGCCTCAAGGTGTCAACTTGGCAGTCGATTCCCCTGCCCGCGTCGATTGAATCTGCCGGCCAGACACCGCCAACCAACTTGCGCGACCCCGCCTCCACCCACCAGCAAGACCACCCAAACCGGACACCATCCACGCGTCGCGCGCCCAGATCGCCGCCCCAATCCGAAATACCAAATAAAGACCTTCCCTCCGATCCGTCGTTCGCTATGCTCAGCGAATCATGGACGCTTTGTCGATCGTTCTGCTCCTGTTCATCGCCCTGCTTCTCACCACCATTGGTTGGCTCCTCTACCGGCGTGCCGACCTGCTAGCGCGCATCACGGCGGACGCCGCCGCGCGCTCCACCGCCGAGGCCCGCGTCATCAGCCTCGAAGCCCGCGAGCGCGAGCTGAACGCCTCCACCGCCGCGGTGCAAGACCGCATCAACGATCAGGTCGCCGAGCTCGCCGGCCAGGCGGCCCGCCTCGAACACCTCCAGCGCGAGCGACAGACCGATCGCGAGGCCTCCGAAGAGTCTCACCAGCGCTACGTCCAAGAGATCATCGCCCGCGCCGCCAGCGAGCGCGACGCCCTCCGCGCGCAACACGAACAAACGCTCGCGCACGCCATCTCCACCTCCGCAACCCGCCTCGAATCTGAGCGCGCCATCCTCAACAGCGAAAAGGCCAACATCGAGGCCATGCTCAAAGAGCATCACCAAAGCGCCGACCGCATCAAAGAACACTTCGCCACGCTCTCCGCAGAGCACCTGCGCAACAGCAGCCAGCAGTTCCTGAATCTCGCCAGCGAGCGCCTCGGCGCGCTGGGCAAGCAGAGCGAGGCCGAGCTCGAAAAGCGCCAGCGCGCCGTCGAGAGCATCGTCAACCCCATCGCCGAATCGCTCAAACGCGCCGACCAGACCCTCGCGGCCATCGAGCAGCAACGCACCGCCAGCTTCGTCGAGATCCGCACCCAGATGGAGGCCCTGGGCCGCAGCGGCAGCGAGCTCCGCTCCGAGACCGCTCGCCTCGTCAACGCCCTGCGCGAGCCGCAAGTCCGCGGGCGCTACGGCGAGGTCCAGCTCAAACGCGTCGCCGAGCTCGCCGGCATGCGCCCCTACTGCGACTTCGTCGAGCAGAACCACACCGTCGACTCCAGCGGCAACGCCAAACGCCCCGACATGATCATCAAGCTCCCCAACCAACGCGAGCTCGTCGTCGACGCCAAGGCCAACCTCAAGCCCTACCTCGACGCCTTCGAAGCCACCGACCCCGCGCAGGTCGAGCTCCACCTCCAACGCTTCGCCGACGGCGTCGCCAACCAGGCCCGCAAGCTCGCCGCCAAGGACTACTACGCAGACTACGCCGGCTCGCCCGAGTTCGTTGTCATGTTCATGCCCGGCGATCAGTTCGTAGACGCCGCGCTCTCCAAACGCCCCGATCTCCTGGACCTCGCGGCGGCCAACAACGTCATCATCGCCAGCCCCAGCTCGCTCATCGCCATGCTTCGCGCAGTCGCCGTGGGCTTCCGCGAGGCGATACTCGCCGAGCGCGCCGAGGAACTCTTCATACTCGGGCGCGAGCTCCACGAGCGCGCCGCCACCGCCATGACGCACATCGCAAACCTCGGCCGCTCGATCGAGGCCGCCCTGACGCACTACAACAGCTTCGTCGGCTCCTACGAGTCACGCCTGGCACCCACGCTCGCAAAGTTCGAAGAAGCCCAGGTCAAAAGCGCTAAGACCATCCCAGTCATCGCCCAGATCGAGACCCGCCCGCGCGTCCTTCCCACCCAGGGCACGCTGCTGCCCTGAGCCGGTCGCACCGCGCACCGTTCGCGCAGCGCTTCACCCGTTCCCCCACCCGCGCCACCGACCCGTTCTCACTTCGGCGCCCTCCTCGCGCTCCACCCAAACCCTCTGCCAACAATCCGCCTTGCCCCCTCCAGTGCCCAACCCGTCTCGCACCGGCATTCTCTTCACGTCGTTCGAGCCCTCCGGCGACGACCACGCCTCCGTCGTCATCGCCGAACTCCGCCGCCGCTGGCCCACGCTTCCGATCTACGCCTGGGGCGGGCGCAAGATGGAAGCCGCGGGCGCGACCATCATCGAACGCACCGGCGAGACCGCCGTCATGGGCGTGCCGGGCATCTCCAAAGTCCTTGAACACGTCCGGATCAACCGGCGCATCGAGGAATGGCTCGACCACAACAAGGTCGCCCTCCACATCCCCGTCGACTCACCCGACGCAAACTTCGCCATCTGCGCCCTGGCCAAAGAGCGCGGCGTGCGCGTCATCCACCTCGTCGCGCCCCAACTCTGGGCCTGGCGCGAGGGCCGCATCAAAAAACTCCGCACGCTCAGCGAGCTGGTCCTCTGCCTCCTGCCCTTCGAAGAAGCATGGTTCACCGCCCGAGGCATGCGCGCCAAGTTCATCGGCCACCCCCTCTTTGATCACGACCTCGATTACTCCGAGCTCGACCGCCGCACCGCGCATCTCCCCGTGCCCGGCCCGGGCGGGACGAAGCTTGCGCTCATGCCCGGCTCGCGCCCGGTCGAAATCCAGCGCAGCTTCCCCGCGCTGATGGAAGCCCTCACGCAGCTGCGCGCCGACTTCCCCGGCATCGTCGCCACCATCGCCGTCACCAAGCCGCAGGTCGAAGACGACATCCGCCGCATGGCCCGCAAGCTCCACGCCCGCAACAGATCCACCGGCCCCGCATGGCCGGAGAACCTCGCCGTGGTCGTCGGCGACACCGACGCCGTCATCCGCTGGTGCGACATGGCCATCGTCGCCAGCGGCACAGTCACGCTGCAAGTCGCCAAGCAACTCAAACCGATGGTCACCTTCTACCGCTTTAGCAAAGTCTGGAAACTCCCCGCCCGCGTCTTCGGGCGCTTCCTCTTCAAGACCGAGCTCTTCACGCTCCCCAACCTCATCGCCGGCAAACGCATCATCCCCGAACTCGTCCCCCACTTCGGCGACGGCCACGAGCTCGCGGTGGGCGTCTATCGCCTCATGCGCCAACCCGGCTTTGCCGACGACCAACGCGCAGAACTGGCGAAAGTGGTGGAGCAGTTCAAGAACCACCGGGCGGGGCCGATGGCCGCGGACGCGATCGGGGAGGTGTTGGGTCTGAAGTGAGCCGGCATGCGCCCTGGGCTTTTCGCGAAAAGACACCTAAAACCGCTGGTCTCACCGTGCGAGTGCGACCGGAGTGGGTCGCTTGCTACTGAGCCGCGCGATTCGGTCAACGTTCCCACAATCGACTTACCCGCCCGATATCCGGAACTGGCACAAGGAGCCGTTGGTGACTTGCTATCAAATGGTCCTCCAGCGATTGCAGTGTTGTTGGCCACAACGCCTGCACGGAAGCGTCCAGGTCAACTCGCTTAAACTCATCGGGCTGATGTGTCAATCGAAAATTGATGAAACTCCCCCGCTTGTTCCACGGATTGTCGCCAAAACAACTATGAACTTGGACGGTTCGATTGCTCAGCGGAAGCGGTGTCTTGCCACCAATTTTGAGAGTCATTACATGTACTCTGGCGTCGCTGGAAAACACGACGATGTGCGCATCGTCCATCCCACGAAACAAAGCGTTACTGTTCTGCGCCCCGAGAAACACAGCGACAATAATAACTTGTTCGTTACCAAACCGAATCGCGGCAGGCACTCCAAACGGAATGTTGACGATGCTGTCGTCACCGATGTAGCTTGTGCTTCGCAAACGAATCCAAGACCATGCCGCGCGACCAATGATATCTCTTGGCAGAAGCGCCGCAGCGGCGACTCCAAACGTAAATACTAACATGATAACAGCTATCTCGCGCTGTAGAAAAGGCAACGTATGCACCCCCTGATCGGCATAATTGCAGATCAGACCGCACTCCGGACACCTAGGGCAGGCGCGTAACGCCGCGCTGTCTTCAGAACTCTGGATTCTAGCGGCTGGCAGCAGGTGATAAAAGCACCGACCACACATCCGTCCGCCACCGTCATCCAATCGCCCCGCGCCAGCGGACGACCAGCAGGCTGCGCGGCACAACCATGTGCCAAGGACAACGAGTGATACGCAGATGAACCAGATTCCGTCGCGCACCTCACCAACGACCAGAATCGACTGTGCGCGGCCGTCTGAATGTGCCGATAAATACCACCCGATGACGCCGATGAAATATGCACAAGTTATGGTCACGCCGAGAACTAGCGACGATGGGCGAAGCCGGAGTACGTCCGCCCATCTAAACCTCAAACTCGCAAGCCCTCGCCAACGAACAAAAACGACGTATGAGAGACTTCCGATGATCAAGGATATGATCCCGCCGACAATAATCCACGCTGCCGTCTCAGTCTCCCAGACTCCCCACAGAACCGACCAAATAACCAAATCCGCCCGGCCGACATAGGATCCAATCCACGATTCTCCCGACCAAATCTCCTCGCTTGGGCCGAGCGTAATCCTCATTGCGACCAAACGATCAAGAAACCAGGAATCGCAGTCGGCGGCATTCACCGTACCGAACTGCGCAATGCACCAAAGTCGATGCATCCAGAGGCCATGAACGATTGACCCGGTCACAAAGCCTGACAATGATGCAATAGCTAACACTCCGAAAAGCGCCAAGAAAATGAATACGTTAAATGGCGATTTTATGCGTGCCATGCCAACGTTGCTCGATGCTTCGCAAACTAGTAGCTGTACAGGAACTCACACGTACATCCCGTGACGGATCCTGGCGTTCCAGGGTTTCCAGGAACGGGTGCCGGTGTTGGCTGATTAGGGGATGGGCTCCCGCAGGCGCCTCCTGCAAGCGTTGGACAGGAGCATCGCACCATGACGGGAACGACCGTACCGGGCAGCGGGGGAATCCGATACTGGCCGCGAACTTCGCACCGGCAAATGTCTTGGCCCGGCGTCAAGGCAACGTTAAAGCAAACCCAATTACCCCACAGACCGGGGACGACGGTCGCCGGCGAACCCGCAGGAACGGGAGCTGGTACTAGCGTGGGGCCGGCCGGGGGAGTAGGTTTCCAACTCGCCGCCAGCGTCTGCACACATCCAAACTTATTAAAATACCGCACCGCGTCATCGCCCTGGTAGTCCGTGTACCTCTCCAGCAGCGCTCGCCCCTCCAACGGCGAAGTCAAGTCAAAGACCGTGCTCACGGTCCCGTCCACGCCGTCGATCAGCACGTAAGAGTCGGCAAACCGCACGTAGATCAGCGGCAGGTTGCCGTAGATCTCGAACGCCATGTCGATGCGATCAATGGCCTCGACCGTGACGTTGTTCGTTGGCAGGATGTCGTCGCGCAGCAACCGCATGACGAGATCGGCCTGACTCTCGCCGCCCGAAAGCGCCGCCTGCGCCTCGGTCACGTCCGCGGCGTTGTCCAGCAACGTCCCGATGTTGTCGATGATGACGTTGATCCCGTCCATCGTGCCGCTGCTGAATGACATGGCGGCGACGGCGGGGGCCGTGCTCGATCGCTTGAACTTTCGCAGCGGCAGACCCTCGGACACCAGCGATGATCCGACCACGCCCCACGCGACGGGGTTCTCCGCGATGGCCTCATCGAGCCGTTGCGCGTGTTTCGCTGCGCTTTCGGGCTGGGTGAAATAGTTGGTCGAGATCGAGCCGCCGATCATCGCATTCTTCAACGCCTCACGCTTGGCGAGGATGTCCTCATCAGTGCCGGGCATGAACACAAGCACCTGATCGCAATCAGACTCCGAGAGTAGGTTCAGGTCTTCCAGCGTCGGTCGAACCGCGCGGCTCGGAAGAAAGGTCGCGGAGTTCATGCGTGGCTCGGTGAACGTGTACGAGAAACTGATACTCTGCCCAGCGATGAACGCGTCGGCACGCTGCCAGTACAGGCTGCTCCACGCCTGTACCTCAGACACCTCGGCGGTGGAGAGTTCACCGTAATGAATCTTCGGCAACTCCTGTGCCGCGGACGGTCGGGCGAGGCCAAGAACACCTAGAGAGAGAGAGAGAGAGAGACGCGACGGACGGTCTTCGTTTCATTGCAGGCTCCTGTGTTTGTCGCAAGCGGAATGCTCGCGGATACAACCCAGTGTACCAGAAGCTACTCAACATCTTGTTAAAAATACGAAAAAGTTACCCCGCATTTGTAAATGATTTATGATCCGCCTCCCGCCACCTGCCTACTTATCCCTCCTCGGATTCCCCTTCGCCTTGTCCCTGCTCTTGCTCTTCTGGCTCCGACGCGACGCGCCCGACTGCCCGTGCTTGATCGTGTCCCAGTCCAGTGCCAGGCCGCCGCCGATCCCGCCGCCCTTTGACGCGAGACTGTCCGGGT
>JBBQMD010000015.1:0-53916 GCA_038328575.1 Phycisphaerales bacterium | reverse complement strand
GGAGGCTTTGAAGGAGGTGAGAGTCTTGCCGCTGCCGGTGGTGTGCCAGATGTAGCCGTTGCCGTTGTTTTGGTGGATGCAGTCGACGATAGCCTTGACGGCGTATATCTGGTAGGGACGCATCATCAGCAGCTTCTGCTCGCTTACGATGAGCACCATGTAGCGGCTGATCATCTGGCCGAGGGTGCATTTGACGAGGAAGGTGGCCGCGAAGTCGTCGAGGTGAGTGATCTTCTTATTGTCCTCGCTGGCGAACTGATAGATGGGCAGGAACCGTTCCTCGGCGTTGAAGGCGAAGTGGCGGGGGTTGTTGTTGGCGAAGTAGTAGGTGCTGTCGCGGTTGGTGACGATGAAGAGCTGGACGAAGCACAGGAGCGTGCGGGTGTAGCCGTTGCCGGGGTCGTTCTTGTACTCGACAATCTGCTCGATGGCCCGGCGAGGGTTGATGCCGAGGGTCTTAAGCTCGACCTGCGCCACCGGCACGCCGTTGATCAGCAGCAGCACGTCGTAGCGGTGATGGCTGTAGTCGGTATTGACGCGAAGCTGGCTGACAACCTCGAAGCTGTTCTTGCACCAGTCTTCGATGTTCACCAGCGTGTAGTTGAGTGGGGTGCCGTCGTCGCGCGTGAAGCTGTTCCGCCCCCGGAGTGTCTTCGCAGCGGTGAAGACGTCGGCGGTGGTGATCTCGGCAAGCAGCCGCTCGAACTCGGCATCGGTCAGTCGGCAGTGATTGAGCGCGTTGAACTTGTCGCGAAAGTTGGCTTCAAGCGCGGCCCGATCGCGGAGATCTGTGCGAATCGTGTACTTCAGATCATCGAGTTTCGCGATCAGCTGATCTTCGAGTTCGCGTTCAGTCAGTGTCGTCATTGCCGCTGTTCTTTCGTTGCCGTGCGCCCGCCCCACCGCCCACCCCGAACCCACCGCCCCCGAACCCACCACCCCCCGCTGTCGCGACCGAAGTCGAAGTATACAGAACGCTCGCCAGACATTCAGGCCCGGACCATGCTCGCGCAGGATCGGTCGACGTGGGACGACTGCGCCCGGTGCTTTGCCGCCGGGCACCGCGCCTCGCTCGGCGCGCCGACGGCGTTACCCACACGCTCTTCATGAATGCCGACCCGGCCGCCGGTCTCTGCGGGGTGAACGCGATAGGCAATGTCACCAAGCGACGCTCCCCGCCAAACCACGGCCCTGTCCTGCTGTCCTGCTGACCTGCATTGCTGCTCTCACCGTCCCCAACCCAACCTCCCACGCCCACCACTTACCCCCTCGAAGCCCCCGCCCCCCGCCCCCCGCCCCCCGCCCCCCGCCCCCCGCCCCCCCCAACCCCAACCCCCGGCACCCTTCGCGCCGGCTCCCCGGCATGGTCAACGCGGAGCGTCGCGTGGACGCAGCTGTGCTTTGGGTGGACGCGGCAGCGCTTTGGGTGGACCGAGCAGAGCGTCGCGTCCACGCAGAGCCGCTTCGCGTCCACGCAGCGTGGCCTTTGGTAGACGCGGCGGCGCTCTGCGTGGACCGAGCGGCGCTTTTGGTGCACCAAAAACTGCGAAAAGTCTCGCTCGAAGAACTGCGCGAGGAGGTTGCCCGCCGCCGTGGCATGCCGCCCACGATTTTCTCAGACCCGCCTGCCCAGGCCCGCACGGCGCGTTCGGGGCAAGTAGGGGGCGGGGGCAAGTAGGGGTCGGGGGAAGCGGGGGGCGGGGGTGGGGGTGGGGAGGGGGGTGGGGATGGGGGATGGGGGGTGGGGGGTGGGGGGGAAGCCACCGGCCTTGAGAGTCCAGCCCTCAGCAGGAAGTCGCGAGAGGCGCGTGAAAGTCCGGTGGCCAGTCCGCACCTCTCACCGCTTGATCAGCCGCGCCTCCACCGTCCCGCCGCTGGTCAAGGACTTCACCGACACGTGCGCCCAGCGATCGTTGCCCAGCGGCACCAGAAAGCTCTCGCCCGCGATGTTGAACGCGAGGGTGCTGGTCAGCGGCTGCACCAGGCCGTCGTTGTTCAGATTGACCGGGATGAGCTTGCCATCGCCGCTGGGCGGCACGGCGTACACGCGGTTGCTCCCGGAGATCGTCACCAGGAAGCCCGAGCCCGCCTCGGCGGCGACGGGCAGCGCGATCGACGCCGAGCCGGTCTGCCCGCGGGCCCCGCCGACGACGGCCCCGAGCGAGAGCAGCGCGATGGCTGAGATCATGAACACGCCCGCCCGCCGAAATCCTGAGTGTGTGCCTTGCATCAAAGTGCTCCAGGGTTGTTGTGAATGCCGAGATGATTGACTGATCGTGTGCTCGCCAGCCGCCGATTCAAGCGACTACCATTCCTCCCGTGCGATGGATGGGCCGTCGTCGGGCGTCATGCGCACTCTATCCGGGCTCTGGAATGTCCACGCCGATTAACACTATCCCACCGGCCGTCAACGGCTGGAACGCCGACTACCTGCTTCAGCAGTACGAGGCGTTCAAGCAGGATCCGGGGTCGATCCCGCCAGATTTGCAATCGTTCTTTCAGGGCTTCGATCTGGCGCTGGCGATGCCTCCGGGCGTGGCGCCTTCGCTCGCGCACGGCGGCGGTGCCGACCCGGCCCCGCAGTTGCAACACGCAGTTGACGAGCTGACCAACGCCTATCGTGAGCAAGGGCACCAAGCGGCCCGCCTTGACCCGCTCAACACGGCGCCGAAGCGCCCCGCCCGCCTCGACCCCGCCTCGTACTCGATCACGCTGGCTGACTTGGCGAAATCTGTTCGCAGCGCCGTGATCCCCGGGCGATCTAGCGCCACCGTTGGCGAAGTCATCGAACACCTGGAGCGCGTCTACTGCGGCTCCGTCGGTGTCGAGTTCACGCACATCCCCGACCCGCAGGAACGGCTCTGGTTCCTGGCCCAGTTCGAGCAGCGCGCCGGATTTCCCGACCTCGCGCCGGCGGACCGCACGCTGATCCTCGAGCAGCTCGCCAGCGCCGAGTGCTTTGACGGCTTCCTGGGCAAGCGCTATCAGGGCAAGAAGCGCTTCAGCCTCGAGGGCGGCGAGTCGCTCATCCCGTTCCTCCAGTGGCTCGCGCAGCGCGCCGGCGAACTAGGCACCGAAGAGATCATCCTGGGCATGGCTCATCGCGGGCGGCTGAGCGTCTTGCGCAACTTCCTGGGCAAGGACCTCCGCAAGCTCTTCACCGAGTTCGAAGACGCCTGGCTCGAAGAGGCCCTCAATGGCGGCGGCGACGTCAAGTACCACCGCGGCTACTCCGGCGACCAGCCCCTGAGCAACGCTTCCGGCTCCATCCACCTCTCGCTGCTGAACAACCCCAGCCATCTGGAGAGCGTGAACCCGATCGTCATGGGCCGCACGCGCTCCAAGCAGGACCGCGAGGGCGACCTTGAGCGGCACCGCTTCATCTCGCTCCTGATCCATGGCGACGCGGCGCTCGCCGGCCAAGGCGTCGTTGCCGAGTGCCTGACCATGAGCCAGCTCGACGGCTACTGCGTCGGCGGCAGCATTCACGTGGTCATCAACAACCAGGTCGGCTTCACCACCGACCCGCGCGACGGACGCAGCACGCAATATTGCACCGACATCGCCAAGATGGTGAACTGCCCGGTGATCCACGTCAACGCTGACGATCTAGACGCAGTCGTCGCCTCGGCTCGCCTCGCGGCTGATTACCGCCAGCGCTTCCGCAAGGACGTCTTCGTCGATCTCATCTGCTTCCGCCGCTACGGGCACAACGAGCAGGACGAGCCGATGTACACCCAGCCGCGTTTGTACACCGCCGTCAAGCAGCACCCCGGCACGTTCACGGTCTACGCTCAGCGATTGGTGCAGGCGGGCGTTATCGATCAGGCGCGCGTCGACGCGATGGTCGCGAAGGAGTTTGCAGAGCTGGACGCGGCGCAGACCGCGGCTCACGGCAACCCGATCAACCCCGTTCCGGCTCCCGGTCAGGGCAACTGGACGGGCCTGCGAGCTGCGTACGCGCTGACCTCGCCCACCACGAGCATCGACGCCGCGACGCTCAAGCGGCTGTGCGCGGCGCTTGGCGCGATCCCCGAGGGCTTCAACCTCAACAGCAAGCTCAAGGGCCTGCTCGCGGCCCGCGCCAACCTGCCCACAAGCAGGAACCTCTCGCATGCCGACGCGGAGCTTCTGGCCATCGGCGCGCTGCTGCTTGATGGCTACCCCGTTCGCCTCAGCGGGCAGGACTCGCGACGCGGCACCTTCACGCAGCGACACGCAGTGTTGCGCGACGAGAAGACCGACGAGCGCTACACGTCGCTGAACTTCATCGCCCCCGGCAAGCAGGCGATGCTGAACGCGTGGGACTCGCCGCTGAGCGAGTTCGCGGTGATGGGGTTTGATTATGGGTACAGCCGCGGCGCGCCGAAGTGCCTGACGATGTGGGAGGCGCAGTTCGGCGACTTCGTCAACGGCGCTCAGGTGATGATCGATCAGTACATCGCCTCCAGCGAGGTGAAGTGGCAGCGCTGGGCCGGGCTGGTTTTGCTGCTGCCCCACGGCTATGAAGGCCAGGGCCCCGAGCATTCGTCGGCGCGCCTCGAACGCTTCTTGCAACTGTGCGCCAACGAGAACATGGAAGTCTGCTACCCGAGCACGGGCGCACAGCACTTCCACATGCTCCGCCGCCAGATGATCCGCGACTTCCGCAAGCCGCTGATCGTGATGACGCCGAAGAAGTACCTTCGCGCCGAGACCAGCAGCGTTGACGATCTGCTCACCGGCGAGTTCCGTCATCTGATCGACGACCCGACAATCGGCAAGAACGCCAAGAACGTCAAGCGCGTGATCTTCTGCTCCGGCAAGCTCTATCACGAGCTGCACGAGCGGCGCACGCTGATCAAGCGTGAGGATGTTGCGATCGTGCGGCTGGAGCAGCTCTACCCGCTGCACACGCAGATGCTCAAGGAGATTGATGCGAAGTATCCCGCGGGCGCCGAGCGTGTTTGGACGCAGGAAGAGCCGCGGAACCAGGGCGCGTTCCTGTACGCCAAGGACGCGTTCAGCGAGCAGGCCGGGATCGCGCTGAAGTACATCGGCCGCCCGCCCAGCGCCTCGCCCGCCGGCGGCAGCGAGTACGCCCACAAGAAGACCCAGGAGAAGATCCTGACCGAAGCCATCGGCGCCGCGCCAGCGACGCCTGCCACGCCAGCACCCACGACGCCGGGCGCGACGAACAACGCCGCGGCCCCCGCCAAATCAAACGGCCACGTTCCCGCAACCCCAGCAACTCCTTCAACACCAGCCAAGTCCAAACGCTGACTCAAGTATCTGCCCAACATCTCCTCGCGCCAATCTGTGCCTTCCCCGATTGCCGAATCCCGATTGCCGAATCCCGATTGCCGTCCCTTTCCCAGGAACCCCGCCACATGCCCATCGACATCGTCATCCCTTCCGCAGGCGAGAGCGTCTCCAGCGGCGTCATCACGCGTTGGCTCAAGGCCGACGGCGCGTTTGTCAAGCGTGACGAGGGGGTTTTGGAGCTTGAGACCGACAAGGTGACGCTGGAGATCCCGGCGCCGGCCGCGGGCGTGGTGTCGCAGCGTGCGAAGCAGGGTGAGACAGTGAACATCGGGGCGGTGGTGGGCACGATCGACGAGAAGGCGACGGCGCCGGCGGGCGGGAGTGCTCCGGCGGTTGCGGCGCCGTCGGCCGGCGCGGCACCCGCGGCCGACACATCCTCCAACGGCTCTGCGCACGCTGCGCAGCCGGCGCATGCGAACTCGCCTGACGTTCGGGCCACGCCGCTGGCCCGCAAGGTCGCAGAGGAGAAGGGCGTGAAGCTCTCGGGGATTCAGGGCACCGGTCCCTCGGGGCGCATTCGCGAGCAGGACGTGCTTGCGGCTAGTTCGCCCGCGCCCGCCGGGCGCGCGGCGACGACGCCAGCCCCCGCCGGCGCCCCGCAGGCCGGCGCGATGCCGACGGCGCCGGGCGCGCGTGAGCGACTCTCGCCGCTGCGCCAGCGGATTGCGCAGCGCCTGGTCGAGGCCCAGCACACCGCGGCGATGTTGACCACGTTCAACGAAGTGGACATGACCAACGTCATGGCCTTGCGCACTCGGTACAAGGAAGAGTTCGAGAAGAAGACCGGCGTGGGCCTCGGCTTCATGTCGTTCTTTGTCAAGGCGGTGGTCGGCGCGCTCAAGGCGTTCCCGACCGTGAACTCGTACCTCGTAAAGTCGGCCTCGGGCGAGCTCGAAGTTGAGCGCCACGCGGGCCAGCACATCGCGGTCGCAGTGAGCACGCCCAAGGGCCTGACGGTCCCGGTGCTGCGCAACGCGCAGGACCTCTCGTTCTCGCAGATCGAGGCGGGGATCAAGGAACTTGCCGGGCGGGCTCGCGACGGCAAGCTCGGGCTCGACGACCTGCAGGGTGGCACGTTCACGATCACCAACGGCGGGATCTTTGGCTCGCTGCTGAGCACCCCGATTCTCAACGCGCCGCAGTCGGCGATCCTGGGCATGCACTCGATCAAGAATCGCCCCGTCGAACACCCCGACAAGCCTGGCGAAATCGCCCTGCGCCCGATGATGTACCTCGCCCTCAGCTACGACCACCGCTTGCTGGACGGCTCCGAAGCGGTGCAGTTCCTCGTGGCGATCAAGTCGTCATTGGAACGCCCGGAGCGCCTGCTGATCGGTTTGTAAAGGGTTCACACGGATATGTTCTCGGACCTCACGGACTTCGAGCATCCGATCCTCATAACGGCCAGATGTAAAAAAGTGGCCGATTGTGCGCCCAAGCTCGCGCCGCCTCCGTATATGCCCCGGGTTCAGGTTGGTAGGCATGCATAGATACCCTACCATTTCTTGGTCTTCTATAACCTTGACCCTCGATTTTTCCCTTTTTAGGTGTAAACTTTACTCCACCGAATGTCGAACGCTTTCCTGCTCCCCACCATCCTGTTTATGTGCCCCCCACGGAGGCTTTTCCGATGACGGACCGACCAGTTGAGCCCGCTGAGTTTGTGGCGCTACCCGAGCTGAAAGACGCCATTGTGGCGGAGTTTTGGCAGACTTTGCTCCAAGATACTGGCTGTGATATTGGCATCGTGGACCAAGACGGCCGCTTTCTTTTCGTCAGCCCGAAGCTGAGTTTTTGGCGGCCTGAGAACGCGCGAGTCGGCTTGACGGTCAACGAGTTGCTCCCCGCCGACGCGGCCGCCGAGCGGCTTGAGCTGTTCCGGCGGGTTGCCAGCCGCGGCAAGCCGATTGTGTTGCACAGCGTGTGGCGTGGGGTGCGGACGCGCACGACGCTCCGGCGGCTCCCGGCGGCCATCGACGGTGTGGCGCGGATTCTGATTACCTGTCGCGGGACGGTGCCTTCGGATCGCGACCGCTCGGAGACGGGCGAGGTTGAGCATGTGTATGCGAAGTTTGTGGATCACGGGCGGCTGTCGGTGTTGACGCCGCGTGAGCTGGAGATTTTGCGGCTGGTGGCGCGCGGGCTGACGACCGCGACGATCGCGAAGCGGCTGTTCCGCAGCCGTAAGACGATCGAGGCGCATCGTTTGGCGCTAGGCAACAAGCTGGGGGTGCGTAATCGCGTGGAGCTCACGCGGATCGCGATCGAGGCGGGCTTGCTGAACGAGGACCTGCCCGGGGCTCCGGAGGAGCCGGCGGACGAGCGCGACGATGGCGGCATCGGCGGGTCTGGCGGCGCGGGCGACGAGATGGGGATGCGCGGGCCGAGGCGGCCGCGTCGGGTGACGACGCCGGATTGAGCGGTTCGGTCGCGTGAGCGTGGCGTCCAAGCTGCGAGCCGCGGAAGCTGTGGACATCGAGTCAAGAGATGTCACCGGCCTGAGAGCGGTTCGATGGTCGGAGGCAAAGGGGCTCGGCGACTTATTCGAGCCAGCGGGTGAAGATGACGTGTTCGGCGTTGAGCGGGACGTTCTTGCCGCGGTTGTCGGGGATGGCTTGTTCGAAGTCGGCCTCGCTGACGCGATCGCAGAACAGCGCGTCGATGTCGGGCAGGTCGTCATCGTCGTCCGCGTTGTCGAGCGGAGCGGGGTCGGATTCAAACTCGTCGAATGGATTGGCCTCATCGGCGTCGGCGTCTTTGTCGGCGTCGCTGTCAGCGTCGCCCCGGGCGCGTGAGGGGCGGGAGCTGCGGCGGGGCGTGCCACGACTTGAAGAGAGGCGATCCTCCTTGTCCTTGGCGTCGCCTTCTTCGTCGATCAGGTCTTCGACGGCCTCGCCCGCCTGGCGCACGGCGGCGCTGTAGCAATCGGCGATGAGGAAGACCTCGGCGTAGCGGATTTCGGCGCTGGGAGAATCCAGCACGCGTACGAGGCAGCGCCAGGGCGTGAAGCCCAGGGCGTTGCCGAACTCGTCGAGGTTGCGATCAACATCGATGTTGAGTTGAAGGCCCCAGGAATCACGGAGCTCTTCGATGATCTCTTCGGGGCAGAGCAGGTCGGGGCGGTCGGTGGGGCAGTCGAGCACGCCGCGATGCTCGTGGAGGGCGGCGTCGGCGCCGGCGATCTGATCGACCTCGTGGAGGTCGAACGCGGCGAGGATGCTCTCGACCTTGGCCTTGAGCGAGGCCTCAACGCGGACGGTAACGATCTTGTGCTCGTCGATGAAGATGTAGATGAAGGGCTCGTCGCTCATGACGCCGAAGCCGACGAGGCCGTCCTCGTAGAACCAGCCGCGATAGCGGCGGAGGGCTTCGGTGAAGTGCTCCTGGCCGATGAGGTCGTAGGCGACGTACGGGTCGGCCTCGCGATACGCGTCGTTGCCCAGCACGTCGAGGATGGGGTAGACGCGCCCGGGGAGCATGCTGAACAGCGAGCGGCAGAGAGACTCGACGCGGGTCGCTTTGATGACGATGTCAAAGACGTAGCGATCGGGCCACTGCTCGAGCTGGCCGGTGTCGTCGTTGTCGTCGGCGTCGGCGGATTCAAAGTGCAGCGTGTAGCCGACGCGGAAGGTCATCGGCTCGATGGGGTAGGTGCCCAGCGGAAAATCGAAGCCATCGACGGCGTGGCGCTGAATCGTGGTGTCTATCCGGCAACGCGGCATCGTTGTGCGTGTGGTGGGCGGTCAGGGCGGGGCGAAAGGTCTGTACGTTGCAGAGTGTAAGGGTCTGGCGGGCGGGTCGCGCGTGAACTTGGTGCTCCACCGAATCGGCACTGAGGGGCGGGAAGCTCCTACGGTCAGCGCAATGAACTACGACGAAGTGATCATGGTGTCGGTGGGCAACTCGCGTACTCGGGTGGCGTCGTGGCGCGGGCGGGCGCAGGACGCGGGCGAGGGGGCGAAGGCGGAGGGGTTGCAGCCGAGCCGCGTGCTGATGAATGAGCCGCGTGAGGGGCTGGTGGCGGGAGTCGCCGAAGCGCTGGCGGCGACGGTGGGGGATCGGGTGGCGCTGGTGCTGGCGACGGTGAACGAGCGGGTGTCGACGGCGCTCTTGGACGCGCTGCGCGAGCGGCTTGGTGGGCAGATGGTGCGAGCGTATCGGCTGGTGGTGCCGAAGGTCAAGGGGGGGTCGGTTGGGGATGAGGATGCGCCGGCGGGGGGCGTGTCGGATGGGGCCTCGCGCTTACCGATTCCGATGTTGACGGAGCTGAGCCCGCCCTTGACAGTGGGGGTAGATCGGTTGTTGTGCGCGCTGGCGGCGCATCGGCGTGGCGGGGAGGCGAGCGTGGTGATCGACGCGGGCACGGCGGTGACGGTCGACTTTGTCGATGCCTTCGGCGTGTTCAAGGGCGGGGTGATTGCGCCGGGGTACCGGATGATGCTGGCGTGCCTGGGCGCCGGGACCGGTGCGCTGCCGACGCTGGATGGCGCGGTGGCGCTGCCGGAGGGTGAGCTTGGACGTACGACGCCGGACGCGATTCGGCTGGGGTGTGCAGGGGCGGTGCGCGGGCTGGCGAGGCTCCAGATCGATCGCTACGCGGCGATGAACCACGCGTATCCAAGGGTGCTTGCGACCGGGGGTGATGCGCCGATGATCTTCGAGCAGGATGATCTGGTTGAGCACATCGTGCCGGACCTGGTGCTGATGGGCATGGAGACGGCGTGGACGATGCTGAACGCGGGCCAGGACGAGCACGCGGGTGATGACGAGGGCGATGACGAGGGCGATGACGATGACGCGTGAATCGCAGGGGGCTGGCGCGTGCTTTGAGCTGGTGAGCGGAGAGCCGCGGGGGGACTCTGCGATCGCGATGATCGAGGTGCGGGGCGAGGTGGAGGCGGCTTTGCGAGCGGCGGGGATCAGGGCGGTAAGCGTGGGCGGGGTGGCGCTGCGCGATCTGGCGGGGATTGATCAGGGCGTGGTTGCGCGCTGGGGTGAGCGGTGCTGCACGATCATGGCCCACGCGGGGCCGGAGATCGTTCGGAGCTTGCTTGAACATTTAGAGTGCAGCGGGCTGCGGCGCGCGGCGGACGACGCGGACATCTTCCAGCGATGGTGCGAGGCGGGGTCGTTGATCGAAGCGCGGATGCTTGGGGCGCTAGCGCGAACGGAATCGACCCTCGGCGTTCGTGCGTTGCTGGCGCAGCCGGGTGCGTGGGCAAAGGTACTGGAGGGAATGGGGGCAAGTGCCGACGACGAGCGGGCGATCAACCTCGTCGCGTCAACGTCGGAGGTGCGAGAGCGGTCGCATGTGATGAATCGCTTGATCAACCCGCCGCGGGTCGCGGCGATCGGGCGGGCGAACATCGGCAAGTCGTCGCTGGTCAACGCTCTGGCGGGGCGGGCGGTGGCCTTGAGCGCGAATCAGGCGGGGACGACGCGGGACCATGTCGGGGTGACGCTGGACTTGGGCGGGCTGGTGGTGAGGTGGTTGGATCTGCCGGGGATGACTCCCGGGCAGTGGGCGGCGGCGGGGCGGGCGGGTGATGGGCAAGGGGCAGAGCCGGGCGATGAGGCGGAGCTTGAGGAGGCGGCGCGGGCGGCGGCGGTGCGAGCGGCGCTCGCTGCGGATCTGCTGGTGCTGTGCGGCGACGCGGAGCATCCGGCGTTTGAGTTTGCGGAGGTGGGGGAGTGGGCGGGGGAGTCGGGCGTGGAGGCGGCGGTGGTGCGTGTCCACCTGCGGGCGGATCTGGGGGTGAGCAGCGCGTGGGCGAGCGATGTCCGCGTGAGTGTGAGCAATGGGGCGGCGGAGGGGCTGAGAGAGCTGGTCGGGGTGGTCCGAGAACTGCTGGTGCCGCGGGGGGTGATGGCGGGGGGCGCGGCGTGGCGGTTTTGGTGAGCGTCTTCGCCTAGACTTGCGGCTCGGGATTGTCCGATCCAATGCGCTGCGAAGCGGAACGTTGGCAGGGCGATTCCCACCTCGCGCAGGGCGCGTCACGGAGCGGCGAACACACATGGCGATCGACAATCGACAGCAGCAGATCACGGTGGGCGCCGGGCTTCAAGAGTCCAGGTATAGCCAGGACTTCATTGACCTGCTGAAGACATACTTGGCGCCGACGCTGATGATCGTCGCGCTGGTGGTGCTGGGGTTTCAGGGCTGGAAGTATTGGCAGAATCGCCAGTCGCAAGCGCAGGCGGCGGCGTTCAAGGACTTGGATTCGGCGACGATGTCGGGCAACCCGATGAGCCTGCTGCGCGTCGCGGAGGATCACATTGGGCAGCAGTCGGTCGAGCCGCTGGCACGCTTGCAGGCGGCGGATATTCTGCTTGAGTCGGCGATCTCCAAGACGGTGCCGGGAGCGGAGTTTGGGCCTGATGGACGCGTGAAGAACGAGGCCGACCGGCTGACCGATGTGCAGGCCGGGGAGCGACTGGCGCAGGCCGAGACGCAATATCGCAAGGTCTTGAGCGATGTCGGCGAGGTGAGCGGCAAGGAAGTGCTGGCGATCGCGGGCGCGTTTGGGCTGGCATCGGTGAGCGAGATGCGCAAGGCGTGGGACGAAGCGCGCGGGAGCTATGAGCGTGTGATCGAGCTGAGCGATCGCGTGGGGTACAAGACGCCCTCGGACATCGCCAAGCAGCGGATTGCGTCGCTGGAGGCGCTGAAGAAGTCGCCCGAGTTGCCGAGCGCGAGTGCCGTGAAGTCGCGCTATGACCGTCGCGTGCTGAGTTATTCGCTAAGCCCGGAGCAGGTGCGCGATGGGCTGGCGGTTGAGCCGTCGGTGATGCAGCCGGACGGTCGCCCTACGGAGCTTTCGCCGAACCCGTATGACTTTGCGCCCACGTTGCTGAAACTTAAGGTGCCGATGATGCCGCTGCTGCTGCCGAGCGCCGCACCGGGCGATCCGGCATCGCCCGCGGCACCCGCAGCTCCCGCGACACCGGATGCGCCGCCCGCGAAGACGCCCTGATTTGGCGGCGTGCGCGAGTGGTTTTGGGCTCGCGAAACTGCCGGCGGCCTTGAGCAGGAACGACGACGATGGCACGCAAGGGTTCACGTCGTGCAGGCTCGGACGGAGTTCAGGGTGATGGCGGCGCGGCTGAGTCGAAGGGCAAGCAGGGAGTTCCACAAGCTAGCAGCGCTGCCGGGGGCGCGGGTGGTGGGGTGCGCTTTGATCGGCCGCGGACGAGCGACTTGATCTTGCCGGGCGGGATGGTGGATAAGCGTGCGCTCTATCGAGCGGCGGAGGAGGAGCTTCGCGTCAAGCGCGACGCACACGCGGACCCGGGCAAGGCGATCACGGATGAGGACTACGTTGACGAGGGGAGCGGTCTTGCGAGCGGCGAGGTCGTGGCGGGGGGATTGGGGGTGGCGGGGGGCGTCGAGGATGTTGAAACGGGTGAGGAGGAGATTGCCCCGCAGCGGGTGCGGTTCAAGTTAAAGCGTGATCTGAACAAGCGGCTGGACAGATATCTGGTGGATCGGATCACGTTTATGAGCCGCGCGAAGCTTCAGGCGGTGATCGAGGCGGGCGGGGTGACGGTGAACGGGCGGGAGGCCAAGAGCTCGACGATGTTGCGGGAGGGGAATCTGGTGGAGGTGCTGATCCCGCCGCCGCCGAGCGCCGTGGTGCGGCCGGAGGCGATCGCGCTGGACGTGATGTATGAGGACGAGCAGGTGATCGTGGTGAACAAGTCGCCGGACATCATCGTGCACCCGGCGCGGGCGCACAACACGGGGACAATGATCAACGCGCTGGCGTACCACTTTGCGCATGGGCAGGGCGCGATTGGCGGGGGCAAGCTGAGCGACGTGGGCAAGGAGTTGGCGCGCCCGGGAGTGATCCATCGGCTGGATCGGCAGACATCCGGGGCGATTGTGTTTGCCAAGACGGAGCAGAGCCACTGGCAGGTGGCGCGGCAGTTTGAGCTGCGCAGCGTGGACAAGCGGTATGTCGCGGTTGCGCACGGGCGGGTGGGACGATTGCAGACGACGTTTGACGAGCCGATGGGCCCGGCGATCTCGCGCGAGAAGGGCCATCGCGAGAAGCAGATCATCCGGCACGACGGGGGAGGAAAACCGGCGATCACGATCGCGCGGGTGCTGGGATACTTCACGATCCCCGCGACGGACCAGCGCGATCGAGCACGCCTGGATTCGCGCGATGCGCCGGCGGGGCGGATGTGGGCGACGCTGCTGGAGATCGAGCTTAAGACCGGGCGCACGCACCAGATCCGCGTTCACTGCGCGCACCACGGCCATCCGCTGATCGCCGACGAGGTTTATGGCGGCGTGGTGCTGGAGCCGAGTGGAGGGGGCGCGGACGCGTGGCCGGGGATGGGACGGGTGGCGTTGCACGCCGCGTTGCTGCGGTTTCGACACCCGACAACGAACGAGGGTTTGCGGTTTGTGGCGCCGCTGGCACCGGACTTGCGCGAGTTTGTGCGGGCCATGCGAGCTTCGCCGGGGGGCGAGGAGCCGGCGGAGGTCGCGGGGCGCGTGCTGACGTTGGACGGGCTGCTGGCGTGAGGGCGGGTTCATCTGGCCAGTGGCATGAGTGTTGAGAGTTGCGGGTTGGGGGTGCCTGCGGCTACGCTGGCGTCCGTTCAATCCGCACACCTGACGGGGAAATCGCACATGAAAAGCCGCCTGACTGTCGCTCATTCGAACGCTCGCTGGATGTCTCGTCGCGCCTTGGGAGCCGGGTGCGGACTGATCGCGCTCGCTGGTCTGCTGGGCGGCTGCGCCGGGCGGCACGCTGAGCTTGAGACGCCGCCCAGCGCGGCGTCGATCGCGGGGCGCTATATCGCGACGCTGGGCGATGGGGATGCATCGAACGCTAAAGGGATCGATGCGCTGACGGTGATCCGGTTGCCGATTGCGGACAGTGCCGCGGGCGTGTCGCAGTGGGAGACGAACTTCGCGCAGTTGCCGCTGGCCAACACGATGACCGGCCAGCCCGGCGTCGTGACGGCGTCGGCGGATGGCACGTTCGGGTTTGCCATCGGTGGGAAGGGCGCGACGCCGTCGACGTGGCAGGGCTCGGGCGATGGGGTGGTGTCGGTGGATCTGGCGGACCCGATGGGGCCGAAGATCGGGACGATGTCGATGATGGGGATGAGGCCGCGGGCGATCGCGCTGAGCCCCTCGGGCAGGCTGCTGGCGGTGGCGTGTGACAAGCCGGGCGCGCAGGTGGCGATTGGTCGGGTTGAGAACGGCACACTCCGGGGCGGCGCGGCGTGGAATCTTGCAGACCTGGGCCTGTCTGAGAGTGCCGGGGCGTACTCGGTCGCTTGGCATCCATCGGGACGCTTTATCGCGGTGGTGTTGGCGGAGACGAAGTCGGTCGCGTTCTTCGAGGTTGATGAGAAGAACGGCGGGCTCGGGCTCGCGGCGTGGGGCGGCGCGGTGATGCTGGGCGACACGGATCAGACGCCGGCGTTCGGCCTCTTTAGCGTAGACGGCGGGACGTTCGTCGTGGTGTCGCAAGGGTTTACGGGTGGAGGGGCGACGCCCGGCAGCGTCGCGACGATCCGCTTCGAGCGCGACGCGACGATGCGCCTGGGCGCGGATGGGCGGGACTTTGCTGAGGCGCTGCACAGCGCTGGCGGGCGCGTGGCGGTCGGCATCTCGCCGACGGGAATCGTCGTCTGCGGCTCAAGCGTGGTGGTGACCAGCGCGCGACGTGTTGGCACAGGCGCTGCGCCCAGCGGGATCATCAGCCTCATCAACCTGTCGAGCAGTGGCGCGTTGAGCGGCACGCGTGAGTTTGACGCCGGCGGACTGCCGATGGGCGTGTCGATGGACATCAGCAAGTCGGTGGTTATTGTCTCGCGCGTCAGTGCCGCGGCGTCGGGCGGGGGCGATGGCGAGCTGGTGTTCTACACGCTGAAATCCGGGAGCGGCGAGCGCCCCGGCGACCTGCTGAAGGCCGACTTCACCGTCGGCGTGGGCAGCATGCCGCATGGGGCAGTGATTGTTCGTTGAGGACGGCAATCGGTCGGGTCGGCAATCGGGATTCGGCAACCGGCAATCGGTGGGGTCGGCAATCGGAAACCGGCAATCGTGGAGAGCTGAGTACAAAGAGCCGGCGCGTGACTGGCCGGATTTAGCTGCGTTTTTGGATTCCCACGGTAGCCGATTGCCGAATCCCGATTGCCGATTGCCGATTTACCGCTCATCGCTCAGCACTGCGCGTTACCGCCGAGCACGTATTTTTTCTCTTGGTACAGTTTGTCGAGGCGGTTCAGGAAACCTTCGGCGCCGGGGAGTTCGTGGCCGAGGGCCACGAGGAGGTCGATCATGCCGAGGTAGTCTTCGGTGTGAATGAACTCGCGTTCGCAGCGTGCGGGGCCGCTGGTGAAGGGGTCATAGGTGCCGGCCTGATGCTCGGCGAGGTGGGGCATGTTGTGGTAGTTGCCAAGGGGGAGGCAGATGCAGGTGGCGTCGTAGCCGTGGGCGCAGAAGACGGAGGCTTCGCAGGCGCCGCCGGCCATGAGCTTGCGTTGCCAGGGGCGTTTGGAGGAGTCGCGCGCGGTCTCGGTGGCGCGGGGAGTCGCGGCGCCGCCGAAGATGGCTTCGGCGCGCGAGGCGCACGCGGCGGTGAGCCAGGGGGAGAAGATGCTGATGCGATCGCCGACGCGCACGATCGGCCCGCCGCCGACGGGTGAATCGGGGAAGGCGCGTGAGTTTTCCAGCGCGATAACGCGCGAGCCCGTGGGCATGGTCTTGAGCTTGGCGCTGGCGATGGCGCCGATAAAGCCGATCTCTTCGGCGCGGGTGAAGAGCAGGCGGACGTCGGTGGCGAGGCCCCCGGCCTGGCGCGCGGCGAGCAGGCGGTCCATCGTGCAGATGGCGGCGGCCAACGCGGCGAGGTCGTCGCACGCCGGGGCGTGCAGAACGGCGTCGATGATCTCGCTGTCGGGTGTTGACCAGCGTGCGACGCAGCCGACGTCAAAGAGGTGCCCGCGATCGGAGTCATCGCCGACGATCTCGGCGAGGTAGTGCTTGCCGGCGCCGGAGGATTGGCCGGCATCGCCGATGAGGCGTGCTTCGATGCGCTGGTCGCTTTGCGTGAAGAGGGTGATGGGGGCGTCGATGAAGAAGGCGTCGTTGACGCCGCCTCGAAAGGAGAGTTCGAAGGTGGCGGGGCCGATCACGCGTTCGACGACGAAGGCGGGATGGTCCATGTGGGCGGTGATGAAGAGCGGTGCGCTGGAGGCGGGCGTGCCTGGGTCTTCGGCGAATCGCACGACGAGATTTCCTGCGGCGTCAGACGCGAGGGCCAAGCCCGGTCGGGAGGCAACCCAGGCCTCGATGGCGCGGACGACGCGCCATTCCTGGCCCGCGGCGGTGGGGATGTTGGTGATATTGACGAGCGTGTCCAGCTCGCTTTGGCGCGGATGTGTCATGGGGGGCATGATAGATCGAAGTGGGCATCGCCAAGGCCTATGCTCGGGTGACACTCGCTCGGGTTGACGGCCGGGCCCGGTGCACGGATGGCCCGTGAATCTGGTCAGGGCTTGATCGCAGCAGCCATAAGCGGCGCAGTCCGGGTCGCCGGCCACCTGGCCGTCAACCGGGGCGAGTGTATAAGGCGGACGGGGTGGGTGGTCACTTCAGCGTGGGCGGCAGGCTGTGGGGGTCGGCGAAGGGGCGGAGGCGCTTCCGTTAGCCAGCCGGACTTTGCGGCGGGTGTGGGTGGGGGAGTTGGTAAATCTTGTGGTTTCGGTTGGTGTCCCGAGCGTTGAGGGCCGGGGCGATCGCTTTGGGGATCAAGCGGGTGGAATCGCGTTTGGGCGTTGCAGCGCAAACCGACTTGACAGGTACACTTCTCAGAACCCCGGTGCGCGATCGGTCTGCGCCCGGTGGGCCAAGCAGTTACGGCGGAGTGCAAACCATGGCGGACGGATCTGCGTGGGGCATCGCGGGCGGCGGACGATCAACACGTTTGCGAGCGCGGTCTGGATGGGCGTACACGATGGCGCTGTCGATCGCGATGGTTGCATTCGGCGAAGTGAGTGCTTTCCCCAGCAATGAGCCGAAGCCTGAGGCACCAAAGTCAGAAGCACCGAAGCCGGCGCTCGGCGCGGCTGAGAAGCCCGCGGAAAAGCCGAGTGTCAAACCTGAAGCGAAGCCTGCACCGAAGGTGGAGGCCAAGCCAAAGCCGAAGGCGGACGCTGAGCCGCGCGAGTCGCGCAGGCCGGAGTTGGCGGCGGTGGATGGCGCAAGGCTGGCGTTGAGCTTTGACGTGCCGTCAACGGTGGTTGATGCGACGAGGACGCACATGCTTCCGGTGCGGATGGGGGAGCTGGCGAGCGCGAGCGTGCTGGTGCGGGCGAGTTCGAGCGATGAGAGCGTGCTTCGCGTGATTCGCGAGCCGGAGTTTCTGGAGGGGTTTGATCTGGCCTTCGTGCGCGTGCGTGCGATCAAGCCGGGCGAGGCGGTGCTGGTGGTGGGGAGCGCGAGGCAGACGATTCGAGTGGTGAAGGATCGCGGCGCTACGGCCGCGGCGGGGACGGGTGGTAGCGAGGGTGGAGTGTGGGGGGCGTTGCAGACGCCGCGGGTGGTGGTGCCGATGGATGGCGCGGGGGTGTGGGGGAAGGTGGGCGTGGGGGTGAGCTGGCTGGATGATCCGCAGGATGCGCTCAAAGAAGTCACGTTGATGTTGCGGCCGGAGGGAGACCTGGGCGCATCGGGCGCGGCGGCGCTGAAGTTCGCGCCCGTGACCGTGACTGATCTTGAGAACGGGCCGACGCGCATAGCGGCGTTCGTGATCGACACTGACAAGCTCGCACCGGGCGTATGGACAATGGGTGCAAGCGCGACGCGTAGTGAGGCGGGGCCGATCGTTGGCGGCGCGACAAGAGTGCGGGTGTTGGGCGGCGCGGGCGAGGGCGGGCTAATGAGCGTGGCGGCGGCGGATCTGCGGGATAATGAGCGCGCGGAGCGGTTCAAGAAGGGCAAGGTGGTGACGGGGCTGGATGCGCGGGCGTTTGAGGGCAAGGGCGGGCGCGTGGTGATCAACAACTCGGCGGATCCGCCAGTGAGCTGGAACTTGAAGGTTGAGAGCGCCGGGTTCTACCAGATGGCGATGGTCGTCGCGGGCGACTTCGGCGTCGGGGCGTTTCCGAGCGTTTCGCTGGTGGTTGACGGCAACAGCCAGCCCGCGACGGCGGGTCAACTGATTGCCTCGGGATGGCAGCGCGTGACGCTTGGGATCCCGGTGAAGCTTGAGGCGGGCGACAGAATGTTGTCGGCGCGGTTTGAGAACGACATCGCGGCGGGAAACTTAGGCGATCGCAACTTGCGCATTGAGCGGCTGGAGTTGCGCCGGCTTGGTGCGCCGGGCGAGATGGCGGGCGGAGCGGTTGTGCGCGCGGGCGATGGCGCGATGATGAACGCTGGCGGCGAGATGATGGGTAAGGGCGATGAGGGGCCGATGCAGGGCGAGGGCGCGATGATGGCTGGCGGGCCGAAAGCTGAGACGAAGCCTGATCCGAAGCCCGATGCCAAGGTCGATGCCAAGCCGGAGGGCGACGGCGCGATGATGATGATGGGCGGAGAGTCCGGCGCACCCAAAGACCCGTTCTTGCAGGCGCTGGATCGCAACGACCCGCAGCTACTTCAGGATGAAGATCAGCTAGGCACGGGCTTTCGAATGTTTCGCGTTGCGTGGCTCACGCAGTTTGACCGGCGCGAAACCGCGGGGGTGATCGAGCTTGAGGCCCAGTGCTCGTGGGAGGCGTCGGATCGCGTGCCGGCGCCGCTGTCGCGCTTGATGATCAACGGCGTCGAAGTCGCGCGGCAGCGCTCGGCGCGCCCGCGATTCTGGGTGAAGCCGTCGATCCTGCGTTCGGGCGATAATGAAGTGCAGATCGTCGCGATGGCCCACAACGGGCTAGCGTCCAGGTCGCTCACGCAGACTTTGATCGGCCCGGCGGGCGTGGCAGGAACGAGTGACGAGACCGCCGCGACGCTTGTGCCCTCGCTCTCGCGGGCGTTCTGGCGCTTCACGATGCACGAGCCGGCGTGGGACAAGGGGTTTGTCGATGTCATCCGGCTGAACAACGACTCGCGCGAGCAGCGGCGGGCCGGGCTGTCGTCGGGCGTTGACTACACGCTGCGACTGCCGGGCCCGATGAGCGGGCGCTATCGCGTGATGCTGGAGGCCCGCGGCGCAACGGGCAAGGGCCTCGCCAAGGTCGGGCTCGCGATCCGCAGCGAGGGGGACGTTGAAGCGAACGACAAGGGCAGCGAGAGATCGAATGAAAAGGCGAATGTGATCGGAACTGTGCAGCTTCGCGGGGGGCTGGCGGTGCTGAATGTCGGCGAGGTTGAGTTGACGCCCGGGGCCAAGTCGCTGGTCGTGCGATACGACCACAAGGGATACGAGGCGGCGTCCGGCGAGCCGGGCTTGAACTTCGAGTCCGTGATCTTCGAGCCGATCGATGGCGGGCCGATCATGCCGCGCAGCGCGGAGTTGATTTATCCGAGCGCTTCGGGTCAGGGCGCGTACGCGGTCGAGGCGTTGATCGCGCGTGTTCGCGCCGATGTCACGATCGCCAGCGTCGATGTGCTCATCGACGGCACGCCTCGCGGCACGCCCATCGAGTGGGCCCGCTCGTGCGGGCCGGTCTACGTCGCGATCCCGCTACGCGAGATCACGCCGGGCGAGCATTTGATCGCGCTGCGGCTGATGGATAGTGACGGGAACGCGATCGACACGCAGCCCGCGAAGATCACGGTGTTGAGCGAGGAGCCAGCTGAGCCGACGCGCTATCAGCGGGCGGTACACCTGGCGACGCGCTTCGGGCACGGGGCCGACGGCGCGACGATGACGCGGGCGCTGACGATGTCGCCCCGCGAGTTTGTCACCAGCTCGATCGCCAAGAGCGCCCGCACCGAGCGGCTGAGCGTCGCGGCTGGCGTGTCGCAGTTTAAGATCCACCGCAACGAGAACGACAACGCCCAGCGCGTCATTGCCCAGCACGCGATCACGCAGAACGCCCCGGGCGCAAGGTTCAACGCGTGGGTGCAGAATCACTTCACGACGTGGCTCCGCAAGATCGAGGCCGACCGGGCGTGGCAGGAGTATGCGCGAGTCGCCGGACAGGGCAGCGCGCCGTTTGATCAGCTCCTGCTCGGCTCCGCGACGAGCCCGGCGATGATGCTGTACCTCGATCAGGTGCAGAGTTACAAGGGGCGCCTGAACGAGAACTACGCGCGCGAGATCATGGAGTTGCACTCGCTGGGGGTGAAGGCGGGGTACGTGCAGAGCGATGTCACGGCGCTGGCCCGCCTGCTGACGGGCTGGATCGCGGCGCGCCAGGCCGAGAGCGAGGGGCGGAACGATCGCGACGTGCGCGAGTCGGAGTTTCGGTTTGATCCGCGCTTGAATGACGATCGCGAGCAGACGGTGTTCGGCGTGCGGTTCAAGGGCGCGACGGGGCTGGAGAAGTTTGATCGCACGCTCTCGGCGGTCGAGATGCTGGCGCGCCATCCCAAGACGGCGCGGTTCATCGCGGAGCAACTCGTTGAGAGCTACGTCGTAGCGCCCGCGCCCGAGGCGCTGGTGAACGAGGTTGCGCGGGTGTTCCAGTCTTCGGGCGGCGATCTGGGCGAATGTCTGGGGGCGCTCGCGGAGGTCGTCAGCGCTCGGCGTGACGCGCCGGCGCGGCTCACGCATCCGCTGGATTATTCGGCGCGCTTGCTGCGGGCCCAGGGACAGCGACCCGGTGGCGGAATGGCGGGGGGCTTGGGAGGGGCGAGCGGATTTTTGAAGCGCTGCCGCGCGGGCGTGTTTGATTGCCCGACGCCTGATGGGTATGCGCCGGAGGACACCGGGTGGGCCGATAGCAACGCGATGATCCAGCGCTTCAAGTTCGCGCGCGAGCAGAGCGCGGGGCTTGCGAATCTAGTGCCGTCGAGCGTGCGTGATGCGCTGGGTGCCAAGGCGATCACGTCCGAAGCGCGGCGGACGCTGGAGCAGCGTGCGATCGACGCGATCGCGGTCGCGCTCACCGGCGACGTGCTGAGCGATCGCTCGAGCGAAGCGGTGTGGCAAGTGGTCGATGCGCTGCCGGAGAAGACCACCCCGAGCGATCGACTGCGCGAGGCGGCGGCGATGGTCGCCGCGATGCCTGAAGTGAACCTTCGATGACTGTTTAGGTGTTTTGAGGTCAGTGCTCTTGCGTTTATAATTGCCGATTGCCGATTGCCGATTGCCGATTGCCGATTGCCGATTGCCGATTGCCGATTGCCGATTGCCGATTGCCGTCCCTTTGCTCTTCCGGGAGTTCTCATGCACCTCACACGTCGGTACTTTCTCAAAGCGTCGGGGGCGGTTGCGGTGTATCTGGGCGTGTCGCCATTCGCGGCGCTGCGTGCCGGAGAGCCCGGTGTGGCCGGCGCGCCCGTCCTGCCGCCGATTGATTCGGCGCAGATGGTCAAGAAGGGCAAGACCCTTGTGGTGATCTTCCTTCGTGGCGGGGCCGACGGTCTGAACCTCATTGTGCCGTATGGCGACCCGGCGTATTACGACTTGCGAAAGTCGATCAACATCGCGAAGCCGGCGCAGGGGAACGACGCCGCGGCTTTGGACCTTGACGGGTTTTTCGGGCTGCACCCGAAGCTCAAGCCGCTGGAAGCGCACTTCAGATCGGGGCTGGCGGTGGCGGCGCACGCGGTGGGGTATAGCAAGAACACGCGATCACACTTTGAGGAGCAGGACACCTGGGAGACGGGGATCGTCGGCAATACGCTGCACAGCGACGGGTGGCTGAATCGGCATCTGGCGACGAGCGCGGGGCGCGGGCCGCTGCGGGCGGTGAGTATTGGTGAGAGCCTGCCGCGGATTTTGCACGGGCGGGCGCAGGCGGTGGCAATGCGCGGGATTGATGACCTCGTGCTTCCGTCAAGCAAAGCGCCGCCGGAAACGGTCGCGGCGGCGCTGGAGCACGCGTATTGCTGCGGGGCCGACGCGCGCCGTTCGCTCCGCGGGCCGGCGATGGATCTCTTGAGCCAGAGCACCAAGATGACGCTTGACGGCGTGCGCGAGCTGCGCGAGCTCGCCAAGGAGAAGGACACCAACAGCGAGTCGTATCCGAAGAACGGCCTGGGCAGGAAGCTCGCGCAGGTCGCGCGGCTTATCAAGGCCGATGTTGGCCTTGAGGTTGCGCAGGTCGATCTTGGCGGCTGGGACACCCACTCGGGCCAGGGCGGCGCGAGCGGCCAGTTTGCGAATCTCGCGGCGGAGCTGGCGGGCGGGCTTGACGCGTTTGCGAAGGACCTGGGCGAGAAGATGGACGACGTCGTGGTGGTGACGCTCACCGACTTCGGGCGCACGGCGGGCGAAAATGGCACGCAGGGCACCGATCACGGCTGGGGCAACTGCATGATCCTCATGGGCGGGCCGGTGCAGCGGGCCAATAGCGCCGCGGCCAGCGCCGGCGCGGCGCGCAAGGTCGCTGGCAAGTGGCCGGGGCTGGAGCCCGACCGGCTTCATCAGCGGCGCGACCTGCTGCACACCACTGACTTTCGCGATGTGCTGGGAGAACTGGTGTCGGTCCACCTTGGCAATGAGAACGTCAAGGCGGTGTTGCCGAGCCACGAGTTCAAGTCTGTTGGGTTGGTGGTGTGAGTGTCGAGTCTGAATCGGCGTACGCTCAGATTCGCATGGAGACCCTGGACGCACGGACGCTTGAAGAGACGCATCAGCGGGCGGCGGGCCTTGAGACGGGCCGTCGGTTCGGCGCGGCCGCGATGTACTCGCCGGTGTTCTTTCTCGTGCTGATGCTCGGGGTGATCTTCAACCTTGTGCCGCTGCTGGTGACGGGCAACCTCGCGCGCGGGCAGAACCCGATGAACGCGCTACCGGTCTGGGCGCAGACGGTGCTGACGGCGCTAGCGCTCGGGTTGCTGGCCAGCGGGCCGGCGTTTATTGTTGGCGTGTTCGTGCGTGCGTGGTTCTCGCTGCGGCTGGGGGCGCTGGCGCGAACGGTGCGGTTCGCGGACTTGCCGCCGCTGCCGGCGCTGCGGCCCGGTGAGTTGCTGGGGAGTGTGCTGGTGCGGGATGTGTCAAGCGCGGGGTTGATCATCAAGCGTCGCCCGGCGCCCGCGATCATCTGGTGGCCGTTTGCGTGGGGTCTGGTCGCGGTGTTCACCGCCATGACGGTTGCGGTGGTGGGGAATGCGTATCGCGCCACGGGTGTTCTCGGCGCGCTGTCGGCCGGTGGCTTCATGGCGCTTTGGTGGCTCATCCCGCTGCCGCTGCTGAAGACGATGACGCTGACGGTGAGGCCCGGTTCGCGGCCTGGCGGTGAACTCAGCGATGGTCTGGGCGCAGCGCAGCCGACGGAGACGAGCGCGGCCAGCGTGTCGATCAGGACCGGCATCGGCCTGTTTCTGCCGCGATCAACGCGCACGCTGACGGCGGACAAGATCGACGGGGTGTACCTGACGCCGGCGGGCCTGCGGATCATGCCGCGTGCGGGCGTGTACGGGCGCCCGATCGACATCGTGGGCTTCTCGCCGGGGCCGCTGGGCGCGTGGCAGGCGCGGCGTGTCGGAACGGTGATCGAGGCGATGTTGCGCGGGGTGTGAGTGTCCTCGGGCGAGCGCGGGCGAAGTGGTGAGCGGAAGATCTGGGAAGCTGGTGAGATCGACGCTTTCACCGGGCGGTCGCTGCGCCGCCAACCATCCGATGTGCCACCACGAGCTTGATGACGTCATAGCCCGGTGAGCCGTCGAGCTTTTCAAAGATCGGGCGGAGGGCGGTGGTGGGACCGAGGAACTCGATGGCGCTGGTGACTCGCGCGTAGTCCGAGGGCGTGACCCATGCGTGGATGTTGCTCGGGCGCTCGCGGACGATGAAATCGACAAGGTAGTTGGCGACGGTGCTCCGGGCGCGCTGCATGAGGGTCATGACTTCTTCGACGGTCGCGCCGCGCCGGAAATGCTCCGCCGCGGCGTGGGTGCTCAGGCTTGCGGCGCGATCGGCGCGCTGCGACAAGCGTGGGTCGGGTTCCATTGCTCGCACTGGCGGAGGCGGCGCGATGTCGCGGGTGAGGTTGTGGGAGCGTGCGTAGGCCGCGATGCACGCCAGCAGCGGCGTGCCGAACTCGCCGGCCTTGCGCTCGCCGATGCCGCGGATGTTCAGGAGCGTGGTTGCGGAGGCGGGGCGGTAGCGCGAGAGCTCGATGAGCGACGCGTCACCCAGGATGACAAATGGCGGCACCGCGCGTGCCTGGGCCAGCTCGCGACGGAGGATGCGGAGCGCTTCGAACAGCCCTTGTTCTTCACGCGAGAGCGGCGGCGACTGGGCCTGATCGCGCGAGCGCGACGGCCCCGAGTCCGCGACAGACTTCGGCGCGACGAGGCGGACGCCTACGCGGTTGCGCAGGACGTCGGTGCTGGTCGAGGTGAGCACGAGGACCGGGTGGTCGCCGATCGAGCGGGCCAGGTGGCCGGCGTCGACGAGTTGGTTGATCGCGCTGGTAAGCCGTTCCTTGGGCATGGAGCGCAGGATGCCGTAAGTGCTGAGCTGGGTGTGCCCGCGCTGGCGGAGCTTCTCGGTGTTGGCGCCGAGGAGCACGTCGGCGATGTGGGCGGCGCCGAAGCGCTGCTCGCAGCGTGCGACGCAGGAGATGATCTTGCGGGCGATGTCTTGCGCGTCGGGGAGGTCTTCGAGTTCGCCGAGACAGAAATCGCACGCGCCGCAGGCGCGGGGGTTTGAGGGGAGCTGGCGTTCGGCCAACGACGGCGAGAGCGGGGAGTCGGCGGTGGAGATCTGCGATTGGGGGGCAGGAATCGCGGCGGATGGCGCGGGTGGGGGGGTGTACTCCTGACCGAAGTACTCGCTGAGCATCTGATGACGGCAGCGCCCCGCGACGACGAAGCGATGGATCTCGTCCAGCAGCTCGTGCTGCGCGTGAATGACCTCGGAAGTGGAGGCCTCGCCGCCAGCGCCCGGCAGCGCGATGAGATTTTTCCACCGCACGAGGTCGGCGTTGGAGTGCAGCAGCACGCACTCGGCGTCCAGGCCGTCGCGCCCGGCGCGGCCTGTTTCTTGCTGGTACGCCTCGACGCTCTTGGGCATCGCGGCGTGAACGACGCAGCGGACGTCTCCGCGATCAATGCCCATGCCGAATGCAACGGTGGCGCAGATGACGTTGAGGCGCTCGCTGCGGAAGTCGGCGCTGAGTGTTGAGCGGGTCTTGGCGTTGAGGCCGGCGTGGTAGGCGCGGGCGTTGAAGCCACGCGCGGCGAGCGTGGTGGCCAAGGCCTCGGTGTCCTTGCGGCTGATGCAGTAGACAATCGACGCCTGGTCGCGATGGCGCCCGATGGCCTCTGCGACCTGCTCCACCAGGTTCACGCGAGGGAGCACGCGGTAGGTTAGATTCGGCCGGTCGAACGTGCCGACCATCACGACCGGGTTGACCAGCCCGAGCTGGGCGACGATGTCCTCGCGCACGCGCGGCGTCGCGGTCGCGGTGTACGCGCAGATCGGCACGCCCGCAAAGAGCGAGCGCAGCTCTGCGAGGCGTCGATACTCGGGGCGGAAGTCGTGGCCCCATTGGCTGATGCAGTGCGCCTCGTCGATCGCGAACGCGCCAATGCGCCGGCGCCCGATCCACGCCAGGAACGAGGGCGTGAGCAGGCGCTCGGGGGCGACAAGGAGCAGACGCAGGTCGCCGGTGCGAAGGTCTTCGCGCAGCGTGGCTTGTTCCTGCGGCGTCGTGTGCGCGTGCAGAGCCGCGGCGCAGACGCCAGCGAAACGCAGGCTAGCGACCTGGTCTTGCATGAGCGAGATCAGCGGCGAGACGACGATCGTCAGCTCTCCCGTCACCAGCGGCGGGAGCTGGTAGCAGAGGCTCTTGCCGCCGCCGGTGGGCAGGACGGTCAGCGAGTCGCGGCGCGCCAGCGTGGCGGCGATGGAGTCGGACTGCAAGGGGCGGAGCGTGTCAAAGCCCCAGGTCGCCTTGAGCACCTCGCGGGTGCGCGATTCCAGCGTGGCGGCGGACAGATCGATGGTGGCAAGACGCGCGGCGGGCACGGGCCAACGGTACGCGCGGCTCGGTCGCTGCACGCACGAGCGACCGCACGCACCCACGCCCACGATCGTGCCCGGCGTGCGATGCGTCGATGGCAAGTTGGGAGTGAGGTCCGCGGCGGCCTTCCACCCACTCCCCCGGCCCCGCCATCCCGACCCGGCATTTCTCAATCCTACGGGCGCGCGGGTGGCGCGTGGAAAGTGTGACATTGGCATGCAAGGTTTGCGCGCGGCGCGTCAACTCTGTTTGAAGTCGCCCGGTTCCGCCTGACCAACGTTGGCCGACGACCGGAGCGACCCGCGTCCTGAAGAGGGACATTTAAGGAGAAAGAGATGGAACTGCACGCTCAAATCAAGCTGTTGTCCGCTCGCACCACTTTCAAGGCTCGCACTGGCCCGGTCGTCGCCGCGGGGCTGGCGGCGCTGGTGCTCGCAGCGGGTGCGCTGGGCTCGCCGGGTCTGGATGTCCGCAGCGCGGGCAGCGGGCCGATCACGGCCGGCAACGCCCCGGCTGGGCCGAGCAACGACCCCACAACTCAGCAGGGCCAGTGGTTCCTGGACAACAACGGGCTGGCGGTCGCCAACTCGCACGAGTTCCATGACAACATCGACGGCAACGGCGGCGGCCCGCCGAATCACCTGGCCATCCAAGGCTCGTTTGTGAACTATGTCATGGCCGGGCCGAACATTGTTGGCTACGTGATGAACGTTTCGATCACCAACAACACCAACCTCGTCAACGGCCCATACGCGGCCCAGCCCAACCTGCACGGCGAGAACCGCGGCTCGAGCACGCCGTACGTTGGTACGATGTTCGACGTCCGCTTCAGCAGCCACTGGGCCGATGACGGCGTGATCGGCAACTTCAACGCTGGCGGACCCAACCTCGTGAGCAACAACCCCGGCACGACTTTCGGCGAGTCCAACTCCTTCGCTGTGGGGTACGACGCACTGGCGTGGTACTCGCACACGACCGCCGGCGGGATTCCGGGCACGATTTTTCAGTGGCCGCAGGGCCAGTTCCAGGTGCCCACGTGGGACTTTGGAAACATCGTCGTCGGCCAGACGGTGACACGCCTGCTCTCATTCGGGCTTTACAACGCGGTGAGCAACGCAGCGGTGCCGCCGGCGAGTGTCTTCCAGGGCCAGGACTTCCTGATTGCCCGCAGCAACGACATCCGCATCGCCAGCTACTTCCAGGACGACCCGGTACTCAACGGGATCTTCGATCGTCTCCAGCCGTACCCGCCGGGCAGCTTTAACCCCAATAACTCGCAGTATGGCAACTCTTCAGTGTTCTTCAACGTGCCAGCCCCTGGTGCGGGCGTGCTGCTGGCGCTGTCTGGCGTGCTGGCGAGCCGACGCCGGCGCACACGCTGAGAGCGTGACAAAGCTGCGGATCACCCGCAACGCGGTTGGTAGCGAGCGGGGGGGCGGGATTGGTTCGCGGCGTGAAGCGGTCTCTTGTGTGTCTCGCCTTGCCACGACGGCGGTCCGATTGGGCCGTCGTCGTGGTCTTTTCGCGGCGGCTGTGTCATCCGGCACCAGAACGCGCTCCTCATCCAGCTTGATGTGGCCACTGAAAGCGCGGTCGTGCCGTTGGCGACATTGAGCGCGGCGCTCACCCGCCCGCCGTGCCCTCGCCCCCAGGCAACGTCATTGACCAGGGATCGAGGTAGCTGTCGATGGCTTCGCGGGTGATGACTTTGCCCTGGTTGTCCTTCTGGCCCACGACGGTGTCGTAGGCCATCTGGCGGACAGTCTTGTTGTGCTTGAAGGCGTCCTTGGCCAGGGCCGCGGACTTGTCGTAGCCGATGATGGGCACGAGGCTGGTACACATGGCCAGCGAGCCTTCGATGAGCGACTTGCAACGGGCCTCGTCGGGCTGGAGGTTGTTTAGCAGGTTGAGGCGGAACATGTCGCACCCGCGGGCCAGAAGGTGGATCGACTCGAGCAGGTTGTCGGCGATGAGTGGCATCGCGACGTTCAGGTCCAGCGTGCTGTTGAGGCCGCCGAGATTGCCGAAGGTGATGGCGGCGTCGTTGCCGATGACTTGGCCGCAGACCATGATGAGTGCCTCGGCGATGACGGGGTTGACCTTGCCGGGCATGATGGAGCTTCCGGGCTGCACTGCGGGGATGATCAGTTCGCCGATGCCGCAGCGCGGGCCCATGCCCATGAGGCGGATATCCGCGGCGATCTTGGTCAGGCTGGTGGCGATGGTCTTGAGCTGGCCGCTGACCTCGACGCACGCGTCCTTGGCGTGCTGGGCTTCAAAGTGATTCTCCGCCTTGCGGAACTTCAGCCCGGTCAGGCGGGTCAGTTCGGCGCAGACCATCGCGTCAAAGTTCTCATGCGCGTTGATCCCGGTGCCCACGGCGGTGCCGCCGATGGGCAGTTCGAGCAGGGCTTCGATCGCGCCGTCGATGCGGCGCTCGGCGTGGGCGAGCTGGCTGGCGTAGCCGCTGAACTCCTGCCCCAGGCGGATCGGCGTCGCGTCCTGCAGGTGCGTGCGGCCGATCTTTACGATCTTGTCCCAGGCCTTGGCCTGCTGATCCAGCTTGGCCCGCATGGCGCTGACGGCGGGGCGAAGCTGGCTCGACATCGCTAGCGCCGCGGCGATGTGGATGGCGCTCGGGAAGGTGTCGTTGGACGACTGACCCATGTTGACGTGGTCGTTGGGATGAACGCCGCCGCCCTTGAGATAGTCGGGGTTCTTGGAGGAGCCGACGGCGGAGCCGCGTGCGAGGCAGATGAGGTTGGCGATCACCTCGTTGACGTTCATGTTTGTCGATGTGCCCGAGCCGGTCTGGAAGACATCGATGGGGAAGTGCGTCGCCCAGGAGCGGTGCTGGTGGTCATCGGGGAGCCCGGCGGTGATCCGCTTGCAGGCGCCGATGATCGCGTCGCAGCGCTGCTTTTCGAGGCGCTTGAGCTTGAAGTTGACAGTGGCGCAGGCGCTCTTTAGCTCGGCGTACGCGCTGATGATGTCAAACGGCACCGGACGCCCGGAGACCGGGAAGTTCAGGACCGCGCGCTGCGTGCTGGCGCCGTAGAGCACGCCAGCGGGGACGGACATCTCGCCCATCGTGTCCTTCTCGGTGCGCATGGCCGCTGACGCGGCGGGGCCGGCGCTGGCGGTGGGTTTGCGGGCGTCGGTCTGACTACCGGTGGGCGCGGGCTTGCTGGTGGTGGCGCTCGGTCGCTTGGCCATCGAAGAAACTCCTGCAACTCAGAAGGGCTGGCGAGTCGCGTGCGTGAAAGGCGGGGGGGCGGTGGGGGAACTTGAAAAAGCGGACTGCGGGTTGGATGTGGGGGTGGGGCTGGGAGGGTAGCAATGGGGCGTGCGGGGATGCGAGGGCAGGCCGAAGCGCGGCTGCGACCTACCTTGGGGGATGTACAGCGCAGAACTGCCGCGAGCGTCGATGTTGAGCACTCACTGGGCACATGATCCGGGGGTGTGCTTCTTGAATCATGGGTCGTTTGGGAGCACGCCGCGGGTGATCTTGTCGGTGCAACGGGAGCTGCAGGACCAGATGGAGCGTGAGCCGGTGCGGTGGTTTGTGGAGGAGCTGGAGGGTCGGCTGGATGAAGCGCGCGAGGTGATGGCGCGGTTTGTGGGGTGCGACGCTGAGGACTTTGCGTTTGTGCCCAACGCGACGGCGGGCGTGAACACCGTGCTCAACGCGCTGGCGTGGCGCGCGGGTGATGAGATTGTCGCGACGACGCACGAGTACAACGCGTGCATGAACGCGTGCCGCGTCGCGGTTGATGGGGTCAAGCATGTCGGCGGCAAGTTCGTGACGGTAGAAGTCGGGTTCCCGGTGTCCGACGCGTCGGAGATCGAGCGGGCGGTGCTTGGGGCGGTGACCGAGCGCACGAGGCTGGTGCTGCTCTCGCATGTGACTTCGCCTACGGGGCTGGTCATGCCGGTGAAACGCATCGTCGACGCCCTCAACGCACGCGGCGTTGACACGCTGGTCGACGGCGCTCACGCGCCGGGGTCGGTGGAGCTTGACGTCCGCTCGATCGGCTGTGCGTACTACACCGGCAACTTTCACAAGTGGTTGTGCGCGCCAAAGGGCTCGGCGTTCCTCTCTGTGCGGCGCGACCGGCAGGAAGGCATGAACCCGCTGGTGGTGAGCCACGGCTACAACGCCACACGCACCGATCGCTCCCGGTTTCGCTTGCAGTTTGACTACGTCGGCACCTCGGACGTTACGTCGTATCTCGCGACCCCCGCGTGCATCGACTTTCTGTCATCGCTCGTGCCCGAGCGCACGATTGGCGGCGTGATGGCACGCAATCGCGAGTTGTGCTTGCGCGGGCGGAACGTGTTGTGCGAGGCGCTGGGAGTTGCTCCCAGCGCGCCTGATGACATGATCGCGTCGCTCGCGGCGGTCGCGCTGCCGTCGCATCCGCCAGACGTGCAGGCACGCCTTGACCAGCGTCCGACGCGATACGTCGACGCGATGCAGGACCGATTAATCGAACGTTTCGGGATCCAAGTCCCGGTCTTCCGCGCGCCGGGAGTCAACGGGCCAGACGGGCGCCCGGCCCGAATCCTGCGCATGGCGTCGATGCTCTACAACTCGCCGGAGCAATACGCGTATCTGGCGAAGGCGGTGGGGGCGGAGCTGGAACTGGAGCGGGGGATATAGGTTTTTCGGAAGTGACAGAGTGGCGGGGTGCAAAGCAGCAAAGCAGCACAATAGCAACGCAGCAAATCTGGAAACGGGGCGGGGGAGGGGATGAATCAGCGAGTGACAGAGTGGCAGAGTGGCAAAGTGGTTGCGGGGAGGCCGGGGGCATTGTGTGGATTGGCGATGGGGCTGGTCGATAGAGGAGGAATGGTGGTGCGAGCGGTAGTCATGTTGGTGGTCGCGGGGACGAGCCTGATCGTGGGGCGGGCGGCGTGTGCTTCGGCGTCGACGGCCGCGCCGGTGAGGCAGGCTGCGGTTGCGCCGGTGGCACCAGCGCCGGTGAGTCTGGCGTCGGCGGCTGCGCCGATTACTGTGCCGACGCCGACGCCCGCGGCCGGCGCTGTGGCCCCGACGGAGACCACACGCAAGGAGCGATTGGCCAGTGCGCGACGGCAGACGCTGATGGCGCGGGCGGGCTTCTCGCCTGGGGTGATCGATGGCAAGGCGGGGCGCAAGACCAAGATCGCGATTGAGCACTTTCAGGAAAGCCGCGGGTTGACGGTGAGCGGGACGTTGGATGAGCCGACGCTCGCGGCCCTGAGCTCGGCGGACAAGTTGGCGGCGGGCGAAGTGTGGACGCGCTTGTACACCATCACCGATGCGGACAGCGCGCTGATCACCGGCCCGATCCCCACAGATTGGAACGAGCGCGCGGCGCTCGACCTCTCCGGCTACGAGCACATGCGCGAGCTGCTCAGCGAGCGCGGCTGGTGCTCGCCGGATCTGGTCGAGATCTTGAATCCCGGCGTTGCGGTCAACGACCTTATTGCGGGTGACATCGTGACGCTCCCGGATGTCACGGCTCCGGCGCTGCCGCGCCTTGGGCGCGTGGAGATTGATCTGGAAGAGAAGATCGTCTTGGGCTTTGACAACGAAGGGAAGATCGTGTCGTTGATGCACTGCTCGATCGCGCGCGCGATGGAGAAGCGCCCGGTCGGCGAGCTGAGGGTGAAGGTCGTCGCGACCGATCCTGAGTACACGTTTGATCCGAAGGATTGGCCCGAGGTGCAGGGGATTGAGCGCAAGCTGCGGATCGCGCCGGGGCCGCGCAACCCGGTTGGAACTGCGTGGATCGGGCTCGATAAGCCCGGCTACGGAATTCACGGCACGGTTCGCCCGCAGGACATCGGCAAGACCGGCAGCCACGGGTGCTTTCGCATGGCCAACTGGGACGCGGTTCGGCTGGCCAAGGCGATCAAGATCGGCACGGTCGTTGACGTGCGCGAGTGAGTTTGATTCACGCTGGCAATGCCGCGCGACGCTCGCGGGCGAGCCGACGGGGCGATCGTGGGATCGTGCAATAGTGCGAGGCAGCCGATACGATTGCTCCCTTCTGAGACCTCATCTTCAAGGTTCGCGACGGCGCGTGCCGTGACCGGAGCTTCCGCATGTTTTTGATTCGCCACGCTGAGCCGCGCGATTTAGATGACCTGCACGCGCTGGCGAAGCAGACGTATTTCATCAACCTACCACCGGACCGGGACATCATCGCGAACAAGATCGATCAGAGCCTGCGCTCGTTCGCGAGCCTGGCAACGCGGGGCGCGAAGGTGGTCGAGGGCGTTAAAGGGGCCAAAGGCGCGAAGGCTGGCAAGGCCGCCGTCGACGCGCGGACGCACCACGCCAAGCACCAATCAGGACACGGGCATTCGACGGGCCTGCGCGCCGTCACCGGGCGGGGCGATCTATTCCTGCTCGTGCTCGAGAACCTGGAAACCCGTTCGGTCATCGGCACCTCGCAGGTCATCTCCAAGATGGGCGGGCCGGGCAACCCGCGATACTTCATGACGCTGGAGCGCGTCAGCAGGTCGTCGCGCTCGCTGGGCATGGGCTGGGAGCATCTGGTCGGGCGCCTGGGCTCTGACGAGAGCGGCCCGACGGAGATCGGCGGCCTCATCCTCAACCACGCGTTTCGCGGGCACCCGCTGCGCCTCGGGCGACTCTTGAGCTTCGCGCGATTTCACCTCATCGGGATCTTCCGCGAGCGATTCAGCGACACCGTGCTCGCGGAGATGCTCGGGCCGATCACGCGCTCCGGCTACAACCCGTTCTACGAGAAGTTCACGCGCCACTTTATCACGAGAGCGTTCGCGGATGTCTATCGCTTCTCGCAGACGTCGCGCGAGTTCCTTGAGACGTTGCTGCCCAAGGGGGACATCTATCTGTCCATTCTGGATCCGGAGGTCGCCAACGCAGCGGGGGAAGTGGGCGACGACACGCGCCCGGCGCGCAAGCTGCTTGAACGCATGGGCTTCGTCTATCACAACCGAATCGACCCGCTCGACGGCGGGCCGCACCTTGTGGCCGTGACCAACCAGCTCCATCTCGTGAAGCAGACGCACCGGATCAAGTCGGTGAGCGCTGCGCCCCGCAAGGGGAGCGCAAAGGCACAGCGCGTGCTGGTTGGGACGCTGGACGATCGCGGGCACTTCCGGCTGGTCGAATCCGCTGGGAGCGTGACGGAAGACACGGCGGTGATTGAGCGTGGGTTCATCGAGCACTTGGCGCTGGAACACGCGGCGGTCCTCGGCGCGACAACGTTGGACGTGGAGAAGCCAGGGCGGTCGTGAGCGCGGGAGGCCCGCGAACCGAGGGGCATCCACGCGATCAACTTCAAGCGCGGCGTAATCCTGAGAGCGTGACGGAACGCGTCGGGTCTGGTCGCTTACGAACGAGCGTTTGACTGTGTTGGTGACGAGGCCGGTGCGGGGGCGGCGATGCTGCTGCCCATGCCGGGGGACCAGCGGAGCCAGCGTGAGACGACCGGGTCGCCCATGACTTCAGCGATGCCGCTGGGCGAGGTGCAGTACTTGCGGGCGATGGCCGCGGCGACGAGGCCCATGAACATGGGCTGCGGGCGGAGCGGGCGGCTGGTCAGCTCGGGGTGGAACTGGCCGGCAATGAAGAACGGATGGCGCGGCAGGCCCGCGTCGTCAGCGTTGAGGGTCTCGGCCCCGGTGCTCGGTTGCGCGAGTTCCAGCATCTGCATGATCGGCTGCGTCGGATGGCGCCCGCTGAAGATCAGCCCCGCGGCTTCGAGCCGCTCGATGTACTCCGGCTCGACCTCGTAGCGATGGCGGAAACGCTCGCGAACGCTCAAACGCCCGCTATACAAGAAGTGCGCCAGCGTGCCCTCGCGGATCATCACGTCCTGCGCGCCCAGCCGCATCGAGCCGCCCAGGCCCTCGATGCGCTTCTGCTCGGGAAGCTCGCTAATCAGCGCGTGGCTACTGCGCGGATCAAACTCACTGCTGGTCGCGTCGGTGATGCCCAGGACGTTGCGCGCGAACTCGATCACTGCGACCTGAAAGCCCAGACAGATGCCAAGGTACGGCACTAATCGCTCGCGACAATGGCGCGCGCAGGCGATCTTGCCCTCGACGCCTCGGCTGCCGAAGCCGCCGGGGACGATCACTGCGTCGACGACCGCGAGGCGTTGGTTTGCGACTTCCTCTGTCAGGGCCGTCGTATCGATCCAGTGCAGGCGGACGTCTGTCCGCAGATGGGCCCCGCAGTGTTCGACCGCCTTATCGATGCTGGCGTACGCGTCGCGCAGGTCGGCGTACTTTCCCGTGATGCCGATGCTCACCTCACGCGTGCGCTTGCCGGTCAGCTTGCGGACGAAGCCGGACCACAGCTCGCGGCTGCGGTCCTCGTGGGCCGCGTCGACGCGATCGTGAAGGTCAAGGATCGAGAGGATCTCGCGGTCCAGCTTGTCGCGGCGCATCTCGTCGGGGATGGTGTAGATGCTCTGGCGATCGTGCAGGCTGAAGGTGCGTTTCAGCGCGACGTTGCTGAACATCGCGATCTTCTGGAGCACCGTGGGGGAGCAGGGCTCCGCCGCCCGGCAGGCGATCATGTGCGGCTGCACGCCGGCTTCCATCAGTCGCTTGAGGCCCAGCTGCGCCGGCTTGCTCTTCTGCTCGCCCAGGACGCCGGGCTTGACGACGTACGTCAGGGCGACGAAACAGGTGGAGTGCTCGCCTTCTTCAAAGGCCAGCTCGCGCAGGGCTTCGATGTAGAAGGCGTTCTCGTAATCGCCGACGGTGCCGCCGACTTCGATGAACACGACATCGGCGGGCTTGTGTCCGTCGCCGGCGATAGCCAGCTCGCGGATCTTGCGTTTCACCTCGCCGGTGACGTGCGGGATCATCTGCACGTCGCGCCCGAGGTATTGTCCTTGGCGCTCGCGGTCGAGGATTTCGGCGTACAAACGCCCGCTGGTGGTGAAGTTCTTGCGGGAGAGGTCCTGATCGAGCATGCGCTCGTAGGTGCCAAGGTCCATGTCGCACTCGGTGCCGTCGTCAAGGACGAAGACCTCGCCGTGCCGGTAAGGGTTGAGCGTGCCGGCGTCGATGTTGAGGTAACCTTCGAGCTTGATCGGCGCGACGGTCAGGCCCTTGTCTTTCAGCAGCTTGCTCAGCGATGCGGCGAAGATCCCTTTGCCAAGACCGCTCATAACAGTGCCGAAGACGACGACGAACTTATGGAAGCCCTTGCGATACCCCGCCGGGATAGGGCTGTAAAACTCCGTCGCGCTCGTGCTGGCAGTCGCGGCCAGCAGCAGCGACGAATCGCCCGCTTTGCTCTCGCTCGGGGACTCATCGTCTCCGTCGAGCGGCAGGTCTTCCATGTCGTCGGGCGTTGGCGGGCGGACGCTGCTCAGCGACGGAGTGCCAGGACCCCACCCACTAGTCGACGCGCTTCCCGAAGCGCTCCCGGGAGGGAAGGGGGCTTTACGCGAGGCGACGATCGGTTTGTCGTGGCTTTGCGCGTCGGGCATTTGATATCGTACGCCACCGGTTCTGGTGGGCAAGGAACTGCGCCTCTCGCGCGACAAGTCTGCAAACTTCTGGTGATCCTCGGAGCGATCATGAGCCGGCCCCCGCCGCTTTCTTGGCACCAAACGCACGCTCCAGGGCCAGGTCGTGCGCGTCGTTGTACGCCGAGCCGAGGACGGTCCAATCAAACTGCCAGCTCTGGGCTTCAACCTGGTTGCGCAGCGCGATCCGCCCGCGTCGGTCGAGCTTGCAGAACTCCAGCATGTGGCGAGCAAGCTGAGCCGCGGCGTCGTGGAAGTTCTTGCCGCGCCTTCGAATGACCCACATTCCCGGGCGCTCGTAGTGCTTGTTGAGCTGCGCGACATAGGCACCAAAGCCCGCCAGATCGCTGCTGATCGCCGGCACGCCCATCGCAACGCTTTCCAGCGGGGTGTAGCCCCAGGGCTCGTACGCGCTGGGGAAGACGCCCAAGTGGCAGCCGCGAACGAAGTGGTCGTACTCCATGCCCCAGAGCGGGTTGGTCGGGCTGATGAAGTCGGGGTGGTAGACGATTTTGACGGGGTCGTCGGCACGGTTGAAGAGCCAGACGTTGCGGATCTGATCGACGATCGGGTCCTCGCCCTCGATCATGTGTGTCGTCACCAGGGGCAGTCGATCGACCTTCATCGCCTGCTGCGTGCGCCGGTAGCGGAGGATCCAGTACTCGTCGATCTCCTTTTCAAGATCGACCTTGGCACCCGCGGCACCGTGCTTGAAGAGCTTTTCGCCCAGGTGGGCCATGATCTCATCGCAGACGGACTGAAACTCGTTGAGCACGCCGCGTTGCTGCAGGGCGTAGGGGTGCAACGCGCGCGTGGCTCGCTTGGTGATGATGAAGAACACGACGTTGACCGGCGAGCCGATGGCTCGCAGCTCGGCATTCAGGCGGGCCATGGCTTCGAGGCAGAGATCGAAGCCCTTGTTCCGCGGCTCAAACCGACCGCTGGTGAAGAAGTACAGCGTCTTGTCAAGATCAAAGGGGTAGCTCGGGAAGAAATGGCCCATCACGAAGCGGTTGATCTTGTCCTTGTAGCGCGCGTGCATGGTCTGGAACTCATGCCCGACGTTGTAGCGCTGGATGTCCAGGCCGTTGGGAAGGATCACGTCTGGGCGTCGCCCGAGCAGCCCGTCGCACTCCTCGCCGGTGATGCTGCTGACGGTTGTCATGACGTGACAGCCGTGGGCGCAGGCGCGTTCGATCGAGTGCTGGGCGTTGATGAGATAGCGCGTCGCTTCGGCGGCCTGGTCGATCGTGCCCCACCCGAGGCGGTCGTAGAAGTCCTCTTCGTTGCTGGCCATGTAGCGCCCCAGCAGCGTCGCGTGAGTCTGAAAGATCAGCCCGACGTTGGTTCGCTGCTGGCGCAGCATCGGGATCGCGAGCCCGCCCATCCACTCGTGCATGTGGGCTAGCACTTTGACGCCGCCCTCGCCCGCCGCGCCGCCGGCTCGGTCGTCCTTGGCAAACTCGCACACCCGCTCGATCACCCGGCGCACCGCGTCTGCAAAGGTGATGACGCCGTCGATCAACCCATCGCCCGAGGGCGTCGAGATCGCGTGATCCGCCCAGAGCCGGAACTTGGTGGCGTCGAGCTTGTCCGTCCCCTGCCAATGCTCGATCAGCAGGCAACGCGGGCGACCCGAGATCATCCACCGCCCGTGGTGAACGACCAGGCCCTGCTCTTTCAACACCGCCAGCGCGCGACCGATGATGCCCGTCGGCGTCGTCTCCTCAAACTCCAGGGCAGCTGTCTGCGCGTTCCACGGCCCGATCATGCAGTACCGCTCGCCCCACCGCTCGACCATGAACGGGGCCTTGCTCTTGAGCACCTGGTAAATGCCGCCGACCTGATTGCAAACTTCCCAGCCGACTTCAAGCAGCATCGAGTGGCTCGGCGCCTGCGATGGTCCGTCTCCCCTCGACATGTGAAAATCGCTCCCAAACGGCGGCTGCGGCGGCGCGCTGTCCTGTTCAGCGTTTGAGGGTGTTAGCGAATCGACCATCTGACCGGCGTTGAAGCCGGGCTCATCGTCCGGTCTGTGAATGGCGTTGTGAGCGTGATCGCTTGAAAACCCGTTGAGCGTCGGCCTGGCATTAGCCAGCGCCGGGTCCAGATCGGTGGCTGGCATCGCTGCGCTCAACACGTCGCGAGGCGGGGCCCATGTGCTGCCGTCCTCATTGGCTAAGCCCCGCATGAGCGCCTCCTGCGCACGCGTCGGCGCGGCTGCCTCATCCAACGCCGCGTCCTGCAATGCGGGGCCGACGTGCTCGCCAAGCGCTTGCCCTGTGGTCGGTTTGGACTCTGAAATCAGGCTGGGCGATGGAGCGTCGGGCGTCGGCGGCTGCAATGACGTTGGCTGCAACAAGGGCGGTTGCGGGCTGGATGGGGCCGGCTTCTTGCTCTTCGCCATACATTGACTGTACCACGAAATCAGCGCCGCCGATACCGGCTTTGGGTTCTGGCGGCGAATGATTCGGGCTCAGGGCGTCTCGACGCTCGAGCGAGCCTCGCCCGGCGCCTCGGGCGTACACGTCGGGCAGGCGAAGTTGGCCTTGGTGAACTTCGCAATCGCCCCCGCCGCCTCGTCCAAAGCGCTGCCGGTGTTGCCGAAAGCGCCAGAAATAGTGCCGTCGGTCACAACATGGGCAAGCCGGGTGCCGTCCTTGCGGAAGTAGACCGCTTCAACGCCCACCGCTCCGTCGCCCAGCCCGTAGAACGGGGAGCCCACGAGGTTCAGGACGTTGCTGCCCACGCGAAACGCCGTGTTGCCCTGGTCGTAGAGCACGAAGCGATACTCGATGATCAGGTCGGCGTCCGGCGTGGGTTTGACGCCGTAGAGCTCGGTAAGCTCATCCGAAAGCGCGGCTTCAAAGTCCGCGCGGTTCTCCGGATCGATCGCGATGTTTGATTCGCCGGGCCGGATCGTGAGGCTAGAGATCGTCGTACCGGGCGCGACGGGGTTGAGCACAAACATGCGGTTTGACGCGCAGCCGCCCAGAGCGACCAGGATGGTGACGAGCGAGCATAAGGACACGGCGGCAATCTTCATTCGGACCTTTCGCCCGCGAGCGCGGGGCGCGCGGGCATCGGATTGGATGCCGCGATCCGGCCCGAGTGACCGATCCACTTCCGCGCCACGCGGCGACGGGTACCGAGCCGACAGCGTCACACCAGCAGCGTCGCGGGCGTCTCCAGCATTTGCTTGACGGTCGAGAGGTATGCCGCGGCCATCGCGCCATCGACGATCCGGTGGTCGCTGGACAAGGTGATCTGCATCTCGTGCCCGATCTCCAGCAAGTCAGAGCCGTTGCGCGTCACCACCACCGGCTTCTTAATCGCGGCGCCGATCGCCAAGATCGCGGCGTTGGGCGGGTTGATGATCGCAGTGAAATGCTCAACGCCGAACATGCCCAGGTTGCTGATCGTGAAGGTGCTGTCGCCCATCTCATCGATGGTCAGGCCCTTCGTCCGCGCCTTCTCTGCCAGCGCCTTGGTCTCGCTGGAGATCATGCGCAGGCCTTTCTGATCCGCCTGCCGGATGGTGGCGACCACCAGCCCGCCGCCCTTCTCCATCGGCAGCGAGATCGCGATGCCCACGTTCACCGTCTCCAGCAGCTCGATCGCCTCGGCGCCCTTGGCCCCCGCCCAGCGCGAGTTGACAAACGGGTGCTGATGCATCGCCAACGCACAGGCGCGCACGATGAAGTCGGTGACGCTGAGCTTGACGCCCTGCGGCGCGAGCTGGTCGTTGAGCTGCTGACGAAGGCCCATCAGGCTGTCCATGCGAACCGCGAGCGTGACCTGGTAGTGGGGGATCGTCGTCTTGCTCTCGACCAGACGCGTCGCGATGGTGCGGCGCATGTTCGAGAGTGTGACGGTCTGGCGCTTCAGGGGCGAGCCAGCAAGCGAGAACGCCGAGCCGGGGACGGTGCCCGCCGCGATCGGCGAGGAAGGCGCGGCGGCGGCCGATGTGCTCGACGCGGACTCGCTCGCGGATTGTGTGCGCTGGCTTGCGGAGCCAGTGGACATGGCCCGCTGGTTCGCAGCGGGCGCTGAGGCGCCGCTGGCGATGAAGGCCTCAACGTCCTTGCGAACGATTCGCCCGCTGGGGCCGGTGCCCTCGATCTGGCTCAGATCCACGCCGCTGTCTGCGGCGATCTTCCTGGCCAAGGGCGAAGCAAACACGCGATCATGCCCGGAGGCGGCGCCGTTAGCGTGTGGCTCGGGCGACGCGCCGTTGACGGGTTCATCAGACGCGCCAGCGTTACCCGGGCGCTCGGCGACCGCGGCGGCACTGGAAGATGTGCGAGCGTTGCCGGTGGCGCTGCCACCGGCCTGAGCGGCCGCGGCTGGTGCGGATGACGCTGACGCGGCCGGTGTAGTGGCAGCGGTCGGGGTGGCGGTGTTCTTGGCCGCGCCGCCGCCCGTGCCGCCCTGCCAAGAAAGGATCAGCGTGCCCACCGGCACCGCCTGGCCCTCTTTGACGTTCAACTCGCCAATGACGCCGTCCTCAAAGGTCTGCATCTCCATCGTGGCCTTGTCGGTCTCGATGTCCGCCAGCACATCGCCAGCCTTGACCTTCTGGCCGGGTGTGGCGTGCCATTTGACAATGGTGCCAACTTCCATGGTGTCGGAGAGGCGCGGCATGGTGAGGTTATTCGGCAAGGGGAACTCCACATTCATACATGGCACATGGCCACAAGGCACATCAATCAAACCGACGAACGCTTGGACGACCGAGTACGCGAGATCATTGCACCGAACATCATCTTCAACTGACGGAGTTCAGCAAGCGGTGGTTCCAGGCGGTTCGCAGAGATCTATACACGGTGCACGCACAACTCAAGCCAGAATCGAGTCTCATTGAGTTCCTCGACGACGATCGCCAAAGTCTTGATAAAGGTCTGCACTACTCCATCGCTTCATCGGCTTCGTAAAGATTCGCTCCGACGCGAGCGACCCCGGCTTTCCAAAGTCTCAACAACTTGGAGGACGCGGTCTGCAAATATCCGCACTCGCACCAGCGTTTCTTCCCACAACCTGCCCATCGTGACTCTCCGTTCTCTGAATGTGCGATGTGGCCATGTGCGATGCGGCCATGTGGCAAACTGCTACCTACGCGCCGCGGGCTGCATCGCTCATCCCCGTGCCATCACGCCCTTGACCGCGCGGATGATCTTGCCCTTGTGCGGGAGAAACTCCATCTCCAGGTTCTTCGCGTACGGCGCCGGCACGTCGTCGGTGTTCACGCGAACCGGCTGGTGGTCCAGGAAGTCAAACGCCTTCTCGCACACCTGCGTCACGACTTCGCTCGCGATGCTTGCAAACGGCCAGCACTGATCAACGACGACGATCTTATTTGTTCGCTTGATGCTCTCGATGATGCTGTCGATGTCCAGCGGGCGCACCGTGCGCATGTCCAGCACGTCGCAGGTGATGCCCTCTTTTTCCAGCTCGTCCGCCGCGTCCACGCAGAAGTTGACTGGTCGTCCGAACGACACCAGCGTGACATCGCTGTTGCGCTCGCCGGACCAATCGCCGCGGCGCAGGGCCGCCTTGCCGAAGGGCAGGTAGTACTCCTCTGCGGGCACGTGACCCTTGTCGCTGAGCATGCGCTCAGACTCGAGGAAGAAGACCGGGTCGTCGTCGACGATCGCGGTTTTGAGCAACCCCTTGGCGTCGTACGGGTTGCTCGGGATCGCGATCTTCAGCCCCGGCACCGTCGCGTACATGGACTCGACCGTCCATGAGTGCGTTGAGCCGAGCTGGCCACCCGCGCCGTTGTTGCCGCGAAAGACGATGGGGCAGCCCCATTGACCGCCGGACATGTAGAGCATTTTGGGGACGTTGTTCAGAAGCTGGTCCGCCGCGACCAGTGAGAAGGACCACGACATGAACTCGATGATGGGGCGCAGGCCGTACATCGCGGCGCCAACCGCCAGGCCGGCGAAGCCGTTCTCAGAGATCGGCGCATCGATGATCCGCTGCGGGCCAAACTCGTCGAGCATGCCCTGCGAGACCTTGTACGCGCCGTTGTAGTACGCGACCTCTTCGCCCAAAAGGAACACGCGATCGTCCTTGCGCATCTCCTCGCTCATCGCCTCGCGAAGGGCCTCGCGGAACTGGATCTGCCGGTCGCCCTGGGTTGAGGGCAGCGGTCTGGAAAAGTCGATATCGGCAAACGCGGTCGGCATGGTTCGTTCTCGCAATCCTCGGTCGTCACGTTCAAAGTCTTCGTTCCTGCGCGTCAGCCGCGCAGCCCCCTTTCCCCCACGCCACCCTCAGAGCGCATTCGCGCCGCCTCAGAGCAGCGCGTTCTTCGCGCCCTGAACATACTCGCGCGTCGGGCTCAGGTTCGGCTGGATATTCACGTACACGTCGCTGTACAGCTCTTCCATCCCCGGCACCTCCGCGGCTTCGGCGAAGTTGATCGAGTCCTCCGACAGCGCCTTGCACTCGTTCACGATCGCGTCCACCTGCGCCTCGTTGACGCACTTGCGCTCCGTCAGCAGGTGCTGCTCCAAAAGCGCGATGCTGTCGCGCGACTTGAACATCTCGACCTCGTCCTTCACGCGATACTTCTGCGGGTCGCTCATCGAGTGGCCCTGGTATCGATACGTCAGCAGGTCCACAAACGCCGGGCGCTGGTCCTCGCGGCAGCGGTCCACCAGCGGCTTGAACTGGTCGTAGATGTTGCGGATGTCCTGCCCGTCGATCGTCATGGATTCCATGCCGTACGCACGCCCCTTGGCGGGCAGATCGTGGGCCATGGTGGTGCCGCGTTCGATCGCGGTGCCCATGCTGTAGCGGTTGTTCTCGACGACGAAGATGACCGGCAAGCCCCAGAGCCCCGCGAGATTCATCGCCTCGTGCAGCGCGCCCTGGTTCAGCGCACCATCGCCCAGATACGCCAGCGAAACCTTCTTCTTCACGGGGGTCCCGTCGAGGCTGCGCTTCATCACGTCGTGCTCGTACTTCGCCGCGAACGCCAGCCCAGCGCCCAGCGGCGTTTGCGCCCCGACGATGCCGTGCCCGCCGAAGTTCCAGTTCGGCTTGTCGAACATGTGCATCGACCCGCCCTTGCCCTTGGCGCAGCCGCTGAGCTTGCCAAACATCTCGGCCATGCAGGCCCGGGGATTCATGCCGCGGGCCAGCGCGTGCCCATGATCGCGATAGGCGGTGACGATCGGATCGTCGTGGTTGATCGAGTTGATGGTGCCGACGGCCAGCGCTTCTTGCCCGAGGTACAGGTGACAGAAGCCGCCGATCTTGGCCTGCTGATACGCCTGCGCGCAGCGGTTCTCAAACTCGCGGATCAGAATCATGTCGCGCAGCCACTTGATCATCACCGGGTTCGGGACGGTATCGCTCGGGCGAGTGCCGCCGGTGCCCGGCTTGGCCCCGGGCTTCGCGGCGCCGTTCGCCCCGTTGGCCCCCGGCATGTGGACGCGCGACGAGGTGATGTGGTACAGCGACCCTTCGGGATGTTGCAGGCCCGCGGCCCCAGCGGGAGCGGAAGGTGGCGTGGAGGCGGAGGCAGTGGGGGGGGAGGGGGCTGGAGGCGTCGAAGCAGGAGAATTCATGGTCGTACTCATGGAATAACAGGCCTTACCGGGAACGCACTGGACAACGAACTGTCTCGGAATCGGCACGCTGTTCGGGCCACGGTCGATAGACTCCCCGTGCCGCAGGCGTGTACTTCCGAAAGTTTAGGCGCACGTGCCGGCAGAATCAGCGTCCTCCGCAGCGCGCCATGCGGAGAATGTTCGTGTCTGGCACACCTGCGGATCCTCAAAATGACCAGTCCGCACCCCCGGCCGCGCTGGCCGGGGCGGGCACTCCAATCCACCGCGGCCCGCTCGCTATCCCTCAGCGATGAGCGTCCATCCAGCCGCTCCCCGCTCCCCGCTCAGCCCGGCGTCTTGTCCTTCACGCCCGCGCCGCCCGCCAGCGCCGGCTGCTTGCTCAGCACCTGCGCCCGCAGCAGCACCACGGCAGTCTGCAACTGCAAATCAATGCCGTCGGTCAGGAGTTGGTTCGGGTTCGGCGGAAAGTTCTTCGGGTCAGGGTGATACATCGTGTCCTCTTCGTCCCGCGTGATCCGGCGCGCCACCGGCTTGGCGGTGGGCGGTAAGTCCGCGTCGTTGCGAAGCATCAACGCGTCAGACACCTGGCCAGGCAGCATGTCCACCCTCAGGTGCGGGTCCACGCCCCAGCTCGTCGCCTTCTCGCGCCGGTGGATGAGCTTGCCGTTGGGCAGGTAGTAATACTGCGTGGTCACCTTGACCGCGGCGGTGTTCGCCAGCGTCACCACGTTCTGCACCGAGCCCTTGCCGAAGCTGCGGTTGCCCAGCACCAGCAGCTTCAGCTTGCCGTTGTCGGCGTAGTGACGAAGCGCACCAGACACGATCTCCGACGCACTGGCGGAGCCCTCATTCACAAGCACGATGATCGGCACGCCCGTGAGCCGGACGCGCGTCGCCTCAGCGACGTGCGTCTCGACGCGCTCGCCAGTGTTCAGTTCGGTGTAGACAATCTCGCCGGAATCGACAAACGTGTTGGACACGCTCACCGCCTCGGTCAGCAGCCCGCCGGGGTTAAATCGCAGGTCGAGCACCAGCCCGTTGAGCCCATTGACGCCAGATTTCTGGAGCTTGGCGATCGCCCGGTGCAGGTCACGCGTGGTGGTCTCGTTGAAGCCCGACATACGGATGTAGCCGATGCCCGCCTGCTGATCGATCGTAAAGTTCCAGTCGTTGTCAACCTTGCCCTCGCGTGTCCACCCCCTGATCGAATACACCGGGATCGTCGCGCGGGTCAGATCAAACGCAACGTCCTGCCCCTCGCGCTCCATGGTGATCTTGACCTTGGTGCCCGGGCGACCGGTGATCAGCTCGATCGCCTGATCGAGGCTCATGCCCAGTGCCGAGTCGTCGTTGATCTTCTTAATGTAATCGCCCGGCATGACGCCGGCGCTCTGGGCCGGCGAGCCGGGGATCGGTGTCACGACCTTAATCATCTGCGTCTCTTCATCCAGTTGGATCTGGATGCCCACGCCGGGGAACGACGCCTCGGTCATGCGCTTGAAGCGGGCCAGCTCGTCGGGCCAGATGATTGCGGAGAACTCGTCGAGCGTGTCAAAGGCGCCGATGCCGAACTCGTGAACCAACGCCGCCTCGAGGATCTTGGTGCTGGCGCGGTTCGCGCTGAACATGTCGTTGATTAGGTCCGCCAGCGCGAAGCGATCGGGGGCCGCCTGACCCTCGCCGAACTCTTTGATCTTGTTGTTGACCCACGACAGCATCATCTCGCGATCGCGCGGGTTGTCCAAGCCCGGGAACGCGACCCGCAGGTCGGGCGTGGTGACCAAGATCTGAATGGACCCCAAGCCCCCCAAAATCATCTTGCGCATCCCGACGCGTTCGACGTGTCGGTCGGCCGCGAACGCCATGGCGTTAATGAGGAGGTTCTCTTTCAGGTCGCGAAGCTTGTTCTGAAACGCTTCGCCAACGCTGTTGAACGCGGGAAGCGCCGAGAGTTTCGGGTCGCGGGCACGCTCGATCTCGCGGCGCTCGTTGCGCAGCTCCCACAAGCGCTTCGGCGCATAGAGCCGCAGCATGGCCAGGCGATCACCGATGCGCCGTGTGTCTGTCTTGAAACGACCGTCCACGTCCAGCAGCACATTCAGGCGGCTGAACAACTCCCCCGCCATCAGCCATTGGCCTTCGCTCTCCATCCGGCGTGCCAGCACCTCGCCCTTGGAGATCGCGCTCTGCACCCGGGCCGAAGACAGCACCGCCGCCTTCGCCGCGCCGTCCGGCGCCAGCTCGTGCAGCTCGATCGAGTGCTTCAACGCGTCGGACACGCTCGCGGGCTTCCCATCGCCCTTCAACTGCTCATCAAGCTCAACCCCCGCCTTCGCGACGCGTGACGCGCGCATCGACTCGCGACGCTGGATGCTGGTGCGCAGCGATTCGATGTCCGCCCGCAACACCGCCAGCGTCGGGTCGTCGTTGGGCCCTGAAGCGAAGCTGTTCAGCAATCGCTCCCAATCCCCGTCCTTGGCGCTGGCCCACTCCTTCTCCGTAAGTTCCCGGAGCGGCGTCATCGGCCCCGCGCTCGTACCTGTCTTGGGTGCGGGCGGTGTCGTCGGGCCCGCCGGCTGCTGAGCCAGCAATCCCGACGTTGAGACCAGCAACCCGGCGACAAGTGTCAGCGACGCGAGACGGCCGAACAAGCGGTGCTTCATGGAGAGTCCTATGGCGACGGAGCGTTCGGGTTGTATCAGTAGCAGAAAAAATCGACCCTGTCACGATGTATACGCCGCAAGTGGGCGTGTCGTTTTTGAAGCTCGGATGGATCGGCCATCATTTCTGACAGGCAAATCGTCCGTTCCAGCCCGGAAAATCAGTGCCTCTCTCTCCGGATGTCCGGCAGGCGGATATCGGGCGGCATTTGTTGACGATTTGCCGCCCGCCAGGCCCCCCCGATCGCCACAGCCGCGAACGCCCCGACAGTCGCCGCCGTCGCCACCCCTGCGCCACCGGGCGTCAACAGCGGCGTAGTGACCAGGAAGGCGGGCGTCGCCAGCATCGCCGGAAGCAGTCCGCAAATCGGCCCCAGCGTGTAACCAACGCCGATCATCGCCTCGTGCATCCCGCCCGCCTCGACTTCCGCCGCGCCCACTTCCATCGCGTAGTACAGCGCCCCGCAATAGATCGCGGCCGCGCCGCACCCAAACCCGATCAACCCAACCACCAGCGCCGCGAGCCCGAGAGCGCCGCTGCCAAGCAGGGGCGAAACCATCGCAACGACGAACCCCGAGAGCAGGATTGCCGTGCCAATCGTCGCGGTGCCCCATCGCCCGTGCCAGCCGTGCCAGCGTTCCAGCAGAGTGAACGTTCCGACGCGGGCCGCGATCCAGACCGAACCCAGCGCCGGGCCCCAACGCGCTTCAACACTCAGGCGGGCCAGCAGATCCGGCAGCACGGGCGAGAGCGCGTACATGACCATGTACGCCGTGGGCAGCAGCACGCGATGGACCTTGAGTAGACGCCGATAGACGACCGGGACATCCCCCTGATCATGCGGGTGCGCCCCGGGGTTCAAGGGCATCCAGAACAGCAACACCACAGATCCCAGGTGCATGGCCGCCGAGACTCCCAGGGCCATCGCCTGTCCCTCGGCCTCAAAGGGCACCATCGCCCAAAGACTCACTACCAACGCGCTTGACCAGGTGACGTTGAACGTCCCGGTAGCCCGGCGCAGCTCGGCGCTCGTGCGTCCGCCGGAGAGGAACGACTCGACCACTGGCCAGAACCCGCCGCAAAGCGCCGAGTACAACCCCATGAACACCCAGACGGACCACGCAGTGCCGGCGCGATCCGCCGGAGCCGCCATGAAAAACGCGCTCAGCGGCAGCAGGCACAGCAGGCCAATCACCGCCGCCATCGTCGCCAGCGCATCGCGCGCCCCACGGAACACGCCCCGCGCGATGAGCGCTCTCAGCAGCGGCCCCGTCGCCAGCGCACCGAAGATGTACGTCACCCCCATCAGCACGCCCATCAAGCAGTTCAACAAGGGCGTAAACCCGTACACGTTCTTGGTGATGAAGAAAATCCCGTTGTACGGGATCCCCGTCGCCATCGAGTTCACCCACGTGAACACCAGCACCGTCCAAAGCGGTGCGCCGCGCCCGAGCCGGTGTGTCGTCGATTCCAATCCTGCCATGGGCCCCGAGCGTATGGAGCGCGGCCGACCAGCATGCCGAGCCTGCGGTTTGCCAACGCGTTGGAACGCCCTTAGCATGCACCTTCGAGATACGCGTGCCCGTAGCTCAATTGGATAGAGCGTCGCCCTCCGAAGGCGAAGGTTGCAGGTTCGACTCTTGCCGGGCATATTTGACGTGGTGGGTGGTGAGGGTGGGCGGGGATGAAGCAGAGTCCCCGACACGCCGATAGGCGGACGGGTGGGCTCTTGAGTGCGGCGGGTGGAACGGTGATTGCCAGATGCTGTTGATCAAGGTGTCTTTCCCAGATGCCGTCGCCTTCGCCGCGTGTGTGAGCCTGTGATCGCAATCCAAGATTCACGCCCGTTTCTCAGTTGCGAGCGCGCCGTAGCCTGCGAGAATCGAGTATGACCAGCCCGCCGCGGCCCACCTCGCTCCCGACGTTCCCCGCGCTCTCATCGCCGGGACGCCAGGGCCGAAAAATTGTTGAGCGCGATGCGTCGCTGAGCGGCTTCGCCAACACCTTGAGCGCGATCTTCGACGCCCCGCCTTCGCAGGCCCGAGGCCTGCGCGTGCTTGAGGCAGATTGGTTCCAGACCCCGCTGGGCGAGATGATCGCGATCACCTGCGACGATCGCCTCTGCCTCGTGGAGTTTCACGACCGGCGCGCCCTGGAGCTCGACATCGCGTTGCTGCGCAAGCGGCTCAACGCGCCGGTGGTGCCCGCGCAGAACGCGGTCCTTGCCGAGGCCGCGCGCCAGTTCCTCGCTTACTTCCAAGGCACGCGCACCGCCTTCACGCTCCCGCTGCACATCGAGGGCTCGCCATTCCAGACCTCGGTCTGGGACGAGCTCTTGCGCATCCCGCTCGGCGAAACCCGCAGCTACGCCGACCTCGCCATCGCCCTGCAAAAGCCCGGCGGCCAGCGCGCCATCGGCCAGGCCAACGGCATGAATCGCCTTTGCATCGTCATCCCCTGCCACCGCGTCATTCGCGCGGGTGGCGACCCGGCCGGCTACGGCGGCGGCGCATGGCGCAAGCAATGGCTCCTGGATCACGAGGCCCGCCTCGCCAACAAACCCACGCAACGCTCGCTGCTACCCCTGACCTGACTCACCTCGCGCCCGCTTCGCCCTTGGCGTCGCCTTCGCCCGAGCGCTCACGCGCAGCTCGCACGCCCCGCCAAACTCAGCGCAGATCTCGCCCGGCGGGCACATCACGTTCCGCGCCTTGCAGCAGCGCCGCCCGTGAAAGATCAGCAGATGACTCAACTGGCACCAGTTCTCACGCGGAAACGTCGCCATCAAGTGCCGCTCGCACTGCGCCACGTTGCACCCCTGTGGCACAAGCGAAAATCGCTGCGACAACCGGTGCACGTGTGTATCGACCACCACGCCCACGTTGATGCCGAAGCAGTTCCCCAGCACCACCCCGGCCGTCTTTCGCGCCACGCCCCGCAACGTGAGCAACTCCTCCATCGTCCGCGGCACCTCCCCGCCAAACCGCTCCACCACATCCTTCATCGCGCTCTGCACGCTCTTGGCCTTGTTGCGAAACAGCCCGATCGTCCGGATGTACGGCTCGATCTCCTCGGGCGTCGTGCGTGCAAAGCTCGCTGGCGTCGGAAACGCCTGAAAGAGCCTCGGCGTCGCTTTGTTCACGCTCACGTCCGTCGCCTGCGCTGAAAGGATCGTTGCGACCAACAACTCGTGCGGCGAGCCGTAATCGAGTTCACAGTGCGCGTCCGGATATGCCGCGCTGAGCTGGCTGTAGAGCAGCCCCGCCCGCGCCTTGCGCGCCGGCGTAACGCGCGGCAGCATAAACGGGATCGCTTCGTCACCCGCGCCCACTCACTGACTCCCCGGCGTGATCGCGTTGCCGCCCGGTCGGCCTGACGTGCCGGCGCTCGCGCTCATCAAGAGCGCCGCGAGCACGCTCAGCGCCAGCGTACTGAGCAATGTCGAAGCGCGCGGGTGCAACTTTGTGAAGGCCGCTTGGTGGACCGCCGCCAGTTCGTTCTGTCCGGTGCGCGCGGCTTCCCAATACGCTCGAAGTTCAAGCGTCATCGATGGCGACAAGATCAAGAGCTGATACCCAAGCAGCCCGCACGCCAGGGCCAGCGTGAGCGCACGCGCCCACGTTTCGATGGAGAGTCGCGACCGCAAAACGGTGGGGATCAAGAGCGCCGCCAGCGTCAGGATCGCGACGCACGCGCACGCGAACTGCACGATGTCGCTGACTAGAAACACGCGCGCCGCGACATGCCCCGCGACGATCAGCCAGTGATCGCCCGTGAACGTCGTGTGCGATGGAAGCGTCGGCGCCAAGTCTCGGACCGTTGGAAAGATGATCGCGGCCGTCGCGCCCGTCATCACGATCGTTCCCAGCCAGAGCCCGATCGCCGTGGTGTTGACGACACTCAAAGCTGCCCGGGCGGTGCTCATGGTCGATGGTATCGCCTCGATTCTCGCTGGCCGCCTCCGGCGCACGCCAATGATCGCCCGATGCGCCTCGTGCCCACCGACATCCCGCTCAGCCTGGCGATCCTCGGCCTGCGACTCGAAGGCGACGACGATCGATCGACGCCCGACAAGCTCAGGGCCGCGCTGCATTTCGCTCGCACGCTGGGCGTCGCCGGCGTTCACCTCAACGGCGCCATGGCCGACCTGCGCGCCCGCGAGCTGGATCGCTCCGCCCGGCGCGAGCTCGCCGCTCTTCTCCGGCGTTACGACCTCGCTCTCGCCGGGATCGACCTGCTCATCCCCCCGGCCCACTTCGTCGACAGCGCACACCTGGACCGCGCGCTCACCGCCGTCGCCGAGAGCATCGGCCTCGTCGCCGACTTGCGAACCCTGCTCAAGGAAACGCCCGGCGCTCAGGTCGCCCGCGACTACCAGCCGGTGATCTGCGTCACGCTCCCGCACGACGCGACTCAAAGCGTCCGCGCCGAGCTGGCGGCTCACGCCAGCAAGGCCGGCGTGCGAATCGCCGATCTCTCGCACCATCGCCAACCAATCGCCAGCATGCCCGCTTCAGCGTCGCCCGCTACGAACCAAGGCGGCCCGCTCGGGCACGCGCTGGACCCCGCCGCGGCTCTTATGGCCGGCGATGATCCAGCCGCCGTCGTCGCGAAGAACGCTGCGTCGCTCTTCAACATCCGCCTGACCGACGCATCCTCCGACGGGCGCTGCGCCCTCGGGCGCGGCAGATTAGACATCGCCGAGCTCCAGATCGCGCTGAGCGCCTGGAGATACACCGCCTTCGCAACGCTTGACCTGCGCGCAGTCTCCGATCAAGAACACGCCGCGCCCGCGGCTCTTAAAGCCTGGACCACCAGCGGCTGACTCCTGACGCGCCGCGCGTCCGCCAACAAATCCCTCCTCATCCCTCCGCCCTCAGCCCTCAGCCCCCCAGCTTCGCCAGCTCACTCTCGGGGATATCCGCGTTGCTATACACGCGCTTCACGTCCTCGTCATCTTCCAGTTCGTCGATCAGGTCGATGACCTCGCGCGCCACCGCCGCGTGTACCGTCACGATCTGCGAGGGCAGCATCTCTGTGGTCGTCTGGCGCACCACGAGCTTTGAGGCCTCCAGCGCCGCCTTGACGGTGTGCAGCTCGGTGGGGGGGCAGAAGACATCCCACGCCGCGTCCTCGCCGGCCTCGTCGTTGAACTTCGCGTCGTCAGCCCCCGCGTTCATCGCGGCCTCCAGAATCCGATCCTCATCGCTGGCGACGCCCTTGACCTCGATCCGGCCCTTGTGCTCGAACTGGTGCGACACGCAGCCACTTGTCCCCATCTTGCCCGAGTGCGTGTCAAAGACCAGCCGGATATTCGCGGCAGTGCGCGTGCGATTGTCCGTCAACGCGTCCACTACCACCGCGACGCCCGCCGGCCCATAGCCCTCATACCGCACGTGCTCGTAATCATCGCCCTGCCCGGCCCCCGCGCCTTTCTTGATCGCTCGCTCGATGTTGTCGCCCGGCACGTTGTGATACCGCGCCTCGTCGATCGCGGCGCGAAGCGCGTGGTTGAATGTCGGGTCCGTTCCGTGCTGTCGCACCGCAGAGATGATCGCGCGCGAGCACATGCTCAACGCCTTGCCCTTGCGCTTGTCCACCACCGCCTTGCGGTGCTTGACCTTGCTCCATTTGTTGTGCCCGGCCATCGACGAACTCCTGCCAAGATCAGGCGTTGTCACTGCGTCGGCTCGCCGTCTTCTTGGCGCGCTTAACGCCCTTGGCGCGCGCCGGCGGCTTCTCCGCGCGTGCGATCTTCGTTTGCGCGCGAGCCGGACGCGCCGCAACCGCCTTCGCCTCTGTCCGCCCCCCAGCCCCTCCTGCCGCCGCCGCCGCCGGGAGCTTCCGGCCCGGCGACGGTCGCGCCGAGCGGACGACTACGGCGCTCGCGTCGTCCGCCCACGCCTGGATCGCCCGATGCGCCCCGAGCCCCTCGCCAGACTTCACCGCCCGCTCCAGCAACGCCGAAGCGCCCGCGATATCCGTGTCGCTGTTGATCGCCTTGGCGTGGCGCAGGCACGCCAGCGTCCGCTCGTCGACCGGCATTGCGTGAATACCCAACCGCAAAAGCGCGACGCGGGCCGCGACGAACTCTGGCACGCTCGCGAGCGTGAAGAGATATTGCCGCGCGTCCTTTCGGGAGCGACCTGCCAGGTGGCTGAGGCGCAGCGAGTGCTCACGCTGGAAGATGTCGTTCAACGTCGCGCGCAAACGCGTCGCACGCTCCTCGATGCGCGACAGCCCCGAGCCCAGGATGCTCGCGACCTCTTCGGTCAGGCAGACGCGAAGCTCGTTGATGTCCACGACCGATTCATCGATCCGCCGCATCGCGCTGTCGGCCTTGGTCGTCGTTGATTCCCACAGCACGTATGACCGCACCAGCTCGCGCAAAACCGCGTCGTGATGGCAGAAGCAGTGCGCCAGAACGCCCACATCGCTCCCCTCCTCCGGTGCCTCGTTCGCGGCGTCGTCGGCGTCTCGCGCCGTTGACGCGCGCGCAATCTCCTTCGCGTATCGCGTGCGCAACTTCTCAATTAGCGCGCCAGCCGCCTTGACACGCTCGCTGGACAGCGTCATGTCGCCCTCCCCACGCTGTCCTCCCCGCCCTCGCCTTCGACCGCGCCGCCTTCGTCATCTGCGTTCGCAACCGAGTCTGCGCTCGGCTTCGCGCCCGGGTCAGCCGCGGGCTCGGGCGCGGGGATCCCTGCCGCCTCGCGCTCCTCGCGCACCTTGGCCAGTGCCTCAAAGACGCCGACCTGGCGCTTGGTGCTGATATCGAGCTGGAAGTTAAAGTTCGGTGTCGCCCGCAGGTCCAGCCGATCAGAGACCTCGTGCCGGATGTGGCGGGCCGCGTGGGCCAGAGCCGCGACCACCCGCTTCTGCGCCTTGGCCGGTAGCACGGAAACGCGCACGCTGGCGTTGGCGAAGTCTGGTGAGAGATCAACCTCCGTGATCGTCAGCATCGCCCCGTCCAGGCGCGGATCGCTCAGCCCGCGTGACAGCACGCCTTGGATGCTCTCGCGCAGCATCTGAGCAAGCTGGTCTCGACGATGGCTGGTATTCATAATCGCTCCGCGGCCGCGCCGCACCGTCAACACCCACCTTACCCCTCCACACTGAATCTCCTCACGCCGCCCCGACCCGCCTTCGCGTAGCTCCGTCCCGGCGCTGCGCTGCGGCTCCGAAGCTCGACGCGCGCGGCCAGCTCGACAACCCCGCCAACCGACTCCCGAACACACACGTTCCAACCGGGGGCTTACCAACACACCGGCATCGCCGCCCGCTGTGAAGCGGGGGGAAGCCTATGCGCCGGGCGTCAAGTTGAAAAGCCCGCGCCCGGTCGATCAGTGCATCTTCGTAGAGAAACCCCCGCGCACCCAGCGCGCCGCCTCGGAACCCAGTCAAACCACCGGTCCCACCGCGGCGCTTATCCCTCGCGCCGCTCGTCATCGGTCCACAGCGGCGTGCCGTCGTCGCCGGTGAACGCCGTGGGGAGCTGGTCTCCGCTGATGATCTCCACGAAGTGATCCCCGAGCTGCGCATCCGGCAGCGAGCGCAGCTTGTCGATGATCGAGTCGATCACGCCCCGCGCAAACTTCGCATCGCGATTGACCAGGCACAGCGCCATCCCCGCGACCGTCAGATTGTCCAAGTACCGCACCTCCGCGACGCTCACCTGATGCTCGCGATGCAGCCGGTCCTTGACAGACTTGACCACCCGCCGCTTGTCCTTGATGGACTCGGGGCAGGGGATGAGGAGCTCGAAGGTGAGGAGGGCGAGGTGCATG
>JBBQMD010000014.1:0-54065 GCA_038328575.1 Phycisphaerales bacterium | reverse complement strand
GCGGCGCGACGGGCCTGCCGATTCATTTTCAGGACGAGCGGCTGAGCAGCGTGCAGGCGGACTGGCAGATGAGCCGCAGCGGCATGACGCGTGGGCAGAAGAAGTCGCGTCGCGACGCGCTGGCCGCGGCGAGCATCCTGGCGGATTTCTTCGCCAGATTGCGCGAAATGGATGCAGCAAAATCCCCGCCATCAGACGCACCGAACATCGGGGCGTGAGCGTACAACCAAGGGCAGTCACCACGCGCCCGGAGCAGAGACCATGAACCCCGCCATTGTGATGTCAATGTTCCAGTCTTCGCTTGAGCGCTCGGTTCGCGCGCGCGATCTGGTCTGGCTGGCCGGCGCCCTGCTGACGCTCACGGCCACTTCGCCCTTTTCCCTGGCCCAGGGCAACGACACGCCCGGGACGCCGCCGACACCACCGACGCCAGCATCAACTACGCCCAGCTCGCCGATGCCGGCGCCGGCACCCACACCTGCGGTGCCCTCGATGGAGCCGACGCTGCCGGGGACGATCGCTGTCAAACCTGCGCCCGCGGAGGCGAACCAGCCAAAGCTGGACGAGCGCACTGACAAGCTCTTGAACGACATCGAGTCCGCCGACAAGGGGCTGACTTCGCTCTCGACGACGATTCAGTACGTCAAACGTTTCGCGGAGATTCAGGGCGGCGGCACGCACACCTGGCGCGGCACGCTCAAGTATCGCGATGCTGGCAAGGGCAAGCGACAGTTCGCAGTGCTCTTTGACACGATGATCGTTGACGACAAGAAGCGCGACGACAAGCAGGAGTACATCTTTGACGGCGGCTGGCTCATCTCGCGCAACCCCGTCGAGAAGCAGTACACGCGCGTAGAACTCGTCAACGAGGCGGGGGGCAAAGACCCGCTGAAGATCGGCGAGGGGCCGGTGCCCCTGCCCATCGGCCAGCGCAAGGAAGACATGGTCGCCCGCTTTGGCCTGGGCTCGCCGGCGGACCCGCTGGACGGCATCGACGCCACGCCCGAGTTTGAGGGCTTGCGGACGCTGCTCAAGACCACTCGCCAGCTCCGGCTCAGGCCCGTGACCGGGAGCAACGAGGCCCGGAACTATCGCGAGATCTCGCTGTGGTATCGCACCAGCGACAACCTGCCCATCTTTGCGCGAACTTCCAACACCGATGACAGCAAGGGCGAGGTGCTGCTGGTCGATATCAAGACCAACCGCGACGCGCCCTTTGACGCGACGACCTTTGACACCAAACCCCCGTCTGGCTGGCAAGGCGAAGAGCGGGCGCGGCGCTAAGCGGTCCGTGTGTGTGCGTGTGTGCGAAGCGATCGAGTCGATAACTGCCAGAGTGAACTATGGGACAATCAAGCAAACCCCGCCGAGGATGTGCTGCGCGATGGTTGATGGCGGCCATGATGGGCGTCAGCGCGTCGCACTTCACGTTGCGCGTGCCCTCGAACGCGGCCCCGCTCGGCGTGCGACTCGCGGGGGACCCGGCTTCGGAGAAGGGGTGGACGGAGAGGGCACCGCAGATCTCGCCGGTCCTGCGCCTTGCGCTGGACTCGGAGTTCCTGAGCGATGCTGAGCGCGCTCACCTGCGCGTGCGGCATGGCTTGGCGACCGAGGCCGACATTCAACTGCCCGCCCTGCGCGCCAAGCTCGCGCTGCAGAGGGGCAGTTGGGACGATGACGCGCTCATCGGCGCACGAGCCAGCGCGGCGGATCCGCTGGACCGCGCCGAAGCCGCGATGCATCGCGGCGACCTTGACGACGCGCTAGAAATTCTGGCTGGTGACTTCGGCGCGCCGGGCACCGAGGGCGCGACCCGGGCCCTGCGCCTGACCAGCGAAGCGCGCGAGATGCTCGGGCAGTATGAGCCCGCGGTTGCGACGGCGCTGGCGTGCTTGCGTCAACTGCCAGCGTCAGAGTGGCGCTCGGCGTCGATGCTTGTCGAAGCGGCGCGGGCCGGGGCGGTTGCGCTCCGCCGTGGACAGCGCCAAGGCGAGGGCCAGGCGGACGCGGTGCAGAACGACTTGAACACGCTGATGGGTTTGCTGGCTGAGGCGCGACGGCTGGACCCGTTGTCATGGGAAGCCAGGATCGTCGAGGCCGAACTGCTGCTGGATCGTGGCAACTTCGCGCAGGCTGGCGCCGCGCTTGAGGAGGCGGCGGCGCTGAATCCGACCGCCGCGGCGGCGCCGGAACTCGCAGGCGCGATGGCGGTCATGAGCTTCGATATGCCCGGCGTCGAGCGCTTCGCGCGCGAGCTGGACGGGCTGATGGTCATGCCCGGCGAAGTGGTCACGCTCGCGGAGGGCCAGGCGCGCCACGAGGCGTTGCTGGGCCGCGCACCACTGGGCACCGCCCTGCGCGTTCGCGCAGCGCTGCGACAGGATGACGTGACGCGCGCTCGCGAACTGATAGACAGGGCGCTGGGAGAACTCCCGCGCTGCCGCGTGCTGCTGGACGCGGCGATCGCGACGCGGGCGCTGGAGTATGACACGGACGCGACGCGGCGCGAGCTGGATGCGCTGGACGCGCTCAACACGCGCCAGAGCGCCGGCGTCGCAAAGTCCGCCTCGGGCTACTTCGCTGCGGGTCGCGCGCTGGCCGATGCGCGTCAGTACAGCTTCGCGGCGGACCTGCTGAACGAAGCCGCGACCCGCAGCCCCGGCTGGGCCGAGCCGCTGAGCGAGGCGGGGTTGCTTGCGATGCAGTCCGGGCGTGATGCTGAGGCGCTCGATGCTCTGACGCGCGCGCAGGATCTGGATCCGTTCAACGTGCGCGTCGAGAACTCGCTGAAGCTCATGCGCGAGATCACGCGCTACACGTTTGTTCAGGGCGAGCGGTTCTCGATCCGCGCCAAGCCGGGGCTGGACACCATGCTCGCGAAGGAGATGCTGCCGGCGCTCGAGCGCTCGGCGGACATCGTCACCGGTAGCGAGCCCGGCGGCCTTCGCCACACGCCAGCGGAGAAGACGGTGATCGATCTGATGCCCACGCACGCGTGGTTCGCGGTGCGGATCGCGGGGATGCCGCGGATCCACACGATCGCGGCAAGCACCGGGCCGGTGATCGCGATGGAGACTCCGCGCGACGGCGCTGGCCACAGCGGCGCGTACGACTGGGACCGCGTGCTGCGCCACGAATACACGCACACCGTGGGCCTCTCGCGCACGGGCAACCGCATCCCACATTGGTTCACTGAGGCGCAGGCGGTGTACCTCGAACGCGCGCCGCGCGATTATCCGACGGTGCAACTGCTGACCAAGGTGATGGAGAGCGATGACCTCTTTGACTTCACCGAGATCAACATCGCCTTCACGCGCCCCAAGCGCCCGACCGATCGGCAGCAGGGGTACGCGCAGGGCCACTGGATGATCGAGTACATGATCGAGGCGTTTGGGGCTGAGGCGCCGCTGAAGCTGATGGATCTGTACGCCAAGGGCGTGCGTGAGGAGGAGGCGTTTCAGACGGTGCTGGGCGTGCCGCGCCAGGAGTTTCTGACGAGCTTCAAGGCGTGGGCGTCTGAGCAGTTGCTGGCGTGGGGGATGCGGACTGCCGGGGGCGTGCCCACGATCCGCGAGCTGTTGCAGGCGGAGCGCGAACGTCTAGCGGGCGAGCGGAAAGTGAAGCCCGATGAGATCGAAGACTTTGAGCCGACGATCGCGATGGCCGACGCGTGGCTGGAGAAGTTCCCGAAGCATCCGGACGTGCTGGAGCTGGCGGTCGCGCTGCGATTGAACGCCGCGGAGGGACAGGCGACGCCAGAGATGGCGGCGTTACTCACGCGGTACGCCGCGGCTCGCCCGGTGGATCCGTCGCCGCACCGGCAGCTCGCAGCGCTCGCGCTGGCCAGCGCCGAGCCCGGCAAAGCGATCAAGCATCTGGAGTATCTGGACGTGCGCGAGGAGAAGTCGCCGACATACGCCGCGGAACTGGCAAGGCTCTATCTCAGCGCGGGGGACATGGCGCGCGCGAGCGTCAAGGCGGAGCGTGCGACGCGCCTGGCGCCGTACCGGCCCGCCATGCGCGAACTGGGCGCGACGGTCGCCCTGCGCCAGCGCGACTATGCAACGGCGCGCCGCCACCTGGAGTTTCTGCAAGCGCTGGAGCCGGGCGTGGCGCAGCACGCGGCGCGGCTTGAGGCGCTGCAGCGGCTGGAATCGGGATCGACTGTAAAGCCGGGCGGTTGACAGGTGCATGGCATGCGGTATCTTGGTTGCTCATGGTGATCTTGCCATTTCAAGCCGCCGCACCGACCGACCCGTGTGCACACGCTGGGTGGGAGGCCGAGCAGACGCTGGCCCACTTCCTGGATCGAGAGTTTGCCAACGCGCGCAACATCCTGCTGTTCCACGGCCTGCGATTCCGACGCGCGATCGTCGCGGGGCGTGCGCCAGAGAACACCGATGACTTCACGCAGATCGACCACCTGATTCTGCACCCCCACGGCGGCGCGATCGCCGAGAGCAAGAGCGTCTCAGGCGAGCTGAAAGTTGACGCGCTGGGGCAATGGACCCGGACTTGGGGCTCGCGATCGGGGCGCCACGGCACTCACCGCATCTTCAGCCCAATCGAGCAAGCGAAACGCCAAAGGCGCGCGCTTGTGGAGTTGCTTGACCTCGCTGAGCCGCCCCTCCTGAACAAGTTGCTGGGCGTGGCGCAATCGCGATTCGGCGGCTTCCCGATCCGTGCGCTGGTCGCCATCAGCGAGCGGGGCGAGTTTCATCCGGCAAAGAGCGTCACGGCGAAGGATGTGATGAAGGCTGACCAGATCCCGCCCGCGGTTCGTGCGGACATTGATGCGGCTCGCGCGGGCGCCGGGTTTCTCGGATTGATCCGTTCCGCCGTCGCCGACCGCGAAGCAACGACCCACAACCTCACGCCCGCGGAACTGGAACGCATCAGTGCATACCTGCTTGCCAAGCACACGCCATTGACGCTGCGACCACGAACACCCGCGATCAAAGCACCCCGGCCAGCGGAGGCGGCAGCGCCACGTCCTGCTCCGGCGACTTCGCCGACTCAGCCGACGCCGCGACGCGAGGCTGTGGCGCCCGCCAAACCACCGGCACCACCGGCACGTCCGGACGCGCCCGCGAACCTCGACCCGCTCGTCTGCATCAAGTGCGCAAGCATGAAGATCGAGGTTGTCTACCGGCGGGACTATTGCATCCTGTGCGCTGAGTGCCAGAAGTACACTGCGCTTGGGCTCGCGTGCCCGTCCTGTGGGCAACGCACGCGGATTCGCAAACAAGGCAAGAGTTTCTATCGCGATTGCGAGCGGGAGCAGGGCGGGTGCGGCGCTTCGACGTTGTTCTGGGTCAACGCCTGTGGCCACGCGTGAGTTCGCCCGCGCGACCTCGCCCCGCAACCCCGACTCGCCCCGCGGCTTCTACGCTTGGCTCATGGACACCCCGGAGCTTCGGCGGTTGATTGCCTGCGAGCTGGACTCGTTGCGAGCTGTGCGCCGCGACCTTCACGCGCACCCGGAGCTTGGGTATCAAGAGACGCGCACGAGCGCTGTGGTGTGTGATGAGCTCACGCGCCTGGGCATCTCGTTCGTGTCGGGGCTCGCGGGTGGCACGGGTGTCATCGCCAGCCTGCCGGCGTCCACACCCTCGGACGCGAACGGCCAACGCGGCGCCATCGGGCTGCGCGCGGATATGGATGCGCTGCCGATCCACGAGGAGACCGGCCTCGCCTACGCCAGCACGAAGCCGGGCCTCATGCACGCCTGCGGGCACGACGGGCACACCACGATCCTGCTGGGGGCCGCGCGGGTGCTGAGCGCGGTCCACCGCCCGCGCCCCGTCACGCTGGTGTTTCAGCCCGCCGAGGAAGGTGGCGGCGGTGCCGAGCGGTTGTGCAACGAAGGCGTGCTAGATGGGAGCGTCCTGGGCGGCCCCGTCGAGCAGATGTTTGGCCTGCACGCCTGGCCCGACCTTGAGCTCGGCACCGTCAGCACCCGCCCGGGCCCGCTGCTGGCCAGCACCGACGAGATCCGCATCCGCATCGTCGGCGAGCAGAGCCACGCGGCGTACCCGCACTACTCGCGCGACCCGATCGTCGCCGCGGCTCAGGTCGTCGTCGCTTTGCAAACCGTGGTGTCGCGCAACACCTCGCCGCTGGACTCCTGCGTGGTGACCATCGGCACCATCAAGGGCGGCACCGCGAACAACATCATCCCGCAACACGTCTCGCTCAGCGGCACCATCCGCACGCTGCGCCCCGAGATGCGCGAGCACGCACGCCGTCGCGTGCGCGAGATCGCCGAGGGCGTGGCGCTCGGGCTCGGCTGTCGAGCAGAGGTGGAACTCGAAGCGGGATACCCGGTGACGTACAACGACCCGGCGCTGACCGAGCGGTTCTTCGAGGTCGCGCGGCGCGCGATCGGCGCCGAGCGCGTTTTTCTCACTCCACATCCGACGATGGGGGGCGAAGACTTTTCGTATTACGCGCAGCGCGTACCGGGGGTCTTCTTCTGCCTGGGGATGAAGCCGGCGGACGCCGCTCGCTACCCGACGCTGCACCAGCCGGACTTTGACTTCAACGATGATGCGCTGGGGCTGGGTGTGGAGATGATGTGCCGCGTGGCGTTGGAAGCGTGAGCGGAAAAGTCGTAAGTCGCGAGTGGCGAGGGGACGCGAGCAGCGGCGGGGGCGCTGGCGGGGCGAGGGATCTTCTGGTTGGCGTCAGCACAGCGTGTGGAATCGAGCGGCACTAAACTCGGGCCTTATGCCGCTGCAACTTTACAACTCGTTGACCCGCCAAGTGGAGGACTTTCAGCCGCGTGATCCGCGCCGGGTGACGTTTTACTCGTGCGGGCCGACGGTGTACGACGATGCGCACATCGGCAACTTTCGGTCGTTTCTGGCCGCGGACGTGTTGCGGCGCTGGATCGAATCGCCGCTGTGCGAACTGGCGAACGACCCCGCACCGCCCGGCGCGAACGCTCGAACGGTCGTCCACGTGATGAACATCACCGACGTGGGGCACATGACCGACGACGCCGAGGGCGGCGAGCAGGGCGAGGATCGCATGGCGGTCGCGGGCAAGCGATTGCTCGAGGCCAAGAAGAGCGGCAAGCTTCCGCCCGGCGCCGCGACCGAACTGGACCCAACAAACCCGTACACGATCGCGGAGTTTTACGCGGGTCGATTTTTGGAAGACGCGCGCCAGCTGGGGCTGAAAGTCGCGATCGAGGCGCAGGTGGACGCGACCTTGATGCCGCGCCCGACGGGGTGCATCCCGCAGATCATCGCGATGATCGAGGCGCTGATTCAGAAGGGCCACGCGTACAGCGTGGGCCCCGCGGGCGCGCAAGTGGTGTACTACGACGTGCAGAGCTTTCCCGACTACGGGCGGCTCAGCGGCAACACGCTCGACAAACTCCGCACCGGCGCCGGCGGGCGCATCATTGGCGACAACCAAAGCCAGAAGAAGCACCCCGCGGACTTCCTGCTGTGGAAGGCCGACCCGAGCCACATCATGAAGTGGGACTCGCCCTGGGGCGCGGGCTACCCCGGCTGGCACATCGAATGCTCGGTCATGGCCGTGATGCGTCTGGCCGACAACCTTGGCGAGATCGACCTGCACTCTGGCGGCGAGGACAACGCTTTCCCGCATCACGAGTGCGAGATCGCCCAGACTCGCGGCTACACCGGCAGCAAGCTCTTCGCACGCACCTGGTTCCACCCGCGCCACCTCTTCATCGAGGGGGCGAAGATGAGCAAGAGCAAGGGCAACTTCTACACGGCCCGGGATTTGTTTGCCAAGGGCATCGAACCGGCCGCGATCCGGCTGGAGCTGATCAAGACGCACTATCGCACGAACGCGAACTTCACGATGCAGGGGCTGGTGGATTCGCAGCGGATGGTGGAACGCTGGCGCCGGGTTGCCCGGGCGGGGCCGGTCGCCACCCCAGGAGTGAGTGGAAGCACAGTCGCGCATTGCGGCATCGAAGACAGCGCGAGCGCCGCGGTGCTGGGCGAGTTCGCTTCGTGCATGAATGATGACTTGAACATCGCCGGGGCGCTTGGCATCGTGAATGCGTGGGCGGGCTCGATCGAGTCGCCGAGTGAGGCGGACGCGCAGGCGTTGCGAGTGATTGATGGCGTGCTGGGTGTGCTGTCGCTCGATGCGCTGCGCGCGACCGCGACTGAGATCGGCGTGTATCTCAGCGGACTCGCGCCCAACCCCGCCATCGAAGCTCAACTCGCGGCGCGTCGCGAAGCGCGAGCCGCGAAGGATTTCAAGCAGTCAGACCAGATCCGCGACGAACTCCTGGCGATGGGCCTGGCGATCAAGGACATGGCCGGGGGCAAGGTCGAGGTGAGCCGAAGGCAGTAGAGTCGCGAGTCGCGAGTCTCAAGTCGAGAGTCGAGAGTGGAAAGTCAGAGAACGAGAACCGTCGGCAGGGGGCGCATACGCGTCTATACGCATCGCTTCTGTGCCTTCCCACGATTGCCGGTTGCCGATTCCCGATTCCCGATCCGCGATAGCCGATCCCGCGCCACTCGGCCTCTGCTCGGGAGGGTTTTCCCGGTTGACGCAGCGTTGACGTGGGTTGACACATCCGGTGCACCCGCCGCAACGGTCTTGACGTAGAGAACGGCTTACGCTACAACTCCCTTCCAGCCAAGGAGTTCCGAATGAAGCGCCAGCGAGTTCTGATGAGCACGATGATCCTGATCGGCGGCCCGTTGATGTTCGTCGGCGGGTGCCAAACTCGCTCGGAAGAGCAGCTCGGCGGTATCCGTTTCAATCCGGCGCCCGAAATGGCAACGCTCCAGCAGACCGAGAATCAGGCCGAGAACAGCGCGTTCCAGACGTTTGACCACAACTGGCGGGCCATGCGTTCTGACCTTGGGCGCCTGCTGCTGACGGATCGCCCGTCGCGCCTCGGCATCGAACCGATCCGCTGAACCGATTGGCGGGGTCGCGCAGGCCGTAAGGATCGCGCTGATCTCAATCTCGATATCAACACAAGCCCCGCGATCAGGAGATCGCGGGGCGTGTGTTGATTGGTCTGAGATGTCCGAAGGGCCCTTGTCGCGCGAGAGGTCTCGAGCGATCACGCGGCGGTGTAGTTGCCGCGCGAGACTTTCTTGAACTTCCCGCGGTTGGCCAGGAGCGCCTGGTTGACGATCGTGCGGAACGACGGGCTCGTCGTCACGTACCCGGCCTTCTGCACCGCTTCAGCGACGTCGGTGACCGACAGCGTCTTGCCCTTGAGGGCCGCGTGCAGGGACTCGACGAGGCTCATCTCGTTCTTGGGGCGCTTGCGGACGCCAGCGACCATGCCGCCGCCAGCCCCGGCGCGAACGCTGCCGCCGGCGTCAACAATTTCCTGATCGATCTTGGCGATGCGAGCCAGGATCGTCGAACGCTTCTTCATCAGCTTCGAGACGCCGCGCTGACGTCGACGGAGTTCGCTATTGATTTCTGAGAAAGAGAGCTTCGACAAAGCAGAGGGACGGGCCATGGATACCTTTCGCTAAGTGACGAAGGACGCGTACCGGTCGTACGACAGAACAGTCAACGCGTCCCATCCACCCCCACCCAGTTGGCCTGAATGGCCAGCCAGTATCAACACGAACGAGGGTCAACATTACCCCGCGTCAGGGAACGTGACAAGTCAAGTGTAATTTTGATCCTCAAATTGTGGCCGCATCATGTTCGTAGGATGTAAGCAAATTCATTCATGTTCCTCGCCCCCGTCAACCATGAACCCCAACGAGAGACTGATCTTGCACGTCGACATGGACGCCTTCTTTGCGTCCGTCGAGCAGCGCGACGACCCTTCAATAAGGGGCCGACCGGTGCTGGTCGGCGGCGGCTCCACCTCCCCCAACTTACGCGGGGTCGTGACCACTGCGTCCTACGAGGCCCGCCCGTTCGGCTGCCGCAGCGCCATGCCATTGGCTCAGGCCCGCAGGCTCTGCCCCCAGGCGATCGTGCGCCCCGTGCGAATGCAGGAGTATTCCAAAGTCAGCCACCAAGTCATGCAAATCTTGCGCACCCACTCGCCCCGAGTGCAGGAGGCGGGGATCGACGAGGCGTTTCTTGATTGTTCCGGCCTGCAGCACCTTCAACCAGGCGGCGGGCTCGCCATTGCCCGGGCCATCCGGCGCGACATTCGTTCTCAACTCGATCTTCCCGCGACGGTCGGCATCGCGCCGAACAAGTTTCTCGCAAAGCTGGCGAGCGACCTCGGCAAGCCGGATGGAATGAGGGAAATTGCGCAGGTCGATGCGCCGACCGTTCTCACGCCACTCCCGTGTACCGTCCTGATTGGAGTAGGGCCAAAGGCCGCTGCCAAACTCCTGCAACTAGGAGTTCAGACCGTCGGCGACCTTCGAGCGTTTGACGACACGCAACTCGCCCGCCACGTCGGGCAGCTCGGCACCTATTGGAAGCGCCTTTCTCTGGGAGTAGACGATCGCGAGGTCCAGACCTCGCGTGAACGCAAGAGCATCGGGAGCGAGCGGACGTTCAGCGAGGATGTCCGTGATGATCGAACGCTGCGAACCACCCTCATGGCCCAGGTAGAGAAGACCAGTCGGCTCTTGCGCGAGCAGGCGACGCACTGCCGCGCAATCACCGTGAAGTTCCGGACCGGCGACTTCAAAACCATGACGCGGGCCCACACGCTCGCAACCCCAACAAACAACACCGGCGAGCTGTGGACAGCCGCCGAAACGTTGCTGACAAGTTTTCGAGAGACCAACCGATTCGCGTTGCGTCTGATCGGCGTCAGCCTCAGCGGGCTGGACCACCAGGGGCAGCTTGAACTGTTTCAACCACCACCCGCCGCGTCTGGGGCGGATCGCGCCGACATCGCGGCTGACGCCGTGACGCGTCGCTTCGGCGGAATGTCCATCCGGCGCGCCGGCGCAATTGACCGAAGGCGCTAGCACCCTCGCCCCTCTCAGGCGGCTCGGCGCGCATCAAACTTCAGGCCGATCTCGTACTGGCCCGCTTCGTCCCCGGGCGTGCAACGCACAACCGTGCATCCGCGGCTCGGCACCGGCATGCCCGCCGGGCAGATCATCACCTTTGTCCCCGGCTCAACCAACGTGCTCGTCCGCGCGCCCAAACCGGTCGCGGATGTATCCGTGATCTCTAGCGGCATCACACCCACGCGCCCCTGGGCCCCGGTGAACACCGCCGTCACGCGCGACTCCACAATGTTCCGCGGCATCCGGCGGCGCTCCATGCGAAGCTGGTCGGTCTTGAAGCCCGTCGTAGGACGCTGCCCGATCATGTCCGTCGTCTTCAGTTGGCTCATGGCTTTCGCCTCCTTGCGATCAGCGGGCAGAACGCCCCGATTGCCTGGATCTTCATCGGCCCGAGAATCAGGTGAGTTGAGCGATGAGGCATCGTTCAGGCCGGCGCGTGCAAATCATCACCCTCCCATCACACACCGAGACACGGATCGTCGGCAAGTGTTAGGATCATCACATGTCCACGCCATCGCACGACGAAGCAAACCCAGCCCGCGACGCGGGCGCGACGCCGACGCCGCTCTCTCCCGCCGCTTCAACACCCTCCTCGCCCGAGACGCCCGACTTCCCGCAGATGGCCGGCGCCGACCCCGTCGGCCCCAGCGCGATGCTCCAGGCGCCGTGGCGACTGGAGTATCTACAAGCGCTCAGCGAAAGCGAGCAACGCGCCGAAGCGGACAAGCGCCCGAAACCCGCCGCCGGTTCGTTCTTGGAAGCCTATTGGTTGTCGCCCGCCAGCGACCCGAGCAACCACGTCATCGTTCGCACCGCCCACGGCATGGTGCTCCTCAACGCCTATCCCTACTCCAACGGCCACCTGCTGATCGCCCTGGGCGAGGCCCGCCCGCGCCTGCTTGATTACTCCCCCGAGCAACGACGCCAACTCTGGATGTTGACGGACCTTGCCACCGACCTCGTCGAGCGCACGCTCCAATGCCAGGGCGTGAACATTGGCGTGAACCAAGGACGCGCGGCGGGCGCCGGCGTGCCGGGGCACTTGCACGTGCACGCCGTGCCACGTTGGGGCGGGGATACAAACTTCATGGGCGTGGTAGCGCGCGTGCGTGTCATCCCCAGCTCGCTGACCTCGATGCACGAGCGGTTTGAGGCAACGTGGACGACCGTCCGCTCAACGTGGGCGCCGCTGATCGCGGAGTGAATCGCAACACACGTGGCAGCGCGAACCGGCGATCGCGCCGCCGGGAACCTCGGGTTGATTTTGCCGCGTGGATCCGGTGAGCATCGCAACCGCGATCGCCCCCCGACCTTAGCGAAAGTCAAAGACCAGGATGTCGCTCTCGCCGCTTGTGCCGACGAGCCAGAGCTCGCGCTCGTCGGTGATCGCGGCACCGTCATTCCGGCGATCCAGATATTGAATGCGGACACACTAGTCGTGGTCACAAGTATTTTTGAGCGCGGCGGCGAGGGACCGAGGAGAAGGAGAGGAGAGAGGGAAAAGTCTGGTGAAAGGCATCGGAGGACGGAGCGAGCACATCTTGGCAATCGTCGCGTATCGGGGCCAGCACATTCCCACGCCACGCCGAAGTCTCCGCCAATCGCCGAACCCTGCACCAGCGCGCCCCGCTCGACTACTTCGGCACCACCGCCACCTGCTCGCCGCGGATCAACGCGGAGATCGCCGCCTTGTGCCAGCTTGAGAGCGACGGCTCGGCAAGCAATCGCCCCTCGCTCAGCCACACCGCCTCGTAGCCATGCTCGCAGCGGATCGGGCACGCCGGATCGACCGGTTCACCCGCAAAGAACCACGCGATGAACCGCGCCCTGGATTCCAGGCGCACCGCACGCCGAAGCCCAACGCTCCTGATCAAGCCCTCGTCCCACGTCAGCTCCTCGCGAAGCTCACGCGTGATGCACGCCTCTGGCGACTCACCTTCCTCGCGCCCGCCGCCGAAGCACGTCAGCCTGCGCGGCTGGTGACTCGAGTGCGCCGGGCGCCGCTCGATCAAGTACCGCCCCGCGCGATCACGCAGGATCGCACAGCAATACTCCGGCGCATCAAGGTCAAAGGATGTCATGCGTCAACTGTCCACTCAGCACTCGCTGATCCCCACGCTCACGTGTACCGCCAGCCCGCCCTCGCTGGTTTCTTTGTACTTGGTCTGCATGTCCTGCGCGGTGGCCCACATCGTCGCGATCACCGAGTCGAGGCTTACGCGCGCCTTCGTCGGGTCGCTGTCCAGAGCGATGTTCGCCGCCGTGATCGCCTTCATCGCGCCCATCGTGTTCCGTTCGATACACGGCACCTGCACCAGCCCGCCGATCGGATCGCACGTCATCCCTAGATGATGCTCCATCGCGATCTCCGCGGCCATCAGCACCTGGCCCACGCTCCCGCCCAGCACCTGCGTCAGCCCCGCCGCGGCCATCGCGCTGCTCACGCCGATCTCCGCCTGACACCCGCCCATCGCCGCCGAGATCGTCGCGCCCTTCTTGAACAAACTGCCGATCTCCCCAGCGGTCAACATGAAATCAATGATCGCGCTCTCGCGCACATTCGTCGCCGGCAACACGCCTCGATACCTCGCCAGATCCAGAAAGCACCACGCGTACATCATCACCGCAGGGATCACCCCCGCGGCCCCGTTCGTCGGCGCCGTCACCACCCGCCCGAACGCCGCGTTCTCTTCGTTGACCGCCAACGCGAACGTGCTCACCCAGCGAAGCGTGCGCGAAAAATCGGTCGCGCTGGAGCGAATCGAGTCGCACCAGCGCTCGATCTCGACATCCGCCTTCGTACGCCGGATCGATTGCGCGTCCTCAAACTCATGACTCTCTGTCGCGCGCGGGTTCATCGCTCGCGCTTCGGACGACGTGAGGCGGTCGTGAATGCCCTTGGCACGTCGAATGACGTTGAGCCCGCCGGGCAACACGCCGTCAGTGTGACAGCCGCGATGAATGCACGCCAGCATGTTCTGCCAGATGAACAGGAGCCCGGAGGTGATGCTCTCATCGGGGTTCCAGGCGCGCTCGTTGGCGAGCATCATCTGCGGGATGCTGATGGCGTTCTCGCGCGTGTGGCGAACGATGTCCTCAGCGCGCTCGGTGTGATACTTGAGCGCCACCGCGCGCGAGCCGGTCGCCCGCTCGTTCTCTTGAACGACGAACCCGCCGCCGACGCTGTAGTAGGTCTCGCTGACGCGCTGGCCGCTGACCAGCAGCGCCGTGAAGGTCATGGCGTTGGCATGAAACGGCAGCGCCTTGTCCAGATGAAACACCAAGTCGGCATCGCGATCAAACTCGATCTCGCGCCGCCCCCGCAGGAGCAACCGGCCGGAGTCGATGACATGGCGCACGCGATCATGCAGGCCGTCGACATCGCAGGTGACGGGGTCTTCGCCGCCCAGGCCCAGGATGATGGCCAGATCGGTGCCGTGCCCGTGCCCGGTTTTGGCAAGCGAGCCGAAGAGCTCGGACCGGACGCGCAGAGTCTGTTCAAAGTCGCCGGAATCGATCAGCCGCTGCAGGAACCGCTGCGCCGCGCGCCAAGGCCCCATCGTGTGCGACGACGAGGGCCCCACGCCGATCTTGAAAATGTCAAAGACGCTGATGGATTCCATGCACCATTGTTCGCGAGCCGAAGCGACCGTGTCGGCAATCTCGCAGATCGCCTCACACGCGCCGCAGCGCCATGATCGTTAGATCGTCCGCCGCCTGGCCCGCCTGAAACGCGTCAATCCGCGTCACCAGCTTGTCGCACAGCGCTCGCACCGGCTCCACGGCCATCGCGCCGGCCTCCGAGAGCAGCCTCGCATCACCGAACAGCTCACGCGTCGGCGACATCGCCTCTGTCAGTCCGTCGGTGTAAAGCAGCAGCGTTTCCCCCGGCGCCAGCGTTGCACTCTCTTGACGAATCTCGCCGATCTGATCCTCGGGCATCGCGCCCAGCAGCGGCGCCGTCGGCCCGGCCAGCAATCTCGCGCTTCGCCCACCGCACAGCACCAGAGGCGGCGGATGCCCCGCGTTCACATACACAAGCTCGCCCGTCTGCTCGGTGTATCGCGCGATCACCATTGTCACGAACAGGCTGTCCGGAGAGTCCGCCAGCAGCGCCGTGTTCACCCGACGCGCGATCTCCACGGGCTCCAACCCCACCGCTGCAAAGTTGCGGACGATCGTGCGCGTCACCGCCATCAGCAGCGCCGCGGGCATGCCCTTGCCGCTGACGTCGGCGATGATGACGTGCAGCCGCTCACCAACGTAGAAGAAGTCGAAGAAATCGCCCGCCACCGTCCGCGCCGCGATGTTCACTGCGTGCAGCGAGAAACTCGGACGATCCGGAAACGGCGGGAACGTCCGCGGCAGCAGATCCGTCTGAATCTTGCGCGCGATCCGCAGCTCGCTCTCGATGCTCTCGCGTGCCGCGGTCTCCCGCTCTAGCGCCATCATCTGCTCGCTGAGCCGCGACACCATCGCGTTGAAGCCCGTCGTCAGCAGGGCCAGCTCGTCGCCGCGGCTCTCGGGCGGAACCGTCGCAGTCAGGTCTCCCCGCCCGACGCGATCCACCGCACGCGCCAGCTTCTCGATGGGACGGCTGATCCGCAGGCTGAACACCGAGATCACGATCGCCACCAGCACGATGCCCGCCAGCAACACATACGCGCGGCGCTGCATGCTCGTGACAATCGGCTCCAGCACCAGCCGCTGCGGCACCGCCGTCACGAACGTCCAACCCGTGGATTCAATCGGCGCATGCACCAGCCACGAGCCCCACGCTTCCATCGATGGCGGCAGCAGCCCAATCGCTCCGTCCACTTCTTTCGCGCCCGCCGGCGCGCCAGCAGACTGCCTCAGCGCGTCCACCACCGTCACCTTCTGTATCGCCGACAGTCGCGGGCCAGTGTTCTCCAGCCGCTTGCCGATCCGGCTCGTATCGCGGCTGGACACAATCCGGTTCTCGCGATCGATCACCACGAATCCCGCCGGCCCGAACGCCGACGCGATCGTCCAATCCTCGGGCGCAACATCCACCGCACGGCGCGCCGCGCCCCCGCCGCCCGCCCCATCCGGACGATTGCCAACTTCGCGAAGCTCCGGGATTAGGATTGACTGAATCTCCTCCGCCGCGATCGCGTGGGCGATGACCCCGCGCGCCTGCTCGCCGTCCATCACCGGCGCCGTGTAGATGTAGAGAACTCCCGCGCCCATTGCCGGCACACTTAGCGGCCCGGACCACTGCCCCTTTCCAGCTCGCTCCGCTGCAAGCAGCCACTCCGCGTCGTCCCCCAGTTGCCGCATCACATCGGTCGACATCGACGCTCGCTCCCCGGGCCCACCCCGACGCTGCAGCAGCCCCACCGGCGGCCTGCGTTCTCCGGGCTCAAGGATGATCAGCGAGCTGATAATGAGCGGGTTGGCTCGCGCCTGGTTGTTAAAGATGGTCCGCAGCAGATTCTCGCCCGAGCCCGAACGCATCGAGATCGCCACCGCGGCGTTGTCCGCCGACTGCATCACGGTCATCAATCGCGCTTCGATCAGGTCGGCGCTCGTGCGGGCCCGGTCCGTCACGATCTCAACCACCTGCGCCACCGCCTGCCGCCGCTGAACCTGATAATCCCACGCCAGCAGCACGCACGCCACCGCGATCAAGGGTCCACAGATCAACAAAATGAGCTTCCAGCGCAGCGAGAGCTTCATGACGATCCGAGAGCATAACGCCCTCCGCCGATCGCCGGTGCGGGTTCAAGCACCGCCGCCGTAGCGCTCGCATGCGTGCTCGCACCGCGTAGATCACCGTCGCGCCATCGCCCGGGGCCGCGGCTGTTACGCCGCGGTCTGATCCACGCCCACGCATCATCGGTCCGGATCCGCGGCCGCCGCCCATCCTGTCACTCCGCAAAGAAACTAACCCCCGCTCGCCGCCCCGCTGGATTACCATCTTCCCGTGAAAGAATCTCGCCTGCTCAGTTTGATCGCCGAGCGCTCGGCAAACCTTGGCCCGCTGGTGGCCATCGGCCCCGGCGATGATTGCGCCGGACTACGGATCGCGCCCAACCCGTCATTCCCCCCCGCACTCTTGATCACTGTCGATCAGCTCATTCAGGATCGCCACTTTGATCGCGTTACGCCGCTAGACCTTGTGGCCCGCAAGGCGGTGTCGCGCAGCATGAGCGATATCGCCGCAATGGCCGCGTCACCCGCGTGGTCGCTGGCCACCGGCGCGCTCCCCGAGTCGATGAGCGACGCCGACGCGGACACGTTGTTTACCGCGATGCAATCCGTCGCTCGCACGTTCGGTTGTCCGCTGGTCGGTGGCGATATCGCCACCCTTCCCGCCGGCGCGCCCATGGTGCTCACGGTCACTGTCGCTGGCACGCCGCACCCTACGCGCGGGGCGGTGCTGCGCTCCACGGCCCAGGTCGGCGATGCGCTCTATGTCACGGGCCGCATCGGCGGCTCATTCGCCAGCGGGCGGCACCTCACCTTCGAGCCGCTGCACGTCCAGGCGATCGCGCTGGCCGATACGCTGAGCGCCGGACTGCACGCGATGATCGATCTCTCCGACGGCCTCGGGCGCGACGCCGCGCGCATCGGCGATGCCTCCGGCGTCTGCCTGCGGATTCTCGCGCCCGACGTCCCGCTCCACGCCGACGCAAGCCCCCGCGGCGTGCTCGCCTGCGCCGCCGATGGCGAGGACTATCAGCTGCTCTTCACCGCCGCGGACGATGGCGACTGCCCCGCCGAGCTGCCCGGCGGCGTGCGCGTCACCAAGATCGGGCGCGTCGAAGCGCGCACCGAGGGCGGCCCGGGATGTGTGATTGTGGACGAAGCGGGGCACGAGCACGACGCGACGCAGTTGGGCTGGGACCACCAATGAGCGACGCGCCGCACAACCACGCGCGCTATCCCACCGACGCAGACGCAGCCACCCGGAGCGAACGCCTCATATTCACGTTTACGTCCACATCCGAAGAGAACACCGAGCGAATCGCAAGCTCGCTCGCATCGCTCCTCATCCCGGGCGACGCCATCACCCTCGAAGGCGAGCTTGGTGCTGGCAAAACCGCCTTCACCCGAGGCGTCGCCCGCGCCCTGGGCCACGACCCCCGCGCCGTCAGCAGCCCAACCTTCGTCCTCCTGAACGAGTACATCTCGCCCGCCGCCCGCCTCCAACTTCTCCACGCCGACGCCTACCGGCTCATCGGCGGAGACATGGAATCTCTCGGGCTTGATTCACGCAACGCCCAGCCCCACGCGCTGCTCATCGAATGGGCCTCGCGCGTGCCGACATTCATCGCTTCGCTCGACGCCAACGCACTTGTCACCATCGACCTGGCGCACATCCCAACCGAGCCCAACCAGCGCGCGATTCAGATCACGCTCCCGGCGTCATGGCGCAAGCGCGCCGCGTTCACGCAGTTTCAGGTGAACTCTCAAAGCGATGTCGCAGCGCCCGCTGGCCGCTCACCGGTCGTCTGCCCGATCACCGGCAAGCCGGTGCCCGCAGACTCACCGACGTGGCCGTTCTTTGACGACCACGCACGCAGGGCGGACCTGGGGCGCTGGCTGATGGGCAGCTATCGCGTCAGCCGCGAGGCGACGCAGGATGACCTTGAGCAGCTCGATCGCGGATCTCACGAGGCGGGCTCCAGTTCATAACTCGATGCGCTCGCTCGCTCTGGCGCAAGCGCTCCCAACCTCACGCCGCCATCCCGCCTTGCTCATCCGCATCGTCCGCCGGCTCGCCCAGCTTGCCCCACTTGTCCTTGGGAATGTGGCGATGATGGATCCGCACCACCCGCGCCAGCTGCGCGCCGAAGCACGCGCTCAGGTCAGCGCACAACCGACCCAGCGAAGGTGCAAACGGCAGGTGTCGCTCGCGGAACAGCAGGAACACCGCGAGGCATTCGCCCTCATCGCGGCAGCAGAACGCCAGCGCGTCATGCCCGCTCAGCCACTGCGTGCCAGCGCCCACGTGCTGCTCCACCAGCGAATCAGAGTTCAACCGAAGCACGCCCAGCGTGTGCTCCAATCGCGGCGCCGCGACGTTCGCCAGATGATCCAGCAGCACCTCAACGGTGTCCTTGGGGCACGAGAAGTTCACATACGCGCCCAGCGAGAAATCGCCGCTGGCCGCCGGCAAGAAGACCGCCGCGTTCGTCGGCCCCGCCTGCGCCAGCAGAAACTCCAGCGAGTGGCGCAGCAAGCTCTCGACATCAAGCTCAGAGCGGATGGTCGCCTCGAAGCGCGCCACGCCCTCGGCATCACTATCGCTCAGCGCCGGCGCATCCTTGATGCGCCGCGCCTTGGGAAGGCTCCCGGCGATCAGGTGGTCAGGGCGCGGGCGCGGGCCCCGCAGCCGCGGCGCGTCAGGATCGACATCCTCCAGCAGCGGCACACAATCATCGTGCGCAAACTGCCGGCTCATTGCGCCGCGATGCTGGGCCAACGCCGAGCACACGCGCCGCTGCAAGTCCTTGCCCCGCACCGCGCCCGACACGATGTCGCTCGCCCCCGCCCGCATCGCCTGCACCGCTTCATCGAAGCTCACGTGCGGGCACACCAGCACCGTCGCCACATCCAGGTCCGACATCTCGCGGACAAACTTCATCGCCGCCGGCGAGCACCGCTCAGTGTGCAGCACCACCAGCTCGTACTGCGTCTTGGAACCCTTGGCTCGCCCCAGAACCATCTCCACGCCGGGCTTGGCGCTCTGCACCGTCGTACACCGCAGCTCATTGCTCGCCAGTGCGCGGCTCAGACCGTCGAGCTTCTCCGCCGACCCGGACACGATGAGCACGCGCCCGCTTCCCACCCCCGCGCCGCGCCCGCCCTGATCCGAGTTCAGCCCCGCGTCGTGATCGCTCGATTCGCTGTGCATGTCGTGCCTCGCTGAATGACCTGAGGATCGATTCGTCGGACTCAACTTCGGCACAACTCGGGCTCGGCTTCAGGCCGCGCGATCACGAGACGACTCGTTCGTGCCCGCACGCCAGTCGCGCATGGCAACAAACACGCTCGTCCCCTTGCCTTGTTCAGATGTCATCCACATCTCCCCGCGATGCAGCCCCAGCAGGCTCCGCGCGATCGAGAGCCCCAGCCCCGTCCGACGCCCGGCCTTCTTCTCGCTGAAAAATGGGTCAAACGCGTGTCGCAGCGCGTGCTCGCTCAGCCCGATCCCGTCGTCGTGCACCTCGATCATCAACCGATCGTCGAGCTCATCCTCCCACACACGCACGTCGATCCCCGACTTCGGCTCCGCTTGTAGCGCATTGGCCAGCACCTCGCCCATCGCGCGAGCAAACAGCTTGACATCCAGCAGCACCGGGCTGCGCACGCGGCTTGCCTCCACGCGGATCACCGGCACGGTCGCGCCCGAGCCGCGTATCTGCTTGCAAAGCTGCGTCAACAGGCCGCCAATCGGCGTCGCCACCGGCTGCGCCGTCGGCGGGCGTGCGATCAGGTGCATCGCGCTGATGAGTTCGGTCAATCGCCCCGCCGCCTGTGAGATCTGCTGCACATCAGCGCGATCGCGTTGATCCACCATGCGCTGCGCAAGAACCTGCGCGCGCCCGCTGATCACCGTCAGCGGGTTGTTCATCTCGTGGGCCGCGCCCGCCGCCAGCTCGCCCAGACGCGCAAGACTCTGCGTGTTTGACAGCCTCGTCTGCGCCTCGACCAGTTGGCGCGACACCTGCGCAAGTTCTTCGCTCAGCCGGCGCGCCCCGTCGTGCTGCCCCGCTGAGGCGATCGCCCGTGCCCACGCGCCCAGCAGCGCATCCTGCGCCGTGCGGTTCGTCAGCACGCTGCCAAGGTCCCGATCATGCACGATCACCGCACCGGGGCCGAACGTCGGCGGCAGCGCCATCGTCCGCAGCGTGCGCAGATCCGGCGCAACCGCTTCGCCAGATCGCGAGAGGTGCTCGCTCAACCACGTCAACAGTCCGATCGTTCCGCCCAGGTCGTTGCCCAGGCCCGACGCCTCTTCGCTGACGTGCAGGCCCGCCAGCGACATGGCCTCGCCCTCGCCGTCTCGCGCTGGTTCGATCGGCTCGCTCAGCCGCAGCTCACGCGTCGCGCTGTGCAGGGTCGCCACTCGCCATGGATCCCTTTCTCGCGGCTGATAGATGATCGCAAAGAACCCTGGCGTTTCCGTCGCGCTCCCGCTCGTGTGCCCCCGGCACAGCTCGCCAAACGAGGCCGCGATGTCGGTCAGCACGTCGCCCAGCAACTGCCCCGGCCCGGCCACGGTCGCGAATCGCGCCAGCACGTCCAGCACTCGCGCCTGCTGGCGCGTCTGCGTCGCGCGCGTCTGGCAGACCCGCTGCAATCGCCCGAGCTGTTCGTTCGCCGACGCCAGCGACTCTACGACCAGCTCTTCGCCCGGCGCATCGCCCAGCCCAATATCGCGGCTGCGCGCGCTCACCGCCTCATGCATCCGAGGCGATAGCTTCCGCACCGACTCTTCACTCACCCCAAGCTCCCCACACCAAGCGCCAACAGTCACTTCGCGATCATGGCTCCCGCTCCACCCAATATGCAGCTCGCGGCTCATCGCGTCCGCAAGCGTCACCAGCATCACCAGCGTTCGATTTGCCGTTCGCGGTAGCGCCGCCCCGGGCGTCCCATGCAGCCACAACACATCCTGCAGCGCCAGCGGAAGCGACCAATGCTCCGCCACACGCTTTCCCACCAGATGATGATCAACCCCGATCACCTGACGCTCCGCCCACGCCAGGCTCGATTGACGGCTCGCCGCGAGCTGCACCGCCTTGCCGAAGGACTTGGGCAGGATCCAATCCAGCACCAGCTTGCCAAGGTCATGCATGAGCCCAGCGGTGAACGCCTCGTCCGGCCGCACCTTCAGCGACTTGTGCTCCGTCGCGATCGCCTCCGCGGCGCACGCGACTCCCAGGGCGTGTCGCCAGAAGCCGATGCGATCAAACCCGCCCTCGGCTCCACCCTCGCCCCGCCTTGCCTCGCGACGTTCCTTGGACGACGGCGCTTGCCCCAGCAACTCATAGATCTGCACGCTCAGCACCGCAGACTGCACCGCCTCGAGTCCGAGGTGGATCACAGCGCGACGGACGCTCGTGATCGTCCGACCCGCCACAACGTTGCTCCGACGGCACATCGACAGCATCTTCGCCGACAAGCTCGGGTCCGCCTCGATCAGCGAGATGATCTCATCAAACTCCGCGTCGCCGGCGCTGCTGAGCGCCATCACCCGCGCCGCGATCGGCGAAAGCGTCGGCAGCGCGTTCAGATGCTGCAACACCGCCTCGACTTGCGAGGCCTTGTCCACCGGTTCCGCCCGGCTCGTCGCGTTGACCTGCTCATCAGCCATGCCCGTGTGGTCCCGCGTCTCTTGGTGCAAAGGTCGTTCAGTGCTCAAGTTCGCGCCGCGCGATCGGTCGGCGCGCCGCGATCGCGCCGGCCGGCGCTTCCGCTCAGCCGGTCAGGTCGCGATCGGTGCATCGCTGCGCAATCACATCCCAACCAGCGACGTCAGCTTCTGCATCAACTCCTGAATATTGAACGGCTTCTTGACGAAATCATCGGCCCCGCTCTTGAGCAGGTCGTCGATCTCCGCCTGATTCACCACCCCCGACACGATGACGATCTTCGTGTCCGCCAGCTCCGGGTTCTCGCGAATGCGCCGGCACACGATGTTGCCGTTGACGTCCGGCAGCATGTAATCCAGAATGATGGCGTGCGGGCGAAAGCTCTCAGTCAGCATCCCCGCGTCGTAGCCCGTCGCGGCGCTGCGCACGCTCCAGCGTCCGTCGCGGCTCAGCAAGTCCTGAAACAACTCGACAATCGCCGGGTCGTCATCAACCACCAGCACACGCTTGGTCGCGACCGCTTCAAGCACGTCTGTCGGGATGTCGTTACTCAGCATGAACTTGATCAGCTCGGCCCGCGGAATCCGCCGAAACTTGCTCCCCGGCACGCGAAAGCCCACCAGACGACCCGCGTCAAAGCACCGGATGATCGTCTGCTGCGAGACCTTGCAGATCTCCGCTGCCTCGCCAGTCGTGAAGACGCGCTTCTCCGCCCATTTGCTTCCCTGCATTGTGCCGTTGGTCATCGGTTCGCTCCTCCGCCCCGTCGCCAGCGCCTCACGCGCCGCCCTCCAGGTGCCGATCTGGCATCGTCCCCCATCTTCTCCAACTTCACGCCCTGCTCGTCCACGCATCGTTCCTCCGTCCGCCCGTCGCGCCCAGCCTGTTTATCCCGCTCAACACCGGGCGTTTCGGACGCTCAAACCGCGTTCTCGACCCCGCCGAGAAGTCGCGCCCCTCGTACACTCCCAAGTCCGCGGTGTCCTCGCTTTCGGCCATCTGGGTATCGAAAATTTCCCGGAGACACTCATGCGCACCGTTCACAGATCCGTCGCAAAGCCCCGACCCGTTCCACTCTTTCCCTCTTTCGGCTTGGTCCTCCTGCTGGTCTCCCCCATGCTGGCCAACCAGCCCGCGCCCGCTCCCCCCGTACTCGCCGTCCCGACCGACAGTGCCTCTTCGGGTAAACCCTCGCCAGCCGCGATTTCTGAGTCCTCCAACCCCGCTCTTGGCTATTGGCGCGCCTGGAGCATGACCGATGCCGTCCGTCGCGAAGCCCTGACTTCAGTCGCCCCGGCCTCGCTCAAAGAACCACCGCAGGAAAAGGCCGCCAACGCAGCCGCCGACCTCGCCGAGGTGGCCGACATGCTCATCCGCGCTTCCCGCAAGCCCGACGCCGACTGGGGCGTCGAGTACACCCGCGGCGTCGCCGCTCTGCTCCCCGAACTCGGCCTCATCCGCTTCTCCACCCGCCTCCTCCGCACTACCGCCGCCGCCGCGCTCCACGACCCGAAACCCGACGTCCGACGCGCCGGCGAATGCACCGTCGCCACCCTCCGCATGGCGCGCCACGCCGCGGCCCCCAAACTCCTGATTGCCAGCCTCGTTTCCGCCGCCGTTGCCTCCGCCGCGTGTGAAGATGCAAGCAACCTCGCCGCCCTCAACCGGCTGGACCAGACCTCTCGCGACGAGATCCTCGTCGAGCTTCGCGCCCTGCAAGCCCCCGACGCCCTGAAGTTCCGCGCCGCGATCACAGGCGGAGAGCGCGACTTTCTGCGCTGGATGACAGCCGCAGTGCAGGCCGAGCGGGCCGACCCCAAGGGGGTCATGTTGGCTTTGGGGGCGCTCACGAGTGCAAAGAACGCCGCGCCGCTCTCAAAGGTGCTGTCCACCGAAGCGCTGGCGAGCGATCTGAAGAAGCAAACATCGCTCTTTGACGCGCTCGCCGACGCCTGGCCAGCAGGCGACGGCGCGGCCCGACTGGAAGCAATCGAAAAGCGGGCCGCCGCGGGCGAGTTCGGCATCTTTGCGAATGCCTTCGGCCCCGCCGTCTCGCGCGCCAAGGCCAGCGAACTCAAGGCCCTCGCCACGATCGCCCAGACCATCAAGACGCTCGAAAGCTACACGCCACCCAAAGACCTCCCGCCCCCGCGACCCGCCAAATCCCTCCTCGAAGAACTCGGCACCGCCCGCTGATTACCCGCGCCCTTTCACCGGCCCCGCTGGCCCACGCTCACCACTCCCACCCAGTCGCTGCTTCGAACTTCTCCCCGTGGACACCCTCTCCGATCTCGCCATGCTCCGCGCCATGCACGCCGGCGACGACGCCGCCGCTCGCTGGCTGTGGCTCGCCTGGGCCCCGCGCATCCGCGCCTTCGCCCTCGTCCTTGGCGGCGGCGCTCAGCTCGCAGACGACATCACGCAGGACGTCTTCCTCAAAATCCTCAAGTGCCCGCGCGCGCAGATCATGCAAATCCGCGACGTCGGCCCCTGGCTCCTTCGCACCGCCCGCAACGAGCTCTTCAACCACGCGCGCAGCGAGGGCCGCCTTCGTCGCCGCCAACTCACCGCCGCTCGCGAACGCGTTGAAGCCACCGACGCGCCCACGACCCCCGTCGCCCTGGGAGAGATGGTCCTCTGGCTCAACCGCCTGAGCGACGAGCATCGCGAGGTGCTCGTGCTGCGACACGTCGCGGGCCTGACGTTCGACCAGATCGGCGTCACGCTCGACGAGCCGCGCACCACCGGCGCGTCCCGATACCAAGCCGCCCTCCGGTCGCTCCGCCAACTCATGGCCTCGGACGTCGCCGCCCCCGAGCCCGCGCCATCAATCCTCTTCGAACCCCGATCCACCCAACCTCCCACTCGTGGAGGACTTCGCCATGCATGAAGACCCGCTCGCAACGCTGACCCGTGACCTCGCCGACCTTGGGCGCCGCGCCCGCGCCGCTGGTAGCGAAACCCATATGGACCCCGAGATCTTCGCAGAGCTCCGCGCCGCGCGCGTGCGCCAGCGCGCCACACTCGTCGGCAAGGCCTTCGCCCTCGCCGCCAGCGTCATCCTCGGTGCCACCGTGCTGAGCGTCATCGTCACCCTCAACGCCGCCCGCGCCCTCCCAAGGTCCGACGATTCCCCGCCCGCAGATCGCGCCCGCGGCCAGATTCCTCCCGCGGCAACCGCAACCTCCCAGCCCAACCTCGCCGCGCTCAACCGCGCCAACGCCGCGCTCCCCTCCCCCGGGCCCAGCCTCGAGCAACTCATGCTCCCCGAAGCCACCTCGCCCATCATCCTCAGCCCTAAAGCCCCCGAGCGCCCGGAACCAAACGATTGACCCGCCCGCCCCGCTGACAACTCCCTCGCCAGCTCAAACTCCAGCCCGCCCGCGTCTACGCTTGGCCATGAGCGAGCCCCTCACGCCCTCTCCCCGCGCCGCGATTCTCGCCGACGCCCTGCTCACCACCAAGCCGCTCCTGGCCCGATACCTCGCGGGCTTCAACGACGTCACCCACGTCCGCCAGACCCCGGACCTCCCCAATCACCTCTCGTGGACCCTCGGCCACTGCGCGCTCACCATGCACCGCGTCGCTGCCATGCTCGACAACGCCGACCTCCCCGCCTCCGACTTCGTCGCCGGCGACGGCACCTCCGGCTCGCGCGAGCGCGGCGTCTTTGACCGCGAGGCCGTCGCCTTCGCCAGCCGCCCCGAAGAGCGCCACGACCGCTACCCCACCCTCGCACGCTCCACCGAGATCTACAACGCCAGCGTCGATCGACTCGCCGCCGCCCTTCGCGCCGCCCCCGACGCGCGCCTCGACGACACCGTCCAATGGATCGCTGGCCAGCAGATGCCCCTCTGGCAACTGGCCGCCCGAATGATCTTCCACAACGGCTTTCACACCGGCCAGATCGCGGACCTCCGCCGGGCGCTGGGCTTCCGTTCGGTCTTCTGACCGCCCCCCGCCGCGGCAATACGCGCCCGCCCTCCCGCGTTCAACTCCCGCCAGCACTCACGCCCCCTCTTTCATCCGAAAGCCAATCATGACCGCGCGCACCCTCACCGCCCTCGCACTCGCCGGAACCCTGCTGGCCTCCGCCGCCCTCGCACGCACCGAGCCCGCGCCAAGCACCGCTACGCCGCCGCCCGCGCCCGGCGCCCCATCCGCTCCCGAGGCCGGTGAGCCCGCCAACCCCCTGCGCGGCCCCAGCATCAGCCCCACATCCGCCACTCCCGCCAAGCCCACGCTCATCAGCCGCGACTTCGCCGGCAAGCTCCAGCCCCTGGACAACCGCCCCGAGTACGTCGCCCTTGATCTGCTGAAGCTCTCAGACACCGAGCGCGCCGCCATCGACAAACTTCGCACCCACCGCGCCACGCGCATCGCCCAGGTGTTGCAAGTCCACTACGCCAAGATCGTTGAACTCCAAGGCGCTGGCCAGAGCGGCGATCGCGCGACCGCCATGACCAAGGCCCGCGAGATCCGTCAGGCCGAGCCCGACTTGTTCGAACCGCCCCTGGCCGATCGATTCGCCCCCGCGCTGACCACCGAGAACGCCGCGACCTTCAAGTCGCTCCTGAACGAATACGCCCAGGCCGAGCTGGCCGACCGCGCGCCCGCCAAGACCGGCGCCGACCCGATGCGGCCCGAGGGCGAATCGCCCGCAGACTCACCCGCCCCCGCCCGCCGGCGCCCAGGCGGCGCCGGTCGCGCCGATCCCGGCAATCTCCCCCCAGCGCTCCAAGCGGCGCGACGCGAGACCATGCTCACCCTGCGCGAGATCGGGCGCTCGCTCAAGTCCACCGTCAACGATCGCCAAGCCCGCTCCGAAGCGCACATGAAGGCGATCGGCGCCTCTCCTGAACTCGAAGAGAAGATCCGCCAGATCCTCCGCGCTAGCGGCGCCGCCAACCCCGGTAGCGAGCCCACGCCCGAAGCCCGCGCCGAGATGACCAGGAAGATCTTCGCGCTGCTCACACCCGAGCAGCGCCGCCAGTGGATCGCCGCGCCCAAGGACCGCTGAGCCCCGCTGGCACGTCGGCCAAGCTCACTTCGTCCCCGCGAGCTTTCGCACCGTCATATCAAAGTTCCGCGTCATCGCCGAACGCATGCCGTAGACCACCGCAAGGTGGACCATCGCCGAGATCAGCGCGCCGATGAACAGCCCGGTGCGCGCCGCCCCCATCCCCGAGTTCCCGGCCGTGCCATACATCGCAAGCTCCGGATACACCAGCGCGTTCATCGTCGATGCCGGGCTCAACGCCGCCAGCACGCTCCCCAGCACCGGCAGCTCGCTCGCGGCGTTCCACGTACACACGCCCACAAACCCCGCCACCACCGCCATCACACTCACCGACCACACCACCGCCCCCAGCGTCCCCTTGCTCCGCAAACTCATAAACATCCCCACCATCACGCACAACGCGATAAACGGCAGCGCCACCAGCGTCGCCACGATAAACGCCTCCGGCAACACCAGCGGCGCGACCGCCGTCGCCCCCGGCATCGCCGGCGCAGTGCCACCCCACCCGCGTCCCTGCACCGCCATCGCATAGGTGACGCCGATCGGGTTCGGATCGCCCAACAACCCGACCTCGCCCAGCAACGAATACGCCGCCGCCAGCCCCAGCGTCACCAGCGGAACCGCCAGCATCGGCAGCAAGTAATACACCATCCCGCGCAACTTGCCCGTCAAATACTGCACCGGCGTGATCGGCGTGGTCAACAGCAGGTCCAGCGTCCCATCCTCGCGCTCGCGGCTCACGCTCGTCGCCGCCATGTTGATCGCCACCAGCGTGATCACCGCCATCTCACCCACCACCGTGAACAGCACCACCGTCCGGAACGTCGCTGGCGACATCCGCCCAGTGTGCAGAAGATAAACCAGCGAAGCGCCGAAGAGCACGCCCACCAGCATAAAGCCCCATCGCGACGCGCTGCGCCCGAACGTCGCATTCCGCGACGCCGCCTCGCGCCACGAGATCGGATTCGTCCACACCGTCCGCGCCGCGCGGCTCTGCGCCCCGGCCGCCCCAAACCCCAGCGTCCGGCGATACCAAGGCGCCCGCGCGCTGCCATCCACATTGCTCCCGCGCCCGCCCAGCCCGCCTACCCCCGCAATCCCGCCCACCCGCACCGTCACGATGCTCGCAACAATCAGCGCCACGCTCAGAACCCCAGACAGCGCACAGAACGTTTTCACCGGCGCCGCCAAAAACCACCGGTCCCACCCGATCGCCTCCTCCAGCGGCATTGACGCATACCCGGTCGAATCCAGCAGCGCCCGCACCGACAGAAACGGGTTCAACGCCGTGAAGTACGTCACACTCGTGCCCCCGCCGATCACGCCGTCACAGCCCAGCGTCAGCACGATGAAGCTCACCACCGCAACATAAAACGTAAACACCGCCCGCTTGCCCACCACGCGGCTCACGCTCAGCGCCACCGCGGCGCACCCCACCACGATCGCAGCGCACGCCGCGATCGCATAGCTCGCCAGGATCGTCTCGCCCGACACACCGCCGAAATACTGCGTCACCGCAAACAAGGGCAGGCTCGCCAGCAACAACGCCAGAATAAAGAACAACCGCCCGATCAGGTTCCCCAGCACGATCTCCGCGGCCCCCAGCGGCGTTGTCAACAAAATGTCCCACGTCTGCGGGTCCGCCTCCTGCGCAATTGCCCCCGCCATGAACACCGGCGCCAGCACACAGATCAGCCCGATCTGCAAGTACGCGATCGCCTGAAAACTCAGCGCCCCCGCCGAGGCCAACTCGCGAAACGACATCTCATCCGCCTTCACGTTGATCACCAGGGCCCACAGCAGCACCGCGATCAACACGCCCAGATACGCCAGCCGCAGATACAAGTGCTTGACACGGCGCGAGCCGTTGTGAACAAGCCGGACCGCGATCGGGTTGATCGGGCCAAGTCGCAGCAGTGATCTCAGAAGAACAGGCATGGTCCAGAGTGTACCGGTCGCAATCGAGCGCCCTCTCGAAGCATCTGACCCTCGCGCCAGACACCCGAAGCACTCCGCCGTCGTCGGGCCTGATTCCCGCCGGTTCAACTCGCCTCGCGTGCCCTGACATCGCAAACTTCCCCCAACGCCCCGGCGCCCGCGCCGGGTCGTTTTCATTCACCGCGGCACCATCACCACGTCTTCCGGCTCAACCGCCAGACCAATCGCACGCCCGGTTCGCGAATCATCTCGCACGCCCGGATTCAACACCGCCGCCTTCACCCGCGCTGGCCCCACGCTCCCAGCGACCTCGCCCCCCAACGGACGAAGCTCGACCACCAGTTGTGATAACTCACCAAGATACGTCGTCTCGGCCAGCGTTCCCGTCAGCGCGTTCTGCTGGTCCGCGCCCGCCGAGATCACGCGCAGAGCCTCCGGCCGCAGCGACACCAGCACGCCACTGCCAACCCCGACGCCCGCCGGCGCGTTGTGCGCGCTCACCAGCCGCCCGTACAGCGTGCGGATCACCGCGCCGCCGCTGGCGTCGCCGCCAGCCCCCGCGCTCTCCAGCGTCCCCTCGATGAAGTTCGTCTCGCCAAGGAACTCAGCGACAAACCGGTTCGCCGGTGCGCGATACATATCTCCGGGCCGCCCGAGTTGCACGACCTTGCCGCTCTGCATGATCGCGACCATGTCCGCCATGCTCAGGGCTTCCTTCTGGTCATGCGTCACGTACACCGTCGTGATCCCGGCCGCCTTGCAGATCCGCCGGATCTCGCCACGCAGCTCCACCCGCAACTTCGCATCAAGGTTGCTCAGCGGCTCATCCAGCAGCAGCACGTCGGGCCGAACCACCAGCGCCCGCGCCAGCGCCACGCGCTGCTGCTGCCCGCCGCTGAGCGCGTTGGGCCGGCGCTCCGCCAGGTGCCCCATCTGCACGACCTCCAGCGCTTCCTTCACGCGACGCTCGATCTCCGCCCGGGCGACCTTGCGCACCTCCAGCCCGAACGCCACGTTCTTGGCCACCGTCATGTGCGGCCACAGCGCGTAGCTCTGAAACACCATCCCTGTGTTGCGCAGGTTCGGCGGCAGATGCGTCACGTCGCGCTCGCCCTTGCCATCACCGGTGGCAAACAGCACACGCCCGCCCGTCGGCTCGATGAACCCCGCGATCATCCGCAGCAGCGTCGTCTTCCCGCAGCCCGAAGGCCCTAGCAGAAAGAACAACTCGCCGGGCTTGATGCTCAAAGACACGCCGTCCACCGCCGGCGCGCCGGTCCCGCCGTAACTCTTGACGATCTGGTCGATGGTGATCGCAGTGGACATGGTCGCGATGATACCGACCGCCCAGACCCGCGGCCCAAAAACAAAGACCCCGGCACTCCAGCGCGCCGGGGTCTCATGTCTTATGCCTCCTGCCTCTTCGCGATTGCCGATTGCCAGCTTCCGGCTGCCGATTGCCGATTGCCGGCTGCTGGCTGCCGACCCTCAGCACTCATCGCTCCGCACTCCTGCCCTTTACAGCGAGCAGCCGTCGAAGAAGATGCTGAAGAACAGGTTGTAATCACCCTCGGTCACGCCGTTGTTCGTTGCCAGCGCACCGAACGGCGGCAGCGGCGAGCCATCGTCGTTGGCGATATCACACGCAGCGCCCGCGTCAAAGAACTGGCCGAAGAACAGGTTGTAATCGCCCTCGGTCACGCCGTTGTTCACGCCGCCCGCGACGCCCACCGGGGGCAACGGGTTGCCGTCGTCATACGCGATATCCGCGGGGTTGCAGCGCGCCGGCGCCGGCGGGTTCACCGCCAGAGTGATGCGATTGCCGATGTCGTCGCCGCAGGGGCCGGAGATGCGGATGGTGAAGTTGCCAGCGTCGGACGCCGCGACGGCGCTGATGGTCAGGCCGACGCTGCCGTTGGCCGCGATCGCGCCGCTTGCGCCGCTCACGGTCCCGCCGCCAACAGAAGCGCCCGCGGCTCCGTCGGCGATCGCAACGCCATCCTTCAGCCACTGGAAGGTGGACGCCGCGCTGATCCGCACATTGGCCGACAGGTCAAGCGTGCCGCCGCTGTCAAGGTTTGCCGACGTGGCGGTCACTTGCGCGAAGGCGCACGCGCCGACAAAGAGGTCGATGTTCGCGCCGTCGTTGACGACCGTCGGGTCCAGCAGACGATCCGAGCGATACACGATGTTCCCGTTGCTGCCGGCGATCTCGACATAGCGGCGCGTGGCGTCATCGGAAAAGCCGGAGATCGAGACGCCGCCGGTGGTGGCGGTGAGCTGCGACAGGGTCTGGCTCTGAACGTTGTACGCAAAGAGCTCGCGATTGCCGTCAAGGTTGCTGCCGGTGACGAGGTCGCGGTTGGACTCAAAGTAGACCCAGTTGCCGTCGGGGGAGATCTCGGTGTCCGGCACGTCGAAACCCGAATTGCCGACGCCGGTGCTGGTGAGGTTGCGGATCACGTTGGTTTGCGTGTCCACGATGAAGAACTTACGACCCGTCGCAGTTCCGCCGCTGAAGTCCAGCAGCGAAGAGAAGGAGACGTACCGGCCCGAGGAGTCGACCTTGGGGTTCTCCGCGGCCTGCGCAGCGGTCGTGTTGGTGATCGAGACGCGGGTGGTCGTGCCGTCGCCGTTGTCCGTCCACTTCCACAGTTCCTGGTTCCCGTTGGTGTTGGTGCCGTCGTAGTTGGCGCGATCAGCCCAGACGATCACGCTGCCGTCGCCGTTGATGTCGGGCTGGAACGTGGCGCTGGTGCTGACGTTGTCAGAGATCTGGATGGTTGCGCCGCTGACGCGATCAACCCGGAAGACTTCGAGGCTGCCGTTGGAGTTCTCGCCCGTCGGATTGATGCGACCGAGATACACGAAGTAGCGCCCGTCGCCGCTCATGCGCGGCTCAAACACCGGCGTGCTCGCCGGGTGATTCGTGATCTGGCGGTACGCGCCGGTGGCCACGTCCACTTCCCAGAGCTGGAATGTCCCGCCCGGGGTGCCGGTGAGGAAGTTCCACAAACTGACGCAGGTAACCTTGGTCCCATCGGGGGTGATCATCGGGAGCGTGATCGAGGTGCCGCTGCCGCCGGGCGTGCTGGTAATCTGCTTCATGAGCAGCGTGTCGCGGTCATACATGAAGACCTCGATGCTGCGATCGGCGTTCTGGCCCGTCAGGTTCGCCGTCGTGCGGAACGCGACACGCCGCCCGTCCGCAGAGATCGTGGGCTCGACCATGCCGACGCCAAAGGGTTGATTGACGATCTGTTCGAAAAGGACCGGCGTTCCGGCGTTCGCCCCGCTGGGCAGCGCCGCAAAGCCCGCAAGCGCAAACAGCGCGAGCGCCGCGTGACAGGTTCCGACAACAGGACGGGCAGACTGGTGGCGACACTTCATGGCTCGGGCCTCCGCCCGGGGGCTGGGCATCACGACGAGGACGCCCGCGCCACCAGGATGATCTGAGATTGATCTGAGCAAAGTCTACCGCCACTTTGCTGGACCGCAAGATTATTCCGTGTAGAATCTTTTTCGTGCCCCCAGCATCTACCGCAGCTCGCTCAACACCCCCCGCCGCGGCTATGCGGGGCTACCGGCGAGCCGCCGCCCGCCTCTGCGCCGAAATTCGGGCCATCGCCTCCCAGATCCCCCCGCAACACCGCACCGCCTCACGCCTGGCCCGCTGGCTCAAGGTCGATCGTTCCCTCTGCTCACGCTTCCTCGCCGCCGACACCCACTTTGACGAGCCCGTCCAAGTCTTCGCCCTCCTGCCCGGCGTAGACGGCTTTCGCGCCGTCGTTCGCGCCCTGGGGCGCTGCGGCGTTGATCGCTCGCGCGTCGCCCGCGCCCTGGCCGCCGCCAACACCTACGAAGAGTGCGTCGGCCTCGCCGGCGGCAGCCAGAGCAAACTCGTCCGCATCACCACAATGCTCGCGCGCCAGTTCCCCGCTCAGGCGTCTGTCGAATCCGAAAACGCCAACATCAATCGCCCCACCATCGCGACGCCCCGCTCGCTCATGTTTGACGCGATGAGCGCGCTGACGGGCACCAGCGCCCACGCAGTCTCGCTCACCTACGCCGTGCGCCATCGGGCCGAGCTGCAATCGCTCGACGCCGCCGCGATCCAGGGCCTCGTCTCGCTGCGCCGCACCAGCGGGCACCTGCCCGTCGTCCTCTCACGCAACATCAGCCCCGACAAGCAACGCCACCGCAGCTCAACCCTTGAGCGCGACCCCACCCACGGCCCCAGCCCCTCCAGCGTCATCGGCCTGCTCAGCTCAGACCCGCTCCCCGTTGTCACCGCCTCCGGCGCCGGCCCGCTCACGTCCCTGCTCATCGACCCCGCCGCCGATCCCGACCAGCCCCTCACCGTCTACATCGGCTCCCGCCAAGCCGTGCAGCTCCCCAGCCACTCCGATCGCACGCACGATATCTCGCTCGTTGCGCGCGTCCCGGCCCGCTGGTCGGTCATCGATGTCTACGTCCACGAGGACCTGGGCATCCAGCGCGAGCCCCGCGCATACGAAAGCTACATCGGCGTCGAAGGCCCGATACTCGGCGAACTCGCCGAGCGCTGGTACGACCATCTCATCGACAGCGCGCCGGTCCCCGAGCTCTCGAAAGGCCTGATCGACGCCGCTTGGCCGCACGCCGATCGCCACGCCGAAGCGGCCCATATTCTCTTTGATTCCACCGGCTGGAATCCCGCCCAGTTCCGCCACTATCGCCTCGAATCCGCCATGCCCATCTGGGGCACACAGCAGACCATCCGCTTTATCTGCAACCCCGCCTGACCGTCGCCCGGGCTCTCCCCCGCCCACTGCCCCCACCGCCCTCCCACAACTCTGCACCTTCCCGATCCCCCGCCGCCCGCCCAGGCCAATGATCGCCCCATGACCACCGATCCCTCGCCGTCCGCTGACTCCGCTGCCTCGCAACCGCCCGCCGTCGCCGGCAACCCACCGCAGCCGCAACAGATCACCATCCCCGGCACGTCGCTGGTCGGCAAAGAGCCGTACCGCGTCGAGCCGCTGGAAGATACCGGCTGCTTCGCGCACCCGGGCCTGGCCCAGGTCGCCGACGCCAGCATGCAGCGCTATCGCGAGCCCATGCTCGCGCTAGCCGAGGCGTTCCATAGCGCCACCCGCCGCCCGATCACCGGCGCCCGCGTGCGCTTCGGCCTCGGCCTCTTTGGCAACTCCGTCGCCCCCAAACTCTTCTCCAGCCCCGACGCCGAGATCAGCCTCAACATCCGCGTTGATTTCCACGCCCGCCAGCGCAACGCCGCCGACGCGCGCCTCGCCGTCACCGAAGCGCTGGTCTCCATCCTCCGCGACGTCATCAAGCACACCCGCGCCGCCGACGCCGGCAAACACGGCAAGCTCGCCTTTGTCTCCATTCGCAGCGAGTGGAACAACGCCCTGGTCGCCGAGCACAAACGCCCTCAAGGCCTCGCCACCCGCTGGCTCCAATCTGACATCGAGCGCGGCACCCTCGCCCTCAGCCTCCCCCGTGAAGCCAAAGACGGATCCTACGTCGAGCCTCTGAACGTCACCCTCTCGTTCCGCGACGCGCTCTACTACGCCGCCGCGCCGACGATGCAGTTTGTCTACCTCGCCCCGCACGAGACCAGCCCGCTCTTCATCAACGTCACGATCGACCTCTCGCACATGGACCCAGCCGGCGCCACCGGCACCGGCGAGCTCGGCGTCTCCAGCGCCTCGCTCTGGTTCGGTCACGTCGCGCCCGACCGCCACCACGCCGACGTGATCGCCATGCTCGAGGCCGACCTCGCACGCTTCTTCCCCACGCGCTACTCGCCCATGGTCATGTTCGTCGCTGCGGGCGCACAGACCCTTCGTGCCGCGCTCAACTACGGCGTGCCCCACGTCGCCCTCAAGCGGCTGGCCCTCAACTGCGTGTTCCTGAACGCCACCGACGCGCTCAACGAGATCCGCCCCGTCCTGGCCCTTCCTGAGGACCAGCTCTCCAGCTCCGCCCAGCGCGCCCTGCAGACTCTCGGCACCGTCAGCATCCTCGAACCCCTGGGCATCGACTGGCGCACCATCGCCCGCGCCGAGATCAACGAACTCGCACGCCTGACGCCACAAACCGCCCCGAGCACCAACCCCGATCGCGCTGGGGCCCGCGAACAACTCCTCGCGCTCCTGAAATCCACCGCCGATGCTCCGCCCCCCGCCACCGCCCAAGAGGCCGGCGCCTGGTCCGACCTCTGCAAACGCGCTATCGGCCTGGCCCAGTTCCCCGCCTTCGAACTTCTCTCCACCCGCCCCGACCTGCTCACCACCTACGGCGCGCTGGTCTTTGCACCGAAACCGACGGAAGGGTGAAAAGGTGAAAATCGGCAATCGGGATTCGGCAATCGGCAATCGTGGAAGACCACAATGCAAAGACCCCGTCGCATGGCGCGCCGGGGTCTTGTCTTTGGCTTTCCACGATTGCCGATTGCCGAACCCCGACTGCCGACGCATCCCGATTGCCGAATCCCGACTGCCGACGCATCCCAATTGCCGACGCTCAGCACTCATCCCTCATCGCTCCGCACTCTGCCTTTAGAACAAACACCCGTCAAACAACACGCTGAAAACTGGGTTGTAATCGCCCTCGCTCACGCCGTTGTTCACCCCGCCAGCAACACCAACCGGCGACAGCGGCGTTCCATCCGTCCCGCCCCACCCTGCAAAGTCTCACGGCCGAAAGGCCCGAAACTCCGGCGCATCGATCACCCCGCCCCCCCGATACGCCCGCTCGATCTCCGCCGCCCACTTCTCTACATATGGCCACAACTTCGGATTCTTCTTCGGGTCGTGCTTGTGCTCCATCGACACCTTCAGCGTCTCCTCCAGCTCCACGTTGTGCACGATCTTCTCGTACAGCATCACGCACACCGTCGTCCGCTGCGCCCCGGCCGCGCAATGGATCAACACCGGCTGATTCGCCGGGTCCGCAATCAGCCGCAACGCCTCGACATACCCCATCGGGTGCCCGGTGCCGTCGCCATCCAGCGTAAACACATGGCGCGTGACACCCAGCGCCAGGGCCGTGCGCTCCGCGAGACGCTCATCATCCGGGATTCCCTCGTACGCGCCGAGGTCCACGATGGTCTTGATCCCGTGCCGCTTGACCAGCGTCTCGGTCGCCGCGGGCGTCAAGCGCCCGGCGCGAAAGACGTGCCCCTCATCCACCACGCCGTAGTTCCGGGGCATCACGTTGTCGCGCACGCTGAATCGCAGCACCCACCCGCCCGCGCCGCACAGCGTCGCAACCAGCACCACTACCGCGAGTTGCCGATGAGAGAATCGCATGCCGATTGTATCGCTGATGATCTACGCAGACGGAACACGACGCCGGGACGCCTCGAAGAGTTCTGCGGCAACATGACAACACTCCACCCCCACTCTGCGTGAGCGACCCCATGTCCTATCGACCACCGTCGCCAGACACGTTGGAGTTGGCGCCGTTAATTTGGGGCGCCGTGGGTGTCACGTTCTCGATGATCATTCCCACGTGGATCCCGCCCTCTGAACTCGACCGCACCAGCCAAAACTGCCTCAACTGCGAATACGACCTTCGCGGCTTGCCCGCCAACGATTCCCAGGGCGTCTGCCCCGAGTGCGGCAGCCCGTTCCTTCTGATTCACGAAGTTGCGCCCATCGCCAGCTCCTACAAGTTCACCTTTCAACCTCGCGGCGTCCTCGCGCTCCTCCTCATCGCCTGCGCGCCACTGCTCCCGCGACTGATTGATTCCTCGTTGCATTGGCATAACACCCCGCAGATTCTCATCGGCGGCGCCGTCTGCGTCATGGCCGCCGCCATGATCCTCAACCGGCGAGCGGCCTTCCCCGTCTGGCTCGCGCACACCCTGCTGGCCCTGGCGATCTGGATCGCGATTCATCTGTACTGGATCAAGCCGGGCATCGACTGGGGCAGGTCAAATGTTGATGTCGTCCGCGGCTTGGTCGCGTGGTTCGCGCCCGCCATCGCCATCGCCCCCACGCTGCTCCACCGCTCGACAGCGTTCCTCCTCAGGCGGGTACGATCGTTCAATGACCGCCGAGCAAGGCCCAGCGAACCCGTCGCGCAAGCCGCCCAAGAAACCATTGCGTGACGCCCTCGGCGCCTATCCCACCGGCTACCCCGCGCCGGTTGATCGCGTGATCGATGAGCTCGGCTCGCTCCCGGGCATCGGCCGACGCTCCGCCGAGCGCATGGCCCTCTACCTCTTAAAATCTCCCGAGGACAAGGTCAACGCGCTGGCCAGCGCCATCGCCGACCTCAAGCGCACGGTTCGCAACTGTCGCGTCTGCTATAACCTCACCGACACAGACCTCTGCGCCGTCTGCGCGAACGAATCTCGCGAGCGTCACTGCGTCCTGGTCGTCGAGCAGCCGCGCGACGTGCTCGCTCTCGAAACCACCGGCGTCTACAAAGGGCTTTACCACGTCCTCCTCGGCAGACTCTCTCCCCTCGACAACGTCGGCCCAGGCGACCTCACCATCCCCGCGCTGCTGGACCGCCTGCGCGACGCGGCTCACAACGCCGGCGCCGTGCCCATTCGCGAAGTCATCCTCGGCCTCAACCCCACCCTCGAAGGCGATGGCACCGCGCTCTACCTCGCCGAACAACTCAAACGCTTCAAGTCCCTCAAAGTCAACCGCCTCGCCCGGGGTCTGCCCACCGGCACTCAACTCGAACACGCCAATAAAGCCATCCTCGCCGACGCCATTCAAGGGCGGCGGGCGATGGAGTGACGCCGCGCGCATCACCGCCTGCACCATCGCGGTACTCTTCGAATCCACCCGCCGATCTCTTGCCCGCACCACTCCGCTCCGGAGCCACCATGCCACGCCAATCAGCCCTCGCCCGCACCGCACTGACAGCCGCGCTCGCCCTCTGCGCGCTCGCCTCCCCCGCGCTGGCGATTGACGAAGCCCGTCGCGTTAAAGGCGAGCAAATCGCGACCAAGGCCATCGAGTTCCTGCGCACCCAGCAGGACAAAGACTCCGGCGGCTGGAACGTCCCCAAGGGCGAGCAGGGCAAGGGCCGCGCTCATTACCCCGCCATCACCGCCCTCGTCCTCAACGGGATGCTCATGCACCCCACGCTCAAGCCCTCCGACGAAGCCATCACCCGCGGCGCCGCCTACGTCCTCCGCTTCCGCCAGGCCGACGGCGGGATCTACGACGGCGACCTCCCCTCGTACAACACCGCCATCTCGCTCTCCATGCTCGCACGCCTAGACACCCCCGAGGCCAAGGCCGCCATCACCCCGGCGCAAGATTTCCTCCGCAACAACCAGTGGGGCTCCACCAAGCCCGCTGGCGGCAAAGAAGCACCCGCGCCCGCCATCGCCAAAGACAACCCCGCCTTCGGCGGCTGGGGCTACGGCAACCGCGCCCGCCCCGACATCTCCAACTCCGCCTTCGCAATCCAGGCCCTCCACGAGAGCGGCTTGCCCCCCGATGACCCCGCCTTCCAGCGCGCCATCGTCTTCCTCCAGCGCCTCCAGATGGTCGACAAGTTCAACGACATGCCTTACGCCGACACCTCCAAACAAGGCGGCTTCATTTACGCCCCGGGCGAGAACGCCCAGACCATGGGCCAGGGCAACTCCTTCGCCGGAATGATCGAAGAATCAGCCGACGACGGCACCAAGGTCTCCCGCCTTCGCGCCTACGGCAGCACCACCTACCTCGGCTTCAAGTCCTACGTCTTCGCCGGGCTCAAGAAAGACGACGAACGCGTCACCACCGCCCTCGCCTGGGCTCGCGCTCACTACAACGTTCTGGAAAACCCCGGCATGGGGACCGACGGCTTCTACTACTACATCCTCGCCATGGCCCGCGCCCTGGACGCCACCGGCTCCGCAACGCTCGACGTCACCGGCTTCGAGCCCTTCCGCGTCAGCCTGCTGGTTGACAACATCGACGCCGCGATCACCGACGACCAGATCACGTCTTTCCTCAAAGACGCTGGCAAGATCAACGCCATCATCCGCTTCAGCGCCACCAAAGACGCGCCCGCCCGCGCCATGATCATCATGGCTGGCGACAAGGAACGCCAGGCCGCCCTCGACGCCTTCAAGTCCAACACTGGCGACAAGGGCCTCAACGGCAAGACCCGCGCCGCCACGCTCATCTCCCCGCTGGAAAGCAAGCCCGGCCCGCGCGACTGGCAGAATGACATGATCGACGTCTTGGCCACGCTCCAAAACCCCGACGGCAGCTTCCGCCCGCTCGACGATCGCTGGATGGAAAACTCACCCGAACTTATCGCCGCGTATTCGCTGCTCGCAATCCAGCACATCCTGCGAGACTAATCCGCCCGCGCCCGCGTGAGCGCCCTCGCCTCCCCGCGCCTCGCGTCTACTACTTCCTCTCCTCACGCCCGCCGAACTCGCCCCAGGGCCCACCATGCGCACCCACACCTCCCGCCGCGCCCCGCTTCGCACCCGTGCCCTGTCGCTGGCGATCCTGCTCGCACTCGCGCCCAATCAAGCCGCCCCCGCCCTCGCGCAGCCCGACGCCCCGCCCCCCACACCCCCCGCGCCCCTTGCACCCACGCCACGCACCTACCCCACCCTCGACCCGCGTGACCGCGCCGCGCTCAATGCCGCCACGCCCCTAGAAATCTACCTCGCCACCTGCCAGCACGCTCGCAACGTCGACCAAGAAGGCGAATCCGGCGGCGAAGCCCTCAGCTATTTCCTCCGCCTTCCCGTTGACTTCAAGGCCAACACCCCCTGCAACGTCGTCATCATTCTGCACCCGAGCGCCAGCACCCGTCAGTGGGTCATCGATCAGCACGACCCCGCCACCTTCCGCACCAATGACATCCTCATCATCCTCGAAGGCACCACCCGCGCCGACGACGCCACCCGCGGCTTCATCCCCCGCCCTCAAGACATCATCCCCATGCGCGATGCTCTCCTGGACATCACGCGCTCTCTCCCCACCAAACGCGTCGTCCTCGTTGGCTTCGGTGGCAGCGGCCTCTTCGCCCTCACCTTCGCCGCCGCGTTCCCCCGCGTCATTGACGGCGTCGTCGCCTACGCCGCCGGCGCGCTCGATCAAACCCCCACCCACGGCGGGATCCAAGGCCTCCCCCTCGTCTTCGTTCACTCCCCCTCAGACCCCACCGCCCCCTACGCCATCTCCACCGACGCTCGCGACGCGTACGTCAGCGAAGGCCACCCCACCGCCGCCATCCGACGCGCGCCACTTCGCACCGGCGAGAGCTGCCCCGACGCCATCAGCGACGCGATTGACTACATCGTCGGCATGACGACTCTCAAAGCCGAGGACGCGATCAGCGCCGCGCGCCGCCTCCTCCGCGCCCGCAACCGCTCCGACGCCGCGGGCCCAGCCTTCGGCCTCGCGCGCACAATCCTCCGCCGCCTTGAAGAGCCCGCAGAAGAACTCCAGCCTCAAGAGCTCGACGCGGACGCGCCCGAAGGCGCCAAGATGCCCGCGCCCTTTGACCCCTTCCGACACTTCAAGTCTCCCGACGCCAAGCTCAAGGCCGAAGCCTTTGACCTCGCTGTGCGCATCGAAGAACAGGCACACCGCCACCTCGCGGCCCTTCGAAGCTCGCTCCGCTCCTCCGCCGACCTCAAGCTGTCCGCCGCGTCTGACTGGATCGGCCACCTCCTGCCCTTCCGCGAAGACTTCCGAAGTGTTGACTCCGTCGAGGCGTTCGCCACCGAGATCGACTTCGACACCGTTCACAGACAACAGCGCGACCCCGCGGACGTGATCACCGAAGCCTTCTCCACCGACAACCCACCCGAGCAAGCCATGCGCAGCGCCATCGAGCAGCTCCCCTCGGCCTTCCTCATCGAGGGCCTGCCGGTCACCATGCTCGAGCGCCTGCGCGCCTGGAAGAATGAGCCCACCGTCAACAACATCACCCCGGAGTTGCTGGAGCGCTTCCGCGTGATCGATGACTACGAGCGGTCCGTTCACGCCGGGCGCGAGGCGTACACCGCGCTGCTGTCGAAGTTCAACCCGCCCTGACCCGTCGTTCTCGGCCCGTCATCTCGTCCGAGAAGCGCGCTGGCCGCTACGCTCGATCGGGTCCCCACGCCCCATCTCTCGCCCAGCACCCTCGCGCCCCGCCCCGACCTCTCCCTGACCCGATGTTCTCTCCCATGGCTTCTGCTGCTCTCAAAGGACCTGACGCCGGCTCGATCGACCAGCAAGTCGACACCATGCTCGCGTCCCCCGCCGCCGCGACGCTCGACCAACAGGTAGACGCCGCGCTCGACGAAGCCGAAAGGCCCAGCGCCAACATCCCCGGACCCACGACCAGCGCCGCCGAGCTGGACTCAAAGCTCGCCAAGGCCGCGGAGTCCACGATCGACGACGAGTTCGCCGACCCGGTGACGCTCGAACCCGCCGGCCCCGCCCCGGTCGCGCCCACTCCCGCCGAAGCCCCGCCCACGCCGCTCCCCGCCGTCGCGGTCGCCGCCGTCGTCGCCGCGGCCACCGCCGCACCAAGCACGCCCACCACCGAAACGACCGCCAAAGCGCCCGCGCCTCCCGCTCTCGCCGCCGCACCCACGCCCGCCGCGCCCAACCGCTCGATCGGCTCGCGAATCGCGAAGCCCTTGAGCCTCCTCTTCCTCAAGTTCAGCTCGCTCGTCGAGCCCATGGCCATGAAACTCGGCGGGCTCTCCCCCTCCGCCCGCCAGACCGTCGGCTGGATCTCGCTGCTCACGCTCTTTCACGCCCTGATCGTCTGGGCCTACGTCCTGCTGAAGTCCCCCTCCGACGCAGGCCAGCCCTCCGTATCCGACCCGCGCTTGATCGTCTCAGACGAACACGCCGCCAAAGTCGCCACCGCCGTCGCGCACGAGCACGCCGAAATTGCCGCGCACACGAAACCCGCCGACTCCGACCACGCCGCCAAAGACGCCCACGCCGCACCAGCCAAAGCCCCGAAAGCCAAGCCCGCCAAAGCCGCCAAGCCCAAGCCCGCCGCCAAAGGCAAGGACAAGCCCGCCGAGGGCGGCCACTAAATACCCGCGCCGCCGCGCCGTCTCATGCGTCGTCGTCCTCATCCTCGCGCGCATCCTCCGGCGATACCACCATCCCCGCCGGCGCCGCCGGGCGCGTGTATCCAAAGTCCGGATCACTCTCCAGCGCCGTCACCGACTGACGAATGCACCGACGGCAAATCAACGCCTCATCCACCACCGGGCTCTGCCAATACAACTCGCCTCGTCGCTCCAGGCACATCGTGCACCCCGGCGCCGGGTGGCCCGCGTCCACATCCTTCAGCGGCCCCACCGTGCCCATCACACCCTGCCCCGCATTCACCACCTCGACATACGCCGCGCTCAGACACTTGGCGCACACCAGGCTGCCCTTGTGCCCCTCGATCATCGGGCGATCCTCGCTCCACGAGCGCAGGCAGTAGTCACACTTGAAGTAGTCGTTCCCCTCGCAGCGCTCGTCATGCATGCGCAATCATAAGAGCAAGCCCGCCGCCGCGGACAACCGCTCTCCGCCCCGCCCCCCCGTCACTTGCCAATACAGAACGACGCGAAGATCACCCCCAGCACCTCGTCCCGCTCGACGCGCCCCGTCAGCTCACCGATCGCGCCGCCGGCGCTGACCAGTTCCTCCGCGATCGCCTCCTGCGCCTCGCACCCCGCATCAATCAGCCTCACCACGTCGCTCAGCGCATCGCGCGCCCGCCCCAGCGCCCCCGCATGTCTGGGCAGCAACTCCATCCTCGCGCCCCCACCACCTCGCGCCCGCCACACCATCTCAAACACCCGCGCCCGCAGCGCTACCAACCCCTCGCCCCCAATCGCGCTCACGCCCACCTCGCCGCCGCCCCCAAACCCCTCAACCCCCGGCCGATCCCGCTTCGTCCGCACACGAATCAATCGCTCCGCCGCCACCACCTCACCCAGCGCCGCCGCATCAAACACCCCGCGCTCATCACACCACAGCACCACCAGCGCCCCGCGCACCTCCGCCCGCGCGCTCTCGCCCATCAACCGCTCAACCTCACCGCCCACGCCTCCTTCCGCCCCATCCACGCCCGCGGCATCCACCAACTCAATCTCCACACGCCGCCCGGCGCTCCCGCGCAGCGTCACCATCTCGCGCAGCGCATCGCGCGTCGTCCCCGCGATCGCCGACGTGATCGCGCGCCGTCGCCCCAGCAGCGCGTTAAACAGCGTGCTCTTGCCCGCATTGGGCCTCCCCGCCATCACCACCCGCGCCGCGCCGCTGATGCGCTCGCCACCCGCTCGCCGCTCCAGCCGCGCGTCGATCTCGTCTACCAGCTCCGCGCACCGCCTTCGCAGCGTCGCCCCATCGATCGCCACCACGCCCTCTTCCTCCGCGAAGTCGATCCCCGCCTCAACCAGCGCACGCAGCCGCGTGATCCGCTCCGCCCACCCCACATACACCCGCCCCATCTCCCCGCTCAACACCGCTCGCGCCGCCGCCGCCTGCTGCTGATTCTCCGCCGCGATCATCGCCGCCACGCCCTCGGCCTCCACCAAGCTCATTCGCCCACCCTCATACGCCCGGGCCGTGAACTCCCCCGCCACCGCATGCCGCACCCCCGGCACCCCGCAGATCGAAGCCAACACCATCGCCGCCACCACCCCTCCACCCCCGCCACCACCTCCCGGCACCAGCAACTCCAGCGTCGCCTCGCCCGTGTACGACGCACCCTCAGCGAACCACGCCGCCAGCGCCGGCATCATCGCGCCCGCGCCACCGCCGGCGTCCGCGCCTCCCATCACGCCAACCCCCACCCGCACGCGCACCACACCCACACCCCTCGCGCCGCGACCGAAGCCATCACTCACCACCACCGCCTCGTGCCGCCCCTGCGCTAGCTCCATCGCCACCGGCCCCGACACGCGGATCAGCGCCCGCCGCCCAGCGCACCCCGCCGCGCCCGTCGCGATCGCCGCGATCGTCTCGCCACTCACTCCGGCTCCCCCTTCGGCTCTCCCCCCGGCTCAACCAACGTCCCAAGCTCCCCACCCGCGCCGCCCGCAGGCACCGCAGGCACATTTGGTGCTGCCGGTTCTCGCAGCAAAATCACGCGCTCGCGATCGTCCGCAGTGCCCTCCAATCGATCCGGCCCCGGCGAGTGCAACACCACGCGCAACGACGACTCCACCCGCAGCACCACCGGCTCACCATACAACGACGGCACGTCCCGCAAGTACCCGCCCTTCAGCAGCTCATCCACGCTCGCAGGCGGGTGCCCGCGCTCCGCGTTGAACTCGCGCACGCACCGCTCCGTCACGTTGAACACCTTTCCCTCCAACACCGCCCCCACCGCGACGCTGAACACCAGCACCACGCCGCCCAGCAGCACGATCGCCAGCACCAGCAAAAACGTCCCCACCAGCCCCAACACCACACCCGCCGCCGCTTCGCCCCGCGGCCGCCTCACCAGCCCCGCCATCGACACCATCAGCCCCACAGGCGACAACACCGCCCCGCCCACACACGCCCCCAGCAACGCCACGAGCGAAATCCAAAACCCCACCAATCCCAACGTGTTCCGCCGGCGCCGCACAACCCCGCCACCCGCCGGTTCCTCAAATGGTGTCATCGCAAAGCCCTCGCGTCAGCAGTCAGTTGTCGCCAATCAACCCAAGCCTATAACCTCGATCCCTCGGTCCCCTCTCACTTCTTCCCCTTCTTCTTCGTCTCAATCTGCTGCTGCTTCGCCTCCGCCATCGCCTGCAATCGCGCGAAGATTCCCGGCTTGCGCGGGCTCGGCGGCGGCAACTTGCCTTCCTTCACCAGCCGCTTGCGCTCCTCTTCCTTCTCATCCGCCTCCAACATCTGCGACCGAATCCGCTGGCTCTCCACGATCCCCAGCGCACTGTTGGCCAGGAAGTAGATCACTAGCGCCGACGGCGCGTTGTACATCATCAGCGGGAACAAAAACACGATCATCACCTTCATGATCTTCTGCTGCGTCTCCATCTCCGAAGACAGCTCCGTCGTCGGCGGCGGCGTCATGTACTTCTGCTGGAACCAGAACAGCACACCCATCAGCACCGGCAACAGGTTCAACCCGTCCACCGGCCCCATCATCCCGCTGATCAACGGAACGTGGAACGATGTGCTGAACGCAACGAGCTTGTCCGGCTCCGACAGATCCGCAAGGAACGACCACCCCGGCGCGATCGACTGAAACACGCCAAAGAACGCTGGCGCGTGCCGCAGCTCAAAGGTAAAGTAGATCATCGCGCTCAGCGCGATCCAGATCGGCGTCTGGAGGAACATGGGCAGGCACCCCAGCATGCCCGCGTAGTTCACGTTCTCTTCCTGCATCAGCTTCGCCATCTCCTCGCGCAGCTTGACCTTGTCGCTGCCGTACTTCTCCTGCAGCTTCTTCTGCTTCGGCGCGATCGCCGCCATCTGCTTGCCAAACCGCTGGATGCTCGTCTGCGACCACTTCGTCACCGGGTGCAGCGCCGTCCGCACGCACACCACCAGCACCACGATCGCCAGCCCCCAGTCAAACACCACCGATGACTGCAAAAACCCCAGGAACACCCGCAGCCACTGCGCCAGCCACTGAAACGTGCAGAACCCGCAAGGCCCGCCGAAGCTATAGATCACCATCCCGCCCATGCCCAGCGATTTCAGCCGATCCTCCACATTCAAATACCGCGTGCTCAGCGGCCCCGCATACACCCCCATCGACACGTCCTCGCTCGCCCCCGGCGCCAGCGTCACCTCCGGCCCAAACAGCCGCACCGCCGCGATCGCGTTCTTCTGCAGCTCGCTCACGCTCGCGCCCCCGCGCGCCAGCACAATCCGATCAACGCTGGCCACATCCGTGAACCGCTTGTCCGCCTTGCCCGGCGCCAGCTCCGCCTGCCGCTCCACCAGCGGATGCACCGAAACACTGAAGGACCGGTTCGTCACCGCCACCCACGACAGCCCCAGCGCTTCCGCCTCGTGCCCCGGCACCGGCCACAGCTTCTGCTCATTCCACGTCGCTCCCGCCGCGTCCAGCGGCGTGCCCAGCACGTCCGCGTGGTACGACGAGAACCGGTCCGCGTTCACCCACTGCTGGTCCGGGTTCATCATCGCCCCGGGCAAGTGCCCGATCCGCAGACGACGCGAGTCCCCGCCATAGCGCACCACCCCCACCGGCACGTCCACCGGCCCATGCTGCATCCACTGCACATTCAACGTCTGCCCGCTCACGTTCTGCACCGACTGGATCAGCTCCACGTCATACTTATCCGCCCGCAGCCGATACTCGCGGCTCACCTTCACCACCGGGCTCGCGCTGCCGTCCACAATCACCGCCTCGAACGCGGCACGCCACTCCGTCGCCGTCCGGCTCCGGCCCGTCTCGCGCCACACCGCGCGATCAAGCAGGCTCACGAACACCCCGTTAACCCGCACCCCGATCGCCGCGAACGGCACAATCTCCCGCTCCACCGTCACCCCGTCGGTCGCCACATATTGAAACGTCTCCCGCTGCTGCAAGACCTCGTTGCGAGCCCCCTTGCCCAACGCATCAAAGTGACGCGACAACTCGATCCGCTCCACGCCCATGCCCGTGCCAGCGAACGTCACCCGCATCGTGAACGGGTTCGTCGTCAGGTCCGACCCCAGATCGCCAATCGGCCCTTTTCCGGCCAACGCTCCCGCACCATCCACCGGCAGCGCACGCAGGCCCGCAATCGGCGTGACCGCCATCGCCACCGCCGGAGCCGGCGCAGCCGCGCCCGCGCCCGTCTCCACGCCCGGCGTCACCGGTGTACCAGCACCAAGGCCCACCGGCGCACCAGCAGCGCCCCCGCCCGGTCCAGCGCCCCCAGGCGCAACTACGCCCGAAGGCGTCGCAGGCGCGGATCTGGCCGCCGTCCCCAGCGGGCCGCCCGACATCCCCTTCCACACAATCCACCCCACCACCAGCAACAACGCCAGCGGCACAACCACCCGGACAAACGGATTCTTGCCAATTTCCATAGTCTTTCCAAAGCACGTCAACGTCGCAACTCGGCCAACGCAAACCATAGCGCCGCCCAACACCACTCACCCAATACGCCCGCACCGCTCCGCCCGCCCTGATGTGCCATGTTGCCATGTGCCTCGTGGCCATCTAACCCCCTCGCGACTCGCAACTACCGACTCGCGACTTCCCCCTCCCTCCCCTCAAATCGGCCGCAACGGATCAACATCCGCGCTAGACACCACAAACCGCACACCCGCCCCCTCCATCGCCTTCCCCAGCCGCTCGCACAGCACCGGCAAATACCCACGCTCGGTGTTCGTGTGCCCGCACAGCGCCACGCTCAGCCCCTGCGCCGTCGCATTCAACACGTCGTGGTGCTTCATCTCGCCGGTCACAAACAACTGGCACCCATCCGCCAGCGCCAGGCTCGCCAGCTCTCCGCCCGCGCCCGGGCACACCCCGATCACGCTGATCGGCTCATGCCCCGCGCTCCCGCTACGCCCCACTGTCATCGTCCCCAGCCCCAGATTCGTCTTCAGCCGCGCCGCGATCGTCTCCAGCGGCTGCGGCGAATCCAAAATCAACCGCCGACCCAGCCCGATCTCCCGCCGCGGCTGCGCCATCAACTCATACACATCAATCGCCGGCTCCTCATACGGATGAAACTGCCGCAACGTCTGCAACGCAATCGCCAAAGACTGCTTCGCACACACCATCTCCAGCCGCACCTCGCGCACGTTCTCAAGCTGCCCCACGCGCCCCTCCGACGGCGCGCTCCCCGGCGCCGCCAAAAACGTCCCCTGCCCCTCAACACTAAACGAGCACACGCTGTACAACCCGATCCGCCCCGCACCCGCCGACGCCAGCCCCAATCGCACCCGCTCCACCGCCTCCACAGGCACAAACGTCACCACCTTCAACTGCTCGTTCGCCCGCTGCACCGGCGCCGCCCGCAGCGCCCGCCGATCCGCGTGATGCGGGTCCCCCGTCGTCCGCGACACCAGCACCATGTCCGCAAGCCAATCCGTCATCCCCCCCGCCGCCGCGTCGAGCGCCGTGTGCGGCGAATACACCGCCAGACCCGCCCGCGCCGCCCGCAACAGCACCCGCCCCCCACGCGTGTCGTCACACACCTGCTTGATGGCCGTGAAGATCGGCGGGTGATACGACACGATCGCGCTGCACCCCAGCCCGATCGCCTCGTCCAGCACCGCCTCGGTCACGTCAATCGTCAGCAGCACCGGCCCGCGCAGCTCATCGCCTCGCGAGCCCAGCAGCAGCCCCACGTTGTCCCAAGATTCCGCCAGACTCACCGGCGCCACCCGCTCCATCGCCGCCGCCAGATCACCCACCGTCATCGTGCCCATGTTCCCGCTCCAATCACGCCCCACTCTCATGATAGAAGCCGGCACCAACCTCAACCGTCACCCATCCCCCGCGATCTCCAATCGCTCGGTCCCCGCGGTGCCTCGTCTGGATCCCTAGATCCCCAGATCCCTAGTTCTCTTGATCCCTTCAGACCCTTCCCAGTTCCATCCTCATCGCTCCCTCCAGCCCCGCCAGCTCATGCACAAACCCGCTCGCCACCAGCTTCTCCGCGCTGGCCGCGTTGTCGCGCAGCAGAACGTCCGACATCTCCCCCATCCCCGCCCGCGCCATCCAGCCCGCCAGCGGCACGCCCAGCGGCATCCCCACCACCCGCCGCAGCGTTTGCGCAAACTCCCGCTGCGTCACCACCTCGGGCGACACCACATTCACCGCCCCGCTCAAAGCCTCCGTGTGCAACACGTGCTCAACCGCGCCCACCACATCATCCATCGCGATCCAGCTCCAGCGCTGCGCCCCGCCGCCGATCGTCCCCGCCCCGCCCGCCATCGCCGCACGCCGCATCGCCGCCAGCGCCCCGCCCCGCCCACTCATCACCACCCCCATGCGTAAGAACACCACACGAATCCCCGCCTCGCTCGCCGCCTTCGCGCTGGCCTCCCACTGCCGCACCACGTCAGCCAAAAACGAATCGTCCAGCTCCTCCGTCTCCCGCGCCGCCGCCTCATCCGCCCCACGCCCCCGATACCCGCCCGTCCCACTGGCCACCACCAACACCCGCGGCCTCTCCCTCATCCCCGCCACCCGCTCCGCCACCAGCCGCGTCGACTCCACCCGCGATCGCACTATCTCCCGCTTCCGCCGCTCGCTCCAACGCCCCTCCGCAAGATTCACGCCCCCCAGATGCACCGCCGCATCCAGCCCCTCCCACGCCTCACCATCCCCAGCCAGGTCCAGCCGGGGAGCCGGCAACGCCGCCCACGCCTCAAACTTCGCGCCCGCCCGCACGATCCGATCCACCCGATGCCCCGCGTTCGCCAGATACGCGCACAGATCGCGCCCAATCAACCCCGACGATCCGCTCACGCCCACCCGCATCCGCGCCTCCGCGCCGAACCGCGCATGCCGCACGCAATCCATCCGCGTGCGCGCATGCCGAAACGCAAAGATCCGCTCGACATCGCTCGCCAGCTTCCAGCCCAAGAGCGCCTGCCCGACCGCGCCCCCCGGCGCCGCATACTCCACGCGATCATCCAACACCGCGCCACCACCCGGCGCGTCCTCCACCACATGCGTGTGTACCCACTTCCCAAACGGCCCCGTCACCTGCCGATCAACAAACCGCTCTCCCTCGACATACCCCTCGTGCTGCGCAATCCACGCCTTGCGCAGCGGCCCCAACTTCAGCACCAACTTCACCCGCAGATTCGCAAACCCGCCCTCAGCGCTCGCCACCGACACGTCCTGCCAAGGCGGAATCAAGCGCGCAAACGCCCCCGGTCGGACATGAAACGCCCACAACGCCTCACGCCCCACCGCAATCGCCGACCTCTTGTGATAAACCGGCACAACAACCTCCACCGACCCACCCCACACCATCCGCACCCCGTCCCCGCCCAAATGCGCCAGGTGGCAACCTGACCATGTGGCCATGTGGCGATGTGCCCATGTACGCGTGCAGCTCTATGGCCCCGCACAGCACACAACAGACAGAGCAACGCCTACCGCGTCCCTCTTCATCCCCCGACTTCAGCATTCTCCGACACCCAACTTACCGCCGGCGCTGCGGCCCGCCCTGCTGCTGCACCGGCAAGTTCCGGAAATGCACCAGCTCAACTTCCCAGCTCACCTGCTGGTCGCTCGCCCGCCCCGCGGCCTCCGGAAACGCCAGATTATTCTTATTCAACTGCGCCGGCAGCATCACGGTCCGCTTGCCGCCCGCCATCATCCCCTCAAGCGCCACCGACAAGCCCTGGTTCTCACCCGGGAACAAGATGTACGGCTTGCCCGCCGCGCTCTTCTCAAGCTCCTTGCCGTCCTTGTCCTTCAGCACATAGTTGATCACCGCCACAGTCTGCGCGCTGGCCGGCTCACCCTCGCCAACCTTCACATCCTCAAACCGCAGCGCGTCAACAAGCTCCACGATAAACACCAGATCGCTGTTGGGTGGGATCTCCGGCGAGGGCGACTGCTCGCCATATGCCAGACTCGCCGGCACCGTCAGCTTGCGAATGCCGCCGATCTTCATCCCCGGCACACCCTTCTTCCACCCTTCGATCACGCTCGACAGCGGAAACGCCGCCGCCTCGCCGCGCTGATACGACGAGTCGAACACCTTCGTCGGGTCTGACTTCAGCGTGCCGTGATAGTGCGCCACCACTACGCCGCCTTCCTTCACCTCATAGCCCGTGCCAACCTTCATCTCTTCGCTGATCAGCCCGCCCTCAAGCTCCTTCCGATCCGTCAGCGGCATATCCGGCACTGCAATCCCCTTCGGCGCCGGCGGCATCTCCGGCATCGGCGGCATGTTCACCACCGCAGGCGGCACGCCCGGCGCGTTGTTCGTCGGCGCCGTGGGCGAGTCGCCCGCCGGACGCGTCTCCGCGGGCTTGTTCGCCGGCGCGTTGCTCGCCGGGTCCACCGGCTTCATCGCAGGATCCTGCGCAATCACCCCCGCCGTCAGACCAGCAACCATCATCACGCTCAGCGCACTGCGGATCAACATGCGAACCTTTCTCAAAGGAAGTGAAAGCACGATCTCAACGCCGCGCCCGCGCGACGCTCTCGAATCTCAACCGCCAAGAATAGCCCCCGCCTAGCCCGCGGCAACCTCCCAGCCTCGCGCCTCACGCCGCTCCCCCCACCCCCCCCTTCCGCCAGCCTGCGCCAGACCATCAACCCGCCAGCGTCTCCCCTCAACTCTTCTTGGGCTCGCCCGCTGGCTTCTCCCCCTCCTTCTCCGTCGGCTCGCCCCCATCAGGCTTCACCTCTTCCTTGTCCTCGTCCTGGCCCTTCGTCTCGCCCTTGGCCTTGTCCTTGTCCTTCTCCTTCGCCTCCTCTTCCGCCTTCGTCTTCTTCGCGGTCTTTCGCTTCACCGCCGTCCCCTGCGGGTCATACAACGTCACGCCGATGTTCTTGATCTCGATCGTCCCCCCATACACCTTCGTCATCAAACGCGTCAGCCGCGCCAGCTCCGGCTTGGGCTTCAAAATCAAGTCGATCGTCGGCGGCAAGTCGTTGAGATCCTTCGCGACCTGCACCGACAACGACCGCTGCCCCGCGTCCACCACAAACACGTTTGCCGCGACGCTCCCCGCGTGCGCTTCGCTCACCACTTCTCCTGCGGGATAGGTCTTGCCCGCCACCCTCACAATCGCCGTGTGCGCCAGTGCCGGCCCATCCTTCTCCAAGTTCAACTGCAGCGTGATCCACGACCACGGCTTTGTCCCCCCCGCGCCCCAGTTCATCGGCTGGGCATTGACCGTCCCCGGCCGCAACACTATCGCCATCCGCTCCGACGTCTTCTCATCCGCCTCCATCACCGTCACGCCCACCCCAGGCCCCTCGTCCACAATCTCCACCGGCACCCGCAGTGTCACCTTCTGCCGCCCCAGCACTTCCGCCACGTTGCCCACCATCCCGCTTGAACCCACCGCCAGCCCACGCATCACCGCCGACATCATCCCAAAGTTCGGCGCCCGCGGATTCCCCGCCAGCACCTCCGCCGTGTACCCAACTTCAACCTCCACCACGCCCGGCCCCAACTTCGCATCCCGCGGCACCATCGCCCCCATCGCCGCCGTCCCGATTCCCATTCTCGCCGCCCACTGCCCCGCCGCGGCCCCATACACCTGCACATACCCGATCGGCTGCATCGCCACGCTCTTGCGGATCTGATCCGTCACCGCCCTTGTAAACCCCGGGTAGCTCGCCGTCGGCACCATCCGCTTCAGCCCCACCCCATCCAACTTCACCGTCCGAACCCACACCTGCGCATACGCGTTCGTGTTCGTCGTCACCCGCTGCGACACCCGCGACACAAACAGCGGCAGCGGCTCACCCCGCACCACCTTCGCCCGCGACTCCAGCCCCAGCACCACCGCGTTCTGCTCAAAGCTCGCCCGCTGCTCAGCCGTGATCGTGCCATCGGTTGACGCCCGCTCGACAATGTCTCCCCACGCGTCACACCAGTTCAGCGATTGATCCGCCTGCCGCGCCAGCGCCGCCTCCACCAGCGGCCCATACCCCGCCACCGCAATCTTCTTCGTCACCATCCGGTCCAGCAGCTCCTTGGCCACCAGATCACCCGCGTTCCCGTTCACCCACTTTGACTCCACCAGCAGCAGCCACGTCGGCTTGCTCGGGTTGATGTTCGCCCCCGTCATCGTCGCATACATCGTCGCCCCCAGCGGCGCCAGCGCCAGCACCACCATCAACCCCCCCACCGCCACCAGAGACATCATCCGCCGCCGCGCACCCACCCGCACACCCCGCGCCCGCCTCAGCCCCGCCCCACACTCCGGACACGTCACCACCGCCGGGTACGCCCCGTCCAAATCAAACCCACAATCACGGCACATCGGATGCCGATTCAACCGCCGCCCCCGCCACCCCACCCACATCAACAACACCCCCACCACCAACACCCCCAACACCACCACCAGCGCCATCGTGTTCATCACCGGCACTCCTCAACCAAGCCCCCAAACCCAACCCCACCAACGCCACTCCTTCGCACATCCAACGCCCCCACGACCAGACCCCGCCAAACCCGCGCCATACGACCCCGAACCCCCATCCGCCTCCCCGCCTCAACCCGCCTCAGCGTACCATCAAAAATCTCATCCGCGGCATAGATCCCCCGCCCAATCCGTGCCCCGGAGAGGTGAAACTCTGTAGCCACTGGTGAAGCCACGCGGCCGGCGTGCCATCGAAGTCGGTCCCCCGACTTCGATGCCCCCGCCCGCGCCTCGCACAGAGATTTCTCGCCCGCCCCGGCTCCGCAGACTTGGCAGATGTAACCGTTGCTATCAAGAATTTGGCGACGCAGTGTGTCAGAGATGTCGCGGGCAAGTCCGCGGTGTTTGGCCCCAAAGGGGCCAAGGAATGTGGCCACGGGTGCAGCGCAGCCCGCGTCCTCGCGGGCGGAGCGCAACCCGTGGATAACCGTCGCATGATCTCGATTTCGCCCCGAAGAGGCAAAGGAATCGGACTACAACGTACCCCATCAATAATAGTGCCCCCAGGTGGCCCGCCTTCCCAAAGCTCCTCCCTCCCCCCTCCCCCGCCCCTTGACCCAGCCCCCGCCCCGCCAATACTTCCCTCTCGCTGAGCCGCTTCTGCGCCCTCAGCACGTCCCCCCAACTTTGCGCCCCGCCCAGCAGACGGCGAGCCCACCCCCCCCCCCCACCCCCACACCAACAACAACACCAAAACCAACACAAACAATGTCAAGGCCAACGCGCACAATGCAACCCAGAGTTTGTAAACAAAACA